>NZ_CP087999.1:4135000-4735000 GCF_021044625.1 Geomonas sp. RF6 | reverse complement strand
CGCGCTTTTCCGCCGGGCAGGATCACTCGGCGCGGAGTGGCTCCTCGACGAAGAGCTGGCGGCGTGGAACATGGCGGCAGCGGAGCGGCGTGTGCGGCACTTCCTCGCCCGGTGCGACTTCATTCACCTGAGCATCGATCTCGACATCCTCCCGGCCTCCGTGGCTCCCGGCGTCAGCGCACCTGCGCCGCGCGGCGTAGCGCTGGAAGTCGTAGAACACCTCCTGCAGGTTATAGGTGAAGATGGGGGGAAGGTCGCGGTCGCGGAGATAGCGGAGATGAACCCCGAATTTGACGGCGACGGTCGCACCGCAAAGGTCGCGGCGAGGCTCTGTTATCTGGTGGCGCGCTCTTTCGTCACTTCGCCGGGAGAGAGCGTACCCGATACGGAAGGAGAGATCCCATGAAGGAGCGGCTCGATCCCCCCCGCCACATCAGGGCCCCCAGAGGGGGTGAGAGGAGTGCCAGAAGCTGGCTTACCGAGTCGTGCCTGCGCATGCTCATGAATAACCTCGACCCGGAGGTGGCCGAGCGCCCGGAAGAGCTGGTGGTCTACGGCGGTATCGGGCGGGCCGCGCGCAACTGGGAGTGCTACGACCGCATCGTGGAGGTGCTGCGCCGGCTCGAGGATGACGAGACCCTCCTGGTGCAGTCCGGAAAGCCGGTTGGTGTTTTCAAGACGCACCCCGACGCGCCGCGCGTCCTCATCGCCAACTCCAACCTCGTCCCTCGCTGGGCGACCTGGGAGCACTTCAACGAGCTGGACCGGAAGGGGCTCATGATGTTCGGGCAGATGACGGCCGGCTCCTGGGTGTACATCGGGTCGCAGGGGATCGTGCAGGGGACGTACGAGACCTTTGCTGCTGCCGCGCAAAAGCATTTCGGAGGAGAGGCGAGGGGGCGCTGGGTCCTCACCGGCGGGCTCGGGGGGATGGGAGGGGCGCAGCCGCTGGCGGCAACGATGGCGGGATACTCTCTTCTTGCCGTTGAGTGCGACGAGAAGCGGATCGACAAGCGGCTTGCGACGGGGTACCTCGACCGGAAGGTCACCGATCTGGAAGAGGCGCTGGAGATGATCGACAGGGCGCGGCGCGACGGCGAAGCGCTCTCCGTAGGTCTCCTCGGGAACTGCGCGGAGATACTTCCGGAGATGGCGAGGCGCGGCGTCCTCCCCGATATGGTCACCGACCAGACGAGCGCGCACGACCCCTTGAACGGGTATCTGCCGGCGGGGTGGTCGCTGGAAAAGGCGCGAGTGATGCGACGGGACGATCCTGCGGCGGTGGAGAAGGCTGCGAGATCATCCATTGCGACCCATGTTCGCGCCATGCTCGCGCTGCAAAGGGGAGGGGCACAGACCTTCGATTACGGGAACAACATCCGGCAGATCGCTCTCGAAGAGGGTGTCGAGGATGCCTTCGACTTCCCCGGGTTCGTCCCCGCCTACATCCGGCCGCTATTTTGCCAGGGGATCGGCCCCTTCCGCTGGGTGGCGGTGTCCGGTGATCCGGAGGATATCTATCGCACCGACGAGAAGGTAAAGGAGCTCCTTCCGGAGAACCGGTTGCTGCACAACTGGCTCGATCTCGCCCGCAGGCGCATCAAGTTCCAGGGGCTCCCCGCGCGCATCTGCTGGGTAGGGCTGAAGGACCGGGCACGGCTCGGGATCGCATTCAACGAAATGGTGGCGCAGGGGGAGCTGAAGGGGCCGATCGTCATCGGGAGGGATCACCTCGACTCCGGCTCCGTCGCCAGCCCGAACAGGGAGACTGAAGGGATGGCGGACGGCTCCGATGCTGTTTCGGACTGGCCCATCCTGAACGCCCTTCTCAACACCGCAAGCGGCGCGACCTGGGTCAGTTTCCACCACGGCGGCGGAGTCGGCATCGGTTTCAGCCAGCATGCAGGACTCGTCATCGTTGCGGACGGCACCGAAGGTGCGGCCCGGCGTCTGGCGCGGGTACTCCGGAACGATCCCGGCACCGGCGTCATGCGGCATGCAGACGCCGGGTATGAGCAGGCGATTGAGTGCGCGAGGGAGAATGGTCTCGACCTGCCGATGTTATAAAGGCGGGGCGGGGCAGGCACCACAGTAACCGGCCGAATTCCGGCTGTATTGTCATGCGAGGCCTGAGGAGGGATCATGTTCACCCTCAAACTCCACCCGGGGAACCTCACCCTCAAGGAACTGCGCCAGGTCAGGGACGAGGCGGTTCGGGTCGACCTCGATCCCGGGTGCGTCGCGGCAGTCGAGCGCTCGGTCCAGACGGTGCGGAGCATGATCGAGGAAGGGTGCGCCATCTACGGGGTCAATACGGGGTTCGGGCTCCTGGCACGGACGCGCATCCCTCTCGAAGAGCTGGAAAACCTGCAGCGCGCCATCGTCCTCTCCCATGCAGCCGGGACGGGGGCGCTCATGGCGGAATCGACCGTCCGCCTCCTGATGGTACTGAAGATAAACAGCCTCGCCCGCGGCTACTCCGGGATCCGTCTCCAGGTTGTGGAGGCGTTGGCGCGCCTGCTGGAGGCGGAGGTGTACCCATGCATCCCTCAGAAAGGGTCCGTCGGGGCCTCCGGAGACCTTGCCCCTCTGGCCCACATGAGCACGGTCCTCCTGGGTGAGGGGGAGGTGCTGCATCGTGGAGAACGCCTTTCGGGGCGGCGCGGGCTGGAGATTGCTGGGCTCGAGCCGGTCACCCTCGCGCCGAAGGAAGGGCTGGCGCTTCTCAACGGTACCCAGGCCTCCACCGCTTTTGCGCTGGAAGCGCTCTTTGCCACCGAAGATCTCTTCTGCGCGGCGCTCGTTGCGGGGAGTCTCTGCGTCGAGGCCGCCCTTGCCAGCAGACGACCGTTCGAGGCTCCCATTCATGAGGTGCGCGGCCATCGCGGCCAGATCGACGTCGCCGCTGCCTACCGCCACCTGCTGGCCCATAGCGAAATAGAGGCCTCGCACGAGGGGTGCGGCGCGGTCCAGGATCCTTACTCCCTGCGCTGCCAGCCACAGGTCATGGGGGCATGCCTCGACCAGATCAGGCACGTGGCCAGGATCCTTCTGATAGAGGCGAATGCGGTCTCCGACAATCCCCTCGTTTTTGCCGACTCCCAGGACGTGATTTCCGGGGGAAATTTTCACGCCGAGCCTGTGGCGCTGGCCGCCGACAACCTGGCCCTCGCCATTGCCGAGGTTGGCGCGCTGTCGGAGCGTCGCATCGCGCTCCTCATCGACGCGAACCTGAGCAAGCTTCCACCGTTCCTGGTGGAGAAGGGGGGGCTCAATTCCGGCTTCATGATAGCGCAGGTCACCGCCGCGGCACTCGCCAGCGAAAACAAGAGTCTTGCCCACCCCGCCTCCGTCGACAGCCTCCCCACCTCGGCCAATCAGGAGGACCACGTCTCCATGTCCACATTTGCGGCAAGGCGGTTGCTGGAGATGACAGACAACAGCGCGGGGATCGTCGCCATCGAGCTCCTCGCCGCCTGCCAGGGCGTCGATTTTCGCGCACCAAACAAAAGCTCCCCGCTCCTTGAAGAGGCGAAAAGGCAATTGCGCCAGGAAGTTTCCTTTTACGAGGAGGATCGCTACTTTGCGCCGGATATAGAAAAGTCGAAGAAACTGATAAAAGACGGGATCTACAGCGACCTTCTGGGGCGGCAACTACTCGAGGGAGCCGAGGCATCCGTGGACAGCGAGTGTGTGCTTTCAAAGGAGTAAGCGAGGTAGCGTTCCCCCTTCGCAGGCTCATCCGCGAATTCCGGGGAAGCCGTAGTATGTTCCAATGAAGGGCCGCGCGAGGCCTCGCGTCCCCCCCTTCGCAAAGGGGGGAACGTTGGGCCTTCTGCAGTGCTTCGTGGCATTTACCCACACTCCCCCGGCATTCTCGGATGAGCCTTCGCAGAGGGGGGGCCGCGAGGGCTCGCGCGGCGCTTCGTTGAAGCATAATACGCCGCAAAAACGGAAAAAGGCCCGGATGTCAGGTCCGGGCCTTTTTGAAGCGGTTTATACCACGCTAGTAGACACTATTCCCCAAGGTCTACATCTTCTTCACTCTTCCCGAGGTTGCTTTGGCTCTGGTTCTGGATGTTCTTGCTCTGCCCCTGGCTGCTCTGGCCCTGGCCAAACTGGCTCTGACTCTGGCCAAATTGGCTCTGGCTCTGGCTGGATTGACTCTGTCCGCTTTGGAAATCGCTTTGCCCGCTCTGGCTGCTAAAACTGCTTTGGCTGCCTTCCCTCAATTGGGTGCTTGAGGCGAGAGTAACATCCGGGCTGCAAAGAAGTGAAGGATCGTGTGCGCTGGCACCGCATCTGGTGCATGTTACGGTGGAATCAGATTTGTCGGAGAAGTCTTCGGTTACCATATCTATGCTACGAGGGCAATCCTCTTTTTTAATCTTCATGTCTTACCTCCTGGGCGGGGTGAGTTGCCGCTAATTGCTATTGGACCATATCGCCCAAAAAAAATCAAACCTTCCGGTACTGCCCCGAAGGTTTGTGTAACTGTCTAGAAATGCAGGAAAAGCGGGTGCTGCTGGAACCGCTGTGAACGGGTCAGAAGAAGCTCTCGATACTTCCCAACACCGATTGACATTCAAGAAAAACAGTGTTGTCTCTGTTTTCGGTGTACTGCCAGGAGTGGCCATTCTCATAGGCACAGTACGCGGTGATCCACATGCGATGCCTCTTGATGTTAAACGCTATGCAGTTGCTGTGAATATGTGCCGGTTCCTTCCTTTTTAGATCATCCAATGCTGCTATCGCAACTGCCAAGCCCACTCTATACCTGATGTTGTTTTCCCTGCACTGTTTCGTAAGGTGCCTGAGACTCTTTTTATCCTCTACGGAAAAGAAATAGCCCTTGCTATCCCCTGAGCCATCCCCCGCCTCTCTCGGTGCCGAGCGCACCCTGGAGCAGCTCTCATAGGGGTGGGTGTGGAAGTCTCCGAGGTACTCAAGGTGCGGCCAGTAGCAGTGCATCGTCTCCGCTTTCAGTATCATCGCCTCGGGGTAATATTTCACCCCATCCGCTTTTCTCTTTGCCGAGGTGTCGATATTCGCCATTTCCACCTGGTACAGCGTCCTTTCGTCCAGCATCGTTGCCTGGTATCCGAATAGGCAGCCGTAAGTCTCGACGAAACGCGCTCTCCGGTCGTGCATAACGGAGTATGCTTCGAGCCCGTTGAGGATCATTCCTATCAGTGCTGGCTCGGAAAGTCTGACCACGTATCCGACACTGTTACGCGGAGCCATAGTTCATATCCTCGCAGTGCTGTCAGTGAAAAATCACCTTTGAGAGAATAGCTTTAAGGATCCTTAAGTCAAACTCATGTGCGATATGCGCCGCCATCGAAGTACCAGGAAGGATTTGAAGTAGAAGTGGACAGGCATATGGTATACGGTGCCTCGCATCGGCATAAGCTATTGTCATTTCTAGCTACTCCATGTCATGTGGCGTGGCTTAGAGAGAAAAATTAGAGACAATGTCGTTTCATGTGCTATATTTCTGTGCTGTCTGCCTGGGAAGCTCGGGCGAAAGAGTACATCTTCAATTTTATGGAGGGCACAATGACTAAGTCTGAAACAAATCTGGCTGCCGCGTTCGCCGGCGAATCCCAAGCAAACCGCAAGTACCTTGCCTTTGCCAAGCAGGCGGAGAAGGAAGGGTACCTCCAGGCAGCAAAACTGTTCCGCGCTGCGGCTGAGGCGGAGACGGTACATGCGCACATGCATCTGCGCGTGCTCGGCGGGATCAAGAGTACCCGCGAGAACCTTCTCGAGGCGATAGGGGGGGAGACCCACGAGTTCACCGAGATGTATCCGCAGATGATCTCGGAGGCATCAGCCGAAGGCGCTGCTCAGGCGGAGCGCGGCTTCACCTGGGCAAACGAGGTGGAGAAGGTGCATGCCGGCCTGTACCAGAAGATGCTCGATTCCCTGCAGCAGGGAGAGGCGAGCTACGACTACTACATCTGCAACGTCTGCGGCCACACCGTCGAGCGCGAGCCCCTGGAGAAGTGCCCGGTTTGCAACGCGAACAAGGTGGCGTTCTTCAAGGCGCCGTAAGGTTTAGGTCGGCCTGCACGAAATGAAAAAGCCGTCTCCAGGTGGGGACGGCTTTTTTAGTTGATCCAGTTTTTAAGAAACCGGCTTCGGGGTGAGGTCTGGAGGAGGTACCCAAGGCAAATCCCCCCTGCCCCCCCTTCGCAAAGGGGGGAACGTTAGGCCTTCTGCAGTGCTTCGTGGCAATGCACCCACGCTCCCTCGGAATTTCCGGAAGAACCTTCGCAAAGGGGGGGGCGTGATGTCTCCTTTAGTGCTGCAAGCCCTTGATTGCCTTGAATACCTGATCCTGAATCTGGTTCGGTGAGTAAAAGCTATCTCGCCTTCAGTCCGACCTTTCTGAGGACGGTATCGTTGGTGCGCAGCAGCGACCGGCGCGGGTCGACCGTGGGAACCTTCCTGGAGGACGGGGTGTAGATGCGCGCCACTGCCATCTCCGCGGCCTGCACACCGATGTCGAAGTAGTCGAGGTCAAGCGCTGCCGCCGCGCCGTACTGGAGGTACTGACTGCTGAAGGTGATGATCGGCACGTTGTGTGCCACGGAGAAGAGGAGGAACGCCTCCATGTTGACGCTGCTGAACACGGTGCTGTCCGGCAGCACCCAGAGCGCCTCAACATTCCCCTTCAGCGATTCGAGCTTCGACTGGATATCCCGGGGTGCCCTCACCGGTTCAGGCACCAGCGTGATCCCCATCTGCTTTGCTTCCTGCGTCACCCTCTTCAGATACCGGCCGGACCTTGCGGGGTCGTACAGGACGCCGACCCTCTCCACCCCGATCGTGCCAAACGCCTTCAGGTACTGCTCCGGCGCCGCAAGAAGGGTGATGCCGCCGACGTTATCCGCGTGCTCTCTGAGTATGTTCAGGGAGAGGATGGATACCACCGGTATCTCCCGCACCATCTTCGCAGCAGCAAGAGCCTTGTCACCCATCGCCACTATCACCCGCGGACGCTCTTCCCTCACCAGTCGCTCGACGTTCACCTCCGCGTAGTCGCTGAGGATGATCGTCTGCTCCGACTCTTTGCACGCGGCACGGAAGCCGCGCAGCGCCTCGCTGTAGGCGGGGGCGCGCTGCGACTGCAGCACGAGGATGTCAGCCCCCCAGGCAGGGAGTACGGTCAACGCCGCAAGGGCTATGGACAGGACCAGTCTGCGCATCAGAACCGGTACCTCATGCCACCTTCCACCCAGCGGGGGGTGTTGGGACGGAGATCGAACTGATACTGATCGTCGTTAAAGATGTTGTGCAGGGAGAAGAAGATCTCCGGCGACAGCTCCCGGCTGGGGAAGAGCTTCTGGGTCAGATGCAGGTCCCAGATGATGGAAGAGAGCTTTGAGTCATATCCCGGCAGGTTGTAGTAGACGTAGTTGCCAAGGAGAGAGGCGCGGCTGCCGATGGCGCTGTTGTCGTAATTGACCCCGAGCTTCAGCCCCTCACGCGGACCGGTGTCCCCCGTCAGCTCCAGCCCCGTCTTTTTGTCGCGCGAATCGCTGTAGGTGTAGCCGGCGCTGAGTGCGACGCCATAAATCGGCGAGGTGCGCAGCTCTGCGTCGAATCCCTGCCTCGTCTGCTCCGCAAGGACGACGCCGCCGTCACCGAGCGTGCCTGTGAAGGTCTGGATGTTCCAGATGTTGTTGTAAAAGAAGGTCCCTTTTACCCAGAGGTACGGGATGGCCGCCGACTCCACCCCTGCCTGTACTGTCCAGAGGTTCTGCAGCTGGCGCCGCCCGTTCAGGACCTCCACGTTGTTGATCATCGGCAGGCTATAGCCGCGTGCGCCGTATGCCCGCAGGATCGTGTTGTCGGTGAGGCGCACCGTCGCGCCGAGGGTATAGCTTAAGGCATCCTCCACGAGGTTTGAGTGGTCGAACCGCACCCCGGGGAGGATGGAGACGCGCCCTATGGTATAGGTGCCGTTTAGATAGGCGCCGGTGCGCTTGAAGGAGGCGGTGAAATTGGCGGCGGGATCCATAGTCACCAGCTCCCTTTGCCAGATATCGACCGACTGGAAGTCGATACCGCCGACCACATTTACTTCCGCGTCACCCCAGTTGATCTCGGCCTTCGCGTTGTGGAAGATTTCCTTCGCCGCGCCGTCCCGGTAGAGGAACGGCTCGCTGATCGGTCCCTGCTGTGTTGAGATGGAGCGGCGTCCGCCGGAGGCCTGCACGGAAAGGTTCAGCCGGTCGGCCAGTGGATGGGTAAAGGTGAGACGGCCGCTCAGGTTGTCGATATTCCCCGTGCCGGTGTAGTCGTATTTGGGGAAGGTTCCCTGCCCCGGCGAGTTGTCGCGCAGGTCGAATCCGAAGGCGAGGTTCCCCCCTGTGGGGAGGTCGTATGTGAGTTTGGCAAAGAGGTGGTTCAGGGTCGTCCCGTTGCCGGGAATGAGCCCTTGGGAGTGGATGTTCCCTCCGGTGAGGTAGTAGCCGAGTTTTCCTGCAGTGCCGGTGATCTCAGCGCGCGCGTCGGTGGTGCTCTGCTCGCCGAGGGAGGCGGAGGCGATTCCTCCCACGGTTTGCTCCGCGTTGGGCGACTTCGTGAGGACGTTGATCACCCCGCCGAGGGCGGAGCCCCAGGCCGCTGAGGCGGCTCCTTTTATTATCTCGACCCTGTCGATCATCTGCACCGGGATCGACCCGGGGTCGGCGATGTTGTCCGCGCTCAGGAAGTTCTGCGGGACGCCGTCGATGAGGAGCTGAATGTGCCGTGTTGTCGTTCCGAGGACGCTGATGAAGGAGAAGGTCCCGGGGGTCGTCACCTCGTCGAGCTGCACGCCTGCGACGGTCTGCAGCACGTCGGCAAGGGTGTGGGCATTGACGCGAGCTATATCGTCGGCGGTGATAATGGTGACATTTTCGGCGATCTTAGAAGCGGGGCGGGGGAAACGGGAGATGGTGCCCCCTTCCTCTGCGGATAGTCCGAGGGAGCGGGAGAGCTCGTCAGCATCTTCTACAGCGCTCGCGGGAGCGACGGGCCACCAAAGGGAGAGGCCGGCGAAGACGAATATGTAAACGAGGGTTCGTAGCAACAGGTACCAACGCAACAATAGGGTAATGAAAGGGTGATGCAAAAATTTGCCTGCTTCTTACCAGTTTCCTTTACTAATGTCAAAGCGTTTCTAGAACCCTGTTTGTTACAATTGCAATAAGTTATAACCTTGTAATGTTCTGTCATCCCTTCCCTTACACCTTGAACTCGTTGTCTGCAGATAGTACTTGCATTTGAAAACGTTTGTGTTAAATTCCCCCTAATCTTTGAACGGTTAGGTACGCTTACTTTGGCTCACAAAGGTCATTCCCATAATAACTATTACAGCCTCAGAAAAATCTCTCACGCTCAGCTTCTCGGTCCACTCATATCCTGCTGTGGCTTTCGGCCACCGGTGGTGCAGAAGTGATGGCAGGTATGAATAACAGAAAGCTCCTTTCGCGGCTCACACCCTCCCGCTCCAGCTTCCAGCTGAAGCTCTTTCTCCTCTTTACCCTTCTAACTTTCGTTCTCACCGCCCTCTTCGTTTCCCTTTTTGTGGTGCGCGAGATCCGCCAGCACAGGCGCGAGGCGTCCGAGAAACTGCAGCTCACCGCCAACGCCTTCGCCAACTCCATCCGGCTTCCCCTCTACGCGGAGAACCGTGAGCTCCTGAAGCACCTGGCAGAGGAGATCGTGAGGCTGCCGCAGGTAAAGGCCGTGGAAATCGTCTCGGCCAACGGTGCCGTGCTGGTGCGCATTCCCGAAGTCGCAAGCGCCGTCTCCGCGCATCATATAACCAAAGAGGTGGAAATCCGCAGCACCGCCGCGCCGCTGTGGCCCGAGACGGCAGTCGGGGAGACCGACAGCGCAGGCGACCTCATCGGCACGGTGCGCCTCTCAAGGGGGACGGAGGATCTGCAGGCGAGCGCGCAAAGGGTGGTCGTGACCGGGTGCGCCTACGCCATCCTCTTCTGGCTCGTCGTTTCCTTCTCCTGCCACCTCTTGCTGCGACGGGTCACCCGTTCGTTCCAGGCCCTCATGGAGGGGCTCGAGCGTGTGCACAGCGGTGATTACGTCTCCCGCATCGAGGTGAATTCTGATGACGAGCCGGGTAGGGCGTCCGCCGCCGTGAACGTTCTTGCAGAAACTTTGCGTCAGCGTGACGAGGAGAACCGGCGTCTCAACGCCGATCTCCTGGAGGCGGTGCGCCAGGAGACCGCTTCGAAGGAGCGGCTTGTCGAGTTGAATCAGGCGCTCGAGGAAGAGGTGGAGGAAAGGGTCCAGGCCCAGCAGGAATTGAGGAATCTCGTGCAGCAGCTGCCGGTGGGGATCGTGTGGTCCGACACCCACGGCACCGTGGAGTACCTGAATCACTTCATGCTGGAGCGCATCGGCTACCTCTACAACGAAGCGCGCACCTTCGACGAGTGGCTCTCCCACGCCTGCCCCGACGAAGCACAGCGGGAGCGGGTGGCGTCCCTGCGTGCGGAGGCGATCGCGGCATGGCGGGGGGGAGCGACGGAGAGCTCCTTCTACGATGTGCGGGTGGTGTGCAAGGACGGCTCCGTGCGCGACCTGAGCTGCACGAACCAGCTCTCGGGCGGGCGCACGGTGGACATACTGATAGATATGACGGAGCGGGAGCTCCTGCAGCAGCAGATCATCAGAAACCAGAAGCTGGAATCGATAGGGGTGCTGGCAGGGGGGATCGCGCACAACTTCAACAACGCCCTCACCGGCGTCCTCGGCTATATCTCCTTTGCCAGGAAGATGCTCGGGGAGTCTCACCGCGCCTACGAGCTCCTGCGCTACGCGGAGAAGGCCTCCAAGAGGGCGGCGGGGCTCGCAACGCAGCTTCTGACCTTTGCCAGCGGCGGAGCCCCGGTGAAGAAGGTTGTTTCACTGGTAAAACTGGTGGAGGAATCAGTCACCCTTGCCACCACCGGCTCCTCCGTCGCGAGCCGCCTCGAATTCCCCGAAGCGCTCCACAACGTGTATGTGGACGACGGCCAGATCTGCCAGGCATTCAACTGCATCTGCATCAACGCCGTGCAGTCGATGCCGGGTGGCGGTGTGTTGACGGTGCGGGGAAGAAACGTCAGCAGCGAAAGCGAGAAGATCCCGGTGAAGACGGCAGGGGAGTATGTAGAGCTCTCCTTCATAGACCGGGGGTGCGGCATCAGCGAGGAGGACAGCCCGAAGATATTCACCCCGTACTTCACCACAAAGGCGGAGGTCGGCACAGGCTTGGGGCTCGCCACCGCCCACTCCATCATCACCAGACACGGAGGCGCCATCACCTTCAGCTCCACCCCCGGCAGGGGAACGACCTTCACGATCTATCTTCCGGCGATCAGAAAGCCGGAGGCACCGCTGCAACCAGAGGAAGAGATAGCCGCAGCGGTGAGCGCCGAGGGGACCCCCGTGCTGGTGATGGATGACGAGGAAATTATCCGCGATCTTGCGCGAGATGTGCTGGAGAAGCAGGGATACGTGGTGACTGCGTGCTGCACCGGTGAGGAAGCGGTGAACCTGTGGCGGGAAGCCTGTGAGGCAGGGAGGCCATTCGAGGTGGGGATCCTTGATCTAACGGTCCCCGGCGGCATGGGGGGGAGAGAGACCGCGCAGCAGATCCTCAAGCTGCATCCCGGCGCCCGTCTGATCGTGTCGAGCGGGTATTCCAACGATCCGGTGATGAGCGCCTGGAACGAGCACGGCTTTTGCGCGGCATATCCGAAACCGTACGACGCAGATACTTTGTCGAGGCTATTGGGACAGTTGGGGATTCCCGCGTAGGTGCGTGTGGACCGCCGGGAACGCCTCCGGCTTATCCCGGCCTACAGGAATGCTGTGTAGCCATGTAGGCCGGAATAAGCGCAGCGTTTCCGGCATAAGGTGGCATTGTGCCATGGCGGCTGCGCCGCGTACGTTGTCGAGGTTTTGGGACAGCGTGGGATTCACGCGTAGGTTCGTGTGGACCGCCGGGAACGCCTCCGGCTTATCCCGGCCTACAGGAATGCTGTGTAGCCATGTAGGCCGGAATAAGCGCAGCGTTTCCGGCATAAGGTGGCCGTGCGCTGGCGGCTGCGCCGCCTACCTTGTCGAGCTTTTGGGACAGCGTAGGATTCCCCGCGTAGGCGCGGGTGGACCGCCGGGAACGCCTCCGGCTTATCCCGGCCTACAGGAATGCTGTGTAGCCATGTAGGCCGGAATAAGCGCAGCGTTTCCGGCATAAGCTGGCCTTGCGCTATGGCGGCTGCGCCGCCTACCTTGTCGAGCTTTTGGGACAGCTTGGGATTCCCGCGTAGGCGCGTGTGGACCGCCGGGAACGCCTCCGGCTTATCCCGGCCTACAGAGATGCCGTGTAGCCATGTAGGCCGGAATAAGCGCAGCGTTTCCGGCATAAGGTGGCATTGCGCTATGGCGGCTGCGCCGCTTACCTTGTCGAGCTTTTGGGACAGCGTGGGATTCACGCGTAGGTTCGTGTGGACCGCCGGGAACGCCTCCGGCTTACCCCGTCCTACAGGAATGCTGTGTAGCCATGTAGGCCGGAATAAGCGTAGCGTTTCCGGCATAAGGTGGCATTGTGCCATGGCGACTGCGCCGCCTACCTTGTCGAGCTTTTGGGACAGCGTGGGATTCCCGCATAGGTTCGTGTGGACCGCCGGGAACGCCTCCGGCTTATCCCGGCCTACATAGATGCTGTGTAGCCAATGTCGGGCGGAATAAGCGCTCGTTCCTTCATCCTGGAATTCCCTGTCGCACCCCGCTCAACGACTACTGCACCTATTCCTTCCTGACTACGGGCACAGCTTGTCATACTCTCGATAGATAGTGCCTTCTTCACTGCGCAGCCTTCGCGCGATCGCCGCATAAAGCTTCCCGAACGCAACCGCAAAATCGATATTGTGCTCCGTCCCTGACGGCGTATAGGTGTCGAAGAAAGTAACCGCATTCCGGGTGATTTCTTCCATGTCCCTCGTGTAGTGGTCGAGGAGTTTCTTCAGTGCCGGGTCCTTCTGGGCTGCGGCGTTGAGGAGGGGGTAGAGATGCGCGTCCTCTTTGCGCAGGTGGTTCAGAAGCGAGTTCCGGGCGGAGAGGAGTATCTTGTGCACGTCCTTGTGGGAACTCCTTGCCTCTTTCACCTGCTCCAGCATCGCTGCAATGTCCGCGTGGTCCTTTTTCAAATCGTCAGTTAGTCGCCCCATCTTCAACCTCTTCGTCAATGTTTTCGTCCGCCATCTGCTGCGGCTGTCATGGTTCGACTATACGCCCGACGCTGCCTTCCTTTCTTTGACCGATGTCAACAGAACATCAAACCATGCAACTCCCCCCTCATGCTCCGTGTCGTTCATATCTCGCCCGTCCTGTCCGTGCGGCCGCCCGGAGATCCTCCTGCCAAAGGAGCCATCTCTTTCCTGAGCATCTCCGATGCAGGTGCCAAGGTACTGCCATGGTAAACTCTTATTAACAACGACAGGCAGTCGCGTTTGCAGCAGCACGGAGGCGGCAGTGGTTACATCTCATAGGGTGGAGGTGTTATCTTCACCCGGCAGTGACGACCCGAACCTTGGCTCCATTTTTTTTATCGGAACAGCGACCACCCTCATCACTGGTGGTGGTTTCACCATCCTTACTGATCCCAATTTCCTCCATGCAGGTGACCACGCCCATCTCGGATACGGTCTCACCTCCCGTCGCCGAACCAACCCCGCTCGCGAAATAGAAGACCTCCCCCCCCTCGATGTCTGTCTCCTGTCGCATCTGCACGGCGACCATTGGGACCACATCGCACAGGCGAAGCTTTCGAAGGATCTTCCGATAGTGACGACGGTGCATGCGGCGAGGGTGCTGGGGCAGCGCGGCTTCAGGAGGACGATCGGCCTTGGGACCTGGGACGAGGCGGTTCTGTCTCAAGGGGATCGCTGGCTGAGGGTGACGTCGATGCCAGGGCGGCACGGGCCGGGGGTGGTGAATTCTCTCCTGCCACCGGTCATGGGGAGCATGCTCGAATGGGGGAGCGGCGAGGGTGAGCCCACCTTCCGCCTCTACATCTCCGGCGACACTCTGGTCGGCGAGCACTTGATGGAGATACCCCACAGGTACCCGAAAGTGAACCTTGGGCTCTTTCACCTCGGCGGAACGCGAATTCTGGGCGTCCTGGTGACGATGGATGCGGAGGAAGGGATCAAGGCGATCCGCATCATCAACGCCGACAAGAATATCCCGATACATTACAACGACTACCGGGTGTTCAAGTCGTCGCTGGAAGCGTTTGTGATAGCGGTCAGGGTAGCGGGACTGGAAGGGAAGGTTCTCTACCTCACCCATGGCGACACGTACGAGTTCCGCATTCCTTGAGAAATGGCATTCACCGCCGGGATGGCGTGCGGCTTGTCCCGGCCTACACCCTACATGCCGCACGGGGAGTTCTGACGTCCGCATCTGCCGCCCGTTTGCATGACGGTAAAGGAGGAGAGAACCATGAAGACAGCAAGGGATGAACGGGTATCGGAAGCGGAGATAGCGGTTCACTGGCAGGAAGAGGAGTACTACCAGCCACCGGTCCCCTTCATAAAACAGGCGAATCTGGCGGACCCGGCGATATACGAGCGCTTTGCACCGGAGAGGTTTCCGGCCTGCTTTGCGGAGTACGCAGAGCTTCTCGACTGGTACCGGCGCTGGGACACGGTCCTCGACAGCAGCCACCCCCCTTTCTGGCGCTGGTTCGTCGGGGGAAGGCTGAACGCGAGTTACAACTGCATCGACCGGCATCTCGCGCGCTTCAAGAACAAGGCGGCCCTGCACTTCGTGCCAGAGCCGGAGGACGAACCGATTCACCATGTGACGTACCAGGAGCTGTCGTACCGGGTGAACGAGTTTGCCACCCTGCTCAGGGAAGTGGCGAGGGTGAAGAAGGGGGACCGCGTGACGCTGCACCTCCCGATGGTGGCGGAGCTGCCGATCGCCATGCTCGCCTGCGCCCGCATCGGCGCGATCCACTCCCAGGTTTTCAGCGGCTACAGCGCAAAAAGCCTCGCCGACCGGATCATCGACGCCGGCAGCAGCGTCCTCATCACCATGGATGCCTACTACCGTGGGGGGAGGCTCCTCGATCACAAGGCAGGTGCAGACCAGGCGGTGGAACTGGCCGAAAACGGAGGCCAGCGCATCGAAAAGGTGCTTGTGTGGGAGCGCTATCCCGGTCGCTACTCCAGCAAGGCGCCGCTGGTCGAGGGGCGCGACTGCCTGGTGAACGAGATGCTGAAGGGGTACCATGGCTGCCGCGTCAAGCCGGAGGAGAGCGCGGCGGAAGACCCTCTCTTTCTGATGTACACCAGCGGCACCACCGGCCGCCCGAAGGGATGCCAGCACAGTACCGGGGGGTATCTCTCCTACGTCACCGGGACCGCGAAGTACGTGGAGGACATACATCCGGAGGACGTCTACTGGTGCATGGCGGATATCGGCTGGATCACCGGTCACTCCTACATCGTCTACGGCCCCCTGGCGCTGGCGGCGTCGGTGGTGATCTACGAAGGGCTGCCGACCTGGCCGGATGCCGGGCGGCCGTGGCGCATCGCACAGGAGCTCGACGTGAACATCTTCCACACCTCGCCGACGGCGATTCGCGGGCTGCGCCGGGCAGGGCCAGACGAGCCGGCGAAGTACGACTACCACTTCAAGCTCATGACAACGGTAGGGGAGGCGATCGAGCCGGAGGTGTGGCGCTGGTATCACGATGTCGTGGGGAAAGGGGAGGCGGTCATCGTCGACACCTGGTGGCAGACCGAGACAGGCGGATTTCTGACCAGCACCATGCCGGCGATCCACCCGATGAAGCCGGGGAGCACGGGGCCTGCCATGCCGGGGATCTATCCGGTGATCCTCGACGACGAAGGGCGGGAGATCCCGGAGGGATCGGGGCGGGCCGGGAATATCTGCATCAGCAACCCCTGGCCGGGGTGCTTCCAGACGATCTGGAAGGATCCCGGGCGCTTCGTCGCGCAGTACTATGCCCGCTATTGCCGTGACCCCGAGAGCACGGACTGGCGAGACTGGCCCTACATGTCCGGGGACGGCGCCATGCAGGGGGAGGACGGGTATTACCGCATCCTCGGGCGGATAGACGACGTCATCAATGTGGCTGGGCACCGGCTCGGTGCGAAGGAAATAGAGTCCGCCGCGCTCAGTGTCGCCGAAGTCGCGGAAGCCGCCGTCGTGCCGGTGGCGGATGAGATAAAGGGGAGGATGCCGGAGCTCTACGTGTCGCTAAAGCCCGGGTTTACCCCTGGCGAGGATGTGAGGCAGCGGGTGACCGCGGCTGTGACGGCGGAGATAGGGCCATTTGCACGCCCGAAGCAGGTCATAATGGTGCCGGACATGCCGAAGACCCGCTCCGGAAAGATCATGCGCCGGGTGCTCGCCGCGCTCTCCAACGGAGAAGATCCTGGAGACGTCACCACTCTTGCAAATCCGGAGGTGGTGGAGGAGATCAGGCAGATCCGGAACGCCCTCTCCGGGTAATGCGTTATAGGTGCGACACTCAGGGGACGAGGCGTTTGTGCAGTCCTCTAAGTGGAAAAGGCCCGGCATCAGGTTCCCCCCTTCATGAAGGCTCTTCCGAGAATTCCGGGGAAGCCGTAGTATGTTTCAATGAAGGCCGCACGAGGCCTCGCGTCCCCCCCTTTGCGAAGGGGGGGACGTTAGGCGTTCTGCAGTGCTTCGTGGCAATGTACTTACGCTCCCCCGGCATTTCTGGATGAACCTGCCTAGCGCCCCTTACACCTGCACCGGTAATTCCAGGGTAAAGGTGGCACCCCGTCCCGGACCGGCGCTTACTGCGGTCAGGGTCCCCCCCATCTCGCTGGCGGCAAGGGCGCAGCTGTGCAGCCCGAAGCCGTGCCCGTCCTTTTTCGTGGTGAAACCGTGGGCGAAGATGCGGGTCAGGTTCTCCTCGCAGATCCCTTCACCGACGTCCTGCACTGCAATCTGCAAGGCGCGCCCCCCCTCCTTCTCCGCCAGGCGCAGCCGCAGCGTCAGGATCTGCTCCCGGTCGGTAACCTTCCCCATGGCGTGCTTTGCGTTGCGGATCAGATTGACGAGGATCATCATGATGCGCGCCTTGTCGAGGGGGATCTCCGGGACGTCGCGAAAATCCCTCACCACCGTGACCGTGTGCCTTGTCAGCGACTCCGCGTTCATGCGTAGCGCGTCCTCCAGGAGGGTGCGGACCTGCACCATCTCAACCAGCGTGGAGGCTCCCGCATACGATTGCTGGGTCGCCACGATATCCTTTATGTGGTCGATGCTCCTCGAAATCCTCCCCACCTCTTCGAGTATCTCTTGCTGCTCCGCCGAGAGTGTCGTGGCGAGCTTCTCCAGGTAGTCCGGGAGGAGCTTCCCTTTTGGGTCATTGAGAAGAAAGTCCGGGAGGCGCTCCGCATTCGCCTTCAGCATCGTGCTTGCTTTCGTGAGACCCGCCACTTTCGAGGCGTGCACCCGCGCCTGCAAGCTCCCCGCAGAGACGTTGACGCTGTTTAGCACGTTTCCTATGTTGTGCAGCATATTCGTGGCGATCTCGGCCATCCCCGCGTGCCGGGCGCTGTCCAGGAGTTTTGTCTGCGCCTCTCTCAACTCCGTTATGTCGGAGAGGATGCCGACAAACTCGGTTATCGTCCCCTTTGCGTCGCGCACGGCCGTAAGGGACATCCATCCGGGGAAGAGGGTGCCGTCGGCGCGTCGGTACCATACTTCCCCCTGCCACTCGCCGAGGGTGAGGAGCGCGTGCACCTGTGACTTGTAGAACTCCATAGGGTGCCGGTCGGATCTCAGGAAGCTCGGATGCTGCCCGAGCACTTCGGCGCGCGGATACCCCGTGATCTGCTCAAAGGCGCTGTTGGCGTCGATTATTGCGCCTTCCGGGGTGGTGACGACGATACCTTCGCTTGTGGTCTCGTACACCTTTGCCGCCAGGCGCACCCCCTCGGTGGCGCGTCTCTGGGCCGACACGAGGGAGGCAAGGAGGTAGCCGAAGACGGCGACTCCGGCGAGTATGAGCTGCAGCCCGAAGATGGCGATGAAGGCGGTCTCCTGCGGTTCCTTTGCGACGCGCAGGACCGCTCCACCGACCGTTGCTGTTGCAAAGAGAAAGACGGCGCCTGCCATGGCGGTTGTCGGGAAGCGGTAGGCAATCCACAAGAAGAGGATCAGTACCGCGACGACCAGCGGTTCATGCGCCTCGTGGGAGAGCGTCGGCCCCTGCCACAGAAACGCTGCACAGGCGAGTGCCGCGAGGGTGGCTGCGAACTCGAGGCGGCGGACTCCACCGGCGGCCGCGGACCAGTCATCAAGGGTGCAGATCAGAAAGGGGGCCACCAGCACGATGCCGACAGCGCAGGAGCCGAACCAGGTGATCAGGAGCGAGAGGTAGAGAGGAGCGGGGATGACCCCGAATGAGACGTAGGCGGTGACACCAATTGCAGCGGAAAGTAACGAGGCAACGAGGGAACCGATCAGAAGACGCGCAACGCTCCTTATTTCGAGCCTGCGCAAGGCGCTGGCGCCCCCGGTCATCATCTTGTAGCAGAGGTATTCGCTCCCGGAGTTGGCGATCGCCACCAGTATTCCGGCGGTGAGGGGCGTCCCCATCCTGCAGTCCAGGGCAAGTGAGCCGATGAAGGCGCCTGCGGCAGGCCACCTCCCGAAACGGAGGAGCGCCGCAACGGTGATCCCGGAGGGGAGCCACACGGTCGTTATCGCTCCGTTTGGGGGGGCGCCGAGGGCTACGATGGCGCGCCCGGTGACGTAGTACGCAGCGGCAACGCCGGAGACGATCAGCAGAGTGCGGACGATCCGCAGAAGAAATGCTCTCTTTTCCAGTCTCGGCTCTCTTGTCATGAAGCCCATCCCTCAGGAAGAATCCGGGTTACCCGGTGCACTCCTTATCGACCGCAGGGGAGGAAACTTTTGCTTTTAATGCAAGTCACGGGACGGCATCAGGCTGCAGCGCGAAAGGCGATCTTTGATAACGGTGGCACGCAGCACCTCTGACGCGGTATCATTAAAGCAAAGGACTTCATCTCCGGAGGCTGAGACAGCCTGATCTAACCCAGCGTGACCCGCTCCTTCTCCTTTCGTGAGAGGGATTCGGATATAGACAAGGAGCAACCATGACAACACCGAGGTTACCGGACGTGCAGATGACGACCCTCTCAAACGGCATCCGCGTCGCGACGCAGCAGGTGAACATGCAGGGCGCCGCCATCGGGATCCGCATAGAGAGCAGCACGAGAAACGAGGAGCCCGACACCGGCGGCGCCTCCCACTTCATAGAGCATCTTCTCTTCAAGGGGACGGAAAAGCGCAGTGCAGACAGGATCATGGACGAATTCAACGCCCTCGGCGCGCGTGCCAACGCCTACACGAGCCAGGAGGAAGTCTTCTACTACGCCGTGTGCCTCGCTTCCACCATCCCTCAGGTCTTCGAGATCCTGGCGGACATGTACGTCAACGCGTCCTTTCCCACCAAGGAGGTCGACAAGGAGCGCGGCGTCGTGCTGCAGGAAATCTCCATGAACTTCGACAACCCGAACCGCTTCCTGTACAACCAGTTCCACCAGGGGTACTGGATCGGGCACCCGGTGGGGCTTCCGATCCTTGGCACCGCCGAAACCATAAGCTCCATCGCGCGCGACCGGCTGGTGGCGCACAAGCTCATCAACTACCTTGCCAACGGCACAATCGTGTCGGTGGCGGGAAACGTGGAGCATGCACCGATCGTGGAGCTTGCTGAGCGCCTCCTGGGCCAGCTCCCGGTCGGAGCCCTCCCGTCGCGCCCCTCCCACCCCGCGTGGCAGCCGGCCCTGCGGCAGAAGGCGCATCACACCCGCCCCATGGAGCAGACGCAGTTCTACATGGGATACCCGATTCCCCCTGCCGGGAGCGCGCAGCGTCACGCACTCGCGGTGCTGAACCAGATTCTCGGATCCGGGATGAACTCGAGGCTTTTCCGCGAGGTACGCGAGCGGCGCTCGCTGGCCTACTCGGTGTACTCGCATCTGCAGTTCTACAGCGATACCGGGGCACTCCTGATCTACGCTGCAACCGGCCCTGAGCGCGCGGAGGAGGCGGTGAAGGTCTCCCATGGGGAGATCATGAAGCTGTGCGATGAGATGGTGGGGGAGGATACGCTGCGTGACGCAAAAGAGCAGCTGCGGTGCAACCGGCTGATGGCGCTGGACGACTGCGAGATCCAGATGAGGCGCATCTCCAACAACGTGTCGATACTGGGTGCTCCGGAACCGATAGCGTTTTCTCTCGAGGCACTCGAAGCGGTCACCGCCGAGGACGTCCGCTCCCTCGCACAGCAGCTCTTCGGCACCGTCGTCCCGCGCGTCGAGTCCGTCGGACCGGGGGAAGGGCCGGTATTGCCGGAGTGATATGGAATCAGGGACACGCGTTCCTGCTTTGCACCCGGAAATTCAGGGAGCCGGAGTACGTTGCCATAAGCGCTGTACGCGAACCAGCGTTCCCTCCGTTGCGAAGGCTCATCCGAGAATTCCGGGGCAGCGTGGGGCCAGTGCCACGAAGCACCGCACGAGGCCTCGCGTTCCCCCCTTTGCGAAGGGGGGACAGGGGGGATTTGACTTGGCCGGAAGCGTCCTGCAAAGTGCGCAACTGCTGTAGTCTCAAGCACTTTCCTTGAGTCCACTTTCAAAGAACTGGTGGGGGCCTATGTCGTTGATTTTTAGATGCCGCAGCACTGTTGTTCGACGACCCAGATGTACTGTTACCGGGCTGGCACTTCTGGAGGAGACTTGAAGATCAAATCCCCCCTGCCCCCCCTTCGCAAAGTGTCTTCCGGGAATTCCGGGGAACGCCCTGCGATGGCGGCGCAGCCGGCACAGACCGCGCGGCTGGCGCCGCGGTACAGGCTGGGAAGCCTGTGCTCCAGTGCGGCGCCACTAGTGTCCCCTCACCTCAACGGAAGAGACCGGGCTCCATTCCCGGAATTCCCGGATGAACCTTCGCAAAGGGGGGACAAGGCGATTTGCTCTTCCGGGCGCCGCGCTGATGAACCTTGAACGAGGGGAGAGGGGAGGAAGGTGGTAGAGAAAACTGTAATAAATAAAAGTTTGTATTCCGGGCGTGGCCAAGAAAAAGGATGATCTCGCAGCGCAAACATGCTAATTATCCCGACCTGAAGAAGGCGTCAGAGCCGACGCCATCTCGTGTTTTGGAAGGAGTTGCAATGAACGACCTGATCGAGTGGCGGGCCGACATCCTGAACGCCCTGGGACAACCGACCCGCCTGAAGATCATCGAGTGCCTGCGTGACGGGGAACGGAGCGTCTGCGACATCTCCTCAGCGATCGGTGAGGAACAATACCCGGTGCACCGCCACCTGAACCTCATGCTTGCCGCCGGCATTCTGAGCCGCAGCCGCGAGGGGCTGAAGATTTTCTATGCCATCAAGCATCCTGAGGTCCTCTCTATCGCCGATCTCGCGGCAGAGATGATGCTGAGGGAAGCCGGGCTCCCCCTCCCTTGGCAGGAGGAGCACTGACTCTCTCTTTCCCTATTTGCCGGCTTCCACCTTCCGGGCAGGAACGACTAAATCTCCTGTCCGCTTCCTTCTCCCTTCTGTAAGTGTCACCTGCGGCGCGGGACCGTTCTGCCACGCGTCCGCCCCCGGCACCGGCTTCGGCGTCGGGATGTCCGCCCTGTTCTTCTTGTGCTCCGCAGAGTCGACCTTGAGGAGCCGGTCCCTTTCCTGCATAACCTGCGGCTTCATCTGCCCGTCCGCTGTAAATCCCATCATCAATATCGGTATGCCGAGCGGCAGGGGATCGTACGCCGACTCCCAGGTATGCCACGTCTTTCCGTAGGTGCTTACGATCTTCTCCATCAGCTGGTGCTCGACGGCAAGAGGTATACCCGGAGCTACCAGCGTCCCCGACTTCACCTCGTATCTGTGGCTGTGCCAGAGCTTTCGCTCCTCCTCCGGCAGGGTGCCGAAGAGGCGTTCGCTCACGATGTATTCAATGCCGATGAGGCGTGAGTTCTTGTCGTTTCCGTCATAGAGGACGCACTGCGTCAGTTCTTCGCTCAGCCCCGAGCAGTAGTGGTACGCGGTCATCTGGTGGGTCATGTCGCCGGAATGGAAGTGGAAGCCGTTCAGGTACATGCTCATCGCCTTCAGTGGAGACCTCTCCTGGATGAGCTTTGCTCCTGCTTCGAGCGCCTTTGTCCTTGTGGTCTTCTCGGCGCCGGGGATCTGTTTCCCCGGCTCGGCATGAGCAGGGGTGAGGGTGGCGAGTAAAAGTATGATGGCGAGCCGAAGTGTATGTCGTCTCTGCATGAGTCCCCCCGCATGAGTGTGGGCACCTTTCGTGCCATCGAAGCCTTGTCGCCATGAATTTATAGCAGATATTTAATGTGGAGCAATCGCGGTGAAATCCTGACAGATGGTTGCGGAAAAGGAGGGGGCGAGGATGTTTTGCGGTGTGTGGATGTAGGCCGGGATAAGCCCAGGCGTTCCCGGCGTCGGCGCCAGCCGATGGAGCTGGCGAGGTCTGCCGGAAACGCTCCGCTTATTCCGGCCTACATGGTCTTGCATTCTGGTGGAAGGCGCCAGCCGATGGAGCTGCCGGGATCTGCCGGAAACGCTGCGCTTATTCCGGCCTACATTGGTACATTGGCTACATTGTCCGGGTGAGGGGGGAGGGGGGGGCGGCGAGGAGATCTTCTATCTGCTTGCACACCTCCTCGTGCGTCAGGGCGTCACAGTGGACTGTGAGGTCTGCGTACCTGGTGTAGAGGGCGAAGCGCTCGGCAAAGAGGTCGTCGATGGTCTGATCGGGGCGTTTTGCGAGCCCTCTGGTGGTGTAGTCGCGGACTCGCGCTTTCAGGGTGGCCAGGCGTACGTCGAGAAAGACCGCCAGGCCGTTCCGTTTAAGATGTGTCATGGCGGCATCGCTGTACACCGCGCTCCCTCCGGTGGCGATGACGTGGCCGCGGCAGGAGAGGCCGACCAGGATCTTCTCTTCGATCTTGCGCAGCTCGAGGTACCCCTCGTTGTCGACGACCGATTGCAGAGTTCGCCCGATGGCGGTCTGGATGACGACATCGGTGTCGACGAAGTTGCGGGAGATCCGCTTTGCCAGCACGACGCCGACCGTGCTCTTCCCCGAGCCGGGCATGCCGATGAGAATGATGTTTGTGTCGGGGTGTGGCATGGTGAGCTCCTTTTTTCCTCGGGCACACCAAGATTGTAGGGGATAGGTACTTCCCCGGCAAATGCCGACGAGCCAGGATCATCCCCCCCGCTTTACCCTGAAGAGTGAAGTGAAGGTCGCGGCCTTCACGTCGTTCTCGTCGAAGACCTCGGCGACCCCTTCTATCGTCCGCTCGTCCTTCATGCTCGTCGTCGCGACGGCACGGACGGTGCCGCCGGTAACAGGTGCGTGAAATTTGAGGGCGAGGCTCATGGTGACGAAGTGGGTCCCTTCCGGGAGTAGACTCTTTATCGCCATGGCGACCGCCGTGTCGGCAAGGGCGGTGATAGCTCCGCCATGCATAAGCCCCTTCCCCTGGGCGAGCTTTGCCTGGAACGGCATGCTCAAAAGCGCCTTCCCCTCCCGTGCTTCCTCGATCTTCATGCCGAGGTACTCCTCAAAGGGAGCACAGGCGATCCAGCCGGGGAGTTGGAAGGGGAGCGGCTCCCCCCGGATGATCTTCTCCTCGTAGATGTCCTCGTACACTCGCCACCTCCATTGACTACAGCAGGCAAAAAAACTCCCGCCCCTCGGTGAAAGGGCAGGAGAATATGATTGCATGGCAACGTAGCCGACTACGCCTGTGGAGTCAAGCGCTATGCGAGGGGGATGGCTAGTGCTTCACCGTCTTGATCAGGCGGTCCAGATAGGAGAAGTACTCGTCCGTGTGGTTCATGCTGAGCACCCAGAGGTTGTACGTCTTTTCGTACTCGATCTCCTGGGCGTCGGCGTATGCGGCGGGGTAGAGGAGGACCGGCATCTCCTCCTGCTCGAACTTGTGCACCAGTTGCTTCAGCACCGGTTGCAGCAGCTCCTTGGAGAGCTCTTCCTGGTCCAGCACGAAGACCTTTATACAGTTGGTGAGATCCGACATGTTGAGGCCGACGTCCGAGAGAACGACCGTCACCACCGCAAGGAGGTGCCCCCCCTTTTTTCTCAGCGACAGGAGGTGTCTCTCCCTCTTGAAGTCGATCGCTGCGTACTCGCGGGCAATGTCCTCGTCCGCCGAATCATTGGGGTGCAGGTCGAGGGCGTCGATCATCAGTCCGCCGGAGTGGTTTTCGTAGAAGCGGGAGAGCTCGCGCAGGTCTTCGTGGGTGGCGGGAGTAAGCTGCCACTCCTCGCTCTCCTCGGCGGGCGCCGCATTCTCGTCGCGCTGCACATGGAGGTAGGCCATCGGATCGAGGGAACTCGCCTGCGGGTCTTTCAGATGCCTCGCCACGCCGCCGAAGACGCGGTGCGGGAACTTGTTGTCCGGACGGTAGTAGCAAAAGACGTAATCGAGGTGGATCGAATGGAGCCTGTGCGAATCGTTTATGAAGCGGCCGATCTGGTTCAGCACCACGAGCCCGGCGCGGTTCGACTCCACCTTGCTCGCGGCGTGGTGGTGAATGAGCCAGGCGTTCTCGTAGAAGCGCACCATGGCCATGTGGCCGAGAATCGATCCCTTGTCCTGGTAGATGAAGTGACGCGCGATACGCGGGCTCGCCGTGTAGAGCTTCTCGTAGAGGCTTCTGAATTTGGCCTTGTTCGCCTTGATGAAGGCGTATTTCTTGGGGTAAATGAATCCGGTCTCGAAGAAGAACTGCCACAGCTTGTCCATGTCCACCCGGTTGTTCAGGTAGGAGTTCCGCTCGTGCACCTGGTACAGCAGGGAGAGGAGGTTCACGTGATCCTGTACGTCCATGTCCAGAATGGCCAGGCCGCAGCGCACCACGTCCTCTTCCTCGATGACCTTCCTGAACACCACCTGCACCCTGCAGCGGGTCGCGAAGCTGTTCCCGAAGTTGAGCTCCGCCTCCGGCACCACGAGCCCCGGGACGAGCACGGAGTTCTCCACGCTCTCCTCGACGGAGAAGCCGGTGCCGGAGATATCGACGATCTTCAGGTCGACGATCTTGTCGGTGAGGGGATGATCGAAGACGACGTTGGGGGAGGGGAGGAGCTGCTGGCGCGTCGAGCGGTAGGCCTTGGTGCGGAACCGCGGCTTGTGCTGCCCGTCCGGCTCAAGCACGAAGCTGCGCTCACGCGCCCCGTGCGACTGCTTCACGATGTGGCAGATTGCTGAGTAGTACGTTTCCTTCCCGTCGGAAAATGAGACCACCACCGGGGACTCGTGGTCGATCCACTGGAATGTCTGGGGGGGCTTGGCCTGCAGGTCGACGCGGAAGTGGACGGCGTTGAAGTCGGCGAGGGTTCCCGTAAAGACGGCGCTGTTCTGGGAGAGCTGCACCGAAATACCGCTGCACTGGTGCCTTCTCATCTTGCGGTAGCTCAGCTCCCGCCCCGTCTCCGGGAGTCGTACTGTGATACCGGTTGCGTCGACCTTGACGACCGTCGGCTCGATAACTACCAGCTTGTGGCCGTCTACAATGAAGAGATTTTCGAAGTTGCTTGATTTAAGTTTTTTCTCTATGTCTTCTGTATCAACCCAGTAACAGTGCAGGGTGTCATCTTCACAGGGCTGCGGCTTTGCTTCGAGCGTTACATTTTGAAAGTATCTCTTGTGTTTGAAGTTGACGAGAACTGTGCCGTCCTGAAAGTTAACATAGTTCAGACGGTTAATCAGGCGTTGCCTGTTGATTTGCTTCTCGTTGTCCTGGCGGAAAGGAAGGTTTGAATCAGGCTTTACAAAATGTAATAGCTTTCTGGCCGTTTCCATAATGCTCCAGTTGCTGTATCAGCCTTTGATTGTATCAGATTTAATGGGGAATAGTAGAGTAGGGTAAACATTAGGCGGATCAACTTGAGGCATGGTATCACAGGGAACATCACGGTTTCTCCATAAAAATTTAAAATAAGATCTGCCTTGGAAAAGGGCGCAGTCATTTTCGCAAACCCGGCCTGAGGGGAAATGCCTGAAGCTTCGCTGGGAGCGGCTCCGCGAAAGAGTGCCCCGTACAGACCTCCTCAGGGTTAATTAACAAAAAGTCACACCCCTTTTTTCAGCAACGGTACATGCAGCTCCAAGCGTGCTGCCGAGGAAAAGTGGCGTAGTTACGCCTGCTTTTGGCAGGGCTTAGAAGTCATGCCCACGACACGTGTGGCGTCGGCATCGCATGGTATAGTGAAGTGTGGTACCGATTCGAGCGGCCGGCGGCCGGCGAGCCTGCCGTCCAAGGAGGATTGCCAGTGGGAAATGAAGTGTGCGATCTCTCGCAGAAGCACTGCACTCCATGCGAAGAAGGTGGGGCGCCCCTGGGGCTCGAGGAGGCGCAGCGCCTCCTTTCGAAACTTTCCGGATGGGAGTTGGGGGAGAAGGGCATTTCCAAGAAATACGACTTCAAGAACTACTACCAGACCATCGCCTTTGTGAATGCGATTGCCTGGATCGCGCACGCCGAGGGGCATCACCCGGACCTGGAGGTCTCGTATCGCTCATGCCTGGTCCGCTACACCACCCATGCGGTGAGGGGGCTCTCGGAAAACGACTTCATCTGCGCGGCGCGGGTGGACGCGCTCTTTGGCAAAGAGGCCTGACACGACTCGCGGGGAAGTAGCGTTCCCTGCCACAGATATCTGGAGGATGACATGAATGACTGGAACGTTGTGGTGACGGTCTACGAAGGGGGGTACAACCACGCCCGGAGGGTTCTTGAGCCTTACGGGCCGGTAGCGAAGAGTGATTTTTTCAACGTGCTCCTGATGCGCGTGGAGGACCCGCGGCGCCTCCTCGACGCCATCACGGAGGAGGCTGCGCGGGAACCTGCGAAGTTGCATGCGATCGCACGCCTGATGCCCGTGCTGCAGACCTTCACCTTCCAGTCACCGATGGATTTCGAACAGAAGGCCCGCAACGCGGTGACGGCCTGGTTGCCGTCTCTGGAAGGGAAGAGATTTCACCTGCGGATGCATCGCCGCGGCTTCAAGGGAAAGCTCTCCACGATGGACGAGGAGCGCTTTCTCGACACCTATCTTCTTGAGGCTCTCCAGATGGCGGGGATGCCCGCCCGTATCTCCTTCGACAACCCCGACGTGATCATCGCCCTTGAAACTGTCGGCCCCCGCGCCGGGCTCTCCCTCTGGACCCGCGAGGAACTGCAGCGCTATCAGCTGCTCCATCTAGATTAACTACATCCTTAAGGGGGTGAACCGGCGCCCTGCCGGTTCGCCAGCAGCGGAGAGGGCGCCTTACCTATAAACTCTTCCCTTTAGGCTGCGCAGGCAGCGTTGTTTTTGAAGCAATCGAGGCACTCGCGCAAGGTGCAAACGCCGCAGGAATGTCGCAGCAGGACCGGGATCCCGTTTGCCTTCGCGGCTTTCATCGCCTCGATCTTCGCCCGATGCGAGACCTTGTTGGTGAAGACCACCATGGCATCGACGTGCTTCAGCTTGGAAACGAGATTTACCTCGCTTTGGCTGAAGACCCTCAGTTCGACCCCCGCATGTGCCCCTTCCTCGAGATAATGCTTCCCTATGCGGTCAATTCCCCCTATGAGTGCAACACACATGACTCCCTCCGGTCCTACAGTATTCGTTGGTATTTCGCTGTCCGCTATCGCTCATGACATTCCTGCAGCACACGTCCTTCCAGCTTATCTGATCGTGTGATATTGAAAGTTGCTTTCATCTATATCCCCTGACGATCCCCTTGTCAAGCGGAATCCGGGGGGGTACACGCCTTCACCTCTCAGAATTCGATCCTGAACTGGGCGCCGCCCTCCACGTTCCTGGCGCTCAGCGTGCCGTTCATGCTCTTCTCCACGATGGTCTTGCACATGAAGAGGCCGACACCTGTTCCCTTGTCTGGCCCTTTGGTGGTGAAGTACGGTTCGAAGATCTTCTCGAGGACCCACCCCGGAATGCCCCCCGCATTGTCCGTGATGGTAACGACCGCCTTTCCCCCCTCCTCGAAAACGTCGATGGTGATGGTGGGATCGGGGACCCTGACGGAGGCGAAGGCATCCCGTGCGTTTATGAGTATGTTCATCAGCACCTGGGAGAACTCGTTCGGAAATCCCTCCACCTCAGGATCGGACGCCTTGTTCACCTCGACCTTTATCAGGGACACCTTGAGGCTCCCCTCCAGGAGGTTCAGCGCCTTCTCGATGCTCTCGGAGACCCTGAAGTAGACCTTTTCCTTCTCCGGCCTGAAGAAGTTCCGGAAATCATCGATCGTCTTGGACATGTGGTTGATGATCTCCATCGTCTTGTGGAAGTTTACGTCCGCCCCCTCTTTCGTTCCCTTCTCCGGGGCGTAGTAATAGTGCATCTCCTGGGCAAGGAGTCCGAGCGTGTTCAGGGGCTGGCGCCACTGGTGCGCGATGTTGCTTATCATCTCTCCCATGACCGCCTGCCTGCTCTGGACGATCAGCATCTTGTCCTTCTGGCGCAACTCGGCCACCGTCTCCTTCACGCGCAGTTCCAGCGTCTCCGCAAGCTGCTTGTACTTTAGCTCGCTCTCCTTGAGCGCGCGTTCCGCCGTGAGGCGCTCGGTTATGTCGAGGCAGACGATGAGGACATTGATGGTGCCGTTGAGGTCGTAGGTTGCCTGCCCCAGTTCCTCGACCCACAAGGTCCTCCCGCTTCTGCAGAGCTTCCGAAACTGCCATGTGTACACCTGCCCCGGGTTGGCGATGCACCGCTCGATCTGGCTGACGATGTCGGCGCGATCTTCGTGATGGAAGAAGAAGGAAATCTTCTGCCCTTCCATGTCCTCGACCGCGTACCCCAGCTGCCGTGCGGAGGCGGGATTCGCCGACACGATGGTCATGCTGGAGTCGACGGTGAATATCATGGTGGGGTTTTCGCGGTACAGCGTCCTGTAGCGGGCCTCGCTGAAGCGCAGCGCCTCCTCCGCCTTCTTCCGCTCCGTTATGTCCTCAACTACACCTACGTGATGCAGGAGCTTTCCGGTCTCGTCGTGCACGCCGCGCACCTGCACGACGATGCTGATGACTTCGCCGTTTTTGCGCGATATCAGCGCCTCGAACCTCTCCATGTGCCCCCCATCCTGAAGCACGGATGCAAGGGTGCAGGTTTTCTTCGTCTCCTCTATGGTATGCAGAAGGTCGCCGCAGGCGGCGAGAAGCTCCGCAGGAGATTCATATCCCAGCATGGCGGCGAGGGCGGGGTTGACGTCGATGAGATGCCTCTGTGGCGAGGCATAGAAGATGCCGTCGACGGAGTTTTCAAAGATGCCGCGGTACTTCGCCTCTGCGAGCTTCAGTTCCTCGTCTGCGCGTACGCGCTCCGTCACGTCGCGGATCGCCGCGGTAATAAGGAGTTTGTCGTCAAGATAAAAGGGGCTGAGGCTTATATCGACCGGGAACTCGCTGCCGTCCTTGCGCAGGGCGTACAGCTGTTCACCGTTTTCTCCCATGGCGCGATATCGCGGCGCACTTTTGTAGCGCCCGACGTGAGAGGTATGATCATCGCGGTAGCGCCGCGGCATGAGAATAAGCATCGATTTGCCGAGCAACTCCTCCCTGCTGTAGCCGAAAAGGTGCTCTGTCTGTGCATTTACAATGACGATCGCCTCATCGCTGTCGACGATGACCATGGCGTCCGGCGCGGCATCCAGCAGCCCTTTCAACCTCTCGGTGCTGTAGATGTTCTCCAGCGCTACCGCACTCTGGGCGGCGATGATCTCGAGGATAAGGATGCGATCTTCATCGAAGGCCCCAGCTGCACGGTCATTTTCCAGGTAGAGCACGCCGAGGGTGGAGTCATCCCTCACGATCGGGATGCAGGCAAAGGAGCCCCCCTTTTTTCTGGAGAAATAGTCATCTTCGGAAAAAAGGTGGGGACGGGAGGTGTCATCGATCACGACCTTCTGCTTCGATCCCCTCGCAAAGTCCACCGCCGCAAGCGGCAAGACGGTGGGGGAGGGGACGAAACTCTCCATCTGAACGCGGACCCTTTCCCGATCGGCAACAGCTGTTGCCGTTACCTGCAACTCACCCTTCTCCGCGAGCAGAAGGTAGCCGGTCAGCGCGCCGGAATCTTCGACCGCGAGCCTGATGACGGTGGCACAGAGCCCGACGACTGTCGCCTCCCTGGCGATGGCGTGGCACGCCGCTGCGACAGTGATGATATCCGGGTGTGCGTCCTCTTTTAAGCGCACGTTGCTACCTCACAAGACGGCATAGTCGCAGTAGACGGTGTGGTGTAAATGGGCGAGTTTTCGGCGCGGAGACGGCTCGGTTGCATGAGCACAGGGTGACGGGGAGGGTGTACTTTCCTGGGGGAGAGTTTATGGCAGGCAAGGAATGAATCCGGTTCAGCCATGGAAAAACCTCTTCACAATCTGCCAGATTGTCTAACACCCTCCTATTGTCGCATTTCTACAAAATTATATCGCGGTGCATGTGCCGCTGCGTGAAGACGGGGGGCAGCCGCCTGGAGAGCGTGCGAGGCAGGCGCCTTATGGGATGGAATGAGACCGGCCGGAATGGTGGGGCCGTTTCCCTTCCCTTTGGAGGGACAGGGTGGGGATGGGGCAGACTGTTGACAAGCCCGCCGAATCGATCGTGCCGTCGGCCAAGCTTCTCTTGAACAAAAAAAAGGGCCAGCAGTTAGCTGACCCTGAACTTTTGGTGCCGAAGACTGGAATCGAACCAGCACGAGGGAACCCTCACTAGAACCTGAATCTAGCGCGTCTACCAATTCCGCCACTCCGGCTTTGAGCGAAGAAATTTATATCATTCTCGTTACTTGTTGGCAAGAAAAAAAACTAACGTGCCGCGCGGGCGAGGCACGCGCCATACTCAAGCGAAGAGGGGACAACTACTCTCGCACGAAGATATCAATGTCCGATTCGTGCACCATCTTCATGATTCTCGCGTACTCCGACTCGATGGTCAGGTAGTGATTGCGAGTCTCATCGGCGTTGCGCTCAAAGACCGCCCTTACGGCATCATCCGTGAGCTTTGACGCAGTCTGCCGCAGCGTACTCTCCAGGTTCGATTCCCTTTCCATCGCCAGTTCCAGCGCGCGCTCTTCGGTGAAGTCGTCTCCGATCAGCTTCCTGATCGATCCAACCCATACGGAAGCGTATTCCGGCGGGGTTGCCATGAATCCGTCGAAGGAGGGGATGTCATTGCCGTGATACTCCCTGTAGAATTGGGCCGCGTGCTCTTTCTCCTCCTTGGCGAGCTGCTCGAAGAGACGCTTCGCTTCCGGATCTTTCATCTGCTCCGCGCCGATCTGGTAGAAGTTCATGGCATTCTTTTCAGTCTGGATCGCTGTCTTTATTGCTGCCTCGACGTCGTTCATAGCTTTCCTCCCGGGAGAATCGATGCTGGATGTTTACATTATAAGACGCAGGTGCTGTTGTCAATTAAAGCACTTTTCGTTCCGGTTCCCTTCGTCCTGGAATCGTTATATTTCAGGGCGGTTATGGCATGTGCCACGTTTGACATTACATCTGGGCGTTGATAGCGTTTAGGAGAGCGGGAGGCATTTCAAGTCCTTACCGCCTGAAAATCCACTGCAAAGGAGAAAGAAAGGAGACGCTCATGGACCGAATTACAAAGATGGCATTTACCCTGCTCTTCTCGGCGCTGCTGGCCGCCCCTGTTGCTGCCAATGCCGCCGAACGGAAAGGCGAAGTGGTGATGAAGGAAGGGGGGACGGTGCACCTTTTTCACAGCGGTACCTCCGATGTGAAGAAAGAGATCTGCCTCAACGACGTGATCCCGGTATACCGGGAGACGATGGCCGGCGGGCATACCACCAGCAGGAAGGTAGGGAAGGTAAAGGTATTGTCGTACGAGGGAGAGCACTACTTCGAGGCGCAGGTCCTGGAGGGAGAGGTTAAACCTGGCGACATCGTGAAGAAAAAGAGCGCTTCCTGCCTTATCTACACCCCGAATCAGTAATCCTGCCTTCCTTGGTACGGCTCCGGAACAGCGTCGTTCCGGGCTTTCCTTCCCACCACCAAGTCCAGCGCCCGAAGAAAACGCTTCCTCATGCCCAACTGTATAACATGGGTGTATACGGGATGGGATTGACAGCAACTGTCAAGTATCGAGCAGAGTCCCCTCATAGAGGATACTTTCTGTGCCTCTGTTTCTCACAGATGTGATTTTTTCACGATACCTCCCAGAGTGGAAGAGAGCCTCTGTCAGCGGGGCGTGACATAGAATCCTCAGAAGCAACTTCACAGTCTTCATCTATGCCTAAGGAAAAAAACTCATTGACAAGGGAAAGACCATCATTGAATATATTAAGAAAAATTTATGCATGGAGGGCTACGTTTATGTCGACGCTCGTTGAAGTGGCAGCGCAAGTAGTTTCTGCTCATGCGTCAAATTCGGCTATGACCACCGATGAACTCGTCGCTGAAATTGGAAGGGTATATGCTGCCCTTAGAAATCTTGAATCCGCCAACCTGTCTGATGATCCTGCAGAAAGGAGGACCGCGCTCACTGTCAAAGAGGCATTCCGGAAGCACGAAATCGTCTGTCTCGAGTGCGGCAAAGGTGGCTTCAAGACACTGTCGAGACATCTGCAGACCACCCACAAGATGAAACCGAAGGAGTACCGCAAGAAGCACGGCATCGATTCCAAGCAGTCGCTGGCAGCGAAGAGCTTCTCTGATGCGCGTCGTCAGATGGCGGCTGAGAAGGGGCTGGCCGATAATCTGGCGAAGGCCAGGGAAATCAGGGCAGCAAAGCTGAAAGCAAGGAAGGCGCCTCTGCAGCCGAAGCAGAAGGTGGTGAAAGCCAGAGTCGACCAGACGGCGACCTCGCTTCTTGCGACCGGAACGGAGTAGTCCCCCTCAAACCCCCTCTTTTTTACTAGCCTGCACCGCCGTCCCTTTCGAAAGGGACGCCTCGCCGAGGCGTCCCTGATACTCTCCTTTTTCCCCTCTCATTTTCCGCCACGCTCTTCCAGGTCAACCCACTCCAGGAGTGCGTCCACTCCGGTTCACGGAACCGACAGCCGCAGAATCTCGTTGTTTGACGCCTGAGTAAGTGATACTCTGCGGCGCCAGCGTCATGCCTGCGACAGGAAACTCCCAGAGTCAATCCGGCAGTACTCCCCAGTTATCCGAAAGGACCGCCCCCACGATGACCGAACTTGACAACGCCCTCGTCTCCCTGCGTGAGGACATGAACGACGCCGAGAGACAGTCGCAGTACTACGACCTTTTTCTCAACGCCACCTTCTTTGTTCCCACCATGGAGGACGATTCCGCTGACGCCGACCCATCCGCAGCCTGTCCCCTCGTCATCGAAGCCGGCGGCTCCGAATACCTCATGCTCTTTGACTCCGCCGACCGACTCTACGGCTGGGCAGGGTCGAAAGTGCCCCACGTGGAGGTCCCCGGATACCTTCTGGCATCGAGCACCATGGACCAGTTGCACTGGGCGCTGAACGTAGGCACCGACTTTTCCAAAAGCTTCCTCCCCGCAGAGATTGCCTGGCTCAAAGAAGTAGTGGAGAAGTGTGAGGCGGAGGCAGCGGAGTAGACAGTAGTGCCAGAAGGTTAGCCCACCTTCTGCAAACGCCAAGTGGCCGCGCTGGAGCGCAGGCATCTTGCCTGCGTTGGCGGCGCAGCCGCCACAGAATGCGCGGCTGGCGCCGCTGGACAGGCTGGAAGCCTATCCTCCAGGCCGGCTACAGCGGTTGGCGCCCGGGATCAAGCTTCTCCTTCAGCGGACGCCAGGTGGCCTCACGCTGGAGCGCAGGCATCCCTGCCTGCGTCGGCGGCGCAGCCGCCACACAATGCGCGGCTGGCGCCGCGGGACAGGCTGGGAAGCCTATCCTCCAGCGCGGGTTCAACTGTTTGTCCGCGGGGATCAAGCTTCTCCTTCTGCGGACGCCAGGTGGCCTCACGCTGGAGCGCAGGCATCCTTGCCTGCGTCGGCGGCGCAGCCGCCACAGATGACGCGGCTGGCGCCGCGGGACAGGCTGGAAGCCTATCCTCCAGCGCGGGTTCAACTGTTTGTCCGCGAGGATCAAGCTTCTCCTTCTGCGGACGCCAGGTCGCCTCACGCTGGAGCGCAGGCATCCCTGCCTGCGTTGGCGGCGCAGCCGCCACAGATGACACGGCTGGCGCCGCGGGACAGGCTGGAAGCCTATCCTCCAGCGCGGCTTCAACTGTTTGTCCCGGGTGGTTCATGCGACTTACTATGTCATTTCAGCGGATTCCCTTCGCTACACTTTGCTGCAGGATAAGAACGGACTGCCAGGAGAGGAGGACTCTCTCATGCCCCTAAAGATTTACACCAGCAACAGGATGGAGAACCTCGTCGACGCCCTCTCCGGCGTTCTCGCGAAACCATTGTCCTCCCCCTTTGCCCCCGAGTTCCTCGTGGTGCAGAGCAAGGGGATGGAGCGCTGGGCCGCTATGGAGTTGGCGAAGAGGCTCGGCATCTGGGCGAACTGCAAGTATTTCTTCCCCAAGGTCATGGTCTGGGAGCTCTTCAGAAAGACCCTTCCGAACCTGTCGGAAACTTCTTTCTTCAATCCCGACCTTATGGCGTGGAAGATCATGATGCTTCTTCCGCTCTTCCTCAACCGTCCTGAGTTCGCCCCCTTGAGGCACTACCTCCGGGACGACCGCGACGGATTGAAGCGCTTCCAGCTCGCGGGGAAGATTGCCGGCGTTTTCGAGGAATATACCGTCTTTCGCCCTGATCTCCTTCTCTCGTGGGAAGGTGCAGAAGGTGGCGACTGGCAGGAGATACTGTGGCGGGAGGTTGCCCGCTGCGGCAACGGCCAGCATCGTGCGAGGCTCAAGGAGGACTTCCTCAAGCTTCTGGCCGAGGGGGAGATCGGCCGCAACGCGCTGCCGGAGAGGATCACCGTCTTTGGCATCTCCTATCTGCCGAACTACCATATGGACCTGCTGGCGCAGGTCGCCGAGCACAGGGATGTTCATCTCTTCCTGCTGAGCCCCTGCCGCGAGTACTGGGTCGACATTGTCTCGGCCCGGGAAAAGGCGCGCCGAGCTCCTGAGGCGCGGGAGTATCTTGTGGAGGGAAACCCGCTCCTCGCTTCCCTTGGCAGACTGGCGCGCGATTTTTCCAACACGGTGATCTCCTGCGGCGCCGTTTCCGAAGATACCGACCTCTATGAGGACCCGGGGAGCGGGACCCTTCTGGCTGCCCTGCAGTCCGACGTCCTCAACCTGCGCGGCAGGGAAGGGGACCGGCCGCGGCGTACCATCGCACCGGATGACGCCTCCGTGCAGATCCACTCCTGCCACAGCCGCATGCGCGAGATCGAGGTGCTGCACGACAACCTCCTCTCCCTGCTGGATAAAGACCCCACCCTCAACTGCTGGGATATCGTGGTGATGACCACGGACATCGAGAGGTACGCGCCGTACATCTCCATGGTCTTCGACGGGTGCCAGGACCCCGCCAGAAGGATCCCCTTTTCCATCGCAGACCGCAACCTCTCAAGCCAGGGGGTGGTCGCCGCAGCGCTCCTAAAGCTCCTCGCTCTTCCGGGGACGCGACTCACGGTCACCAGCGTCTTCGACATCCTCGAGTCACTCCCTGTGCGGACCCGTTTCGACCTGGAGGCGCAGGAGCTCGATCTGGTGCGCTCCTGGATTGAAGACACCCGCATCCGTTGGGGAGTCGATGAGGAGCATCGCGCAGGGCTCGGGCTCCCGCCGTACCGGGACAATTCGTGGCGCGCCGGGCTCGACCGGCTCCTCCTGGGATATGCCATGCCGGAGGAGGGGCACCAGCTCTTCAACGGCATCCTCCCCTACGACGAGATGGAGGGGGGGAGCGCGGAGACGCTCGGGAAGTTTGCGGAGTTCGTCCGCCGCGTGGTGAAGCTCTGCGACATCCTCTGCCGGAAGCGCTCTCTCCGCGAGTGGGGAAGTGTCCTGAAGGAAATGATCGCCGACTTCGTGGAGACAGGCGACGACCTCGCGCACGAGGTCGCGACGGTGAACCGGATCGTCCAGTCGCTGGAGGAAGCCGCAGCGAGGACCTCCTTTGCAGAAGAGGTGGACCTCTCCGTCATCAGGTCGTGGATTTCCTCCCGCTTGAGCGAAGCCGAGCAGGGTGTCGGCTTCCTCACCGGCGGGGTGACCTTCTGCGCGATGGTGCCGATGCGATCGATCCCCTTTTCCGTGGTGGCGCTCGTCGGCATGAGCGACAACGCCTTCCCCCCCCAGAGCCGCTCCACCGGCTTCGATCTCATCGCGCAAGACCCGCAGCGCGGCGACCGGTCGGCGCGGGACGAGTACCGGTACCTCTTCCTGGAGTGCCTCCTCTCGGCCCGAAAATATCTGTACATGAGCTACGTGGGGCAAAGCATCAAGGACAACAGCACCATTCCACCGTCGGTGGTGGTAAGCGAATTCCTCGATGCCGTGGAGGGCTCCTTCGAGGCACCGGGACGAAAGGTCGAGGAGCGGCTGGTGACAAAGCACCGGCTGCAGGCATTCAGCCGAAGCTACTTCGACGGCTCCGGGCTCTTCAGCTACTCGACGGAAAACTGCGATGCAGTGAAGGAAGCCGCGGCAGCCGTCGCCTCCCGCACCGAATTCATCTCAGCGCCGCTCAAGGAGCCGCCGAGAGAGATGCGCGAGGTGGATCTGTTGCAGCTGGTGCGTTTTTTCGCCAATCCGGCGCGTTTTCTTCTGGAAAACCGGCTGGAGATAAGGCTCGAGGACGTGGCAACGCCCCTTCCTGAGCGAGAAGTCTTTGCGGTGGACGGGCTCGACGCATACGGGCTCAACCAGGAGCTCCTGGAAAAGAAGCTGGCTGGAGCAGAGCTCGATCCTTTCTGCACCATAGCGCGCTGCCGCGGTCTTCTCCCTCCTGCGCGCCATGGGGAAATCGTCTTTGCCGACGCCGTCGCGGAGGTTGAGTCGCTCGTGGAGAAGATCGAGGAGCAGTGTGCCGGGCAAAAGGAGCTTCCTCCCTTCGTTTTCGATGAGGTGCTGGGGGATTTCCGCCTTTCCGGGCGGGTAGGGGGAATCTGGAGCAAGCGAAAGATCGTGCACCGCTGCGCCAACCTGAAGGCAAAGGACGAGATCAAGGGGTGGATCGAGCACCTCGCGCTGAACGCATTTGCGCCGGAGGGGTACCCGCGGGAGAGTATCGTCATCATGAAAAATGCAGTGGTGACCTTCGCGCCGGTGGAGAACGCAGCAGAGCTTCTCGCCTCCCTTCTGGAGTGCTACTGGGAAGGGCTGAAGATGCCACTGCGCTTCTTTCCGACCTCCTCCATGGAATACGTCTGCCGAAACGGCGATGTGGAGATGGCCCGGAAGAAGTGGGAGACGGGGTTTTATAAGGGGGAGGAAGAGGATCCCCACTTCCAGCTCTGCTTCGGGCAGGAAGAGGACCCTCTGGACGAGAGCTTCGAGCGGCTGGCACAAGAGCTTCTGGGTCCTCTCGTGCAGCACAGGTCGTAAAGGCAAAATCACGAACCGCAAAGACGCAAAGGGCGCAAAGAAAGGCTGAACGCCCCCATGGGATGTACAACTCGTACAACACGTACAACACGTACAACTCGTTCCCAGGGTCATCCTGGGAACGCACCTGGGTGCAAAGCTCCGGCTTTGCATCCGCGTCAGCGGATAATCTATCGCTGTCGAAAGAGGCGAGGCTGAGCCTCGCGGGCAATTGCGTCCCCAAGCTGGAGCTTGGGAACGAGTAGACAACTCGTTCCCAGGGTCATCTTGGGAACGCACCTGGGTGCAAAGCTCCGGCTTTGCATCCGCGTGAGCGGTGGGTCGCTGGCGCAATAGGCGAGGCTGGGCCTCGCTGGCAATTCCGTCCCCAAGCTGGAGCTTGGGAACGAGTTTGAGAACGCAACAGAAGGCGTAGTCCGGGGACGACGAGATGTACATGTCCGACCTGTAGGCCGGGATAAGCCGCAAGGCGTTCCCGGCATGACAGAGCCGATCCGGGAGGTCCCGCCGGAATGCGCCACTACTCCTTAAGGCAGGGTGCCATGAAAGAGCTCGATCACCTACATATTGACCTCTCCGGCAGGAATCTCATCGAGGCGAGCGCCGGGACGGGGAAGACGTACGCCATCGCCTGCCTGTACCTGCGCCTCCTTGTGGAGCTCGATCTCCCGCCGGAAAAGATCCTCGTGGTGACCTACACGGAGGCCGCCACGGAGGAGCTTCGCGGCCGTATCCGCGCCCGTATCCGCGAGGCCCTCTCCGTTTTCGACGGAGCCGCCACCGATGACCTCTTCCTCTCCGGACTGGCGCAGAACGCCAGCGGCAAGGGACCGTGTCCGGAGGTCGCACGCGACCGGCTCGACCGCGCCCTCAAATCGTTCGACCTCGCCTCCATTTTCACCATACACGGCTTCTGCCTCAGGGCTCTGCAGGATAACGCCTTCGAGAGCGGCTCTCTCTACGATACGGAGCTCGTCACAGACCAGTCCGATCTCCTGCAGGAGATTGTCGATGACTTCTGGCGCAGCCACTTCTTTGCCGACCCTGCACCTCTTTTGAGCTATGCCCTCCGCAAAGGTCTTTCCCCACCCTACTTCGTCGGCTTCCTCAAAGGTATGCTCGGGAACCCGAAGCTGGAGGTGGTGCCGCATTTCGATCTGGCCGGGCTTCCAGCGCTCGAGACGGAGTGTCGGGAGGCATTTGCGGCAGTGGCGGCTCTGTGGCAGGGGGCGCACGAAGAGGTCAGGGAGCTCCTGGAGACGCACAAGGGGCTCTCCCGCGCGCAGGGGAAATATCATCCCGACTCCCTCCCCGAGCTTTTCGACGCGATGGAGTGCTACCTGCGCGGGGCGCAGCCGTACGAGGTTTGCGCGGGCTTCGAGAAGTTCACCGTGAGCGGCATCCTGGCAGGCAAAAAGCCGAGCGGAGCCGCTCCTGAGCACCGTTTCTTCGAGCGTTGCGAGGAGCTACTGACCATTCTCGAGCGCAGATTCCTCGCGCTGAAGTGCGAGCTTCTGGACTTTGCCCGCGAACGCCTTCCGGCACGGAAGAGAGAGCGCAACGTCCGCTGTTTCGACGACCTCCTCACCTCCCTCTACGATGCGCTCAAGAGCGAGAGGGGCGCCGACCTGGCCCTTGCCCTGCGCCAAAAGTACCGCGCCGCGCTTATCGACGAGTTCCAGGACACGGACCCGGTGCAGTTCGACATCTTTCGCACCATCTACTCGGACGCCGACTCACCCCTCTTTCTGATCGGCGATCCGAAGCAGGCGATCTACAGCTTTCGCGGTGCGGACATCTTCGCCTACCTAGAGGCGGCCGCCGATGTGGAGGAAGAGCGCCGCTTTACCCTCACCAGCAACTGGCGCTCTACTCCGCGCCTCCTCGATGCCTTCAATACCGTCTTTGAAGACGACCTCCGTCCCTTCATCTTCGGCCAGATCTCCTACCATCCGGTGAAGTACGGGAAGAAGGAAGGGGGGGACCGCCTGGTCCTCCCCGACGCCGACGACGCGCCGCTGCAGCTTTGGCATCTCCCGGAGGTGCACAACGGCAGGGAAGTGAATGTGGGGGTGGCAAACGACATCGTCCCCGGAGCGGTCGCCGCCGAGATCGCACGCCTTCTGAGGGATGGAGCGCAGGGAAAGGCGCTCATCGGAGAAAAGCCCCTTCTTCCTGAACACATCGCAGTCATCGTGCGCAGCCACCGGCAGGCCGCCTGCATGCAGGAGGCGCTCTCCGCGCTCTCCATTCCGAGCGTCATGCGCAGCGACAAGAGCGTTCTCACCAGCCGCGAGGCGCGCGAGCTCTGTACCCTTCTCGCCGCGCTCGCATCTCCGGGGAGCGAGCCGAAGGTGCGCGCCGCGCTCGTCATCGACATCCTCGGGGTGAGCGGCGACGGCATCGCGGAACTTCTGGAGGACGAGCCTCGCTGGGAAGAGTGGCTGGCGAGGTTTCGCGAGTACCACCAGCTCTGGGTCGAGCGCGGATTCATGGTCATGGTGCAGGCGCTTATGTCGAGGGAAGGGGTGCGCGGAAGGCTCCTTGCCAGGAGCGACGGCGAGAGGCGACTCACCAACCTCCTGCACTGCTTCGAGATTCTGCACGCCGCCACCCAGGAGAGGAGTCTCGGCGCGGAGGGTGCCGTCACCTGGTTCGGGGAGCGGATAAGCGCGGAGGATGCCGCGGAGGAGTACCAGATCCGCCTGGAGACCGACGAGAAGGCGGTGAAGATCCTCACCATCCACGTCAGCAAGGGGCTGGAGTACCCCGTCGTCTTTTGCCCCTTCCTGTGGGGGGGGATCCGCTCCGGCGACGAGATCATCACCTTCCACGACGATTACCGCCTCATCAAGGACTTCGGCTCACCCGATCGCTCCCGCAACGAGCTCCTGGCGCAGAAGGAGTCCCTCGCGGAGAACCTGCGCCTCCTCTATGTGGCGCTTACCCGGGCCAAGTTTCGCTGCTATGTCGTTGGCGGGAGGATTGCCGACAAGACCGGGCGCAACCGGCCGGAGACCTCCCCCCTTGCCTATCTTTTCCATGCCTCCACCGAGACGCGCACCTCAACCGACGTGGTGGGGAGCCTCGCGAGAGAGGTAAAGAAGCTCTCCTGTGCCGGTATGGTGCAGCAGCTCCGGGACGTGGCGGGGCGCAATCCGGGGGCGATCTCCGTCTCCCCCTTGCCCGAGCCGGATGCGGAGCCTTTCTCTCCCATGAAGGGGGGTGAGGAGGCGTTCAGCGCGCTTTCCTTCAGCCGTCACATCGACCGCGACTGGCGCGTTTCCAGCTTTACCTCCTTTGCGGCGCACGACGGGGGCGCGGAACTTCCGGACCGCGACCAGAGCGGCGAGGGTGAGGCGCAGATTCCCGCCGCCCCTCCTCCGGAGCCGCAGGGGATGAGCATCTTTACCTTCCCGCGCGGCGCCCGCGCCGGTATCTTCCTGCACGAGATATTCGAGAAGCTCGATTTTGCCGGAGCTTCCGAGGAGAAGACGGCGGATCTGGTGCGGACATGCCTCGAGGCGCATCACTTCAGCGACGAGTGGGCTCCGTCCATCAGCTCCATGGTGCGAAACGTGGTGACGGCCCCCCTTGCCGCCCCGGGGGGTACTTTTTCCCTCTCCGACCTCCAGCAGGACAAATGGCTGAGCGAGCTCGAGTTTTTCTTTCCATTGCGCTTTGTTACCTCCGGGAACCTGAAGAGCTACTTCCAGAAATGGAGCGGACAGCACCGTGCGGTGGACCTCCTCGCCCTTTGCTCCCAGCTGAGGTTTCGCCCCGCAAAGGGGATGGTGCGGGGCTTCATCGACCTTGTCTTCGAGCACGACGGGCGCTTCTACCTCGTGGACTGGAAGTCCAACCACCTGGGTAACCAGGTGGAGGATTACCGCCCCGAGCGTCTGGCCGGTGCCATGGAGCAGAAGCTCTACCCCCTGCAGTACCTGCTGTACACCGTGGCGCTGAACCGTTTCCTGAAGCTCCGCGTACCGGGCTACAGCTACGAGAGCCACTTCGGTGGAGTCCTCTACTTCTTCCTGCGCGGCGTGCGGAAGGACCGCGGTGAGGAATTCGGCATCTTCAGGGATACGCCGCCGCGGGAGATGATCGACGAGCTGACAAGTTGCCTCATCGAGGCCGGAGGGTAAGCGGTGAACACACCTTTTGTACTCAATGCCACCGACAGGCACTTTGCCGATTTCATTGCCAGGGAGGCGGGGTCGGCAAGCCCGTGGCTCTGGCACGCCGTCTCCCTCGCCAGCAACGCCGTCGCCGGAGGCAATATCTGCCTCAACCTCGGCGACATCGCAGGCGCGGAGATCGAGGTCGACGGGGAACTCTATCCTGTCCCGTCGCTGGAAGAGCTGCGGGGGCACCTCTCGCAGACTTCGGTCGTGGGCTCTCCGGGAGAGTTTCGCCCCCTCGTCCTTGACGAGGACGGGCGGCTTTACCTGTACCGGTACTGGAAATACGAGCGGGATCTGGTGCGGGTCATCAGGGAAAAGTCGGCCTGCCTGGAGGACGGGGTCGACGAGCCACTTCTCGCCGCCGGTGTGGGCAGGCTTTTCCCCGCGTCGCCGGGGGAGGTGGACTGGCAGAAGCTCACAGCCCTTGCCGCGGTAAGAAAGAGGTTCAGCGTCATCTCCGGAGGGCCCGGCACCGGGAAGACCTCCACCGTCGTGAAGATCCTTGCGCTTCTCCTTGAGCAGGCGGCGGGAAAGAAGGTGCGCATCGCCCTTGCCGCGCCGACCGGAAAGGCTGCTGCGCGTCTGAAGGATTCGATCCGGGGGATGAAGGAGAAGCTCGACACGAGCGCCGAGATCAGGGCGCTCATACCGGAGGAGGTCAGCACCATCCACCGTCTCCTGGGGGTGCGCGCGGGCTCCTTCCGCTTTCGCCACTCCGAGGATAACCCGCTCCCCTTCGACGTCGTCATCATCGACGAGGCATCGATGGTCGCCTTGCCGCTCATGGCGAAGCTCGCTACAGCTCTGAAGCCTGACGCTCGTTTTATCCTTTTGGGCGACAGGGATCAGCTCGCGTCGGTGGAGGCGGGGGCTGCGCTTGGGGATATCTGCGGCGGCGGGCGGCGGGAGCCGTTCTCTGAAGCATTCTCAGCCTTTGCCGAGCGCGTTGCCGGGGAGGTCCTGCCCCCCTACGAACCGGGATCGTGCCTCACCGATTCCCTCGTCGTCCTGAAGAAAAATTACCGCTTCGGCTCCGAAAGCGGTATCGGAGCGTCGGCCCGCGCAGTAAATGCAGGGGAGGGGAGGAGCGCGCTCTCCCTTTTGCGGGAAGGTCGAGATGATGTGAGGTGGCAGGCCGTCCCCGCGCCGGAGCGGCTCAAGAAATCGCTGACCGAGCAGGTCATCACCGGCTATCGCGGGTACCTCTGCGCCTCCACTGCCGAGGAAGCGCTGCGGCGCTTCGACTCATTCCGCATCCTGTGCGCGCTGCGTCAGGGTCCGTACGGGGTGACAGGGATGAACGATCTCGTGGAGGAGATCCTCTCCGAAAAAGGGTTGATCCAAAAGGGGAGCCGCTGGTACAGCGGCAGGCCGATCATGATCACGGTGAACGACTACAACCTGAAGCTCTTCAACGGAGACATCGGGATTGTCCTGCCCGACCAGGAAGGGGAGGGGGCGCTGCGCGTCTTCTTTCCGTCACCCGATGGAGGGGTGCGCAAGGTCTCGCCGGTGCGCCTCCCCGCGCACGACACGGTCTTTGCCATGACGGTACACAAGAGCCAGGGATCAGAGTTCGACAAGGTCCTCATGGTCCTCCCCGCCCACGAGACTGAGGCGCTGACCCGGGAACTCATCTACACCGGAATAACCAGGGCAAAGAGCTCTGTGGAGATCTGGGGGGACGAGGAGGTTTTTCTGGGGGCGGTTTCGCGCAAGGTCGACCGCAAATCTGGTCTGAGGGACGCGCTGTGGACGGTAGCGGAGGGTGCCGAAATAGTTTCATGAATAAGCTAAAGCCGCTGTCGATTCTGTCGATACCATACACGAACCTTCTTCGCGTTTTTCCGGAATTCGACCTCCGGTTGCTGCACAGGCTTTGCATCAGATGACATTCGGCGGGTAGAGATGGGAACAGACATGCAAAAGCTTTTGATCGTGGACGACACGCAGACAAACATAGAGATTCTGCGCGGGATACTGCACCACGATTACAAGATCTACTCGGCCAACTGCGGTGCTGATGCACTGCAGATCGCGAACCGTGAGGCGCCCGACCTGATTCTTCTCGACGTGATGATGCCGGAGATGGACGGCTACGAGGTTTGCCAGGAACTGAAGAGGAGCGCAAAGACAAAGGATGTGCCGGTAATCTTCGTCAGCGCCATGAGTACAGAGGCGGACCAGGCGAAGGGGCTGGAATGCGGCGCCATAGACTACATGCTGAAGCCCGTCAGCACGCCGATTGTGAAGGCGCGCGTCAGGAACCACCTCGAATTGAAACGCAGCCGCGATCTCCTGCAGCAATTGGCCGCGGAGCTCAGCAGGAAAAACCAGGATCTGCAAAAGCTCGCCATCGAGGATGGTCTCACTCGCCTTGCCAACCGCAGGCACTTCAACGAGGTGCTGGAGATGGAGGTGCGGCGTGCCTGCCATACCGGGCAATGCCTGTCGCTCATTCTGTGCGACGTTGACTTCTTCAAGCGCTACAACGACGCGTACGGCCATCTTGCCGGTGACCGCTGCCTGAAGGTGGTGGCAAACACCATGCGCACCGTCTTCAGGCGTGCCGGTGACCTGGTGGCGCGCTTCGGGGGAGAGGAGTTTGCGGTCATACTGGCCGATACCCCGCCTCATGCCGCCTCGCTCCTGGCGGAAAAGCTGCGCGAGGAGATGATGAGGATCCACGTGCCGCACCAGACCTCGCAGGTCGCTGACTGCGTCACCATCAGTCTGGGGGTCGTGGGGGCACCGGTGACGAGGTCGAGCACGGTCTCCTGGTTTATCGAGGCGGCGGACCGGGCTCTGTATGTATCGAAGCAGGCCGGTCGCAACCGCGTCAGCGTATGGCCCTGCGGCGCCGAAGATTTCGTTGACAGGGGCTGTGAAATCAACTAGAAGTGTGCAGCCTCATGCTGCAGGGCACGCGCCGCCGTCATGATGCGGCGGCAGCGACGCACCGGGCACGCTGCCCGTACCGATTCCAGCCGGTTGCACGGCTGACGCATTCTTTGAGGCTGAACTCGATGACAGGGTTCGGCCTTTTTTCTTTTGTGAGCTTCGCTAAGAGGTTGCGATGAAGTTTTGCGAGCAGGATCTCCCAGTGACGGAGACTAAGGAAAAGGCAGAGGGGGGACGCGAGCTCTTCTGGGAGTTCCTGAAGCTCGGGTGCACCGCCTTTGGAGGGCCGGCGATCATCGCCCACGTTCGGGAACTCGCAGTGGTGAGGAAAAAGTGGGTAGATGCTGCCACCTTCAAGGACGGTGTCGTACTTTCCCAATCCATTCCCGGCGCCACCGCGATGCAGGTCGCTGCCTATGTGGGGCTCAAGGCGCAGGGCGTAAGGGGGGCGGCGCTCGCCTACCTCGGCCTCGGCCTCCCCGCCTTTTTTCTCATGCTCCTCCTCTCCCGTTTCTACGCCGCATCCCGTTCGATCACGGAGGTGGTCTCCCTCTTCGGCGGTCTCCAGGTCATCGTGGTGTCGATCGTCGCGCACGCGGCGTGCACCTTCGGGAAGGACATCGTGAAAAGCGTGAAGGGTGTCGCGATCGCCCTTCTTTGCGCCGGGCTTCTCTACCTGAAGATTAATGCCGCTGCGGTAATCGGCGCCAGCGCCCTGGTAGGCATGGTCATTTTCCGTGCCACCCCCGCCACCTCTCCCGTACCGGAAGCCGGTGACAGTACGGTGAGAAAGCGTGTGGTGATCTCTGCTGCGTGCGTTGGTGTGGGCTTGGCCGCTCTCTGGTTCGCGCACCCGCGGCTTTTCACCCTTTCGGCCCGGATGTTGGAGATCAATTTCCTCGCTTTTGGGGGCGGTCTCTCAGCCCTTCCCCTCATGCATCACGAGTTCGTCTCCCGAGGCTGGCTCGAGAGCAAGGCGTTCATCGACGGCATCGCACTGGGGCAGGTGACGCCGGGGCCGATCAGCATTACCGGGACCTTCATCGGCTACCTCCTCTTCGGTGTTGCCGGCGCGGTAGCTGCGACCTTGGCAACCTTTTCTCCCTCCTTTATCCTCCTGATACTCTCGGAGCCGTACTTTGCCCGCCTGAAGTCTTCACAACTCTTTGCCTGCGCCTCCAGGGGGATCATGGCGTGCTTCGTAGGCCTCCTCTTTTACGTGACGTACCAGTTCTCTCTGGAGATCCCGTGGGACGCGAAGAGAGGAATCCTCGCGCTTGTCGCCTTCTGCGCGCTGCTGCGCAAGGTCGATCTTCTCCTCGTCGTTTTCGCGGGGGCGGCTTTCTCGCTGGCGCTCCTGTAAGAGGCTACCTTGTGCCCCCCTAACAGAGCTCGCTGCCTTATGCCGGAAACGCTCCGCTTATTCCGGCCTACATTCCTACAATTTCCCGCGGCTAGTCGGGGCCACATAACGCTTCCCTTCTTACCTTGACATGTGGTGTCCGGTGTATATTCTGTGCATATACTCAATTTTAACGGGAGGTGCATGATGCGAGTCTGTTTTCCTGTAGCAGAAGACAACGGGATGGAGAGCGAGATCTTCGGGCACTTCGGATCGGCGCCGGTATTTCTCGTCGTCGATCTGGCAACGAGCGATGTGGCTGCCATTCAGAACGCCAACCGCATTCACGATCATGGCGGCTGCAATCCGATTGCCGCACTCGGTGGTGAGCGCGTCGACGGAGTCGTCGTCGGCGGCATCGGGCTCGGTGCTCTGCAGAAGCTGCATGCGGCCGGGATGCGGGTTTACCAGGCGAAGGAGGCGACCGTCGGCGGTAATGTACCGCTCTTGAAGGCGAGCACCCTCCCCGAGTTCGAGCCCGGACAAACCTGTCGTGGCGGGCATGGTCATGGACACGGCCATGGCTCAGGGTGCTCACACTGATGCCGCGGCCGCGCAAGGCGAGGATCTGCAGTTGCCGCCACAAGGATGGGTGCGGAACGGTGTTCAAGCCCGCAGGGGTTCAGATGGCGGACCTGGAGGTAATACGGCTCGGGCATGATGAGCTCGAGGCGCTGCACCTTTGTGATGGTGAGGGGAAGACCCAGGAGGAAGCGGGTCTCTCCATGGGGGTCTCGCGCGGCACGGTCCAGAGGCTGGTGGCGAGCGCCCGAAAGAAGGTTGCGTTGGCTCTCGTGGGGGAGAAGGCGCTGGCTGTGGTTGAATGTGACACCAAATCCCTTCCGGGAGACGGAGCGCCGTCCGACGCTGAAGGAAGAGAGTGAAAGTGCGAGTGGGTGCGTTCACCACCCACTCGCGCTGCGTCACCCAGCCTGCACCCGGCTACCCCTGCGGCCGTATGAGCTGGTAAGGCCAGGTAAGGATCCCGCCATCCATGAAGGACGTCCTCGGAAACCCTGCTGCGTCGAGTATTTTCTGCGCCTCGTACCCCCTCAGACTGATCTTGCAGAAGGTGACGATCTCCTTGTCTTTTGGGAGCGTGTCGAGCTTCTCGCGCAGCATGCCGAGCGGGATGAGCTTCGCACCCTCTATGGCGACCTCAGCGTGTTCCGCCGGAGAGCGTACATCGAGCAGGACGAAGTCCTCCCCCTCGTCGAGCTTTCGCTTTACTTCCATCGGGGAGATGCCGCGGGCCTCCCCGCTTATCTTGTTCTTCAGGATATCGGCGGCAACGATGAGGTTGTCCATCGCGGCGGAGTACGGTGGAGCGTAGGCCAGATCGAGCTGCGAGATCTGTTCCGCCGTGGCCCTGAAGGTGATGGCGGTGGCCGCCGCGTCGACCCTCTTGTCGACGGCCCCTTCACCGACCGCCTGCAGCCCCAGGAGCCTGCCGGTGCCGCGATCGGCTACCAGCTTCAAAGCTATTGGCTTGGCACCGGGAAAGAAGTGTGCGCGATCCGGGGCAGGGGAGAGGACCGTCGCCACCTCGTACCCTTCCGCCCTGGCCTGCGCCTCGGTCAGTCCTGTCCTGCCGGCATTTATGCTCAACACCCTGATGATGCCCGTGCCGATCACTCCTTGAAACCTGGCGTCACCCCCAGCTGCGTTGATCCCCGCCACCCGCCCCTGTTTGTTGGCAGTGCTGCCGAGTGGGAGATAGACCTTTTTTCCTGTCACGAGGTGGGTGCATTCGCAGCAATCTCCGCAGGCATAGATGTCGGGATCGCTGGTGCGCATATGGTCGTCGACCGCTATCGCACCTTTCACACCCGTCTCCAGCCCTGCCCCCTGTGCGAGCTCGCCGTTCGGCTTCACCCCAAGGGACAGTACGACCAGGTCAGTGGGGATTTCACCCGTGCTGGTGAGAACGGAGGCAACGCTTCCCTTTCCGGTGAACCCCGTGAGGCTGCAGGATGTATGTACCTCCACGCCGCTTTGACGGAGTTTCTTCTCCACCAGATAGGCCATCTCGGGATCGAACAGACCAGGGAGTAGCTGCTCCCGCATCTCCACAACGGTGACCTCCATCCCCTTCATCTGAAAGGCCTCAGCCGTCTCCAGCCCGATCAGTCCCCCCCCTACAACGCAGGCCCGCTTCCCCGGTTGTGCCAATTCCTTCAGGCGCTGCGCGTCCTCTATCGACTTCACCGTGACGATCCCTGAGAGGTCAAGACCGGAAAGGGGAGGGACGAGGGGGGAACTGCCGGTCGCCAGGATGAGTGTGTCGTAGGGGAGGGTGAAGGTTCGCCCGCTTTCCAGCTCGACAAGGTGCACCAGCTTTTTCTGGCGCTCCACCCCGATCGCTTCGGTCCTGATGAGGACCTCGACCCCCTTCACCTTCCTGAAGAAGGGGACGTCGCGGACGACCCCCACCGGGGTCGACATCAGATCCTTCACGTCCGCGACCGTGTCGGAGATGTAGTAGGGAATGCCGCAGGCGCCATACGATATGAAGCTTCCGCGGTCGACAACTGTGACCTGAGCGGAAGGGTTTATTCGTTTCGCCTTGGCGGCTGCCTTCGCCCCGGCGGCGTTTGCGCCGATGACCACGATACGCTCTTGCATGGTGCCTCCTTCTTCAGCATGAATGGTGGGTATAGTTGTTGTTGAATATATGATAAAAACTATATGTGGTCAAGAAGTATGAGTGGGAGTTCAGGAAAAGATGTCAGCCTCAGCATGAAGGAAGGGGAGCATCACGCGTACGACCTCCCGAGGCATGCTGAAGTTGAGGACATGCTGCCCGCCGGGGATAATGCGCAGCTCCCCGCGGGGGAGGAGGCGCACCGCTTCCTCTGCCCATCTCTGGGGGCAGACCGGGTCGCGAGAACCTCTTACAACCAGGACGGGGACAGGGATGCGGGGGAGTTTCTCCTCTTCTCTGTCGTTGAGGGTGATGGCGGTAATGGCGACGGAGCGCCTGAAGCCGACGGTAGAGTAGTCGGCAGCGATGACCGGCAGGAGAGGCTTCTGGTAAAGCGCGTTTTCCATTTGCCGCCAGAGTTGACGCCAGAAGGAGCGTGCGTGCGGGTCGACTGTCGGCCCGAGGAAAACGATGCGGTCGACGCGGGACGGGAAGCGGGTGGCAAAGTCGGCGATGACCTGGCACCCCATGGAGTTGCCGACCAGGTGGACACGGGAGAATCGCTTTGCCTCCAACCACGCCTCGATGGCGTCAGCCAACTCTGTCATCCCTGAAGGGAGAGCCGGCTTGGAACTATTGCCGTAGCCGGGGAGGTCGAGAGCGTAGACGGGGAAGTACGCCGCGAGGCGCGACGCGAGCGGGATCATGTAGCGGCTGGTGACTACCAGCCCGTGCACGAGGATGACGGGCGTTCCCGCCAGATCGATCCCGCCGCGCCGGGCGTAGATAGTGCCGCACGACGTCTCGGTACAGTCATCGACCAAGTCCGCCTTTTTGTCGCTGTGTTGGGGCGTGGGAATCATCCCTGCTCCGCCGTCCGGCGCGAGGGCGCCATTTCTTGAGCTCGCGTTATCGCCGTCATGCCCGCGCCATGCGCCTCGCGGCGAAAAACCCGAGAACCAGTGCGGCCGAGGCAAGAGCTATCCCGCGGGCGGGCGCTTTGCCACCCCTCCATCCACCCGACACGGAATTGTCATCCGGCGGATGATAAAGGTTCCCATCGTGCGTTGCCGCCTGCTCCGGACCCAACTGTTCCCGGTCTACCTTGGTCGCCATTATTTTTTCTCCGATTCCCGGCATCATTGCTATCCGCGTGAGGAGAGGGGCTCTGCAGCCGAGATAGGCGCTGTTTCTTGGGTGCCGGATCAGCCGCAATACGGCTCGTGCGGCGGCTTCAGCCGCGAGAACCGGTTTAAGCGGTCGCACTTCGAGTCCGGTATAGTTCGCGGCGTGCCCAAAAAGCGGAGTATCGATGGAGGGAAAGCGCATGGTGCATACCCGGATCCCCGGCACGTCCCTTAGCTCCATGCGCAACGACTTTGACAGACCCTCGATCCCGGCTTTGGCGGCGACGTAAGGGGCTGCGAATGGCTGGCCGCTCAGCCCTGCAACGGAGCCGATGTTGATGAGGAGGCCGTGACCCTGCTCCCGGAAGACCGAGATGGCGGCCTGTGCCCCGTGGAAGTAGCCGAGGAGATCGACATCCAGCACCCGCCGTACCGCCTGGGAGGGGATTTCCTCCAGTCGTCCCATGATGAAGACAGCGGCATTATTGATCCAGACGTCGATGCGACCGCAGTATTCCACCATCCGTCGGGCCACGTCGTGCATCTGTTCGGCGTGGGTGACGTCGGCCGGCAGTTCTACTGCCATCCCCCCCTTGCTGCGGCATTCGTTGGCTACTACCTGCAACGACTTTCTGTTTCGGGCAACGAGCCAGACCGTACCCCCCTTCGCAGCGACATGGAGGGCGACCGCTCTGCCGATGCCGCTCGATGCTCCGGTGACGACGACTGCCATATCGCGAATCTTTGCCATAAGAGCTCCTCCCGAAGATGAGATGTCCTTCAATCCACCAGGAGTATAGCATCGCGAGGTCCGGTCGCCGGTACAAGCGGTGGACATGCCGTCCGTGCGGTGGTAATGTTGGCGTCCATTCATTCCGAGGATCAGGAGGAGCCGTGGTAGAGAAAAAGAGGGTAGCCATTCTCATAATCGATGATGTGGAGGTTCTGGACTTTGCCGGTCCGTTCGAAGTCTTTTCCGTCACCAATGAAGTGAATGGATATGGTCTTATGGAGATCTTCACCGTGTCGGGAGAGAAGAGGGAGGTACGAGCCCGAAACGGGCTGTCGGTGATCCCGCACTACGCCCTCGGGGAGGCGCCGGTGCCGGACATTCTGATCATCCCTGGTGGCAGCGGGACGCGTCCCCTCCTGCACGACAACGAGGTCCTCTCCTGGATCGTCACATCGGCACAGGGGGCCGAGAGGGTGCTTTCGGTCTGTACCGGGGCACTGCTCCTCGGGAAGGCGGGTCTTCTGAACGGGCTGCGATGCACCACCCATCACAGTGCTTTCGGGCTCCTCGCCGAGATAGCTCCCGAAAGCGAGGTCTTGCGTGACGCACGCTTTGTGGATGAAGGGAAGGTGGTGACCTCAGCCGGAATCAGCGCGGGAATAGACATGAGCCTCCACGTCGTCGCCTCCCTTTTCGGGAAAGAAGTCGCGCAAGGGACGGCAGCCTACATGGAGTACCCCTTTCCATAGAGCTCGGCGGAATGTTGACGTGTTGTAGGCCGGAATAAGCGGAGCGTTTCCGGCATCCTGGTGCCGCATGAAGGAGGGGGCGCCGGGAAAGCCTGCGGCTCATCCCGCCCGACAAAAAAAAGGCCAGGTGGGTACCTGGCCTTCATCTCTTCCTGCAATACTTTATCTGCTGCAGCGTAAGCTGCCGATCCTGCGTTACTTCAGCGCCTTCTCATCGCAGGTGCCGGTGATGCCGAGCTTGTGGCATGCTTCCTCGAACCGTGCGTTGATTTCCGCACTCCCCATCCCGAGCTCTTCCCTTACTTTTTCCTCGGCGAGCTTGTCCCACTGCTGCTCGTTTTCCCTCAATTCGCTGCGGTTGTACCTGTGGTCGTAACGGTTGAAAAAGGCGATGGAGAGACGACGCCACTCTTTGTCCTGGATGTCGGCCGCCTTTTTCTTCAGCGCCAGCAGTTCCCGCGCTTTTGCCTTCGGGTCAGCAGGGGGGGGCGGGGTCGGCTTCGTCGACGGGGCGGTCGTCGTTCCCCTCATCAGCTCGAGAAGGCGGTCGTTCGCGTTCAGCGCGAGATCGCTGGTGGGGAAGCGGTCGATGATCGCTTCGTACAGCTCTTTTGCCTTGGCCTGCTGGTCCTGCCGCTCAGCCTTCCCGGCCTGGAGGTAGAGGGATTGTGCCGTCTCCGCCGGTGCCGGTTCGGCGGCCTGTGCGGATGCGGAGGTGAGAACGATCAGTAGTGCGGTGAGTACGATGCTGCGCTTCATGCTTTTTCCCCTTTCAATTGTGCGCTTGCTGCCTGGATGTCTTTGACCAGTGCGTCCACATCAGCTTCAGTAGTCTCCCAGGAGCACATGAAGCGGGCGCCGCCCGAGCCGATAAAGGTATAGAAGTGCCATCCCATTTCCCGCAGCATCTCGGCCAGCTGCGGCGGGAGGTCGACAAAAACGGCGTTGGCCTGGCTCGGATACATGACATCGACGCCATCGATCGACCTGAGCTGGCTCTCCAGGAGGCGGGCGCACCGGTTGGCGTTCCCCGCGCGGGTCAGCCACATGTCGTTTTCCAGCATCCCCACCCATGGTGCCGTCAAAAAACGCATTTTGGAGGCGAGTTGCCCCGCCTGCTTGCAGCGATACTCGAACTCGTAGGCGAGCTCCTTGTTGAAGAAGACGACCGCCTCACCGATGGCAAACCCGTTCTTTGTCCCGCCGAAGCAGAGGACGTCGACGCCGGCCTTCCAGGTGATTTCTTTCGGGGCGACTCCGAGGGAGGCGACCGCGTTGGAGAAGCGGGCCCCGTCCATGTGGATGCGCAGCTTGTGCCTGCGGGCCAGTTCCGCTATCGCCTGCAACTCGTCCACGGAGTAGACAGTCCCAAGCTCTGTCGCCTGCGTGAGGCTCAGCACCTTCGGCTTCGGATAGTGGATGTCGGAGCGGCGCTTCACGGCGTGCACCACCTCGGCCGGGTCGACCTTCCCGTTGTCCCCGCGCACGAGCAGTACCTTCGTGCCGTTACTGAAGAATTCCGCGGCACCGCACTCGTCCGTCTCTATGTGCGCCATTTCGTGGCAGATGATACTGTGGTACGACTGGCAAAGCGAGGCGAGAGCAAGGGAGTTCGCGGCGGTGCCGTTGAAGACGAAGAAGACCTCGCAGTCCGTCTCGAAGATCTCGCGCAGGCGCTCGGAGGCGCGCGCGGTCCAGGGGTCCTCGCCGTAGGAGGAGGCGTAGCCGCGATTTGCCTCGGCCATCGCCTCCCATGCCTCCGGGCAGACTCCGGCGTAGTTGTCGCTGGCAAATTGAAAACGGGTAGGGTGGGTGCTGGTAACGGTCATGCGACGGGAATTCCTTTCCGCTGCTAGGTGCAGCTCTGGTTAGTCGGCGGCCTCTTCGACGACGATGGGAAAAGGTGCAGAGACTTTTGCCGGCAAGAGCTCGGAGACGAGCATGCTGGTAACGATAAGGCCTGCGCCCAGGAAGCCGTAGCTCCCGAGCGATTCCTTCCCCACCTTGAAGGCGTAAAGGGCGCCGAAAACGGGCTCGCAGCAAAAGATGAGAGCCGTGTGCGCCGGGCTCAGCACGCGCTGCATGGAGGTCTGCACCAGGAAGGCGAAGACGGTGGCAAAGATCGCGCAGACGCCGACAGCCCACCCGGTCCCTTCCTGCAGCACGAGTACCGGCTGGCCGCGCCAGAGCGCCACCACGAAGCTCAGGAAAAAGACGGTGCCGATCTGCATCGCGGTGAGCCACAGGACGTCGGTTCCTCCCTTGCGCGCAAAGCGGCTGGTGCACAGAAGATGGAGCGCGACGCAGACCGCGCAGACTGCGGCCAGGAGATCGCCCGGGTTAAAGTTCATCCCTTTCCCGTCGGTGCAAAGGAGAAAGAGGCCGACGGTCGCGAGCGACACGCCGAGCCCCACGGGGAGGGAGATGGAGTGCCTGAAGCAGATCGCCCCCAGAAGGGGCACCAGTACGACATTGAGGCCGGTAAGGAACGCGGTGTTGGTGGCGCTCGTGAAAAGAAGCGCGATGGTCTGGAAAGCGAAGGCCATGAAGAGGAAGACGCCGAGGAGCGCCCCGTCTCGAACGGTCGCCGGGTTTACCGGCCTCTTCTTGATGAGGCAGAGGCAAACCAGGAGGATGAAGGCGAGGAAGAAGCGCTGGGAGAGGAAAACGAATACATCTACTTTGGCTACCGCATCCTTGACGACTGTGAAGGTGACCCCCCAGAAGAAGGTGGTGATCAAGAGGAGGACGACTGCCATCCCTTTTTTCATCATAGTAGACTCCATCCCTTCGCCCAAAGATTTTCAAGGCTCCTTGCCACGGTGGACCTGCAAATATTGGGGGCCACAAGGAGCGCTCCCGGGATCGATCCACGTCATGCGAGTTTGCCAGCCGCATCCCACAGATCTGCCCTTCAGGTGAAGAATAAAGAAAGACACCCGATGGTCAGAAAAAGTATTACCTTTGGGAACGGAAACGGCCAACCTATGGATCAAAAAGGGAGTGATGACGAAGGGTGAGTCATTGTGGCCCATTTCCAGGGAGAAATGCAAATAAAAAGCAAATGGTCATACCAAAGCTATTGACATCGATAGAAAATCTGTTTACAAGTAAGGCCGTTCCGGTGGCTAAAACAATTGTTTATTAAAATGAGAATGGAGGCCTTCAAATGAAAAAACTGCTGCGTCTGCTGTTGCCTGTGCTGACCCTTTCCCTGTGCCTTGCGGCTACCGCGCTCGCTGCTCCACGGACGTTGACCGTGGCTACCGATGCCACCTGGCCCCCGATGGAGATGGTGGATGCCAACAAGAACATCGTTGGCTACGACATCGATTTCCTGAAGGCTGCCGCCAAGGAGGCCGGTTTCAACGTCGTCTTCAAGAACACCGCATGGGACGGGATCTTTGCCGGCCTCGACTCCGGCCAGTACGACGCCGTTATCTCCTCCGTAACCATCACCCCCGAGCGCCAGAAGAAGTACGACTTCTCCCTGCCGTATATCGATGCCGGCCAGATCCTCGTCGTGCCTAAGACCGACAAGGCTGCGAAGCTCGCCGACATGAAGGGGAAGAAGGTCGGCGCCCAGATCGGGACCACCGGTGCTTTCGAGGTAAAGAAGGTGGCAGGGCTCGAGCTGAAGACCTATGACGAGATCGGTCTTGCCTTCGAAGACATGGCAGCAGGCCGCATCCAGGGGGTCGTCTGCGACGAGCCGACCGCGATCATCTATGCTCTCCAGAAGAAGGAGTACAAGGAGAAGTTCAAGATCGCCGGGAAGGCCTTCACCAAGGAAGCGTACGGCATCTGCGTGAAGAAGGGGAACAAGGACGTCGTGGCCCTGCTCAACAAGGGGATCACGGCTGTGAAGGCGAAGAAGATCGACCAGCAGCTCAAGAAGAAGTGGCTGAAATAGTTTCGTCCTGCCCCCCCTCCCTCGGGAGGGGGGCAGCGGGCGTGTGAAGCCGCCGCTGGCGGTCTTCCTCCACACCCTCACCTCCCCCCGCAAGGGGAGGGACTGTACTGAGTAATGCGCATGAAGGATTTTATTTGATGTTAGAAAACGGAAAGAAACGCATCGAGGTGGGTGACGGAGCCGCCATCCCCACCAAGAAGGACATGGGGCTCTTCACTGCATGGCGCATCGCCTTTTTCGGGGCGATCGCTCTCCTTGGCTGGCTGGTCTACTACATACCGGACCCGTATCTCACCATCCTCAAGTTCGTTCCCGACGGCATCGTCGTCACCTTCAAGGTTACGGTCGGGGCGATCCTCCTGGCACTCGTCATCGGCCTCATCGCGGGGCTTGGGCGCGTCGCCCACAACCCGATCATCAACGGAATCGCTTCTCTGTACGTTGAGGTCATCCGCGGCATCCCGCTCCTTGTCCAGATCTTCTACATCTACTACGCTCTCGGCCGCATCGTGAAGGTCCCGGACATGCTCTCCGCCATCATCGCCATGGCGATCTGCTACGGCGCCTACATGGGGGAGGTCTTCCGCGCAGGGATCCAGTCGATACCGAAAGGGCAGATGGAGGCAGCTCTCACCCTCGGCATGAGCCGCGGGCAGGCGATGTACCACGTCATCGTCCCGCAGGCCTTCAAGGTCGTCCTGCCGCCGGTGGGGAACGAGTTCATCGCACTCTTGAAGGACTCGTCCCTCGTCTCCATCCTCGCGGTCGCCGATCTCCTGCGCCGCGGGCGGGAGTTCGCCTCCGAATCGTTCACCTATTTCGAAACCTACACGGTGATAGCGCTGATATACCTCATCATCACGCTGTTTTTCTCGAAGCTGATAGGGATCATGGAGGAGCGTATCAATGCCGGCAGGTAACACTCGGAAGATGGTGGAAGCACGAGACGTCGTGAAGTTCTACGGAAGATTCAAGGCGCTGGACCGGGTCTCGGTCGACGTGAAGGAAAGGGAGAAAGTCGTCATCATCGGCCCTTCCGGATCGGGGAAGAGCACGCTGCTGCGCGCCATGAACAGGCTCGAGGAGATCGACGCCGGGACCATGGTGGTGAACGGGATGGACCTGTACGACCCGCGCACCGACATCAGCAAGGTGCGGGAAGAGGTGGGGATGGTGTTCCAGTCCTTCAACCTCTTTCCCCACAAGACGGTAATGGAGAACCTGACTCTGGCACAGAGGGTCGTGCGCAAGCGCCCGAAGGACGAGGCGATCGAGCGTGCGGCGAAGCTTCTGGCAAAAGTCGGCCTTACCGACAAGGCAAACGCCTACCCGGGGAGGCTCTCCGGGGGGCAGCAGCAACGAGTGGCCATCGCGCGTTCCCTGGCGATGGACCCGAAGATGATCCTTTTTGACGAGCCGACCTCCGCGCTCGACCCGGAAATGATCGGGGAGGTGCTCGACGTCATGAAGGACCTGGCACGTGAGGGGATGACCATGGTGGTGGTTACCCACGAAATGGGGTTCGCCCGCGAGGTCGCCGACCGAGTCCTCTTCATGGACCACGGCAGCGTCATCGAAGAGGGAACCCCGGAGCACTTCTTCACCGCTCCGAGCCACCCGCGTACCCAGCTTTTCTTGAGTCAGATCCTGTAGCTATGTAACAATGTGTTTGTGTAGCAACGGTGGGTGCGCACTATCGCGCACCTCCTATATCAAGGGGGAGGGCAATATGAAAGTAAGCAGTAAACTTCTGGTCTTCGCGGTTTCCGGCGCGCTGACCGCAGCAGCAGTTCCGGCTCTTGCGCTGGAAAACGAGTTCCACGGGATGTTCCAGCTGCAGTTCGACAACTCGAACTTCAACGGCTCCAACACCGCTGACGCGACGGGCGCACGGTACACGCCGGAGGGGAAGGACGCGAAGGCTGCAACCGCGAACTTCTTCGAGCAGCGCGCGCGTCTGGCCTACATCGCCAAGGCGAACCAGGACGTCAAACTCGTCACCAAGTTCGAGCTGGACTACTCCTACTGGGGTAACTCGAGCTACACCACCAAGCGCAACCAGGGTGGCGCGCTTGGCGCCGACACCGTCAACCTCGAGACGAAGAACGTCTTCCTCGACCTGAACTCCCCGACGCTGGCCACCAGCGCCAAGTTCGGCATGCAGCCGGTCGACGACGCCTTCAAGGGGATCTTCTTCAGCGCCGACATGCCGGGTGTGATGCTGACCCACGATTTCTCCAAGGCAACCGCCTCGGTCGGCTTCTTCCGCTGGAACGACACCTCCGGGAAGGTCAATCCCTTCACCTCCCTCGGCAAGGACGCCCGCGACATGGTCCTCTTCGACGGCAAGCTGAAGGTCACCGACACCACGAAGCTCGGGCTCGCCTACTACTTCGTCAACTCCAACAATGTGAACATAATGACTGCGGCTGACGATGATGCGGCTACGACCGCCATCGATGAGTCTGTACTCAACGAGAACCTTACCGTTCACACCGTCGGCCTGAATGGGGAAACCGCCATCGGTCCGGTCACCATCGACGGCTTCGCCCTGTACCAGTTCGGCACCAACTACGCCGGCAACCAGTCCTTCTGGCAGACTCCGGCCACCGCAGACGCCAACAAGCACCGCAGCGCCTGGGCCGCCAACGTCGGCGCCCGTATGAAGGTCGCACCGAACGGCACCCTGCGCAGCGAATTCCTTTACGTCTCCGGCGAGGGGAACGCAGACCGCGGCACCACCAACGCCTTCTACACCCCGGCGACCTTCAACTACTCCGAGTCCGGCTTCTGGAACAACGAGATGGTCATCCTCGGCCGCGACAAGAACGCCTTCACCAACGACACCGCCATCGTCTTCGACGGCAACAACAAGAACGAGGGCGTCTTCTTCGGCTCTGTCGGCTACGACCACACCTTCACCGACAAGATCTCCGGCAGCGTGAATGCAGGTTTCGCCGCGGCAGCGAAGGCGAACGCGGCCAAGCCGGTCAACCTCAACACCGGCAGCCAGAACAGCAGCAACTACCTCGGCACCGAGATCAACGCGGAGGTGAACTACAAGTTCGCAGAGAACGTCACCTTCTCGACCCGCGCCGGTTATGTCTTCCTTGGCGACTACTTCAAGGGTGTCGCTGCAGGCGGCCAGGATCCGGACGATCCGTATGACGTGAAAGTTCTGGTAAACTACAGCTTCTAAGGACTAGCCACCAGCTGCCGGGGATTTTCCCCGGCGGCTTTTCCCACAACGAGTGCACAGGAGGCGTATCATGAAGAAAGTTTCCGCTTTGTTCCTCGCATGCCTGATGTTCGCAGCCGTTCCCGTTTACGCCCAGTCGTCCAGCCAGGGGCAGGTCTCTGCACAGGAGAAGGACGAGTGCCTCCTGGCAGCCAGGGGGTGCGCCAATGAGGTGGATTCCATCCAGAAGCAGGTGAAGAAACTGCAGAAGGAGATCCGCAAAGGTGACCGGGTGTACACGAAGGAAGAGCTGCAGACCCTGAAGCGTAAGTTGGAGGAGGTGAACTCTCTTCTGGCTGACCTCAACAAACCCGGCGGAGGTGGCGGGGGTGGTGGCGGTCGCTAGGAGAAGCTGATCGTAGTGCGGTACCGTTGAGTCTATTTTTGTATCTCATGCCATGAAAAAGGAGGGTGTACCAATGACGATGAAGAAATATGCAGCGCTGCTGATGGTCGGCCTGATGGCTGCAGGCAGCTTCGGCTGCAAGAAGAAGGAAGAGGGTGCCGGTTCCGCCGCTGGCGGCGACACTGTAAAAATCGGCTTCCTGGGTGCTCTGACCGGCGACGTCGCGATGTTCGGCAAGCCGACCCTGGAAGGGATGAAGATGGCGGCAGAAGAGATCAATGCCGCCGGCGGCGTAAACGGCAAGAAGATCGAGATCGTCGAGTCCGACAACCGCGGCGACAAGCAGGAAGGCGCTTCGGTCACCCAGAAGCTCATCACCCGTGACGGCGTCGTCGCCATCGTCGGCGACCCGACCACCGGCATCACCAAAGTTGCCGCCCCGATCGCGCAGAAAGCCCAGGTGGTACTCCTCTCCGCAGGCGCCACCGGCCCGGGCGTCGTGGAAAACGGCGACTTCATCTACCGCGACACCCTGCTCGACAGCGTCGCCATCCCGGCCTGCATCGACTACTTCGCAAAAGACCTCGGCTTCAAGAAAGTCGCAGTGATCACTTCCGACAACAACGACTACAGCGTCGGCTTCTCCCAGACCTTCCGCGATGCGGCAAAAGGGAAGGGGATCGAGATCGTCTCCGAGGAGAAGGTGAAGGACGGCGACAAGGACTTCTCCGCACAGGTAACGAACATCAAGGCGAAGAATCCGGACGTCATCTTCTTCTCCGGCTACTACACCGAAGGCGCCCTGATCATGAAGGAAGCGCGCAAGCAGGGGCTGAAGGCGAACATGTTCGGCGGCGACGGCCTCTTCTCTCCGAAGTTCATCGAGCTCGGCGGCCCCGCGGTTGAAGGCTCCATGTGCGCTCTCGGCTTCTCTCCGGAGCAGGCTTCCCCGACCACCGCGAAATTCGTCGAGGCGTTCAAGAAGAAGTTCAACGGCGCCGAGCCGGGCCTCTTCGACGCACAGGGCTACGACGCCGTCATGCTCCTCGCGGACTCCATGAAGCGCGCGAAGAGCAACGACCCGAAAGTATTCAAGACCGCCCTTGGCCAGACGAAGAACTTCGAAGGCGTTTCCGGCACCATCACCATCCGCGCAAATCGCGAGCCGATCAAGACCCCGCTCGCACTTCTCGAAGTGAAGGGTGGCAAGTACGCACTGAAGGCAAAGGTTCCCGTCAAGCTGGAAGAGTAAGACGCGAATCGCACGAAGCAGAAGGAAAGCCCGGCGGAGAGATCTGCCGGGCTTTTTTGCGGCCAGGCGACGCCGGCTTTCTCTGGTAAGCTTCTCAAGGTGGCAACACCCATTCCTGCGAAAGGAGGAAGAAATGGCCGAAGCGAAGCGAGTGAAGCCGGAAGAAGCGCGGCGGAAGGTGCAGGCGGGGGAGGCGCTCCTTGTCTGCGCGTATGACGACGAGGAAAAGTGCGAACGTGCGCGGCTGGAAGGGGCGATGACCTTTGGGGAGTTCAGCACGAAGCTTCCGGAGATCGGGAAGGAGAGGGAGATCATCTTTTACTGCAAGTGACCGGACGAGTACTCGTCTGCCGGTCGGGCAGCGGAATTTGCAGAAAAAGGGTACCGGAATCTCTCGGCTCTGGAAGGAGGGGTGGACGCGTGGACGAAGGCGGGATACCCGTAGCAGCTGAGCCGATGTGTTCCATGTAGGCCGGAATAAGCGGAGCGTTTCCGGCGGTCCACACATCGGCTCGCGCCGACGCCGGGAACGCCTGCGGCTTATCCCGGCCGGCAACGACAGATCAGAAAGCCCGCGGACCTTCATCCTGCGGGCTTTTTTATGAAGCGTCGCACCAAGCCACACGTTCCCCCCTTTGCGAAGGTTCATCCGGGAATTCCGGGAATTGAGCCCGGTCGCCTCCGTTGACGTGAGGGGACACTAGTGGCGCCGCGCTGGAGCACAGGCTTCCCAGCCTGTACCGCGGCGCCAGCCGCGCGGTCTGTGACGGCTGCGTCGCCATCCCAGGCAAGATGCCTACGCTCCAGCGTGGGGCACCCGGATTCTTTGTAGCGCGTTCCCCAGAATTCCCGGAAGACCCTTTGCGAAGGGGTACCGAATCTCTCTCGGCTCTGGAAGGAAGGGTGTAGGCGTGGACGAAGGCGGGATACCCGTAGCAGCTGAGCCGATGTGTTCCATGTAGGCCGGAATAAGCGGAGCGTTTCCGGCGGTCCACACATCGCCTCGCGCCGACGCCGGGAACGCCTGCGGCTTATCCCGGCCTACAACTGAGAAAGCCCGCGGAGTCTGATTCTTAACTGACCCCTTTCTGCTCCATGTAGCTGTTGAAACGGCTTACGTGTTCGCGGGCGACCCTTCTCGCTTCCTCGGCATTGCCGGCCTCTATGGCGGCGATCAGCTGGATCATGTCCTGGTGGTTCTCCTGGAGGAGTGCCTCGTCCCTCGGCAGGAAGCTCTCGTAATAGGTATGGATGTTCTGGGAGAGGGATTCGAGTACCGAGATGAAAAGAGGATTTCTGGTGGTCTCGGCGACACCGAGATGGATCTCCTCGTCGGTACGGATGAAGCTGTCCCAGAAGTCCGGGCCTTTCTGGAAGAAGTCCGATGCCTTCGCCAGAAGCGCCTTCAGCTTCGCGACATCCTCGGCTGTAGCGCGGGTAGCGGCGAGGGCAGCCACGTCTCCTTCCAGCCCGATGCGGAACTCCGCGAGGTTCTGCAGGGAGACCTTCTTGTAGCGGATCAGCAGCGCGAGACTCGCGCTTACCTGCTCAGTACCCACCCCTTTCACTATTGAGCCGCCTGCCACACCGGTACGTATCTCGATGAGCCCTTTCTGCTCCAGTACCCGCAGCGCCTCCCTCAGCGTCCCCCTGCTTACCTGAAACCTCTCCTTCAGATCGCGCTCGGCTGGAAGCTGGTCTCCGGTTTTCAGCTTTCCGGTAACGATCGCTTCCTGGATCTGTTCGACCACGTCCTGGTATACCCTGCTCTGTTTTGCTTGTCGGAACATCCTAAAAATCCTTTCAGGCCGCACGCTCTTTTCAGGGTCTCGGACCCTCGCTATCAACGGTTGAACCTTTATACCAGCAAGCCGGAAGTATGGCAATAACCAATGGTTGAACAGTGTTGACAAGTATACAAAAATGGATTATGTAATGGTCCAACCATTACAAGTTGCACCAGAGGAGCCTCCTATGCAAACAGCACTTAACGAAAAAATAATTTCCCGCGGTAAGGAATTCTTCGCCACCATCAGCGGCGAAAAACCGTCCCTCTTCAACAAGGGCGCCTGGATGGGGAAGGTCATGGACTGGAGCATGCAAAACGAGCAGTTCAAGGTCCAGATGTTCCGCTTCGTAGACGTTTTCCCTTCGCTCACCACGAGCAGGCTTCTTACCGACCACATCAAGGAATACTTCGGCGGCGAGCAGGAAATGCCACCGGTCCTTTCCTGGGGGGCGAAGGCGGCGGGGATGCTCGGTTCTCTCGGCGGAGCAGTGCTCAACAAGGCGCTTTCCTCCAACATCCAGGAGATGGCACGCCAATTCATCGTTGGCGAGACGACGAAAGAGGCTGTGAAGAACCTGGAGAAGCTCAGAAAGGAAGGATTTGCCTTCGTGGTGGACGTCCTAGGTGAGGCGACCCTTTCCGAGGAAGAGGCGGAGATCTACACGAACACCTACCTGGAGCTCCTGGAGTCCCTCAAGAAAGAGCAGCGGAGCTGGAAGGCACTGGGTAACGCATCGGGGGATCTCGACTGGGGACACGCTCCGAAGGTGAACGTCGCGGTGAAGCCGACCGCTCTCTTTTGCCTCGCGAACCCGCAGGACTTCGAAGGCTCGGTTGTGGCGATTCTGGAGCGGCTGCGCCGCATTTGCGCGAAAGTCGTCGAGCTGGACGGCTTCCTGTGCATCGACATGGAGTCCTATCGCCACAAGGCGATCATCCTCGAGGTCTTCCGGCGCCTGAAGCTCGAGTACCGCGACTACCCGCACCTGGGGATCGTGCTCCAGGCCTACCTGAAGGACACCGATCAGGATCTTCCGGAGCTTCTCGACTGGGCGAGGAATGAGGGGGTGCAGATCTCCATCCGCCTGGTGAAGGGGGCATACTGGGATTACGAGACGGTGAAGGCGAAACAGAACGACTGGCAGGTGCCGGTCTGGACGGTGAAGGCGGAGAGCGACGCCGCCTTCGAGAGGCACGCCCGCAGGATCCTCGAAAACAGCGACATCTGCCACTTCGCCTGCGCCTCCCACAATATCCGCACCATCTCCTCCGTTCTGGAGACTGCGCGCGAACTGAAGGTTCCCGAGGATCGCTATGAGTTCCAGGTCCTGTACGGCATGGCTGAGCCGGTCCGTCGCGGCATCCTGAAGGTCGCCGGCCGCATCCGTCTCTACTGCCCGTACGGCGACATGGTCCCGGGAATGGGGTACCTGGTGCGCCGCCTCCTGGAAAACACCGCCAACGAGTCGTTCCTCAGGCAGAGCTTTGCCGGCGACGCGCAGGTGGAAAAGCTCCTGGAGGATCCTACCGTTACCGCCAAGCGGGAGCACGCAGCACGCGCGCCGGAGCTGAGCCCGAAAGAGGGAAAGGGACTTCCTCGCTTCAAGAACGAGGCGATGGTGGACTTCACCCGCGCCGATCATCGCGAAGCGTTCCCGCGGCACATCGCCGAGGTGCGCGAGGAACTCGGCAACACCTACCCCCTCTTCATAAACGGGAAGGAGGTGCGCACCATGGAGCTCCTGCCGACCGTGAACCCGAACCGTCCCTCCGAGGTCCTCGGGCAGGTCTGCCAGGCAGGGACGAGGGAAGTCGGGGAAGCGATCGCCGCCGCCAAGGGCGCCTTCCCGGCATGGCGCGACACCCCCTCGTCCGAGCGCGCCGGTTATCTCCTCAGGGCCGCCGAAATCGCCCGCAGGCGCGTCTTCGAGCTCTCGGCATGGCAGGTGCTGGAGATTGGAAAGCAATGGGACCAGGCGTACGCTGACGTGACGGAGGCGATCGACTTCCTCGAGTACTACGCACGCGAGATGGTCAGGCTCGGCGAGCCGAGGCGGCTCGGAAACGTGCCGGGAGAGCTGAACCACTACCTGTACGAGCCGAAAGGGGTCGCCGCCGTCATCGCTCCGTGGAACTTCCCCCTCGCTATTGCCATGGGTATGGTCTCCGCGGCGGTCGTCACCGGCAACTGCGTCGTCTTCAAGCCGTCCGGGCTCACCTCCATCATCGGGTGGCACCTGGTGGAGATCTTCCGCGAGGCGGGGCTCCCGGCAGGGGTCTTCAACTACACCCCTGGGCGCGGCTCCGTCATGGGGGACTTCCTCGTCGACAGCCCTGACGTCAGCCTGATCGCCTTCACCGGTTCGATGGAGGTGGGTCTGAGGATCATCGAGCGGGCGGCAAAGGTCCACCCGGGACAGCAGAACGTGAAGAAGATCGTCTGCGAGATGGGGGGCAAAAACGCCATCATCATCGACGACGACGCGGATCTCGACGAAGCGGTGCCGCACGTTCTCTACTCCGCCTTCGCCTTCCAGGGGCAGAAGTGCTCCGCCTGCTCCCGCGTAATCGTGCTCGACGCGGTGTACGACAAGTTCGTGGAGCGCCTCGTCGCCATGGCGAAGGCGACGCAGGTCGGTCCTTCCGAGGACCCCGCCTATTACATGGGGGCGGTTGCCGACGACAAGGCGCAGCAGACCATCAAGGCGTACGCCGAGATCGGCAAGAAGGAGGGGCACCTCCTCTATGAAAGCCCGGTGCCGGCGGGGGAGGGGTACTTCGTACCGATGACGATAATCGGCGGGATCAAGCCGGAGCACCGCATCGCCCAGGAGGAGATCTTCGGACCGGTCCTCGCGGTCATGAGGGTGAAGGACTTTGACCAGGCGATCGAGTGGGCGAACTCCACGAGGTTTGCCCTCACCGGCGGCGTCTTCAGCCGCAGCCCCGAGCATCTGGACCAGGCGCGCCGCGAGTTCAGGGTCGGCAACCTCTACCTCAACAGGAACAACACCGGCGCACTCGTGGAGCGCCAGCCGTTTGGCGGCTCGAAGATGTCCGGCGTCGGCACCAAGGCGGGTGGCCCCGACTACCTGCTGCACTTCATGGACCCGCGGGTTATCACGGAGAACACCATGCGCCGCGGCTTCGCTCCCGTAGAAAGCGGCGACGACATGCCGTAAGGGATGGCGGCGGCTCCGGCTCCGCGGTGCCGCGAGCTCGCCCCTCAGCCCGGCTCCGGAGAAGGTTCTTCCACGGATTCGGGGGAGCGTGGGTACATTGCCACGAAGCACTGCAGAAGGCCTAACGTTCCCCCCTTTGCGAAGGGGGGGCAGGGGGGATTTGATCTTCGTTAACAAACACTTGGTCGTCGAACCGCAGTGCTGCGGCATCTAAAAATCAACGACATAGGCCCCCACCAGTTCTTTGGTAAGTGAACTCAAGGAAAGTGCTTGAGACTGCAGCAGTTGCGCACTTTGCAGGACGGTTCCGGCCCAGTCAAATCCCCCCTGTCCCCCCTTCGCAAAGGGGGGGACGCGAGGTCTCGTGCGCCCCTTCATTGGAACATACTACGGCTTCCCCGGAATTCGCGGATGAGCCTTCGCAAAGGAGGGGACGTAAGGCCTCTTGTGACCAAAGCGGATCAGGCGGATCGACGCGGATAAAGCTGAAGGGTATTCCCCCTGCCTTGCCTTTGCCCGCGAAGATCCGCCCATCCGCCCTGTCCCTGCACCCCACCTTTGTCCCTCAGTTTCGGCAGGGCAAAAGAAGTTTACGCAATGCTTGACGTCGGTTCCGATTTCTGGAATAATCGCCGCCGGTCAGACCAATGACCCTAAAATGTTATTAATAGGAGGGAAGATGAAAAAGTTTGTCGTTTTGCTTGCCGCAATGCTGGTTGCTGCAATCGCCACTTCGGCTCTCGCAGCCGATGGTTCCTTCGCCCGTGTGAAGAGCGCCGGCAAGATGGTTATCGGCCTCGATGATGCCTTCCCTCCCATGGGATACCGCGATGACAGCGGCAAGCTCGTCGGCTTTGATATCGACACCGCCGAGGAAGTCGGCAAGCGTCTCGGCATCAAGATTGAGTGGCAGCCGACCGCATGGGACGGCGTCATCCACTCCCTCAACGCGAAGAAGTTCGACGCCATCTGGAACGGCATGACCATCACCGATGAGCGCGCCAAGGAAGTCGCCTTCACCAAGCCGTACATCATGGACGGCCAGATCGCCGTCGTCCGCTTCAACGAGAAGCGCTTCAAGGCTCTCAAGGACCTGAAAAACGTGAAGGTCGGCGCGCAGAAAGGTTCCTCCGCGCTGAGCTCCGTGAAGAAGCTTCCGACCGCTCCCGCCGAGCTGAAAGAGTACGAGGACAACCCGAAAGCCCTTCTCGACCTCGAAGCGGGCCGCCTCGACGTGGTGGTGATGGACAACGTCACCGGCCGCGACTTCATCGCGAAGCGCCCCGGCAAGTTCAAGGTCATCCCGGGCTTCATCAGCAAGGAGCCGTTCGGCATCGCCTTCCGTAAAGAAGACGTGGAGCTGCGCGGCCAGGTTCAGAAGACCCTCGACAAGATGGTGAAGGACGGCTCGCTGGCGAAGATTTCCCGCAAGTGGTTTGCAGAAGACATCACCAACCCGAAGAAGTGGTAGTACGGCCAGGTACTGTGAATTTGCATCATGTAGAAGAAGGCTGTTTATGACTCTTTTTCCAAAGGTATCCAGCAGGGTCGCTCTGACGACCCTGCTTTTTTTGTGGGCGCTCTTCCTCCCCTTTTTCCATGCCGGTGCGGCCTCCCTTGAGCCGGACCAGGTCTTCAGGCAGGCAAACGAGCTGATGGGGCAGGGTGACCTCCCTGCGGCGCTCGCCGAGCTCCAGAAGATCCCGAAGCCTGCCGGTGCTGACGACGGCGAGGCTTACGTACGGAGCCGGATGCAGATCGCAAAGCTCCACTTTTCTCTCGGCGAGATGGAAAAAGCACAAGGGGCCGCCCGCGAGGTGCTCGCGCTCTACCCCGACAACAGCGAGGCGAAGAACTTCGTGGCGTCCGTCGCCTCGGCGATGCAGCCGAAGTACGTCACCTTCCTGAAGGACTGCCTGCGCTTCCTTCCGTCCCTTCTGAAGGGGGCATGCACCACGCTTCTTCTCGTAATCGGCACGATGCTCATCTCCCCCTTCGGCGGCCTTCTTCTCGCGCTGGGGAGGATCAGCACCTATCGCCCCGTCTCCGGTTTCTGCTGGTTCGTGATCTGGTTCTTTCGCGGCACTCCGCTTCTTTTGCAGCTCTTCTTCATCTACTACGGCCTTCCGTCGCTGGGGATCACCCTGTCGCCGCACACGGCTGCGATCATCGGCCTTGGGCTCAACTATTCCGCCTATCTCGGCGAGATCATCCGCGGCGGCATCCAGAGTATCGACCACGGGCAGATGGAAGCCGCAAAGGCGATCGGGATGAGCTACCGCCAGGCGATGCGGCGCGTGATCATTCCCCAGACCTACAAGCGGCTCATGCCGCCGGTGGGGAACGAGTTCATCGCGCTCATCAAGGACACCGCGCTCGTCTCCACCATCGCCATGGTGGAGCTCATGCGCTCCGCCGACCAGCTCTTCAACACCTATTTCAACGTGACGGCGCTTGTCCTGGCGGCACTCGTCTATCTCGCCTTCACCACCCTCTTCACTTTCATTTTCGAAAAGATCGAGTACCGTGCGGGGATTTATGAACACCGATAGGCTGCCGCTCATTCAGCTCGAGGGGATCACGAAGCGCTTCAAGAGTTTGACGGCGGTAAACGGGGTCTCCCTCTCCGTCCATCCCGGTGAAAAGCTCGTCATCATCGGTCCGTCCGGCTCCGGGAAGTCGACCCTTCTGCGCTCCATCAACTTCCTGGAGGAGATCGACGAGGGGACGATCCGGTTCGAGGGGCGTGAGGTGGGGTACGTGCGCAAGCACGGGAAGCTGCACCTGGACAAACAGCCGGTCATCTGTGCCTTGCGCGCCGAGATCGGTATGGTTTTCCAGCACTTCCACCTCTTTCCGCACATGACGGTGCTGGGAAATGTCATGGAAGGGCCGCTCACCGTACAGAAGAAATCTGCCGACGAGGCGAGAAGTATCGCCATCGACATGCTGGCAAAGGTGGGGCTCTCCGAGAAGCGAGACGTTTATCCTGCGACCCTTTCGGGGGGGCAGAAGCAGAGGGTGGCGATCGCCCGGGCACTCGCGATGCGACCCAAACTGATGCTCTTTGACGAGCCTACCTCGGCCCTTGACCCCGAGCTGGTGGGGGAAGTCTTCGACACCATCCATGCCCTTGCCGACGAAGGGATGACGATGATCATCGTGACGCATCACATGGGTTTTGCGCGCGAGCTCGCGGACCGGGTCATGTTCATGGAAAAGGGGAATTTCATCGCGGAAGGAAAACCGTACGAGTTCTTCGACAACCAGGGGGGGAATGAGCGTATCAAGAGCTTCCTGAGCAGGATTATCTAGCCACTGCTTTGACTTCTTCAACTTAGTGCCGGCCTGGCGAAAAAGCTAAAAGGTGAATTCAAGTTGTAAATGCACCACCGAATGATGCACGCAGAACTTCCGCAGGAGTCCGGTAGCCGAGGCACTTTCGTGGTCGATCGTTGACCTGTTTCACGACCTGCTGAATTTCTTCCTCTGAGAGGGTCCTGAAGTCGAACCCCTTCGGAAAGTAGTGCCGCAAGATGCCGTTTGTGTTCTCATTGGTGCCACGCTGCCAAGACGCATAAGGATCCGCGAAATACACGGTAAGCCCTGTCTTAGTTTCCAGATCTTTGAATTCCGCAAACTCACTACCGTTATCAACGGTTACTGTCTGGCAGAGGATCTCGGGCAGAGGGCTGAAGCACCTCGCGCTATGATCCGTCATGGTTGCGGCCCTTCTGTCTGCGAGTCTTGCGGCAAGTAAAAAGCGGCTCTTGCGCTCAACGTACGTGGCAAGGTTTCCTGCGCCTTTCGCACCGTGCAGCGTGTCGCCTTCCCAGTCCCCAAATCGTTCTCTGGTACCAACTACTGCCGGCCTCTCCTTAATTGAGACTCGACCCGGAATGAACCGCCGTCCTGCGCAGTAGCGCGTTTGCCTACGGCGATTCCGCCTCCGACGGCGAAGATGCTTGTGAAGCTCGCCACCTTCTCTGGCGTCTAGGTAAATCCAGCGGTAGATGGTTTCATGACTGATGCGCATCGCCCGGTCCATTGGGAAATCCATTTTGAGCCTGGCGGCAATGGCTTCAGGTGGCCAATCCAGCATCAATTTCTCTTCAACGTAAGCGACCAGATCGGCGTTGTCCTGCCGCCGGAAAGACCTGGGCTGGTGACGACGTTTAAGCGCAGTGCCATGCGTGAAGGTGTACCAGTAAACTCCATCGGGGTATGTCGGGCCGTTGCGCGCAATCTCGCGCATGATGCTTGTGTGATGGCGTCCAAGCCTACGGCCGATTTCGCGAAGGCTAAATTTCGCCACCTTCAAATGGCTGATGACATATCGCTCATTTTCTGTAAGATGCGTGTAGGACATGGCGGGCTCCTCCTGGGGTATGTGTTGGTCGCGCTTCACACACTACCAGATTTGCCTGTCATGTCCTGCTTTTACATCAACTGGTGCAATTAAGAATAGAATCCACCAAATTCAAGACCTGACCCCGGGGTCAGGTCTTGAATTATAAGGTTTTGTACTCAGGCCGCTTCCGCAGCTACTCCGCATCTCCCTCTGTCGCCAGCCGCGCTCTTTTCCGGACCGGCAGCGATACAAGTAGTACCCCTCCCAGAATGAGGGCACCGCCGGCGAAGAATGAGCTGCCGAGGTGCTCGCCCAGTATGAGCCATCCCAGCAATGCCCCCACTACCGGCTGCAGAAAGAAGAAGACCGAGCCGACCCCTGCCTCCACAAGCTGCAACCCCTTGTTCCACAGGAAAAACGCCCCCGCCGTTGCCACGACGCCGAGATAGGCGATCGCCAGCCATACGATCGGACGATCGAGCCCCTGCACCGGCAGGTAGCGCCACTCCAGAACCATGGCGGGTGTGGTGAAGATCGCGGCCCAGAATATGGCATAGGCGGTCGTCACGAGCGGCGGGTAGCTGGCAGATGCCCGTCGCGCCAGCACGGAGAGGAGCGCCCATGTCCCCGCCGCCCCGAGAAGGGCCAGGTTCCCGAGGAGTGCCCGGCTTCCCGCGCCGTCTCCACTCTCCCAGCCGACTACAACCAGCACGCCGAAGCTGGCGAGAACCACGGAGAGGACTTTCCGGACGCTCAATCTCTCTCCGAGCATGGTGCGCGCGAAGACGACTATGAAGGCGGGGCTCGCGGAGGTGAGGATCGCTCCCATGTGTGCGCTGGAGAGTCGCGTCCCGATGAACTGAAGCCCGACGGAGACGAAGTAGCCGATGAAGCCTATGCTCATGAAGGTGCGGCAGTCGTTCAGGAGAGGCTGCCGCAGACCGGAGCGGGTGACCAGGGCAAAGAGGACCGCAAATCCGACCACGTAGCGCAGCCACAGGAGGGTGAAGGGGGGGACGAAATCGAGGGCGTACTTGCTGACGACATACATCCCGCCCCAGATGGAGGCGGCGCCGGCGAGTGCGAGATAGCCGGCAAGGGGACGGTTACTTGTGCTGCCATGCTGCATCGATGACCTCTTGATAGGAAAAGTACGGAATTCTAACCTCATTTTTCCGTCGGGGCAACCGATAACGTTCGGGGTGGGGAAGGGGGGGCATCTTCCTCGACCGGTCAACGCTTAGGTGCGCGTAAACCTGCGTAATCTTCGCGTAATGAACCAATCCTTATTTTGGTAATACCAAATATTTGTCTTGCCCCTGAGCCCGATTCATGGTAGATATCCCGGGCTTAGTGTAGCGGTGTATACAAAATACGCCCGCACCCGCACGCCGCAACGTCCCGTCTTTCCCGCGATCGAAGCCGCTGTGTGGTGCGTCACTCATGAACAACCGGCCACGCCGAGAAAATCGTGACAAGGACCGTCGAACAATGTTTCTACAGCAACTCATAAACGGCATAGCCCTGGGGAGCACCTACGCGCTCATCGCGCTCGGCTACACCATGGTGTACGGCATCATCACCCTCATCAACTTTGCTCACGGCGAGATCTTCATGGCCGGTGCCTTCGTGGGGATGCTGCTGGTCAGCTACTTCAAGCTGAACATCTTCGTGGCGATGGCTCTCTCCATGACCTTCTGCATGATCCTTGGCGTGGTCATCGAGCTCATCGCCTACCGCAGGCTGCGCCGCTCCTCCAGGCTCTCGGCCCTCATCTCCGCGATCGGCGTCTCCATCTTCCTTTCCTCGCTGGCCCTCATGATCTTCGGCGCCGACGCAAAGGCATTCCCCGACAACGCATTCCCGCTGCACCAGATACACATCGGCAACGCCGACATCTCCACTCTGCAGATCTCCATCATCGGCATCTCCGCTCTTCTCATGCTGACGCTCGAGTTCATCGTGCAGAAGACGAAGATCGGTAAGGCGATGAGGGCGACCTCTGAGGACTACACCGCAGCCGCACTGATGGGAATAAACGTAAACCGCGTCATCTCCTTCACCTTCGCGCTCGGCTCCGCGCTCGCCGCCGCAGGGGGGATGCTGGTGGGACTCCTTTTCAACGCCGTTACCTTCAACATGGGACTCATGGCGGGCCTGAAGGCCTTCGCTGCCGCTGTCCTCGGGGGGATCGGTTCCATTCCCGGCGCGATGCTGGGAGGGGTGCTTCTCGGGGTGACCGAGGTTTTCGGGGTGGCGATCGGCTACTCCTCCTACCGCGATGCAATCGCCTTTGCGATCCTCGTCCTGGTGCTGCTCCTGAAGCCGACCGGCCTCCTCGGCCAAAAAATCCAGAAGAAGGTTTAAGAACATGGCTGATTTTCTCCAGAGCTTGGTGGGGTCCATCGACCCCTATACATTGCAGATCCTTGTGAACATCGGCGTCGCCATCCCGCTCGCCCTTGGTCTCAACGTCATCACCGGCCTTACCGGGCAGCTCTCCCTGGGGCACGCGGCCTTCATGAGCATCGGCGCCTTCATCAGCGCGATCTTCACCAACAGGCTGGGGCTCCCCTTCGAGCTGAACCTGGTGATGTCCGGCCTCTTTACCGCACTGATCGGCGTCATGATCGGATTTCCGATCCTGCGTCTCACCGGCGATTACCTCGCGATCTGCACCCTCGGGTTTGCCGAGATCGTGAAGGTCGTCTTCCTGAACCTCGATATCACCAACAAGGCGCTCGGCTTGCAGGTCCTCCCTGCGAAGACCGTGATCCCGATGCCGATCTTAGTCTGGGTGGTGGCGATCCTCGCCATCATCTTCGTGACCTTCCTGCAGTCCTCCCGTTTCGGCAGGGCGCTGAAGGCGATACGCGAGGACGAGATCGCCGCCGAGGCGATGGGGATCAACCTGCCGCGCTACAAGGTGCAGTCCTTTGCCATCGGTACCTTCCTCGCCGGGATCGGCGGGGCGCTCTATGCGCACTTCCTGAGCTACATCAACCCCTCCGACTTCGGCTTCCTGAAATCGGTCGACATTCTGAGCATGGTGGTCCTCGGCGGCCTCGGGTCGATCCCCGGCACCGTCTTTGGCGCCGCGATCCTGACCGCAGCGCCGGAGTTCCTCCGCTTCATGTCCCAGTACCGGATGCTCGTCTACGGCGCGCTCCTTGTCTGCCTCATGGTGTTCCGCCCCAACGGCCTTCTCGGGGGCGTGAACTTCACCGGCCTTCTCATGCGGGCCCTCGGTCGCAAGGCGCACGAGACGCTCCCCCACATCGTGGAGCGCAACGAGCTGTAAGCGGCCCCGGCCGTCACATCAACAAGCAGGGATTTCCGTATGGCTACAATACTTAACCTCGATAAAGTGACTATCCGTTTCGGCGGCCTCGTGGCGGTCGACAAGGTCGACCTCGCCGTGGAGGAGGGGAGCATCCAGGCCCTCATCGGGCCGAACGGCGCGGGAAAGAGCACCCTCTTCAACCTGATCACCGGGATCTACACCCCGACGGAGGGGAAGATCAGCTTCAGCGGCAGCCAGATCAGCGGCAAGAAGACGCACCAGATCGCCGCCCTCGGCATCGGGCGCACCTTCCAGAACATCCGCCTCTTCAACGAGCTGACCGTGCTGGAAAACGTGCTGATCGGAGCCCATACCCAGGGCACCTGGGACCTCATGGGCGCCATCATGGCACCGGCCCCCTGGGTGAAGAAGCAGGAGGCGGAGCTCGTGAAGCTCGCCATGGAGTGCCTCGGCCGCGTCGAGCTCGCCGGGAAGGCTGCGGAGCTTGCCTCCAACCTCTCCTACGGGGAGCAGCGCCGCCTGGAGATTGCCCGCGCCCTGGCGCTGAAGCCGCGCATCATCCTCCTCGATGAGCCGGCTGCCGGCATGAACCCCTTCGAGAAGCAGATCCTCATGGACATCGTGCAGAAGATCAGGGGGACCGGCATCACCGTTTTCCTCGTGGAGCACGACATGAAGTTCGTGATGGGGATCTCCGACCGGATCACCGTTCTCGACTACGGCGTTAAGATCGCCGAGGGGAACCCGGACGAGGTGCGCGCCAACCCGAAGGTCATCGAGGCCTACCTCGGCAAAGCGGCCGTCCACTAGGGACCAAGACCAAGATCGCAAAGGATCAGATGATGCTCGTCGTTGAACAACTCTCGGTAAATTACAAGGCGATCAAGGCCCTCAAAGGTGTCAACTGCGAAGTGAAGCAGGGTGAGATCGTAGCGCTGATCGGTGCCAACGGCGCCGGGAAGACCACCATTCTCAACACCATCTCGGGGATCGTCCCGGCGGCCGCCGGCAAGATCTCCTATAACGGAAAAGATATTACCCAGGTTCCCCCCCACGAGATCGTGAAGATGGGGATCTGCCAGGTTCCGGAAGGGCGTCGCGTCTTCTCCAAGATGAGCGTTCTGGAGAACCTGGAGATGGGTGCCTATTCCAAGAGCGACAAGAAGATGATGCAGGACGGGATCGAGCGGGCCTTTTCGCTCTTCCCCCGCCTTGCCGAGCGCAAGAAGCAGCTCGCGAAGACCCTCTCCGGCGGGGAGCAGCAGATGCTCGCCATGGGGCGCGCCCTGATGACCAGCCCGAAGCTCCTCCTCCTGGACGAGCCCTCCATGGGGCTTGCTCCGATGCTGGTGGAGAAGATCTTCGAGATCATCGGCGAGATCAACAAGACCGGGACGACGATCATGCTGGTGGAGCAGAACGCCCACATGGCGCTCTCCATCGCCAACCGCGCCTACGTCCTCGAGACGGGCGAGGTCGTCCTGAAAGGTGACGCCAAGGAGCTGGCAGCTAATCCCGAGGTGCGCAAGGCTTACCTTGGAGAATAGGGTGCCTGAGGCAACCGTACATAAACCGCTGGTGAACCCCTACCTTGCAGTCCTGGTAGGGGTTTTTGCCGTCTCCTTCTCGGCGCTCTTCGTGCGGCTGTGCACGGCGCCCCCCCTCATTATCGCGAGCTACCGGCTCCTTTTCACCTTCCTTCTCCTGGCGCCCACCACTGTTGCCGGGCGCCTTCGCGGCGTGCGAGCGATGAATCGCCGGCAGCTCCTCCTGTGCGCCGGAAGCGGCGCCTTCCTGGCGCTCCACTTCGTCACCTGGTTCACCTCGCTCAAATACACAAGCGTCGCCAGCTCCGTCGTCATCGTCACCACCCAGCCCGTCTTCGTGCTCCTCGGCTCGTGGCTCTTCTTTGGAGAGAAGGTGCCGCGCATGGCCGTCTTTGGCGGGATACTCGCCCTCTCCGGCAGCTTCGTCATCGGGGCGGGGGATTTCAAGATCGGGATGGATGCCTTCTGGGGGGACGTGCTGGCATTTGCCGCAGCAATCTTCGTCTCCGGCTACATCCTGATCGGGCGGCGGCTGCGGGGGAGCGTGGAGCTCTCCGGGTATACCTTCGTGACCTACGGCGTGAGCTCCGTCGTGCTGGTCGCGGCGACCCTCTTTGCGAAGATCCCTTTTTACCCGTATCCCGCTGCAGACTGGGTACTCGTTCTTGCACTGGCGGGCGTGTGCACAGTCCTTGGCCACACGACCTTCAACTGGGCGCTACGCTACGTGCAGGCGTCGGTCGTCTCCGTCAGCATCCTCGGCGAGCCGCTCGGAGCAATCCTTTGGGCCTCGATCTTCCTCCATGAGACCCCGACCGCGCGCCAGCTTCTCGGCGGGGCGCTGATCTTTGCCGGCCTCTTCATCTTTACCAGGGTCTCGTCCCGCTACTCAAAGAGTGCGGCGGTGACTGGAGCCTCCTCCGCCACGACGGAGGCATCATGAACATGTACGTAAACTTCTTCATCAGCGTGTGGATCAAGTTCTTCTTCCTCCTCACCCCCTTCTTCGTCCTCTCCGTATTTCTGGCGATGACCCAGGAGATGGGAGGGGAGGGGAGGCGCAGGCTGGCGGTCCGCGTCACCTTCGCCGTCTTGCTCGCCTGTTTCATTCTCTATTTCTTCGGCAACCATCTCTTCACCCTCTTCGGCATCACCCTCGACGCTTTCCGCATCGGCGCCGGCGCCCTCCTTTTCCTTTCGGCCGTGCAGATGGTGCAGGGGGAGGCGGTCGCGCCTGGAGAGCGGCAGGACGACATTTCAGTCGTGCCGCTGGCGATCCCGATCACGGTGGGGCCGGCGACGACCGGTGCCTTGATGGTCATGGGTGCTGATCTGCAGGAGTACTGGCAGGTGACGGCGGGATGCGGTGCGCTTGCCGCAGCGGTGTTGTGCATCGGGATAATTCTGTACTGCGCGCAGGCGATAGAGCATGTGATCGGGAGGAAGGGGATAACGATCATGAGCAAGCTCACCGGCCTCATGCTCGCCGCGATCGCCGCTCAGCTGGTCTTTACCGGGATACGGGGTTTCCTGGGGATCCACTGACTATCTCCGGGCTCCGGGGAGATGGCGGCTGCGCCGCCAACGTGGGCGGAGATGCCTGCGCTCCAGCGTGAGGCCCCGGGGCAGTGAAGAGATATCTCAGTGCCAACGAAGAGCTAAATCCCCCCTGTCCCCCCTTCGCGAAGGGTCTTCCGGGAATTCTGGGGAACGCGCTACAAAGAATCCGGGTGCGCCCACGCTGGAGCGTAGGCATCTTGCCTGCGATGGCGGCGCAGCCGCCACAGACCGCGCGGCTGGCGCCGCGGTACAGGCTGGGAAGCCTGTGCTCCAGCGCGGCGCCACTAGTGTCCCCTCACGTCAACGGAAGCGACCGGGCTGAATTCCCGGAATTCCCGGATGAACCTTCGCAAAGGGGGGAACGTTGGGCCTTCTGCAGTGCTTCGTGGCAATGTACCGACCCCGGAATTGCCGGAGGAGCCTTTCAAGGGGGAGGGACAGGGCGGGGATGGGGTGCGCCCCTCAACTCTCCATCGCTGCGGCAAATTTCCCGAGCGTTTCTATCGCCCGTTCCACCCTATCGGACCAGTATCCGGCATTGAGGCGAATGCAGTTGCGGTACTTCTGCATCGCCGAGAAGACCGGCCCCGGCGCGATGGTGATACCCGCCTTCAGCGCCTGCTCGTACAGGACGAGGGAGTCGACGTATTCCGGAAACTCCACCCACAGCACAAACCCCCCTGCAGGATTGGTGATCTTCGTCCCTTCAGGGAAGTAGCGTCCGACCGCCTGCGCCATGAGCGAGGTCTGCCGGGCGTGGATCCGCCTCAGGGTCCTCAGGTGATGGTCGTAGCCGCCATTTGCCAGAAACTCCGCTATCGCCAGTTGCGGCGGGGTGGCGTCGGCTATCGTGGTGATCCCCTTCAGTCTCTCGATCTCCCCCTGAAAGCGCCCCGGCGCGATCCAGCCGACCCGGTACCCCGGTGCGAGCGTCTTGGAAAAGGAGGAGCAGAGCATCACCAGCCCCTTCTTGTCGTACGACTTCGCCACCCGCGGCCGCTCGTGCGAGAAGCTGAGGTCGCCGTTCAGGTCGTCCTCGATGAGAGGGACGTCGTGCGCGGCCAGGAGCTCCACAAGCTCCTTTTTTTTGTCGTCCGGCATGAGACTCCCCAACGGGTTGGAGAAGTTGCTCACCACGAGGCAGGCGCTGATCTTGTTGTGCTCCATGGCGTAGCGCAGGGTGTCGATCCTCATCCCGTCCCGCGGATGGGTCGGTATCTCCAGCGCCTTCAGGCCGTAAAGCTCCAGTGCCTGCAGGAAGTTGTAGTAGCTCGGCGACTCGATGGCGACGGTGTCACCGGGGCGGCAGACGGCAAGGAGCGCGAGATTGACCGCTTCCATGCAGCCGCAGGTGGTGACGATCTGGTCCGGGGTGAGGGTGCAGCCGGTGGAGACGAGACGGCGGGCGACCTGCACCCGCAGCTTCTCGCAACCGGGAGGGCTCTCGTAGGAAACGCTCTGCTCCCGGTAGCGGCGCGCCTCGGTGGAGAGCATGCGGTTCAGCCTGTCCACCGGGAGGTGCTCGGGATTGGGGATCGCCGCGCCGAGCGGGACGAGGGAGGTGTCCCGCATGTCGCGCATGATCATGTTGGAGAGCTCCTTGATGCTCACCTTCGTCGGCTGCGAGCGCGGGGACGAGACCCCTGGCTCGGCAGGGATGTTCCCGAGACGCGCCAGCACGTAGTACCCTGACTGCGGACGTGCCTCGATGAGGCTGCGGTCCTCCAGCAGCCCGTACGCCTCCATCACCGTGTTGATGCTCACGTTGAGCTGACGGCTCAAGGCCCGCACCGAGGGTATCCGCGAGCCGGGGCCGAAGGTGCCCTCTTCGATGAGGTGGGCGACCTGCCCGGCGACTTCTTCATAAAGGGGCGTTTTCGAGCCGTTGACGCTGCAGTTCTTTTCCATGGGCCACATCCTATCGAGTCGGCAAGTCTTGCGACAGTAACAGTTGCGCGAATAAAAATAGGGTACAGTGTCGCGATTGTCAAACTGTTATGGTGACAATTGTAATTTAATGTATCTGTTATTTTTCGCAAGGTACTTTATAGTATCCATCATCAAAGGAATAGCCGCTTCGGTGAAGCGGAAGGGGGAGTCATGGAAATCGGACTCGATGATGGCGCTGTACTGGGGATTGACGGAAACAAGGAAGTGAGGGCCCTGCGCTGTCTGGCGGGATGTCTCTACCTGACGCGGAGCGGGGACCCGTGTGACTACGTACTCACACCGGGGGAACAGATCGAGGTAACCGCCCGTGAACACATCGTCGTGGAAGCATGGGGGGATGCCCGGTTAAAATGTATCGCCGCGGCAGCGATGCCGCACCGTAAACCTGCCGAGGTGTGGCACCTGGTGGGATCCGCCTAGCTCAGCGCCAGGCCCCGCCGCCAATTGCAATTTGATCTCTTTTGGAGTTGATATGGAAGCACAACTGAGCAGGAGCGCGCAGCGCGTGCAGGATGCCCTGACGGCTCTCGGGCTTTCCTGCCGCGTGGAGGAGCGCTCCGAGAGTACCCGCAGCGCGGAAGAGGCGGCGCAGGTTGTCGGCTGCGATGTGGGGCAGATTGTAAAATCCCTCCTTTTCCGCGGGACGGTCAGCGGCAACCCTCTCTTTGTCCTTGCCAGCGGTCGCAACCGCGTCGCAGAGGCGCGCCTCGCCGAAATAGCCGGAGAGCCGATCGCAAAGGCAAATGCTGCTTTCGTGCGTGAGAAGACCGGCTTCGCCATCGGCGGGGTCGCCCCCCTCGGGCACCCGGAAAAGCTTCCGACGGTAATAGATGAGGACCTGCTGCAGTACCAGGAATTGTGGGCAGCGGCGGGGACGCCGGCGGCCCTCTTTCGGCTCACGCCGCAGGAGCTCTCAGTCATAACAGACGGTCAAATCGCCGCTATCAGGGAGAGTGCATGAGTACCGGTGCAACTGAGGCCGGCTTGACCGCTGCGCAGGAAAGCAGACGCGGCGTACTCTGCGGCCTTGCGGCATATCTCGTGTGGGGCTTCTTTCCGCTCTTTTTCAAGCTCGTTTCCCACATCCCGCCGCTGGAGGTGGTGGCGCACCGGATCGTCTGGTCGATGCTCTTTCTGGCCGTACTGGTGACGGTCAGCGGTCGCTGGGGTGAGATCCGCAGCGCGTTTCGCGTGTGGAAGACCTTTGCCACGCTCTGCTGCAGCACGGTTCTCATCGCCGCCAACTGGCTTATCTTCATCTATGCGATAGGGAAGGGGGAGGTGCTGCAGTCGAGTCTCGGCTACTTCATGAATCCCCTGGTCAACGTCCTGCTCGGCTTTTTGCTCCTGCGCGAGCGGATGCAGCGCTTGCAGGCGGTGAGCCTTCTCCTTGCGGTCGTCGGTGTCGCAGTTTCTGCAGTCACCCTCGGCGCAGTCCCCTGGATCGCCATTCTCCTCGCCATCACCTTTGGGCTGTACGGCCTTCTGCGCAAGACAGTGGCCGTCGACTCGCTGGTGGGGCTCTCCATGGAGACCTTCCTCGCGGGGCCGATGGCGCTGGTTCTTCTGGTTAATCTGGGGCTCACCGGGCGCGGCGCCTTTCTCGCGGGACCTGCAGCCGACACCGGCGTCCTCATCCTTTGCGGGGTGGTGACGGCCGTCCCGCTCCTTTTCTTTGCTGCCGCCGCGCGCCGCCTGAGGCTCATGACCATGGGCTTTCTGCAGTACATCACTCCGAGCCTCCACTTCCTGCAGGCGGTCTGGCTTTACCACGAGCCCTTCACTGCTGCGAACCTCGCATCGTTTCTCTGCATCTGGAGCGGGCTCGCGCTTTACTCGTGGTCGGCTATCTCTACTGCCCGGCGCGACATCGTCCTCCGTAACGTACCCGCGGAGGCGCCCCAGGAATGAAAGACTCCACCAAGGGGAGCATCTACGCGCTCCTGGCCGTGCTCCTTTTCGCCACCCTCGGAACGACCTTCAAGCTCAGTGTCTCCCGCCTCGACGGTTACAGCGTCACGGTGTACATGGGGAGCTTCGCGGTCCTGGCGCTCTTTCTGAACCTTTTGCGCACGGGGGAGGCGGGCGGGGTCGTCGCCGAATTTCGCAGGATGCCGCTCTTTTTCATCCTCACCGGCGTCATCGGGCTCGGTGTGCAGCAGCTTCTGTGCATCAAGTCGTACGAGCACCTGCCCGCCGCCCAGGTCGTCATCCTCACCTATACGTATCCCCTCATGATGATCGTGCTGGCCCGCCTGGTGTACCGCGAGCACTCCTCGCTGCGCTCGGTCGCCTTTGTGCTCCTCGGCTTCATGGGAGTCTTCATTCTCGTCTCCGGCGGGAGCCTGCGCGGGTTCGAGATGAGCTCGGGGGTCCTTCTCTCCCTTGCCTGCGCCTTTACCTTTGCGCTCTTTTGCGTCCTCATCAAGCATGCCCGCTTCCATGTCGGTATCGGGATGTTCCTGTTCAACCTTTTCGGGCTCCTCTTTCTTCTTCTCCTTATGCCCTTCTACGGCTTCACCTGGCGCATCGGGGCCGTCGATCTCCTGATCCTCCTCTACATCGGCGTCTTCCCCACAGCGCTCGCCTTCATCCTCTGGAACCGCGCCCTGCAGCTTACCAGGACAAGCCACAGTTCGAACTTTGCGCTCCTCACTCCGGTTCTGTCGCTCGTCTTCATCACCCTCTTTCTGCGGGAGGAGATCGTCCTGTCACAGGTCGTGGGTATGTCGATCATCATCGGGGCAGTCTTTCTGAACCTGAACTTCGGTGACCCTGTCGCGACTGTGGAGGGGAATCTTGGTCAGTGAGCGTCACTGCGTCGTGCGGGACGGCCTTGGCGCCGCCTGGCCTGTCTGTCTCGGCTATCTCCCCATCGGGCTCTCCTTCGGGGTGCTGGCCCAGAAGGCGGGGCTCGGCCCGCTGCATGTCCTTTTGATGTCCGTGCTCGTCTTTGCCGGCGGTTCACAATTCATCGCCGTCGCCATGATCGGCAGCGGGGTCTCGGCAGTCACCATCGTCGCCACGACCTTCGTGGTGAACCTGAGGCATCTTCTTATGAGCTCCGCCATGTCCGTGCATTTTCCCGGGATCAGCAGGCGCTTTCTGGCTCTCTTTGCCTACGGGGTCACCGACGAAAGCTTCGCCGTCAACATGGCGCGCTTCAGGGGGGAAGGGTGGGACCGGTGGCGTGCCCTAACCATGAACCAGGCCGCGAATGCCTGCTGGGTTGTCAGCACCGTCGCCGGCGTCTACATCGGTAACCTCGTCCCCCCCGGCGCCTTCGGCATCGACTACGCCCTGACCGGCATGTTCATCTGCCTGCTGACCTTCCAGTTCCGGGAGAGGCTGCACATCATCACTGCAGTCGTCGCCGCCGTCCTCTCCGTATCCTTCTCCCTGATCTTCCAGGGAAACGGACACATAATCGCGGCCTCCTGCGCCGCCGCGACTATCGGCTTTCTGATAAAGAGACATTCAAGAAAAAGGAAGGTGCATGCCTGATATTCATTACGTACTGCTGATCGTGGGGATGGGGCTCGCCACGTATCTCCCGCGCATGCTCCCGCTGACCCTCCTTTCCCGCAGGCAACTCCCCCGCTGGCTCACCGACTGGCTCGACCTCGTGCCGGTCGCCATACTGAGTTCCCTTGTGGCGCCGGTGCTGGTAACCACCGGCACGCCGCGCACCTTCGATCCGTCGCGCCCCGATCTCCTGGCGGCGATTCCGACCCTCTTCTTTGCCCTCAAGACCCGCTCCCTTGCCGGGACCGTCATCGTAGGGATGGCGCTGTACTGGCTCCTTGGTCTTGTGCTGCGCTAACCCCACTCCGGAGCATGTCTCCTCCATCCCCCTATCAAAAATCCGTTTACACCTCATTAAGTTCTCAAGGTGCCGGCGCTTACGACGATATCTTCTGAATCAGGCTCAGGAAGATAGAGGAGAGGCGTAATGTACAGTTGGATGAATCTGAAGGTGAAGACGAAGTGTCTGGTGCTCGTTGCGTTAGCTGTTGTCACCATGGCTGCGCTGGTGGCCGGGGGGCTCCTCAAGATGCAGGGGATGGCCCGGAGCGAAGAGGATATGAGTGCTGCCGTCCGGCATGTCGGGCTCCTGAACGACCTGAAGGGGCATCTCTTCTCCATGCGGCTCGATGTCGCCCGCATCCTCCTTGTGAAGGATCGCTCAAAGGTCGAGGAACTGGCTCAGGACCTCGAGGTGCAACGGAGCAAGATCGTCGACGGAATCGCGGAGTTCAAAAAAAGCGAACTGGAGCCGAAGGAGAAGGATCTGATAGATATCTTCGCGGCTGGAAGTGAGGCGTACCATGCCGAGGCGGTGAAACTGTCCCGCACCGTGGCAGGGCACCTGGGGGATCCGGCGAAGCGTGAGGAGGACCTGGCCTATGCTACACGAAACATAACTCCGCTGAGCGAGAAGCCCACGAAGGCAATCGTGGAACTTGTGCAGTACAACATCGACGCAGCCGCCGCGACCTACAGGTCCGATCTTTCCGGTTATCACTCATCCATCACCTGGACAGTAGCCATCGGGGCAGCGGCGGCTCTTCTCCTTTGCGCGCTCGGCGTCCTGATTGCCAACTCCATCAGCCGGCCCCTCAGGAGCGTCTTTGGCACCCTGACGGAGGTGGCAGCGGGGGACCTCACCGCCCGATCTTCAATAACGACACGGGACGAGATGGGGATGCTTGCCGGAGAGGTAAACCAGATGGCGCAAACGCTCATGGGGCTCATGCAAAGAGTGGCGAGCAATAGCAGGGCCGTCGCCTCTGCCGCCAGCGACCTGCACGACACCTCGGAGGTCATCTCCAACGGGGCCGACGAGGTCGCCTGCCAGACGGGCACGGTGGCGACTGCCACCGAGGAGATGGCGGCGACTTCCGGTGACATCGCCCAAAACTGCCACCTTGCCGCGGTGGAAGGGAAGGGGGCAACCGCCTCCGCCGAGGCCGGTGCCGCCGTGGTGAAAGAAACCGTGCAGGTTATGTCCCGCATCGCGACAAGGGTGAAAGCGTCAGCCGCTACCGTGGCGAGTCTGGGGCAGCGCAGCGACCAGATAGGCGAAATTGTCGGCACCATAGAGGACATAGCGGACCAGACGAATCTCCTGGCGCTGAACGCCGCGATAGAGGCCGCGCGAGCCGGTGAGCAGGGGCGCGGTTTTGCCGTCGTCGCCGACGAGGTACGTGCGCTTGCCGAGCGGACCACGAAGGCGACGCGGGAAATAGGGGAGATGATCCGCTCCATCCAGGCGGAAACGCGGGATGCCGTGCAGGCGATGGAGGAAGGAGTGCACGAGGTCGGAGCCGGGACGGTGGAGGCGGAGAAGTCGGGGGCGTCTTTGCAGGAGATCCTCGAGAAGGTGTCCGGGGTGACGCTGCAGATCGCCCAGATTGCCACGGCGGCAGAGCAGCAAACGGCGACGACGGCGGAGATCTCCAGCAACATCACGCAGATCACCGGCGTCGTGCAAAGGACCTCCAGTGGTGCCCATCATTGCGCGGGCGCGGCAAGTGACCTTGCAACCCTCGCGGAGGACCTGCAGAGCCTGGTGGGGAAGTTCAAGCTGGCGTAGAAAGGGGTCATGCTTTACGTTGTTGTATGTAGCAATGTAGGCCGGAATAAGCGCAGCGTTTCCGGCAAAAAGCGGCATTGCAGGATCACCAGAGTCTGCCGGGAACGCCTCCGGCTTATCCCGGCCTACATTACATCTGCTGAATGATAAAAAGGCGCCGGAGGATTTCCCTCCGGCGCCTTTTCTCTCTCAAAGATCCCGTTTCTCTCAGTCCTCCGAGAGTAAGGTCCGGTCGTTCTCGAAGCTCTTGTGGCGGATTTCGTGGAACTTCTCGATGAGCCGCTCGACGGTGAGCTCCTTTTTCGCCTGCCCCTCGACGTCGAAGATGATTTCCCCCTTGTCCATCATGAGGAGCCTGTTTCCAAACTCGATGGCGTGGGTCATGTTGTGGGTGATCATCATCGCGGTCAGCTTGTATTCCTCGATGAACTTGTTCGTCAGTTCCAGGACGATCTCCGCGTTCTTCGGGTCGAGCGCCGCGGTGTGCTCGTCCAGGAGAATCAGGTCCGGCTTCGAAAGGACCACCATCAGGAGGGTCAGCGCCTGTCTCTGACCGCCGGAGAACATGGCCAGGTTCTCCTTCATGCGGTCCTCAAGCCCCATCCTGAGCTGGACGAGCTCGGAGCGGAAGAGCTCCCTCTTGGCGTGGTTGAGGCTGCGCTTCAGCCACTTGAACCCCTTGCGGTAGGTGATCATCATGTTGTCTTCCAGGCTCATGTTGCCGGCGGTCCCCAGCAACGGATTCTGAAAGATGCGGCCGATGTACTTCGCGCGCTTGTACTCCGGCTCCCGCGTCACGTTCCGGTTGTTCAGGTGGATGGAGCCGAAGGTCGGCGTTATCGTCCCGGCGATCAGGTTGAAAAGCGTCGACTTCCCTGCTCCGTTGGAGCCGATAACGGTGATGAAGTCCCCTTCTTTCACCCTCAGGTTGATGTTGGAGATGGCCTGGTTTTCGTTCACCGTCCCCTGGTTGAAGATCATCGATACGTCTTTAAGCTCGATCATTTGCTCACCACCCCCCTGGACGGTTTCTTCAGTTTCCTGCTCTGGGTCGCGACAAGGAGGATGATGATCAGGATACCCTTTATGAGGTTCAGGTCGTTCGGTGTCATCTTCACGAGATAGCCGTAGTAGCGCCCGACGTAGAGGACTCCGTGGAAGCAGATCGAGCCCAGGAGCGCGCAGAGGGTCAGCACCGAGATGCGGTTGCTCTTCATGATCAGGAACTCGCCGATCATGACGGAGGCGAGGCCGGAGATGATGATCCCCTGGCCGAGACCGACGTCGGCAAAGCCTAAGTACTGCGCGGCGAAGGCGCCTGAGAGGGCCACGAGACCGTTGGAGAGACCAAGGCCGATTGCCTTCAGCGTCTTCGGGTCGACCCCCTGGGAGACAACCATCTGCTCGTTGTTCCCCATCGCCCCGATGGTGAGACCGAGGTCGGTGCGGAAGAACATGTCGAGCAGCACCTTGATGATGATCGCCACGATCACGAAGAAGACGAGGACCTGGTACTCTTCGGGGACGATTCCCTCGAGCCTCGCGGCAACGAAGGTGAGGACGGTGTCCTGGTTCAGGAGCGGGACGTTGGCGCGGTTGCCGAGAACCCTGATGTTCACCGAGTAGAGCATCGTCATGGTGAGGATGCCGGCCAGCAGGTTCGGCACCTTCAGGTGGTTGTGGATGAGGGCGGTGGCGTACCCGGCGATGACACCGCCGGCAAAGGCGATCAACAGAGCAACCCAGAGGTTTATCCCGGAGAGGATGCAGGTCGCCATCAGTGCAGCCCCCAGCGGAAAGGAACCGTCCACCGTGAGGTCAGGGAAGTCGAGCACCCGGAAGGAGATGAACACCCCGAGTACCATGATCCCGTAAATGAGTCCTTCTACGAAAATCCCTTCGATCATAAAAACGCTACTTCCTTACCTTGGACTGGCGACAGGCGCCCAAGCGGGCGCCGTCGCTGTTTTCACTACTTCTTGGTGAGCGCGCCGTTCTGTACCACCTTGTTGGCGGTCTTCACGAGATCCTGCGGCACGGCAAGGCCGAGCTTCTTCGCCACGTCGAGGTTGATGAGGAGGTCGACGTCGGAAGCCTTGGTCATGAAGCGGGTCGGCATCTGCTCAGGCTTTTTCCCCTTGAGGATAGCGGCGACCATCTGGCCGGTGACGCGCCCCATCTTGTAGTAGTCAAAGCCCCAGGCGGCGAGGACCGGGAACTTCTCTGCGGAGCTCGGGTCCGCGGACATGACCGGGATCTTGTTTTTCATTGCAACGTCGGTGACCGCGCTCAGGGCGGAGACGACGGTGTTGTCGGTGGAGATGTAGAGGGCGTCGACCCTTCTCACGATCGCCTGTACTGCCTGCTTCACCTCGGAGGACTTGGAGACGGTCGTCTCCACGAATTCGATGTTGAGATCCTTGCACGCCTGCTTCACGACGCCGGCGAGGACCACCGCGTTCTCCTCGGAGCTCGTGTAGATGTGGCCGAGTCTCTTCACCTTCTTCATCTTGAGGAGAAGCTCGATCTGCTGCTTTACCGGGGTCATGTCGGAGACGCCGGTGACATACTTGCCACCCTTCGTGAGGGACCTGACGAGGCCGGCCTTGACCGGGTCGGTGACGGCGGAGAATACCACCGGAGTCGTTTTCAGTGTGTTGACCAGCGCCTGCGCGGTCGGGGTCGCGATGCCTACTGCGACGGCCACTTTCTCGGACTGGAATTTGTTGGCGATGGAGGCTGCCGTGTTGGAGTCGCCGTTGGCATTCTGCAGGTCGAACTGCGCGGAGATCTTCAGCGCGGCGAGCTCGTCCTGGAGACCTTTCTCAACGGCATCGAGGGCGGGGTGGGAGACGATCTTGGAGACGCCGATGAGAGGTCTCGAAGCATCTGCTGCAAAGACGGAGGATACGGAGAGGGCAACTGCAAGTACTGCTGACGCCAGGCTTACTCTTTTTCTCACTGGTCAACTCCTATCACCATTGTATTTTCCATGCCGTCGCAAGTTCGCGCCGGAAGGAATTGAATTGAAAGCATGGGAGAATAACACTGCGATTCACGCTGCGTCAACGGCTTTGTCGGTCACAGTTAACAAAAAGTTGTCGCCCCCAAATCACTGGAGACTGTTTTCCAGTTTTTATTGGTGGACTAGCAGAAGTTGTGATAGTATTCATGGGCTTTTATGACTTCTTCTTAACCTCCATCTTCAGACAAGGAGAAAGTGTGATGCAATGTAGTGCTTTTAAATATGGAGCAACGATCATTCTTCTAGCATTTGCGCTGGCCGGGTGCGGCGGCGGAGGCGGGGGTGCCGGGCAGACAGCAGCCGGAACAGCGCCTGCTATCTTCAACCTCCAGTACACACCAAATGCGACCACCGTAAATACCGTCACCAGCGTCGGTTGGCGCTTCGACTTCAGCGATCCGGACGGCGACGTTTCCACCGGTACCTACACCGTGTACAACCCCAGCGGCGCGCAGGTCTTTTCAAAGACGATCACCCTCACAATCCCTTCCGGCAAAACGGTCGGCACCTACAACGGCACAACCACCAACGTCATGTTTCTTACGCCCGGGACGTACACCGCCAGGATGTACCTCACCGACAGCGCCGGCTCCGATTCGAACTCCCTCACCGCGACCTTCAACATCACGCAGTAGTGGACCCACTGTCGGCAGGGAGTTGTGCGATCCGGTGCTGGACATGCCGCGAGTGCCAACAGGGCGCGCGGACGGGACGGCTTTACCCCTTGATTCGAAGGCAAAGGTGAAGGCACAATAGAGCACGGCCAGTTGCCGGCGGGATCCGGTATGGCATCTGGAGGGAGGTTGCCGGACGGTATCGGCCGACGACTCCGCGTCCCGCAATGGGAAACTTTCTATAGCGACCAGGCATCAGAGGTATTGGCGTGGAGTACACCGAGACAACCGAAAAGAAAGGAAGCTTCACCTACTGGATCTTCATGGCCTGCGTCGTCGTCGGCCTCTATTTCACGAGGTCGTTGAGCTATCTCCTCTTTCACAGCATCGTTGAGCTCTTCAGCATAATCGTCGCCGCTTCCGTCTTCATCATCACCTGGAAATCGGTTCGGTACATAAAGAACCCATACCTCCTCATGGTCGGAGTCGCCTCCCTCTTCATCGGGATACTCGACCTGCTGCATACCCTCTCCTTCAAGGGGATGCGGATATTTCTCGACTACGATTACTACGCGAACCAGCTGTGGGTCTCGGCGCGCTTCCTGGAGAGCCTGACGCTCCTTGCCGCGTTCAGCCTCCTGTACACGAAAAAGAGGGTCGACATGCGTGCGGCCATCCTCGGCTACGCGCTCGTCACCTTCTTCCTGATCGCCAGCATCTTCTACTGGAAGATCTTCCCCATCTGCTTCATCGAGGGGCAGGGGCTCACCCCCTTCAAGGTCTACAGCGAATACGTCATCTGCGGCATCCTTATCGCCAGCCTCTTCCTCCTGATGAGAAACAAGGACCGCTTCTCCGCAGCGGTGTACAGGCTCCTCTTCTTTTCCATCGTCTACACCATTGTCTCAGAGCTCTGCTTTACCCTGTACACCGACAACTACGGCATCGCCAACATGGTCGGGCACTACTTCAAGCTCTTCTCCTTCGCCGCCATTTATCAGGCGATAGTTTCCACCGGGATCGAGGAGCCGTACGACCTGATCTTCAAGGAACTGCACGAGACAAACAGGGCTCTCGAGGAAGAAGTGGCGCGCAGGCAGAAAGTGGAGGCGGCGCTCAAGGAGAACGAGGAAAAGCTGCAGGCCTACAACGAAGAGCTGCAGGCGCGCAGCGAGGAGCTCCAGGACCGCAACGTGGAACTTGCGCACCTCTGGGACAAGTCGCGGCAGTCGGAGGAGGCTCTGCAAAAGCTGAATGAGGTGCTCGACAAGCGGGTAGCGGAACGTACCCAGGAGCTGCGCGAAAAGGATCATCTTCTGATGCAGCAAAGCAGGCTCGCTGCGATGGGAGAGATGATCAACAACATCGCCCATCAGTGGCGCCAGCCGCTCAACTCTCTCGGGCTGCTCGTCCAGGAGATTCCCCTTCTGGTAGAACTGGGGGAGGTCGATGAAGCTGCCGTGACGCGGAACTCCGCGAAGTCGATGGAGCTCGTGAAGCATATGTCGCAGACGATCGAGGACTTCAGGAACTTCTTCAGGCCGGACCGTGAAAAGGTGGTCTTCCACATCTCGCACGAGGTCCGCAGGACGCTCTCCCTCATCGAGGGGAGCCTCGAAGGGAAGGGGATCAAGGTCGAGGTCGTTGTCAATGACGATGCCGTGGTCACCGGCTTCCCGAACGAGTTCTCCCAGGTGCTGATCAACATCATCAACAACGCCCGGGACGCACTGGTAGAGCGCGAGGTCGAGGACCCGAGGGTGGTGATCACCGTCGGCACGGAAGAGGGGAGGGCGATTGTTACTATCGCCGACAACGCGGGGGGGATCCCCCAGGAGATCATGGGGAAGATCTTTGCCCCCTACTTCACCACCAAAGGACCGCAAAACGGCACGGGAGTCGGTCTCTTCATGTCCAAGAACATCATCGAGCGAAGCATGGGCGGCCTTCTCACCGTCCGCAATGTGGAGGAGGGCGCAGAATTTCGCATCGTCGTCTGAATCCCCTCGCAGGTCACCTCCTGATTTTCCGCCCCCCGTCACAGTAACGCCATGGAGCCGGTTTCTCAGCATCCCCAACGGTGCTACACGATTGCCCGGTTCGATTCCCTTCCCTGTCTCATGGCACTGTGCTGCGTGAGAAGGTCATTGGGCGGGTCCGGCATCGACATCACAGACCGCAGCAGACGCCGGATGTCGGGGACCGGTGTCAGGAGATGCCAAACGTCAGCTAGCACGTAAGCATCAGCACATTGGCTGAAACTTAAGTCTTCTTTTCCCAAACTCTCACGATAAGAACCTATCCATATTGCCGCTCCCCCTTTACCTTCACTGTGTCGGGACGTGTCTACTGAAGCTCTCAAAGCAGAGTCACTGTTACTTCTCACCGGTCTCCCTCAAAAATAAATCTCCACTCAGTAACTTCACCAGACACCATTACCGCGAAAGTCACAGTGAGTGATATTGCCATCCTGTGAAGTCACCATGCGCATCCACCTCTGTCAAACACTTCTTACAATGCTTCTGCCTCTTTCTGCTAGCACAACGCCGTGGGTTGACTGTTACAGCCTGCTGCGCCCTAACGTCCCGCGGCATAAAGGTTTTGCTGTTGCATGGGCAAATGACGTGGAGTATCTTAGAAGCTGTACTAAGTTCCATGCGACCTTTTTGGAGGAGGGAAAACCGTGCGGTGGCGGCCCTGGCGGGTGCTGGAGCCGCCGACAGGAAGGAGATGGAAAATGGATAAGATTTATCGCGTCAACATGACGGACCAAACCTGCAAGCTTGAAACCGTTCCCGCCGAATGGGCTCCACACGGCGGGCGCGGTCTGACATCCACCATAGTGGCCGCCGAGGTGCCGCCGACTTGCGACGCACTCGGACCCAACAACAAACTCGTTTTTGCTCCGGGCCTTCTGACCGGTACTGCAGCCGCTCAAAGCGGACGCCTCTCGGCAGGGGCAAAGAGCCCCCTCACTGGAACGATAAAAGAGAGTAACGCAGGGGGGACTGCCGCTCAGCAGCTGGCACGGCTGGGGATAAAGGCAATCATCATCGAGGGGAAACCCGCCGACAACAAGTGGTACAGCCTCCACGTCACCAACAGCGGCATCACCGTTCAGGAAGAGAACGAACTGGTGGGGAAAGGGAATTTCGCCGTAATCGAGGCATTGGAAGGGCGCCTCGGGAAGAAAATCGGTGTGATCAGCATCGGCCAAGCCGGTGAGTTCCTCATGACCGCATCGAACATTTCCGTGAAGGACCCGGACTCCAAGATCCGTAGCCACGGCCGTGGCGGGCTCGGCGCAGTCATGGGGTCGAAGCGGATCAAATTCATATCTGTAGACGACGCCGGCGCTCCGGGCGTGGTGGTGTCCGATCCCGACAAGTTCAAGGTTGCGGCAAGGACCTTCGCGAAGGCACTTCTCGACCACCCCGTCTCCGGGCAGGGACTCCCGACATACGGCACGAACGTCCTCGTCAACATCCTGAACGAGGCGGGCGGGCTACCGACCAGGAACTTCACCACCGGACAATTCGAATTCCACGACAAGATCTCCGGCGAGACGATGCACGACATCATCGCCGCCCGCGGTGGCAAGACGAAACACGGCTGCCATCCGGGGTGCGTCATCCAGTGCTCGCAGGTCTACCCGGACCCGGAAGGGAAGTACCTGACCTCCGGTTTCGAATATGAGACCATCTGGGGGCTCGGTGCGGACTGCTGCATCAACGAGCTCGACGACATCGCGAAGGCCGACAACATCATGGACGACATAGGCGTCGACTCCATCGAGACGGCCGTCATGTTCGGCGTCGCCATGGAGGCGGGGATACTCCCCTTTGGGGACGGGAAGGGGGTGCAGCGGCTCCTCACGGACGAGATCGCCGTGGGGACACCCCTTGGCCGCATCCTCGGTAACGGCGCCGGCTCCGTTGGGCGCACCTACGGCGTGGTACGGACTCCTGTGGTGAAAAACCAGGGTATTCCTGCCTATGACCCGCGGTCGGTGAAGGGGATCGGTGTTACCTACGCAACGAGCACCATGGGTGCCGACCACACCTCCGGCTATACCATCGCCACGAACATCCTGAACGTCGGCGGTCACGTCGATCCGCTGAAAAAAGAAGGGCAGGTGGAACTCTCCAGAAACCTCCAGATTGCCACCGCTGCTGTCGACTCGACCGGGATGTGCATCTTCGTCGCCTTCCCGGCACTGGATATCCCCGAGTGCCTGCCGGCCCTGATCGACATGCTCAATGCACGCTTCGGGATCAACCTGACCGGTGACGACGTCATTGCGCTCGGGAAGTACATCCTGAAGACCGAGCATGAGTTCAACAGGAAGGCGGGGTTCAACAACGCCCACGACAGGCTCCCCGAATTCTTCAAGTACGAGCCGGTCGCGCCGCACAATGCCTTGTGGGACTTCAGCGACGAGGAACTGGACGAGTTCTGGAACTTCTAGCCCCGTCCTGATCCGCTCCCGGCGCTGCGGTGGAAGCAGTGCCGGGAGCTCCCTGCATCACGATCTCGTCGCACAAAACAGAAAAGCCCTCGGCGGTGGCCAAGGGCTTTTCTTTACTTCTTCTTCCGGTACCGGCCCGGATCAGTGGCAGGCACTCCCTTCCTGTGAATTGAGGAAGTGAATCACGTCGAGCAGGTTGATCATCCTGCGATAGATGACGTTCTTCTCCCGGATATCCGGTGCCTCATTCAATGCATCCTTCAACTGCTGGTATTGCTCGTTGGCGAGCGCCAGCGCCTTCCTGTTCTTCAAGGGACATCTTTCTTGCCGCTCGCGGCCTGGAGCCTCAGACGCCACCACAGGAGCCGTTGAACTCGACGCTGCCGATGCTGCCTTCGCTGTCGAAGATTTCTTCCTGGACCGAGCCGCAGGAAAAGATGATTTTCTCGCTCACGAGATACCTGCTCTGGCGCTCAACGGTGTGGCTGACAGCGTGGCTGTGGCAGTCGACGCAGGTGCGGGTCTTTCTGGTCATTCTCTTTCTCCTCACGTCTTTCATATGGCGCAACCGTGCGACGGAGCTAACGGCATCCTGGCAACATCAGGTTGCGGTTGGAAGATGGTGTAAGTGCGTCTCTCTGGCACGGCAGGGATGCTCTACCGCAGGGGGCAGGGGGTGGGCGAGGAGCGCAGACTCTTTTTCAAAGTGCCGGAGGGCACACAAAAAGCCCGGCTTTTTAGGCCGGGCTTCGAAGGATCTTTCTGTGTTTCTGGATGGTGCCGAAGACGAGACTCGAACTCGTATGGGCTGTTGCCCGCCACCCCCTCAAGATGGTGTGTCTACCAATTCCACCACTTCGGCGCGAAGAATCAAGTGTGTAACACAGGGCTGATGCCGAAGTCAACAAAATAATTTTCCCGAGGCTCCGTTCCCCTCTTTGCTCCTTCAGTTGCAGGAGCAGGCCATCGGCTGGCGCGGGGCGTCGATGAGGGACCGCAACTTCTGCAATGCCTTCGCCTCTATCTGGCGGATGCGCTCCCGGGTGACGCCGAAGCGCTGCCCAATCGTATCCAGCGTCTGCGGTTCCTCGTCGTTCAGCCCAAAGCGAAGCCTCAGGACTGTCCTCTCCGTCTCCGAGAAGGTCTCCAGTAGGTCGGCCACTGCACGGAAGCTGCTGGCGTCCTCGGAAAGGGTCGCAGGGGAGGCGGTCGAGGTGTCTTCCAGCGTCTCCATCAGGCTCTGGTCGGTATCCTCTCCGCGGGGGACATCGAGGGAGTACGCCTTCCTCATGTACACCATCAGCTTCCGCACGTTCCCTTCGTCGCAGGAAAGTTCCGCGGCGATCTCCCTGATCGACGGCTCTCGCTTCAGTTTCACTCGCAGGGCTGTGGCGACGCGATTCATCCTGCTCACCTCTTCGGCTATGTGTACCGGAAGCCTCACGGTGCGGGACTGGTTCACCAGGGCCCTTTCCACGGCTTGCCTGATCCACCAGGTCGCATAGGTGGAGAAGCGACATTCCTTCTCCACCCGGAAGCGATCCACCGCCTTCATGAGCCCCAGGTTCCCTTCCTCTATGAGGTCGGCAAAGGGGAGCCCCCTGTTCATGTACCGCTTGCTGATGCTGACCACGAGCCGCAGGTTCGCCAGGATCATCTTTTCACGCGCGCTCTTGTCTCCCAGGGCAATTTTCCGGGCAAGTTCCCTTTCCTCCTCTGCGGAGAGGAGCTTTGTCCTTCGGACCTCCAGGAGGTAAAGCTTGATGACGTCGTTGCACCCTTCCATCTCCGGGGCGATCTCTTCCACGTCATCACAGAGGACCTCTTCCGCTTCTTCGGAAAGTTCATCCGCCACGAGCTCCAGATCCTGCTCCGTATCGACGAAAAAGGGGAGCCTCTCGCCGATCACATCCTCATTGATCACATTGCATTCCATACGTCACCTCCCGTCGGTTTTGGACACAGGATTATTTCAGGATGCGTGCCAATGTGCAGATGGGCGATTTGCTTGAGGAGAGGGAGGGGAGGGGGTGAGAAAAATGGATCAGGGCGGGGGATGAGTCGGATTTTGCGACAGGGATGCTCACCTTAGCAAGAGGCCTGCAGTGCCCCCCTTTGAGCAGCCTCGACCCGTGAATTCTGGGGAACCCATAGTCTGTTTCAACGAAGCTCGGCACGAGACCTCGCGTCCCCCCCTTTGCGAAGGGGGGACAGGGGGGATTTGACTTGGCCAGGACCGTCCTACGAAGTGCGCAATCGCTGTGGTCTCAAGCATTTCTTGATTCGAGTGTGCAAAAAAACCGGTGGGGCCTGTGTCGTAGATCTTTAGACTGCCGCAGCACTGTGGTTCGACGACCGAGATGTACTGTTAAAGCTGCGGTTCTGGAGGAGTTGTTCGTATGGTACCAACAAAAAGCAAATCCCCCCTGTCCCCCCTTCGCAAAGGGGGGAACATTGGGCCTTCTGCAGTGCTGCGTGGCATTGGACCCACGCTCCCCCGGAATTCCCGGATGAACCTTCGCAAAGGGGGGAACGTAGCGCGAAAGGGGGGCAGGCGTGCCATACTCATGCAAAGCTGGCGGGGTAGGACACAGAACGAAAACAGCCCGGCTGGTAGGCCGGGCTTCATTACTTTTTAGCGATTTCTAGATGGTGCCGAAGACGAGACTCGAACTCGTATGGGCTGTTGCCCGCCACCCCCTCAAGATGGTGTGTCTACCAATTCCACCACTTCGGCATCAAGTGAACCACTTTATATCATTACGTTTATCAGGAAGTCAATGAAAAATTTGGGACGCTTTTACTTTTTTGCTGCTTCCCGAAAATCCTACTTTGCTGCGGGTGCTGCCGGTGCTACCGGGGTAGTTGCCGGCTGTACCGGTGCGGTGTTCGGCTTCGCAGGTACGGCGCCTGGGCCCGCAGGGGTTGCCGGCTTCTGCTGCAGCGGAAGCCCGCCCATCGGGGCAGGTTTCGCCTTCGGTGCCGTGCGGGAAGACATGATGGAGGAGCCGCCACCCTGACCGGAAAGGTAGGCGAGGGTCAGCGAGGTAAGCATGAAGATGACAGCTGCACTGGTCGTGAGCTTGCTCATGAAAGTGTTGCCACCACCGGCGCCAAATACAGACTGGCTGCCGCTGGCACCGAAAGAGGCGCCCATTTCGGCACCCTTACCGGACTGCAGCAGTACAATTACGATGAGTGCGAAACAAACAATGACGTGCAGTGTTATCAGTACGTAAATCATTAAGGCAATTACCTCCCGAAAATTCGAATACCTCTTTTAGCACATCGCTTTCGAAAAACAAAGCGATTATTCATTGTAGCGTACGATTGAGGCGAAGGTGTCTCCCTTCAGGCTGGCGCCGCCAACAAGCGCCCCGTCTATGTCCGCGCATGCCATGAGCCCCTTGGCGTTGTCCGGTTTCACGCTTCCGCCGTAGAGGATGCGGGTGGCATCGGCGGTCCCCCTGCCGAAGATGTCGGCGAGCACCCCCCTGATGAAGGCGTGTGCCTCCTGCGCCTGCCCTTCGGTTGCGACCTTCCCGGTGCCGATGGCCCATACCGGTTCGTAGGCGACGATGACAGGCTTCACCACCTCTGCAGGGAGGTCGGCCAGTCCGCCACGGATCTGCCTTTCCAGCACCTCGAAGGTCTTTCCTCCCTCGCGCTCGTCGAGCGTCTCTCCTATGCACATGATAGGGATCAAGCCCCCCTTCAGCGATGCCTTCATCTTCTTGTTCACCGTCTCGTCCGTTTCGGAGAAGTACTGGCGCCTCTCCGAGTGCCCGATGATGGTGTGGCTGCACCCTGCATCGAGGAGCATGCGGGGGGAAACCTCGCCGGTAAAGGCGCCTTCCTCTTCCCAGAAGACGTCCTGGGCGGAGAGGGCGATGTCGGTCCCGGAAAGGGCGGTCTTAACAGTCGGCAACACGGTGAAGACCGGTGCCACGATGATTTCCACCTGCGTCACTCCCTTCACCTTGCTCGCCAGCTCGGTGATGAGGGCGAGGGCTTCGTCTTTGGTCTTGAAAAGCTTCCAGTTGCCGGCAATTACGGGCTTTCTCATGGTACCCCTCCTTTGGTAGTTGGTGCAGTAAATGGAATCAGTGTGCTGGTGTACGACTACTTCCCCTTTTCCTCAAGCGCCTTTACGCCGGGAAGGATTTTCCCTTCCAACAGTTCCAGGAATGCGCCCCCGCCGGTGGAGATGTAGCTCACCTTGGAGGCTGCGCCCGCGCGGTTTACCAGCACGTCGGTGTCTCCGCCGCCGACGATGGTGAGGGCGTTGGTGCCGGTCACGGCGGTCACCATGTCGAAGGAGCCCTTTGCAAAGGCATCCATCTCGAAGACCCCCATCGGGCCGTTCCACACGATCGTCTTTGCGTCCTTCAGCGCCTCGGCGAATTCCTTCACCGACTCGGGCCCAATGTCGAGGGCCATCCAGCCGTCGGGAATCTCGTCGACGGAGACGGTTTTCTTTTCGGCGTTGGCGTCGAATTTGTCCGCCACCACGCAGTCCACGGGGAGGTAGAACTTGATCCCTTTCTCCTGTGCCTTTTTGTAGGTGTTGAGAGAGGTGTCGATGAGGGTGTCCTCGACGAGGGAATTGCCGACGCTCTTGCCGAATGCTTTCAGGAAGGTGAAGGCCATGCCGCCGCCGACGATGATCTTGTCCACCTTGTCGCAGAAGGCGTCGAGCACCTCGATCTTGCCGGAGACTTTGGCGCCGCCGAGGATCGCCACCAACGGGCGCTCAGGGTTTGTCATCGCCTTCTCGAAGTAGTTCATCTCGTTTTTCATCAGGAAGCCCGCGGTTACCACCGGGAGGTAGCCGGTGATCGCTTCAACGGAGGCATGGGCGCGGTGCGAGACGGCAAAGGCATCGTTCACGTACACCTCGCAGTTTCCTGCCAACGCCTTGGCGAACTCCTGGTCGTTCTTCTCCTCACCGGGGTAGAAGCGTACGTTCTCCAGCATCACCACTTCACCGGGCTGCATTGCGTCGACGATCCCTTTGACTTCGTCCCCTATGCAATCGGGAGCGAGCTTCACCTCTTTTCCGATCAGTTCCGACAGGCGTTTCGCGGCCGGCGCCATCGAGTACTTCGGGTTCTTCTCACCTTTGGGGCGCCCGAGGTGCGAGGCGATCACGACCTTCGCGTTCTGTCCGAGCACGTAGTTTATGGTCGGAAGGACCGCACGGATCCTGGTGTCTTCGGTGATGTTGCGGCTGTCGTCCAGCGGTACATTGAAGTCGACCCGCATAAAGATCTTCTTCCCTGCCAGATTCCCGATTTCATCGATGTAGCGGATTGCCATAGTGCCTCCTTTGACTGTACTTCCTTATAGGAATTTCGATAGCATAGCATGGTTTTGCTTTTGTGGTGCTTGAGAGGTTCCAGCTCCACCGGCTCCCCAGAAGGGGGAGGGGAGGCATGTAGGCAGGTAGGCCGGGATAAGCCGCAGGCGTTCCCGGCGTCGGCGCAGCCGATAGGTGGCGCAGCAAATTGCCGGAAACGCTGGGCTTATTCCGGCCTACATCTATTCTTCCATCAAACAACAAAAAGGGGGGAAGTTTCCTTCCCCCCGGAGGTGACTTTGAGACATCTTCTACAGGAGGATCTTCATGAGGTCGATGAGCCTGTTGGAGAACCCTGTCTCGTTGTCGTACCAGGAGATCACCTTCACCATGTCCCCGTCGATGACCTTCGTGGAAGGGGCGTCGACTATGGAGGATAACTTGTTTCCGTTGAAGTCGATGGAGACGAGGGGCTCTTCGCAGAAGCCGAGGATGTTCTTCAGCGCCCCGTCGGAGGCGGCCTTCAGCGCGCCATTTATCTGCTGCGCATCGGCCGGCTTGCTGAGGGTGCATACGAGGTCGACGACGGAGACGTTGGGGGTCGGGACCCTGATCGCCATGCCGTCCAGTTTCCCCTTCAGTTCCGGGAGAACGAGGGAAACCGCCTTTGCGGCGCCTGTGGTCGTGGGGATCATGGAAAGCGCTGCGGCGCGGGCACGGCGCAGGTCCTTGTGCGGCAGGTCGAGGATGCTCTGGTCGTTCGTGTAGGAATGCACCGTCGTCACGAGACCCTTCACGATGCCGAAGTTGTCGTGCAGCACCTTCGCTACCGGTGCGAGGCAGTTCGTCGTGCAGGAGGCGTTGGAGATGATGTGGTGGTTCGCCTTGCTGTAGGCGTTGTGGTTTACGCCCATGACGATGGTGATGTCCGGATCGGTGGCCGGAGCGGAAATGACAACCTTCGCCGCCCCTGCAGTCAGATGCTGCGCTGCCTTCTCTTTCGAGGTGAAAAGACCGGTCGATTCGATAACCACATCGATCTTCTGGTCCTTCCACGGCAGTTCCGCAGGATTGCGGATGGCGAAGATCTTGATCGGACGGTCGTTCACGATGAGCTCGTCACCTCTGGCGGCGACTTCCCCCGGATACGTCCCATGAACGGAGTCGTACTTTAAGAGGTGGGCCAAAGTGGTCGCATTGGTAAGGTCGTTTATGGCGACAAACTCAATGTCCCGCTCGGTGGCAGCAGCCCGCAATGCAGAGCGCCCAATCCTGCCAAAGCCGTTGATCGCTACTCTCAATGCCATGTGCTCCTCCTTCTCTTAATTAAGTATTCACTCACAATCGTCCATAGTATACAGGAGGGTCTAGTGCAGTCAATTTTTTTATTCAAGGAAATCGCGGCCATGCCGATGCCGTATACGGGGAAAGTCTTGAGCGCATCTGGGAAAAAAGTCACCGAAAAATTATTTTTGGGGCACCGTCTACATTAAAAAATTGACTTCTCTTTCCTCAAAAACTATGCTGGACTGTCGGCCCAAATCCCTTTTAGAGAGCCAGAAAACAGCCCCTCGATGAAGATGACCCTTGAAAGACGAATCATCTTATTCTCCTTCCTCATCCTCTTTCTGACCATATCCGCCAGTGCCGGCCTCGATATCATGGCCGTCAAGACGGACTACGTCGACTCCCTCAATCTGCGCACGCAGAGTCTTGCGAGGGCGGTAAAGGGGAATATCGAGAAGGTGCTGAACCTCGGGGTCGATCTGAAGGACATGTCCGGGGTCTCGGACAAGTGCCGGGAGACGATCGAGGGGAATCCCGACATCGCCTACTGCGTCATCACGGACCAGCACGGCGAGCCCCTTCACGCCAACGATCCACGCTTTCTCGCATTCCCCCGCACCGCCGTGCAAAGCCTCAGCGTCTTCCGCTCCCAGCTCGCTATCCGCGTCGACGGCAGGGAGCTCAGGTTTTACGACACCTCCGTCCCGATCGTGATGCCGGAGGGGCGCCCGGTCGCCTTCGTGCATGTCGGCTTCCAGGAGTCGGTGGTCACCGGGAAGGTGTGGGGGATGATCTACCGCACCGCGTCCCTTCTCTTCCTCTCCCTCGTGGTTGCCTTCTCCCTCGTCGTCTTCTTCGTGAAGAAGTACGTCATGCGCCCGATCTCCACCCTCTTGAGCGGTGTGAAGCAGATCTCGGAAGGGGCCTTCGACACCCAGATAGGGGAGGTGCAGGTTTTCGAGTTCAACGAGCTGGCCCGCAACGTGAACATCATGAGCCAGTTCCTGCAAAACCGCGATACGGAGATAAAGAAGAATTATGAGGACATGCAGCACACACTCGTGGAGCTGCACGATTCCTACAGCAGGCTGGAGAGCCTCTCCGCCGATCTCGAGCGTTCCGAGGAGCTGTACAAGAGACTGATGGAGGACTCAAGCGACGCCATCGTCGTCCTTGGCGCGGAAGACTCGGTGCGCATGGTGAACAAGATGGCGGAGGAGTTCTTCGGCTACAGCGCGAAGGAGCTCATAGGTCTGCCGCTGACAAAGATGCTCCTCCTCCTGAACATCAGCAACATCCCGAAGTTCCAGCGCATCTTCAAAGACGCCGCGGCAGGCGCCCACGTAGCCCAGGAGATGCAGCTCGTCAAGAAGGGTGGGGGGGTAATGGTGGCGATGCTGCACGCGACCCGCATCAGGAGCGGCAGTGAGGAGCTCGTGCAGGCGATCTTCCGCGACGTCACCCGCGAGCGCGAGATCATCGTGAACCTGGAGAAGAGCTCCGCCGACCTTGCCAGGCTGAACCGGATGAAGGACTCCTTCCTGGGTCTTGCCTCCCACGAGCTGAAGACCCCGCTCACCATCATCATGGGATACTCCGAGCTCATCTGCACCGACATGGCCGACAAGGTGGACAAGACTGTGCTGGAGATGGTGCTGAACATCGCCAACGCCGCCTCGCGTCTGGACAACATCATCAAGGACATGGTGGACGTCTCCATGATCGACGAGAAGCGGCTGCAGCTCAAAATGGAGGACGTCCAGCTGAACCGCCTCATCGAGGGGGCGGTCAACGAACTGCGCTTCTTCTTCTCCATGCGCAAGCAGGAGGTCGTCCTCACCCTCGACGAATCGATCCCCTCCATCCGCGGCGACGCCTTGAGGCTCATGCAGCTTCTCTCCAATATCCTCGGCAACGCCATCAAGTTCACACCGGACGGCGGGAAGATCACCGTCTCCAGTTCCGCGAAGTACCTCCTGCGCGGCCTGCCGGGGAACCAGGGTGCCACCGGGAAGGAGCACCATCTCTTTCTGGAGATCGCCGTCACCGACACCGGGATCGGCATCGACCGGGAGGACCAGCTGCGCATCTTCGACAAGTTCTACGAGGTCGGAAACATCCAGGAGCACAGCTCGGGGAAGGTCGCCTTCAAGGCGAAGGGGGCGGGGCTCGGCCTCTCCATCGCGAAGGGGATCGTGGACATGCACGGCGGGGAGATCTGGGTGGAGAGCACAGGGTACAGCCCGGAGCGGATGCCCGGCTCCACCTTCCACATCCTTTTGCCGCTCAACCCGAACCTCGGGGACTCCACCGTCGACTACACGAAGCTGCTCGGTTAACCATTTCTAGTCAAAATCACCTTGAATCTCCCCCCTCTTTCCTTTATAAAAATAGGGTTTTGACTCCCCGCATCCTCAGATAGTGTCTACAAGACGGGATCGGGGACACGACATGCATCAAGGCCTATTCCGACAGCAGCTTTTGTCTTCCCCGTAAAACTTTTCTCTGCTTCTGTTTATTCATCTGTGACTCTGGCAAAGCGGACCGGCTCTTCAACTTCCCGCTTTTTTCTTTTTGTTTAGGAGGGACCATGCGGCTTTGCCTTCTGGCGAGCGGCAGCAAGGGGAATTCCCTTTTCCTTGAAACCGATTCCTGCCGCCTCCTGGTCGACGCCGGACTCTCCGCCCGGGAGACGCAGTCGCGCCTTGCCGCCATCGGGGTCTCCTCCTCCGATCTGGATGGCGTCCTCATCACCCACGAACACACCGACCACACCAGCGGAGCGGGGGCTCTGGCCCGTCGCCTGAAGATCCCCCTCCTGATGACCGGCGCCACCTACCGGGCAGCGCAGCACACCGTGAAGAAGGTCGACCTGATCGAATTCGAACCGGGAAACTCGTTCACCTTCAAGGGTGTTTCCATCGATCCCTTTCCGGTCACTCACGACGCCTGCGATCCGTGCGGCTTTGTGGTGGAGAGCGGCGAGGGGAAGATCGGTTTTGCCACCGACCTCGGCGTCGCCACGCGACTCGCGCAGCTGAAGCTGAAAGAGTGCCGCGCCCTCGTCCTCGAGTTCAACCACGACGAAAGGATGCTCCAGGACGGGCCGTACCCCTGGCATCTGAAGCAGCGCATCCGCTCGCGCCACGGGCATCTTTCCAACGCCGAAGGGGCCGCCCTCCTGGAGGAGCTCCTGCACGACGGGCTTGAGGGGGTTTTTCTCTCCCATCTTTCCGAGACGAACAACCTCCCGGAGCTGGCGCTTGCCGCGGCGACGAACCTGCTGTCCGGGCAGAACGTGTGCTCGCCGGAGGTCTTCGTGGGGAGCCAGGGAGTCCCGAGCGGGGTACTCGACATCTAGGGGCCTTTCGGCGTAAACTGCTTTTTTGGTCCGCAGATTACGCAGATTAGCGCAGATTACGATCTCGGCGATTCAACTTATTCTGTCATCTTGCAACAGCGACGCACGGCCAGCGGAACTAACGATTTAACTGCAAAAGCAATTTACGAAAAGATGAGGTTTTAAAATCTGCGGAAATCTGCGTAATCTGCGGACAACCTGCAGTTCCAGGTGCGGTTTTATCCGCAGATTACGCAGATTAACGCAGATTACGATCTCGCTGATTCAAACAGTCTCTGCAATCTTGCGACAGCGACGTGCGGCCAGGGGAACTAATTTAGCTGCAAAAGCAATTTACAAAAATGTGAGGTTTTAAAATCTGCGAAAATCTGCGTAATCTGCGGACAACCTGCAGTTCCAGGTTTTAAGGGTTCCGCGTAATCTGCGGAGAAAACACATATTATTCCGAGGAGGAAGCAGTTTTGATCGAACGTTACAGCCGTCCTGAAATGACCCGTATCTGGGAGCCCGAAAACCGTTACGCCAAGTGGCTGGAGATCGAGATCTACGCCTGCGAGGCCCACGCGCAGATGGGACGCATCCCGCAGGACGCCGTTGAGCGGATCAAGAGCAAGGCGAGCTTCGATGTCGCCCGCATCGACGAGATCGAGCGCACCGTCAAGCACGACGTCATCGCCTTCCTCACCTCCGTCGCCGACTACATAGGCGACGACTCCCGCTTCGTCCACCTCGGGCTCACCTCCTCCGACGTTCTCGACACCTCCTTCGCCATGCTCCTTTGCGAGGCGGCCGACCTCATCATCGACGACGTGAAGCGTCTCATGGAGGTCATCAAGAAGCGCGCATTCGAGCACAAGATGACCCCGCAGATGGGGCGCTCCCACGGTATCCACGCGGAGCCGGTCACCTTCGGCCTCAAGATGGCGCTCTGGTACGACGAGATGAAGCGCAACCTGAAGCGCCTGGAGGCGGCCCGCGAGGTCATCGCCTACGGCAAGATCTCCGGCGCGGTCGGCACCTTTGCCAACATCGACCCGCAGGTCGAGGAATACGTCTGCGCGAAGGCGGGGCTCAAGCCTGCTCCCTGCTCCACGCAGGTCCTGCAGCGCGACCGTCACGCGGAATACTTCACCACCCTCGCCATCGTCGCCTCCTCCATCGAGAAGTTCGCCGTGGAGATCCGCCACCTGCAGCGCACGGAGGTCCTGGAGGCTGAGGAATTCTTCTCCAAGGGGCAGAAGGGCTCTTCCGCGATGCCGCATAAGAGAAACCCGGTCCTCTCCGAGAACCTCACCGGTCTCGCCCGCCTCGTGCGCGGCTACGCCGATGCGGCGATGGAGAACCTGGCGCTCTGGCATGAGCGCGACATCTCCCACTCCTCCGTCGAGCGCATCATCGGCCCGGACGCCACCGTCACCCTCGACTTCATGCTGAACCGCGCCATCGGCCTCATCGAGAACCTGGTCGTCTACCCGGAAAACATGATGAAGAACCTGAACCTGATGCGCGGCCTCATCTTCTCCCAGCGGGTCCTCCTGAAGCTCGCCGAGGGGGGCGCTTCCCGCGAGCAGGCGTACGCTCTCGTGCAGAGAAACGCCATGAAGGTGTGGGAGGAGGGGAAGGACTTCCAGACCGAGCTCCTGAACGACGCCGAAGTCACCTCCTTCATCTCCGAGGAGGAGATCAAGGACGCCTTCGACATGAACTATCACCTGAAGCACGTTGACACCATCTTTACGAGGGTATTTGGTGGATAGACTGCTGTACTATCTGAGGATGACCGAAGAGGACGGCCTCTTTTTCTTCTGGACGAAGGAGATCCTGATCGCTCTCGGGATCTTCTTCCTCTTCTTCGGACTCTCCAGAATCGTGCGGACGGTGCTGATGCACAGCGCCCCGAGATTCGCCGCACGGCTCAGGCTGGACGAGGACGGCAAGGTGCTGGGGCAGATCACTGCCCCGGCATCGCTCCTTGTCGTGTGCGCCGGGCTCTACCTCGCTATCAGGGAACTTCCCCTGTCGCCGAAGGTGCACCTCGTCGCCGGCGGCGCGCTCTTCGTGGTGAACGTCATCATCATCACGATCATCGTGACGCGCATCACGGACGAGATGCTCGCCCGCTTCGCCCGCCGGGTCGGAACCGACGATCTCACCCTCCAGCTCATGCCCCTCGCCGAGAAGCTGGTGACGATCTTCCTGATCGGCATGGCGCTCATCATCACCCTGAAGCACTTCGACTACGACATCCTCTCGCTGGTGACAGCCCTCGGGATCGGCTCCCTCGCCATCGGTCTCGCCGCCAAGGACACCTTGGCGAACATGATCTCCGGCTTCACCCTCATGCTGGACCGCCCCTTCAGGATCGGGGATACCATCAAGCTCGCCGCGGGGCAGACGGGGGACGTGATCGACATCGGCCTGCGCAGCACGCGGATCAAGAGCCCTGACAACTCCTACCTGATCATCCCGAACTCCGAGCTTTGCAACACCACGATCGTCAACATGGCCTTTCCCGATATACGGACAAACGGCAAAGTCACCCTGGGGGTAGCCCTCGACACCGATGTGGAGAGCGCCAAGCGTCTCATGGTGGAGGCCGCCACGGCCCTTTATCCCGAAGTACTGGCCGATCCCGCACCAAACGCCTTCTTCGTCGCCTTCGGGGAGTCTTCCATCTCCCTTTCCCTTATCTTCTGGGTCGCCAGCTACCGAGATCTCTTCGGTATCACCGACCGCATCAACTGCGCCATCCTCAAGAGCTTCCAGGAGAACGGCATAACCATACCGTCGGCCCGGACGGTCATTCTAGAAAAGGAAGTAAAACATGCCCCATAGGATTGAAATCGCCCTGAAGGACGGGGTTCGCGACCCGCGCGGGGAGCGGATCAAGAGGGAGATCGAGCATTTCCTTAACCTGCCTGTCAACGCCGTACGCACCGTCGATGTCTACACGGTCGATGTAGCCTTGAGCGACGAGGAGCTCGCAGCCGTCGCCGCCGGTCCTTTCTGCGACCCGGTCATCCAGGACTACAAGATAGACTCCCCGAGCGCCTCCGGGTTTGACTACCTGGTCGAGGTCGGCTTCCGCCCCGGCGTCACCGACAACGTCGGCCGCACCGCTGGCGAGGCGATCTCCTACCTCACCGGCCGCCCGCTGCAGGCAGGGGAGGGGGTGTACACCTCCGTGCAGTATCTCCTCTCCGGCGGCGTCTCCGCGGCCGACGCAGAAAAGATCGCCACGGGGCTTCTGTGCAACACCCTCATCCAGCGCTACCGCATCGTCGATGCGAAGGAGTTCGCTGCCGAGGGTGGCATCGCCCCTTACGTGCCGAAGGTGACCGGAGAGACGAAGGCCGAGGTCGCCGTGGTGAACCTCGAGGTGAGCGACGATGAGCTCATGCGCATCTCCAGGGAAGGGGTGCTTGCCCTCACCCTGGACGAGATGAAGATCATCCAGGCGCACTACCGCGACCCGGAGGTCCTCGCCGCCCGCCAGTCCCTCGGACTCGGCGCCGCGCCGACCGACGTGGAGCTGGAGGCGCTGGCCCAGACCTGGTCCGAGCACTGCAAGCACAAGATCTTTTCCGCGACCGTCGACTACCAGGACGGCACCGGCAAGAGAGAAGAGATCAAGTCCCTCTTCAAGAGCTTCATCCAGAGGACTACCGCCGACGTGCGCGCCGCGCTGGGGGACAAGGACTACTGCCTCTCCGTCTTCAAGGACAACGCTGGCGTCATCCGCTTCAACGACGACTGGTCCCTCGTTTTCAAGGTGGAGACGCACAACTCCCCCTCGGCGCTCGACCCGTACGGCGGGGCACTCACCGGGATCGTCGGCGTGAACCGCGACCCGTTCGGCACCGGGATGGGAGCACGACTGATCTTCAACACCGACGTCTTCTGCTTTGCCGATCCCTTCCTGAAGAAGGAGCTCCCGAAGCGCCTGCTCCATCCGCGCCGCATCTTTGAAGGGGTGGTTGAAGGTGTGGAGCACGGCGGGAACAAGAGCGGGATCCCCACGGTGAACGGCTCCATCGTCTTCGACGAGCGCTTCGCAGGGAAGCCCCTGGTCTTTTGCGGCACCGCCGGGATCATGCCGGCGAAGATCGGCGACCAGCCGGCGCACGAGAAGAAGATCGTCCCGGGCGACCTCATCGTCATGACCGGCGGCAGGATCGGGAAGGACGGCATCCACGGCGCGACCTTCTCCTCGGAGGAGCTCTCCGAGAGCTCACCGGTTTCCGCGGTGCAGATCGGCGACCCGATCACCCAGAAGAGGATGTTCGACTTCCTCATCAGGGCGCGCGACAAGAAGCTGTACCGCTTCATCACCGACAACGGGGCAGGGGGGCTCTCCTCCTCCATCGGCGAGATGTCCGGGGAGTGCAACGGCTGCGACCTCGACCTCTCCCGCGCACCTCTCAAGTACCCGGGTCTCGCTCCCTGGGAGATCCTGATTTCCGAGGCGCAGGAGCGCATGAGTCTCGCGGTTCCGCCCGAGCAGATCGACGAGTTCCTGGAGATGGCGAAGCGCTTCGGCGTGGAGGCGACTGTCCTCGGGACCTTCACCGATTCCGGCATCTTCCACATCCGCTACGGCGAGAAAACCGTCGCCTACCTTCCCCTTGCCTTCATGCATGCGGGGCTTCCGCCGATGCAGATTCCGGCGGTCTGGGAAGCGCCGGTCCACGAGGAGCCGCAGATCGAGCCGGCACAGGACTACACAGCCGATCTCACGGCGCTCCTCTCTTCTCTGAACATCTGCTCCAAGGAGAGCGTGGTGCGCCGCTACGACCACGAGGTACAGGGCGGGAGCGTGGTGAAGCCGTTCACCGGCGTCACCAACGACGGTCCTTCCGACGCCGCTGTCGTCCGCCCGATCCTCGACTCCTTCGAGGCGGTCGTCGTCGGCCACGGCATCGCGCCGCGCTACAGCGACATCGACGCGTACCACATGGCGGCGAACTCCATCGACGAGGGGCTTAGGAACTATGTCGCCGTCGGCGGCTCTCTCGATCTCGTCGCCGGCCTGGACAACTTCTGCTGGTGCGATCCGGTCCTTTCCGAGCGCACCCCGGACGGGCCGTACAAGATGGCGCAGCTCGTGCGCGCCAACCAGGCGCTCTACGACTACTGCACCGCCTTCTCCATGCCGCTCATCTCCGGGAAGGACTCCATGAAGAACGACTTCTACGACGGCAACGTGAAGATCTCCATCCCGCCGACCCTTCTTTTCTCGGTCATCGGCAAGATGGAGGACGCCCGTCTCGCGGTCACCATGGACGTGAAGAAAGCTGGCGACGCCGTGTACCTCCTCGGGGCCACCGCGGACGAGCTCGGTGGCTCCGAGTACCTCGCAGCGAAGGGGTACGTGGGGAACTCCGTGCCGAAGGTCGACGCGCAGGCAGCACTCGCTACCTACCGCGCCTACAGCGAGGCTCTGAAGAAGGGGCTGGTGGCTTCCTGCCACGACCTCTCCGACGGCGGTCTCGCAGTGGCAGCAGCCGAGTCCGCTTTTGCCGGCGGCTTCGGCATGAGCCTCGACCTCGGGAAGGTTGCATTCAGCGGTGAAGGGAAGAGCGACGCGGTACTCCTCTTCTCCGAGTCCGCCTCCAGGCTTCTGGTCACCGTCCGTCCCGAGAAGGCGGCGGCATTCGAGGCTGAACTCGCCGGGACGACCTTTGCAAGGATCGGCGAGGTAACCGACGGGAGCACGCTGGAAATTTCCGGCCTCGGCGGCGCGAAGGTAGTGAACGCGGAGCTTTCTACGCTGAAGGATGCATGGCAGGCGCCGCTCCGGGAACTCTAAAATACATAAACAGCCAATCCGCCGATTACGCAGATCTTCGGCAGATCAAGTGAATCGCGAGCGATAGTAATCTGCGTAAATCTGCGTAATCTGCGGACAAAGCCTTAAGTATTCGGCGGAAATAAAGGAATTGAATCAGATGACAATAGCAAAAGCGCTGGTCATAACGGGAAACGGCACCAACTGCGAGAACGAGGCGGCGCACGCCTGCCGGCTCGGCGGCTTCGACGAGGCCCGCATCGCACACATCTCCGAGCTCATGTCCGGTGAAGTGCGGCTCGACGACTACCACTTTCTGAACCTTACCGGCGGCTTCCTGGACGGCGACGACCTCGGAAGCGCAAAGGCACAGGCGCACCGTCTGCGCCACGCTGTCGTGGAAGGGAAGTCCGAGCGCCTCATCGACCAGTTTCTGCGCTTCATCGAGGACGGGAAGCTCATCCTCGGCGTATGCAACGGCTTCCAGCTCCTGGTGAAGATGGGAATGCTCCCCGCCATCGGCGGGGACTACCTGAAGCAGAGCGCGACCCTTACCTACAACGCGAACGGCAGGTTCCAGGACCGCTGGTGCTACCTGAAGTGCGACACCGCCTCCCCGTCCCTCTATACAGCCGGGATCGAGAAGGGGATCTACCTCCCGATCCGGCACGGCGAAGGAAAATTCCTCGTCGATTGCGAGGCGACGCTGGAAAAGATTGAAACCGGGCACCTTTCTTGTCTAAAATACTCTGACAAGGAATACGACGCTCCCACCATGGAGTTCCCCGAAAATCCCAACGGCTCTACCAACGCCATCGCAGGTATCTGCGACGAAACAGGCCGCGTCATGGGGCTCATGCCGCACCCGGAAGCATTCGTGCACCGCACACAGCACCCGCGCTGGACGAGGGAAGAGCTCCCCGAGGCAGGCGACGGTCTCATCTTCTTCAAGAATGCAGCAGACTACGTAAAGAAGCACTTTTAGCATCAAAGGCGGTTGCACGCGGACACCGGGAGCAGTAATCCGGAATGTCCCGTGGAGAAGCTTTTTCAGGTTCTAGATTTTTTTCTATGTCTCTTCCGGAGCGGGCGGAACTACTCCTCCCGCTTTCGAGCGACATGCAAGGAGCTATATACGTGGAAGAAATGTTGATGCGCAGGCCCGAAGAAGAGTGTGGAATCTTTGGCGTCTTCGGCCATCCCGAAGCGTCCAATCTCACCTACCTGGGCCTTTACGCCCTGCAGCACCGCGGACAGGAGAGCTGCGGCATCGTCTCCTCCGACGGCGCGAACCTGCACGCCCACAAGAGCATGGGGCTCGTGGCGGACGTGTTCGGAAACCAGGAGATCTTCAAGTCGCTCCCCGGCAACTCCGCCATCGGCCACGTGCGCTACTCCACCACCGGCTCCTCCGTGATCAAGAACGTGCAGCCGATCATGGTCGACTACTCGCGCGGCTCCATCTCGGTAGCGCACAACGGCAACATCGTGAACGCGCAGATCATCAAGGACGAGCTGGAGGCGTACGGCTCCATCTTCCAGACCACGATGGACACCGAGATCATCGTCCATCTCCTCGCCACCTCGAAAGCGAGCTCGCTCCTCGACCGGCTGACCGACGCGCTGCAGCGGCTCCAGGGCGCCTACTGCCTCCTTTTCCTCACCGAGACGAGGATGGTGGCGGTGCGCGACCCGAACGGCTTCCGCCCCCTCTGCCTCGGAAAGATCGGCAACGGCCACGTCGTCGCCTCCGAGAGCTGCGCGCTCGACCTTATCGACGCGGAGTTCGTGCGCGAGATCGAGCCGGGTGAGTTGATCTTCATCGAGAAGGACGGCACCGTGCAGTCGCACTTCCCCTTCAAGAAGGTCACCCCGACCCCCTGCATCTTCGAGTTCGTCTACTTCGCGCGGCCCGACTCCACCATCTTCGGGAAGAACGTGTACTCGGTGCGCAAGGAGCAGGGGAGGCAGCTGGCTCGCGAGCACAAGGTGGATGCCGACATCGTGATCCCCATCCCCGACTCCGGCGTTCCCGCCGCGCTCGGCTACGCCGAGGAGTCCGGCATCCCCTTCGAGCTCGGTCTCATCCGCAACCACTACGTGGGGCGTACCTTCATCGAGCCGCAGCAGTCGATCCGCCACTTCGGCGTAAAGATCAAGCTGAACCCGGTGCGCGAAGTCCTGAAGGGGAAGAGGGTGGTGGTGATCGACGACTCCATCGTGCGCGGCACCACCTCGAGAAAGATCGTGAAGATGCTGCGAAACGCCGGCGCAAAGGAGATCCACGTCCGCATCTCGTCGCCGCCGACGAGCTACCCCTGCTATTACGGGATAGACACACCGAACCGCAAGGAGCTCATCTCCTCGTCCCACTCCATCGACGAGATCCGCCGCTACATCACCGCCGATTCCCTCGGGTACCTCTCCGAAGAGGGTCTGATGCAGTCGGTCGGAATCGAAAATACCTTCTGCACCGCTTGTTTCACCGGGGGATACCCGGTCAAATTCCCGCGACTCGCCCAGGAGCCGCAGCTTGCCTTATTTGATAAAGAGTTGGAGGAGCAATGACAGAAAAAGAGCGGTTAAAGAAGATCATCATCGAGTTGTCGTACGAGAAGCGGAAGGTCACCCTTGCCTCCGGCAGGGAGAGCGACTTCTACTTCGACGGCAAGCAGACCACCCTGCACCCTGAAGGGGGGTACCTCACCGGAAAGCTTTTCTTTGAAGCAGTCCGCGATGTCGAGGGGCTCGGCGGGGTAGGGGGGCTCACCCTCGGTGCCGATCCTATTGCCACGGCGACCTCTGTGGTCAGTTTCCTGGAAGGGAAGCCGGTTCCTGCTTTCATCATCAGGAAAGAGCCGAAAGGTCACGGCACAGGAGCATGGCTGGAGGGTAGAAAGAACCTCCCTGCCGGCACCCAGGTCGTCATCGTCGAGGACGTGGTAACGAGCGGCGGATCTTCGCTGAAGGCGATCAAGAGGGCAGAGGAAGAAGGGCTGAAGGTCCTTGGCGTGGTAACCCTCGTCGACCGTGAGGAAGGTGGTCGCGAGAATATCGAGAAGGAAGGGTACTGGCTGAAGTCGATCTTCACCAAGTCCGACATTCTCGCCTAGAGCGGCCTCGGATCAAGCTTGGCGCAAAAGCGGCGGTTCTCGAACCGCCGCTTTTGCTGTTTTTACACGACGCACTCTGCGCACTTCGAAGACCCGCTAACTTTCCAGTAACCGCTACACGACAACCCGCGTCCCCCCCTTTGCAAAGGATCTTCCGGGAATTGTGGGGAACGCGCTACAAAGAATCCGGGTGCCCCCACGCTGGAGCGTAGGCATCTTGCCTGCGATGGCGGCGCAGCCGCCACAGACCGCGCGGCTGGCGCCGCGGTACAGGCTGGGAAGCCTGTGCTCCAGCGCGGCGCCACTAGTGTCCCCTCACGTCAACGGAAGGACCGGGCTGAATTCGGGAATTCCCGGAGGAACCTTTGCGAAGGGGGGATACAGGGGATTTTCCTTGGTAATCGCTGCGTTATGAATAAGATGATTGCAAAATTGGAAGCACTGCTCGGACAGGTGGATGCCTGGTTCTCCCGCTGCATGGAGCTTTACCCCCAGTCCATCGCCTGCGGCAGCGGCTGCTCGTCCTGCTGCCGCTCCCTCTTCGACATCACCCTGCTCGACGCGTACTACCTTAAGCTCGGCTTTGACGCCCTTCCGGAGGAGACGAAAAGGGGTGTCCTGGAGAAGTGCGAGGCGCGGGTTGCGCAGATGCGGCAGGAGTGGCCCGACTTCGAGCATCCGTATTTCCTGAACTACCGCCCGGAAGAGGATTGGTACGCGCTGATGCCCGAGGAGGACGAGACGCCGTGCGTTCTGCTGGGGGAGGATGGAAGGTGCCTCGTCTACCGGCACAGGCCGATGACCTGCCGGCTGCATGGCATTCCCCTCATCGATGTAAGCGGGGAAGTGATGCACGAGGAATGGTGCACCATGAACTTCCTGGACGAGGACCCACTGAAGCTGCAGGGGCTTGCTGCACCGTTTGACGGGATGTTCAGGGAAGAAGTCGCGCTCTTTCGCCTCTTCACCGAGAGGTTCCTCGGCGAACGTTTCAGCGAGATCGACACCTTCATCCCGACAGCGCTCCTGATAAATTTCGACTCCATGCAAAAGCGCTGAAGAGAGGGGAAATGAGAAAGGCCCTGATGGAGCCTCCAAACTTTAGCGGTCGGCGACGTATCAGGGCCTTTTATTTCATGCACAAAAAAAGCTCCGGAGAGAAGCTCCGAAGCTTTTAGATAAGGTATGTGTTGCTCTTAGCCGCGGGTAACGTTGGCTGCCTGGAGGCCTTTCGGACCTTTGACGATTTCGAAGCTTACGCTCTCGCCTTCGGTGAGGGTTTTGAAGCCGTCGCCGTTGATAGCGGAGAAGTGTACGAATACGTCCTCGCCGTTCTCCTGCTCAAGAAATCCAAACCCTTTGCTGTCGTTAAACCATTTTACAGTTCCGTTTACCATTACCTTACTTCTCCCATATTACTTCTTGTTGGTTTGATCCGAGGGACATCCAAGGATGCGGCACTTTATCAAATTCGTCAGTTAGATGTCAAATATAAATTTGACTCAATGACAAAAAATTTTCGATCCTGCGTAAGCTGGCGATATTGTATACAAAAGCCCGCCAATAAAGCGCCCTGCTTTGCATGGATGACGGGATAAATGTAGGCAGGGATAAGCCGCAGGCGTTCCCGGCAGCAGTTGTCGAACCGGCACCTGCCGGAAACGCTCCGCTTATTCCGGCCTACATGGACGGTCTGTTAGCCGTTCAGTACCCGGTCGAGGTCGGCCATGAGGTCGGCGGGGTCTTCCAGCCCGACCGACAGGCGCACCAGGGTGTCCTTTATCCCGCGCGCTTCCCGCTCCTCGGCGGGCATCGAGGCATGCGACATGCGGGCGGGGTAGGAGAGGATGCTCTCGACCCCGCCGAGACTCACCGCGAAGGCGCAAAGTTTCACCCCCTCCAGAAGCCTCTTGGTCAGGATGTACGACTCCAGCTCAAAAGAGAGTACGGCGCCGGCGCCGCTTGCCTGCTCGCGGTGCACCTGGAATCCCGGATGGCTCGGGAGACCGGGGTAGTAAACCTTCGTGACACACTGCTGCGACTCGAGCCACTGCACGATCTGCCCTGCCGCCGACTGGCTCTGCTCCATTCTCACCTTCAGCGTCTTCAGGCCGCGCAGCACCAGCCAGGAGTCCTGCGGCCCGAGCACCGCTCCGAATGCGTTCTGGATAAACTGCAGCCTCTTACCCACCTCCGGATCAGCGGTCACCGCAAAGCCGCACACCACGTCGCTGTGCCCGTTGAGGAACTTCGTGCCGCTGTGCAGCACGATATCGCAGCCGAGCTCCAGCGGGCGCTGCAGGTACGGGGTCATGAAGGTGTTGTCCACGATGGTGAGGAGCCCGTGCCTTTTCGCCAGGGCGGCCGCCTGCCGCAGGTCGGTGATCTTTATGAGCGGATTCGACGGCGTCTCCAGGTAGATCGCTTTCGTATGGGGGAGGATCGCCGCGCCGATGGCGGATATGTCGGTGGCATCCACGAAGGTGACCGTGAGCCCCCAGCGCGCGAAGAGGGTGGAGAGCGCGCGGAAGGTGCCGCCGTACACATCCTCGCACACTACGAGATGGTCGCCGGGGGAGAAGAGGAGAAAGGTGGAGGAGATCGCCGCCATCCCGGAGGCGAAGGCGAGCCCTGTCGAGCCACCCTCGAGGGATGCTATCGCTTCTTCCAGCGCTTCCCTCGTCGGATTGCCTGAACGTGCGTAGTCGAACCTGCCGAAGTGGTCCATCGACTGCTGCGCAAAGGTGGAGGAGTGGTAAAGCGGGTGGCACAGCGACCCGTATTCCGGATCGACCGCGGGACCGCCGTGGATTAGTTGTGTCGCGAATTTCATCATTCCCTCCTTGAGGAGATGTATCAGTACTCAGATCCACCCATGCCGAGGTGCAGCGGATGAAGGCTCACTCCAGTGCCTTGGCCAGATCTGCGATCAGGTCGTCTTTGTCCTCTATACCGACGGAAAGGCGCAGAAGGACGTTGTTTATCCCGAGGCGTTCCTGTTTTTCCGGCTCTATGTCCGCGTGGGTCTGCACCTGCGGGAAGGTGATGAGGCTCTCCACACCTCCGAGGCTCTCCGCAAAGGAGATGAGCTCCGTCTTCAGCAGCAGCCGCTCCACCAGTTCGGGCTCCGTCACCTCGAAGGCGATCATCGCGCCGAATCCCCGGCTGATCCGTTTCATGAGATCGTGCCCCGGGTGCTCCGGAAGCCCCGGGTAGTAGACGCGAGCTACCTTCGGGTGGTTCACCAGAAAGTGTGCGATGGCGTGGGCGTTTTCCTGCTGCCTGTCCAGCCGCACGGAGAGCGTCTTCATACCGCGGATGGTGAGGAAGGAATCCTGCGGACCGAGGACCGCCCCCCCCCCGTTCTGGTGGAAGTAGACCCGTTCGGCTAGCTCTGCGTCCTTCACCGCGACGAGACCGCAGATCGTGTCGTTGTGTCCCGCAAGGTATTTGCTGCCGCTGTAGAGGGCGATGTCGGCGCCGAGATCGAGGGGGCGAAGCAGGTATGGGGTCAGGAATGTGTTGTCCACGATGCTGAGGATGCCGCGCTTCTGGCACAGGGAGGCGAGGGCGGCCACGTCGGCGATCTTCAGGAGCGGGTTTGTCAGGGACTCCACGAAAAGCGCCGCCGTCTCCGGACGAATGGCGCGGGCGACCTCTTCGGTGTCGCTCGTGTCGACGTAGCTGAAGGTGAGGCCGAAGCGCTGGAAGATCTTCTCGAAGAGCCGGTACGAGCCGCCGTACAGGTCTTCGGTGACGATGATGTGGTCCCCCTGCTTGAAGAGGAGAAGGAGGGTGGTGATGGCCGCCATTCCGGAGGAGAAGGCGAAGCCGCGGCATCCTCCCTCGAGACGGGCGAGCCCCTCCTCGAGCGCCTCCCTTGTGGGGTTCCCGGATCTCGAGTAGTCGTATCCGGTACTCTGCCCGAGGCCGGGGTGCCTGAAGGTGGCGGTCTGGTAAATGGGGACGGTCACGGCGCCGGTCCTGCTGGCCCGGTCGAGGCCGATCTGTGCTGCCTGCGTGGCGATCTGCATTCTGTGCTCCTCCAAAATGAAAAGTCCCCATCCGGGGGCGGAAGGGGACTGTCTTGGAGAGATGGTCCGCGCTTCCTTATCTTCCGAAACGTTGCCGTTTCGCAGGATTTGGCACCTTCCCCTGCGGGGAGGTTGCCGCGACGTCACAGGGCCAGTCCCTCGGTCGCTCTAGATAAGTACGTGCTATGTGTGCCGCTTCGGGTGCGGCGATGGGTATAACTAATACTTTATTGCCGTATCGGCGTCAACCTAATTTTCTCTGAAGAGGCGCGCAGATGCTGTGCGCCATATTCAGCTCCATTCTTGTCTATGAGTGAGCGTGCTGTATATCTTATTAACAATGTCTGCAAGCGCGCCGTATTCAGTGCAAGGGGGGAGCATGCGAGGGGCGGGGAGAGATGGCAGGGGAGCTGACGCATCGGGCCGGGGTGCTTCCGGCGTCGTGCATCTCCGGCTCTACCTCGCGGATAATGCACCCGCCTCCACCCGCGCTCTGGAGAACGTGCGCGCCATACTGCTGCAAGTCCCCCCCGAGCAGTACACCCTGAAGATCGTGGACGCCCTCACCTTCCCCGCGGCTGCGCTCGCCGACTGCGTCTTCACGACGCCTGCTCTGGTGCGTGCCACCGAACCCTTTGCTGTAGTCACCGGCATCTTTGCCGAGCCGAAAGAGGTGCTCCGTCTTCTTTATGCTAAGGATGAAGAACGGTTGCCTGCGGCGCAGGAGTCGGAGGAGGCGAGGCTAGCCTTAGCGCGACGCGTCACCGAGACGAAGAACGAGCTGCAGGCACTGGTCGGGGAGGGGGTGGACATGGTCCTCGATCCGGCAGCTGCGGTCCCCATCATTCTTCCTTCCGCACAACAGGCGGTGCACGATGACGCGCAGAACTTCAGGCGCATCTTCGAGGAAGCTCCCCTGGGAATGGCCCTCCTCTCCCACGATTTCACCTTTTTGCGCATCAACCATCGCCTCTCAGGCATAACCGGGCTCCCTCCCTGCGAGCTTCTCAAGATGCAGCTCGGCGATCTTACCGGTGAGCAGGGGGGGACGGCGGAGGAGCTGAAGCTGACGGGCGGGCGCCCCTGCGAGAGCGGATTTTGCGAGGGGGAGACGCTGTACCGCAAGAAGGGAGGGGACCAGGTGTGGCTCCGATTTTCCGTCGGGCTCGTGCAGCATCCCCGGGAGGGGCAGAGCTATTTCCTATTGATGGTCCAGGATGTGACCGGCATGAGGAATGCGGAGGCGGAACTTTTGCGCTACCATAGCCGCCTTGAAGACCTGGTACGTGAGAGGACCGCTGAACTTGCGGCTGCCAACAAGAAGCTCATGAAGGAGATCGAAGAGCGTCTGGAGGCAGAGGACGCTGTCCGCGCCCTCAACGAAGAGCTTGAGGCACGGGTGCGTGAGCGTACCGCCGAGCTGGAGGAAAGTAACAGCCAGCTGGAAACGATGAACAAGTTCTTCGTCGGACGCGAGTTGCGCATGGCCGAGCTGAAGAGGCAGATCTTCGCACTTGAAGAGGAAGTGCGGAACCTGAAACAGTGAGAAGTTGACTGACACAATCACCGGCCGTTTCCTATAAAAGCCCCTCCCTGATCCTCTCGTCCAGATAATCTTTGCGACACCCCGGCTCGTTTATCTTTACCTCTCTTACCGTGGCAGGTCTTCTTCAATTTCCATTGGTGGCGAGGCCTGCATCAGGGCTTAGGCAACACACATTGTAGTCTCATAGTTCCTCCAGGAAGGAGAGGAGGTACGATCATACGCTCTGCTGTAACTGGCGTTCTCTTTGAGAAACACGATATAAAACCTGTAGCACTCAGAAAGCCATAATCGTTTTGCAACAAATCGTGTTGACAATCCTGTGAAACACAGGAATAATCGAGTCAACTGGATTTTTATGATACGGAGGAACACTCGATGGCAACTTTGGTAGAAATTGCGGCTCAGATAGTGGCATCCCATGCTTCTAGTACACCTATGACATCCGAACAACTCATCTTTGAGATTGGGAAAGTGCACAATGCTTTAAAGAATCTCGAGGCTGGCCAGCCTATGGAAGGTCCGGAAGAAGCCAAGCCTTCACTGACAGTAAAGGAAGCATTTAGAAAGGGAGAAGTCGTCTGCATGGTGTGTGGCAAGGGCGGGTTCAAGACGCTTGCGCGTCACCTGAGTACTGCGCACAACATGAAGCCGGGGGAGTACAAGAAGCAGTTCGGCATCCCCAGCAAGCAGCCGCTCTCGGCCAAGAGCTACTCCGAGGCGAGAAGGAAGATGGCGCAGGACAGAGGGCTTGCCGCGAACCTCGCCAAGGCGCGTGAGGTGAGGATGGCCAACATCGAAGCGAAAAAGGGTGCTCCCGCCAAGCCGGCAAAAACGAGGACGAGGGTAGCCAAGCAGAAGGCGGCCACGAAGTAGGTCTTTACGCCATCGTTACACAAGAAAGCCCCTGTCTTGACGGCAGGGGCTTTCTTTGTTGCGGCTGCGGAGCTGGAAGGGATCTGTGAAATGTGCCAACGAGGAGCAAATCCCCCTTCAAAAAGGTCCATCCGGCAATTCCAGGAATTCAGCCCGGTCGCTTCCGTTGACGTGAGGGGACACTAGTGGCGCCGCGCTGGAGCACAGGCTTCCCAGCCTGTACCGCGGCGCCAGCCGCGCGGTCTGTGGCGGCTGCGCCGCCATCGCAGGCAAGATGCCTACGCTCCAGCGTGCGGCACCCGGATTCTTTGTAGCGCGTTCCCCGGAATTCCCGGATGAACCTTCGCAAAGGGGGGGACGCGAGGTCTTCTGAGGCGCTGCGTGAAACATCCTACGGCTTCCCCGCCGTTCACCGCTGCCGCTCTTTCAGGAGAACGGCTAGGGAGCTTTTCAGGTCCTGGATGCTGTATGGCTTCGCGATGACTCCCGCGAAGCCGAAGTGGCGGTGATTGGCCATGATGGCGTCTTCGGAATAGCCGCTGGAGGCCACCGCCAGTGCCGTTGGATCGATCTCCAAAAGGCGCTGCACAGCCTCGCGCCCTCCCATCCCCCCCGGCACCGTCAGATCCATAATAACAGCACAATACGGAGCCCCCTCCGCCTGCGCTGACCGGTACAACTCGAGGAGCTCCCTGCCGTCCTTGCATACCGTCGTCCGGTATCCGAGAAAGTCGAGGGAGTCCTTCGCCAACCCGCGGATGGCAGCATCATCGTCCATGACCAGCACCTTCCCGAAGGTCTGCGGCTCGACCTGTGGCTGCTGCACGACCTTCGGCACTACCCCTTCCTGGGCCGGAAGTGTGATGGCAAAGGTGGTGCCATGGTTCTCCCTCGAATAAACCTTCAGCTCCCCGTCGTGCTTTTTGATGATGGAGTAGACGGTGGCGAGCCCCAGGCCGCTCCCGCTTCGTTTCGTGGTGAAGTAGGGGTCGAAGATCCGCTGCCGGTGTTCCCCGCTTATCCCCACGCCGGTGTCCTTCAGGGTGATGCGGATCTTTTTCTCGGTCGTCTCCGCGTCCAGCGGAAGGACGTTTTCCGCCCGGATCACCAGGAGTCCTCCACCGGGCATCGCCTGGTCTGCGTTTATGACCAGGTTGCTGATAACCTGTCCCATCTGGACCGGATCTATCTCGGCCGGCCACAGGTCGCTCGAGATGTCGAAAGTGCAGCGCACGTTGGACCCGGTGAGCGCGAAGGTGGCGGAGTCCCTGATGATCTGTGCAAGGCAGGTCAGCTTCTTTACCGGGGTCCCCCCCTTGGAGAAGGTCAGAAGCTGCTGGGTAAGCTCTCGCGACCTCTCCGAGGCCTGCTGGGCGCGCTCAAGGTACGGCGCTGCCAGCTCGTCCTGCGACATCTGCATTCTGGCAAGGGAGATGTTCCCCATGATGCCGGTGAGGAGATTGTTGAAGTCGTGCGCGATGCCGCCGGCGAGAATCCCCAGCGATTCCAGCTTTCTTGCCTTGAAGAGCTCCTCCTCGATCGCCTTCTTTTCGGTGACGTCCCGGAAAACCAGCACCACCCCGAGGATTTGCCGCTCCCTGTCGAGGATGGGGGCCACCGAGGTAGCGATGGTGCGCCGCGTCCCGTCCCGCGCCACCAGCACGGTATGCTCGGTGTGCTCTACCGGGCGTCTCGTCCGGAGTACCTGCGCGGCAGGGCTTTCCGCCAGCGGCTCTCCGCTCTCCTCATGCACGACCCGAAACACCTCCGAGAGGGGGAGCCCTGCCGCCTCCACCTGGAGGTACCCGCACAGTTCCTCGGCAACGCGGCTAAGGAGCACCACCCGCTCCGAGTTGTCGACGGTGATGACGCCGTCGCCGATGGAGCGGAGTGTCACCGCAAGCCGCTCCTTTTCGCGCTCAAGCTCGTGTCTCGAGCTCTTCAGCTCGGTGACATCCGCGATGCACCCGACGAGTGCACGCAGCGATCCGTCCGGCTCCACCATTCGCCGCCCGGAGATGAAGCCGAAGAAGTCGCTGCCGTCCTTGCGCCTGTAGCGGCGCTCCGCCGTGACGCAGCGCATTCTCCCGGTTATCATGTCGTCGGTGGCTCGTATCCCTTCCTCTGCTCCTGCAGGGTAGAGCCAGTCGATGTAAAGCGTCCCCATCATCTTGTCGAGTGAGCAGCCGAACATCTCTGCGAGCCTCTTGTTCCCGAAGATGATCCTCCCTTCGGTGGAGAGGAGGATGATGCCGACCTGGCTCGCGTCGAAGATCAGCCGGAGCCGTTCCTCGCTTTCCCGCAGCTCCTGTTCCACCTGCTTCCGTTCGGTTATATCTTCAAAGACGCCGAGGAGCCCCACGACGCAGGCGTTGGCATCGTGCAGGGGGATCTTCGTGGTGTCGATGACGACCTCTCTTCCGTCCCGCCGCAGCAGGGACTCTTCCCCGTGGATCCGCGGCATGTCACGCACCATGACATCCCGGTCTCCCTGCCGGTACCTCTCGGCGACCGCGGTCTCCAGCGGGAGTTCGAAGTCGGTCTTTCCGACGATGTCGGCAGGGGAGGGGAGCCCTGCATAGTCGGCGAACTTCTGGTTGCAGCCGAGGTAGACCGACCGGGTGTCTTTCCAGAAGATCGCCTGCGGCACGGTGTTGATGATGAGAGAGAGCATCCGCTCCCTTTCGCGCAGCGCCTCTTCGGCGCGCTGGTGATTGGCGATCTCCTCCTCCAGCATCGTGGCCTGCAGCTGCAGTTCCTCCTGGATGGCGATCTCCTCGGTAATGTCCAGGACCGCGCCGACGACCGCCAGTGAGGAGGGGTCTCCCCAGGGGACGCGGCATTTTTTCACCGAAAGAACCCGCATCGCCTGATCAGCCCGCCTCGCGCGCGCCTGGAAGGAGGCGGAACCGAGGTGCTGGAGCTGCAGGTCGGTGTTCGCGTCTTGCCGGCAGTACTCCTCCGGGAAAAATTGCGCGGGGTCGGCGCCGGAGAGATCTTCTTTCGCCCGCCCGAGGAACTTCGCGAAGGCGCTGTTGCAGAGGATGAATTTCCCCTCCTGGTCCTTTACGAAGAGGGGGTGCGGTATCGCTTCGGCAAAGGTCGTCAGTTTCGCGCGCCCCTCGCACCGTTTGCACTCCGCCTGCTGAACGACGGCGACAAAACCTTCCGCTCTGCCGTCGGAGCCTTTGACCTCCCTCAGCGCCAGGCGCAGGAGGAGCTTTACGCCACCTTTCTGCTGCAGAGTCCAGTACGCCTCCCCCTCTGCCACGGCCGCAGACTGGGTAAAGGCGACCTCAAGGCCGCAGGCAGCACTCGGCAGGTCGAGCAGCCTGCGCCATCTCTCCACCTCTTCCCTTACAAGGAGGGTGTCATCGCACCTCGATCCCACAACTTCCTGCGCACTGTAGCCGAGAAGATGCTCCGCGCCGCTGTTGAAGCGGGTGATGACGCCGTCACTGTCTGTCGCGATAATGGCGGATTCCAGCAGAGAGACCGCTGTCTCCAGCTCTCTCTTCGCCTGGAGGAGTCCCGCTTCGGATCGTTCCAGCTCGCGGATTCGCTCCTCCATGCGCTGCAGATCGGCCTGCAACTCGTCGGGGTGCACCCCTTCGTCTCGAATGAGATAATTCCCGTGCTGCATATCTGTCCTTCATGCCTTGGCGCCGGGTTACTCGGCGCGAGATCGGAAAAGTGCGGCGCATTGCAGCGTTGCTGGCGGCGCCTTTCCTATCTATCGACGGGAAGGAGAATTACTGTAAGAAAAAGGATCGGCGGGGCAGGGGGAATGGGAGGGAGGCAGATGCCGGAACGAAAAAAGGCCCCGCGGGAGCAGAGCCTTTTCACACTATTTTATGGTAGCGGAGGCCGGGGTCGAACCGGCATGCACTTGCGTGCGGTAGATTTTGAGTCTACTGTGTCTGCCATTTCACCACTCCGCCACAGAAGGGGGGCCGGCAGGAACGAGGAGGGAGTATAGCGAATGGCGTATGGTAGGTCAAGCGGGAAAATTAATGGGTATGCGTGAAAAAAAACGTTGACTCGGAAAAGGCCCTCTGCTATAAACTCCTAGTCATCACGGGGCTGTAGCTCAGTTGGGAGAGCGCTTGAATGGCATTCAAGAGGTCGTCAGTTCGATCCTGATCAGCTCCACCAAATAAGCCAGAAAAGGGTTTGCGGCAATTGCCACGAACCCTTTTTTTATTTAAACCTCCCCATCCTCGTTACCCCCGGATCCTGCGAGCCATGCCGACGATGGTGTCGATCGCCAGGGGAAAGCCTGCCTTTTCCGTATCGATGCAAAGGTCGAAACAGAGACAGGTTCCCCATTTCTCTCCGCTTATCTTTTCGTTGAATTTCCTCCTCGCCTTGTCCGATTCCGTGATCATCTCCTCTGCCTTTTCCGCCCGGTTGATCCGGTACAGCTCCATGATGCGCCGGAGACGGACGTCGTGCGGCGCGTGGAGAAAGACGTTCAGCACCCCCTCGTGCCCCCTGAGGAAGTGGTACCCGCCGCGCCCGACGATGACGGCGCTCTCCTCCGAGGCGATCTTTCTGATGATGCGGGCCTGGCAGCTGAAAATCTGCTCGTCGTAGATCATCGGAACCGGCGGAGGGAAGTACCCGGCGTCGGGCGCACCTACGCAGACGGTCTGCAGGAAGGACTCCACGAAGGAGGAGACCCTCTCGTCCCTCTGTGCCAGCACGGCGGGGTCCTCGTTGAGAATCGTCGCGACCTCGGCGAGGATCTCCCGATCGACGTACCGCACCCCCAGAATTCCCGCCACCTCCTGGCCGATATAGGCGCCGCCGCTTCCCAGCTGCCGTGATATCGTTACCACTACGCGGTTCATTGCGACCTCCCGATCCTCTTCTTCTTATGTCCACGCCTTCATTATAGCCCCGTTGGCAGCGTCAGGCGCATGCCATCTCTTTGCTGTTGTCCCCTCCGTCGTCTTTTGGTGAAATAGTAGGATCGGAGAGGGGATCCGCATGAGAGGTGGCGCCATGATAGGGGAAAGGAGAGAAGGAGATTCGCTGTGGGACGGGCTGGTGGAGGAGGTGCGGGGGATGGCGTCTGCTGAGCCGGCGCTGGCAGGGTATCTCTACCTGAATGTTCTGGAGCACGCCGGGTTCGAGGATGCCCTTGCCTTTCTTCTGGCTGGGAAGCTTGGTGCCCCCCACCTGCCTGCGGTTACGCTGAGGGAGATCTTTCAGGAGGGGATGCGCGACGATCCGGGGATCTCTTTGGCCGCACGGGCCGATCTCCTGGCGGTGCGGGAGCGCGATCCTGCGGCCCGCGGCGTGGCGCACCCCTTTTTGCACTACAAGGGGTTCCATGCGCTGCAGGCGTACCGGGTGGCTCACTGGCTGTGGGGAAAGAAGAGAGAGGCGCTCGCCTACTACCTGCAGAACCGGATCTCCGAGGTCTTCGCGGTCGATATCCACCCCGCGGCGCTGATAGGGGAGGGGATACTGATCGACCACGGCACGAGTGTCGTCATCGGCGAGACCGCGGTAGTCGGGGATAACGTCTCGCTGCTGCACGAGGTTACCCTTGGCGGTACCGGGAAAGAGACGGGGGACCGCCACCCGAAGGTGGCGAGCGGCGTCCTTATCGGGGCGGGGGCGAAGGTGCTGGGAAACGTGAAGATAGGGGAGGGATCGAAAATCGCAGCGAGCAGCGTCGTCCTTGCCGACGTACCCCCGCATACCACTGTCGCGGGGGTGCCGGCAAAGATCGTGGGGCGCCCCTCCACCCTGCAGCCGGCCCTGGCCATGGACCAGGGCTTCGCTCTCGATTTCAGCATCTAATAGCGCCTACGCCACCTTGAACCACGCTGCGGTGTGCTCCAGGTCTGAGGAGAGCTTCGCCAGGATCTCTGCGGATTCCTGGATCCGGTCCGCGGACGACTCGGAGGACCGGGTGCCGTTGGCGATCGTCTCGATGCTCGCCGAGACCTGGGAAGTGACGCCGGACTGCTCCTCCGTCGCTGCAGCGATGGTGTGAATCATGTCCATGCTCTTTGTCGACGCCTCCACGATCCGCTCCAGCGCCCAGCTCGCCTCCTCCGCCTTGCTGAGCCCGCCGGCCGCCTCCTTCCTGCTGCTCGACATGGAGCGCACCGCCATTTCGGTGTCGCTCTGGATCGTCCTGATCATCCTCCCGATCTCTTTTGTCGCCTTCGCCGTCCTTTCCGCGAGGGCGCGCACCTCGTCCGCCACCACCGCGAAGCCGCGGCCGTGCTCCCCGGCTCGTGCCGCCTCGATCGCCGCGTTCAGCGCGAGGAGGTTCGTCTGATCTGCCACCTCTTCGATCGTCGCCACGATGTCACCGATCTGGGTGCTCGAGGCCCCGAGCTTCCCGATCGTATCGGAGGATGCCTCCATCGAGGCGGCAATCTTGCGCATCTCCGACATGACCTGCGCGACGGTGCTGAGGCCGTTCCTGGCCGCATCGCTCGTCTCGCGCGATGCCTCGGAGGCTTTCTCGGCACTGGAGGCGATATCCAGAAGGGTCTGGGACATCTCCAGCACCGCACTTGCCGCCTGCTCAGTCTCGGACGCCTGCTCGTGGGCGTTTCGGTTCATGCTCTGGGTGGTGGCGAGGAGCTCACGGGACTTGTCGGAGAGGGTCTCCACCAGCGTGTTCACCTCACCCGAGAAGCCGCGCAGCTTTTCGATGATCTTTTTCAGCGCCAGGAATATCTGCCCGATCTCCTCCGTGCTCTTTACGTTGATGTTTTGCCGCAGGTCCCCTTCGGCGACCTTTTCCAGCGACTTCAGTGCCCACCAGAGCGAGCGGCAGGTGACTTTCCGCACCATGAAGTTGGTGAACCATCCCCCGATGATGAAGAAGGAAAGGATGAGGAAGATGATGATGTTGCGCGACGTGGTGTAGAGGGTTTTCCCCTCATTGGCGACCGCGCGTGCTCCTTCGGCAAGTACCTTCCCGTCCCGCTCCAGGAATTCCGCCGCCTTGTCGTAGGCGCCTTTGCCGGCTCTCGCCTCTGCCAGCGCCTCGCCACCTTTCCCCTGCCGGGAAAGCTCGACGATCTTTCCGTGCGCTCCGAGATACGCGTTCCACGCCTCGCGAAAGCCGGAGACGAGCCCTCTCTCCTCGCTGGAGATCCCCTTTGCCTCGTAGGCTGCCACCCCCTTCGCCACCCCTTCTATCGCTTCCGCCATGGCGCGCTCGTAGCCCCCCTTTTCCTGCACCGGAGCGTAGATGTGGAGGACCTCCAGGGCGCGTACCTTTTCGGTCCCCTCCTTCAAGTCATCGACGAGCGCTGCCGCAGGGAGGCACTTCTCCGTCATTTCGCTCAAGTTGTGGCTGACCCTTCCCAACGTGGCGATGGTGAAGATCCCCAGGAAGAGACTGAAGGTCATGAGGATGAAATAGGTGGAGAGTAATTTCTTGGCGAGACCGAGATTGTAAAACCATTGCATGAACATGACTGCCCCTTTCCCTGCGCGATAAAGTCTCATGAGCGGCTAAGGCTCACTGCACTCATCGACATGGTATACAGAATCTTTAGCGCTTCCTCGGTTTGGCAGGGGAGGGGGAAAAGAAGGGGTGGGTCAGAAGAGGTAGCCTACTCCGGCGACTATGACGTCGCTGTCGCGGTCGTAATTGGTGACGATGCGGTTCCAGGAGAGTCGCGCGTCGATTCGGCAGGAAAAGCGGTAGGTGCCGCTCAGGGTGACGATGCCTGCGATCCTCTCCGCATTGAGGTCGCGATAGCTCTCTATGTCGAAGTAGGCACCCGCTCCGACGCCGATCCCGAAGCGGTTGTCGAAGAGATCGTCGGTGGCCCACAGCTGCGTGATGAGGCCGTCTCGGCGCACGAGGCGGCTGTCTCCCTCAAAAAGAAAGGAGATGCTCCCCTCGAGGTGAGGCACGAAACGGTGGCGCAGCTCGACCTCGGCAGCGACGGAGTTTTGGGAGTCGAGGCTGTTGACGATCGTCTGGCCGAGCATGACGGTGATCTCATTGTCCGGGATCTCGAGGGGGGCACCCGACGACTCACGCTCCCGGCCATCGGAAGGGAAGCGGTAACCGACTCCGGCAAGAGCCGTGATCGTGTCGATGCTGCCGCCGAGAGCGAGGTAGTTCCCCTGTAGCTGGACAAACCAGTTCCGTTCGCTGTACCAGGCAGCTGAAAGGGAAGTGAGGGCTTTGAATCCGTGGTCGTTGCGGTACCCGGTCGGTGAACCTTCGGCGGTGATGGTGTCGAAGTAGAGGTAGGGGCCGACTCCTGCCGAAAGTTCCAGACGGTCGGCTAGCAGAGGGAGGTGAGCCCACGCCTGCGGGGCGTAGCCGTCGCGATGGTGCCCGGACAGGTGACCCTCGTTAAGATAGGACATCCCCAAGGAAAGGCTTTTCAGGAGCCTGTGCCGATAGTCGATCTGCCAGGAGTAGGAGCTCTTTTCAGCCTCGGCGGAATCGCTGACGCCACCGAGAAGTGCCAGCTCGTTCGCGTGCGCAGGTGCGCTCGCCGCCACGGGGAGGATGGTGCAGCAAAGGACGGCGAAGGTGAGGAGGGCTCGCTTCATGCGGCTCCTGGTTCGTGCGGCGGGTAGGTGCGGGAAAAAAATTGGCCCTCCTGGCTGGGGAGGGCCACTCTCGGCACTGGCTATGCCGGCTGGCTCCGGCATGCCCTCGCCACTTAACCTACTTCAGACGGGCCTCGGCGGCCTGCCACTCGATGGTGTTGAAGAATGCGTTGATGTAGTCCGCCCTCTTGAGGCCGAAGTCGGTCAGGAAGGCGTGCTCGAAGACGTCCATGATGAGAATAGGGGTACACCCTGCCGGATGTCCGGTGTCGTGCTCGTTGATCCAGAAGTTGAAGAGCCGGCCTGTAGTCTGGTCCTGATAGAGGATCGCCCAGCCGATGCCACGGGTCGCCCCGGTGGCCCTGAAGTCCTGCTCCCATGCCTCCTTGCTGCCGAATTCCTGGTGCAGCCTCGAGGCGAGCGTGCTGTCTGCGTTCAGCGGGGTCTTTCCCCCCAGGTTCTCAAAGTACAGTTCATGCAGGCGCATCCCGTTGAATTCCCACCCAAACCGGCGCTTCATCTCTGCGAATTCCGGCGTGGCACTCTTCCCCTCTTTGGAGAGACGGCTCAGGGAGTCGTTCAGGGTATTGGTGTTGGTGACATACCCCTGGTAAAGGGTGAAGTGATTCTTGAGGAGCGTTTCGCTAAAGCCTGTCATACCGATGAGCTTGCTGTAGTCCTTCGCTTCGTACGCTGCCATGACTTTCCTCCCACTTGGTGATGATGCCAAAAGGATAAAGGGTGGTAGCCGTTCCCCGGAGGGTACGTGGAAGTGCGGTACAGGAAGTGGGGATCGCCGGGGGCCCGGCGTCCGGAACCGCATATAGTGTACCGTCGCGGGGGAGGGTGTCAATTAAGAGGAAAAAGGGGAGAGGGGAGAGATGAGCCGGGTCCGTGGGAGCGGTAGGCTACATTGGGGAAATGGAAACCGCACCACCTGGCCCTCTGACTGCCGGAGGGGCGGGTGGTGCGGGGGGGGTACTAGAAGTTGTATCCTACCGTGAGCCCCGTCATCTCCTTGGTTACCTGCGGTGCTATGGTGAGGCGGCCGAGGAGGGGGTCGTTGTCCTTCTTGTGGAAGGAAAGTATGGCCTTGCCGGTGAAGTACCCGAGCGCGCCGCCGAAGAAGACGTCGGAGGCCCAGTGCTTGTTGTCGTAGACGCGTGCGAACGCGGTAAGGGTCGCGAGGCCGTAGGCGATGGGGGGGACGTACCTGTTGTCGGCGTACTCGTTTGCAAAGACGGTCGCTATGGCGAAGGCGTTTGAGGTATGCCCGGAGACAAAGGAGCCATTCTTCACCTTCCACGCCGGGCCGTCGAAGGTCATCGGGCCGTCACCCGTCTCCGGACGGTGCCTTCCGGAGAGGTTCTTTATTCCGCCTGTAAGGACGGAGGAGATCGCGTAGCTCTCCAGTGCGAGGAGGGACGTCCTGCGCGCCTTCATGTCGTCCCCGAAGACGCCGTAGAGGTAGAAGCTGCCGACCATCGCAGGTGCATAGAGGGGGTCGCCGAAGGCGTTCCCGACTTTTGCGAGGCCGTTTGCCACGGAGTTCTGGTTACTCTGTGCGAAGTCCCTGATGGAGCGGTCCGCGAGGAAGAGCCCCGAGGTGATCCCCACGACGGCTCCCGCCTTCGCCCAGTCCCTGGCGTCCCAGTGCAGCGGCGAGGTGATTACCCCTCCTGCGTCGGTAATGACCCCTTTCAGATACTTCCCGTTGATGCGGTAGAGGTCGGAAGTAGACGGCGCGGTTTCCATGTCGGTTGCCGAAAGGGACGCGGCTGCACCCTCATCCACAGTGGCGGTGGCTGCCGCACGCCCTTCCGTAGCCGCCACGACTTCATTCCCCTTCTCCTGCGCCGCTACCTGCGTCTGCGCGGCATGTGCCGGGAGCGTGCCGAGGGAGCCGATCAATAAAGCCAATGCACTCCATTTTCTTACCCTTACCATTTCCTTATACCGTGGCGAGCCCTCATTGTGCTGCCCCCTTCCTGGAGTTGCTCCTTTAGCCTGGTTGGGCGAAAGGGCACAGCGCCCCTTGCAAGGCCTTATCCAAAAAACAGCTACTTAGCGGGTGAAGTTCAAGTATTCCTTTAGCCACACCCGGTGTGAACCTTCAAAAGCAGCACCGGCGCGGGCTCGTGGGGGATGAGGGCCGATGACAAATTTTTGCAGAAGAGCCATTTTTCTTGCACATTCGTCCATTACCTTTCCTGCACGACTCCGGGGAGACCAGGAGTCGCCGTCGTATCTGCGTCAAAAAAGTGGCTAACTCGTCAATTCCCTTAGGTGTTGACAATATCGCTCCTTATTCTGTATAGGATGCAGTGGCCTTATCCGACACTGCTCCCGACGTGGGACGGTGTGGGGCAGGAGCTACTCTGGCGTCCTCTTCCGGTGAGGAAGAAATCGAGGTATCTGGACGCAGAGGAAAGGTGAGGTTTTACGTGAAAAAGATCGTGGGATTCGCCGTCATTTTGGTGCTGGCACTTTCGGTAAGCGGCTACCACTACTTCAAGGAGCCGCCGAAACCGCAATTCAAGTTTCAGAAGGTGGAGCGCGGAGATATCGTCTCCACCGTTTCCGCTACCGGCACCCTCAATGCGGTGGTCACCGTCCAGGTCGGTACCCAGGTCTCAGGTACCGTCTCCAGACTCTTTGTCGACTTCAACTCGCCGGTGAAAAAGGGGCAGGCGATCGCCCAGATCGACCCGTCCCTCTTCATGTCCCAGGTGGAGCAGTCCACCGGTAACGCCCTGAACGCAGAGGCGACCCTTGCCAAGGCGAAGGTGACCCTTGCTGACGCGAAGAGGACACTCGGCCGCAACCGGCAGCTCCTCGAGCAGGGGATCATATCGCAGAGCGACCTCGACGCGGCCCAGACAGCGTACGATTCGGCCCAGGCCGGCGTGCAGGCGGCGCAAGCCCAGCTCGTGCAGAGCTCGGGGGCGCTGAAGCAGGCGCAGACCAATCTGCGCTACGCCACCATAAAGTCACCGGTCGACGGCATCGTCGTCTCCCGCAACGTCGACGTCGGTCAGACCGTCGCCGCCTCCTTCCAGACCCCGACCCTCTTCACCATCGCCCAGGACCTCACCAAGATGCAGATCGAGACGAGCGTCGACGAGGCGGACATCAGCCGCATCAAGATCGGACAGACCGCGAACTTCACGGTCGACGCCTATCCCGAGCGGCAGTTCGTGGGGAAGGTCATGCAAATCCGCAATGCGCCGGTGGTGACGCAAAACGTGGTCACCTACGTCACCGTCATCACGGTGGACAACAAGGACCTCCTCCTCAAGCCGGGGATGACGGCGAATGTCTCCATCGAGACGATGAAAAAAGAGGACGTGCTGAAAGTCCCGGCGGCTGCGCTGCGCTTCAAGCCGAAAACGGACGAAAAACAGGCCCGCAAGAAGGGGAAGGACGCATCGACCTCGCAGCGCGGCAGCACCCATGCCGCATCGCAAAAAGGGGAGCGAAAGATGCCGGAGCGGCCGCAGCAGAAGGTTTTTGTGCTCGACGCAGACGGCAAGCCGAAAGCGGTCTCGGTGGTAACCGGTATTTCCGACAACAGCTTCGTGGAACTCGTGGAGGGGGCGCTGAAGGAGAACGACGACGTCGTGGTGGAGCAGATACTCCCGGCGAAGAAGCAGGCGTCGATGCCGATGGGTCCGAGGTTCTAGATGGAACTCGTCGAGGTTAGCCGGATGAACAAGGTGTACGCCATGGGCGACCAGGAGGTGCACGCCATGCGCGACGTCTCCTTCACGGTGGCGCGCGGCGAGTTCGTCTCCATCATGGGGGCGTCCGGGAGCGGGAAGTCGACCTGCATGAATATCCTTGGCTGTCTCGATGTCCCCACTTCAGGGAGCTACCACCTGGAGGGGGTGAACGTACGGGAACTCTCGCCGAACGATCTGGCCGAGATCAGGAACCGCAAGCTCGGCTTCGTCTTCCAGGGCTTCAACCTCCTGCCGAGAACGACGGCGCGGGAGAACGTGGAGCTTCCGCTCGTGTACGCCCGTGTCCCAGCCAAGGAGCGCCGCGAGCGGGCACGTGCCGCTCTTGAGCGGGTGGGGCTGGCGGGGCGCGAGGGGCACTTCAGTAACCAGCTCTCCGGCGGGCAGCAGCAGCGCGTGGCGATAGCGCGGGCGCTGGTAAACGAGCCTTCCATCATCCTCGCTGACGAGCCGACGGGAAACCTCGACTCGAGGACGACGCTGGAGATCATGGGGATCTTCCAGGAGCTGAATCGCCAGGGGATAAGCCTCATCATGGTGACCCACGAGCCGGAGGTGGCGACCTTTACCTCCCGGCACATCGTCTTTCGCGACGGCGAAATCCTCTCCGATACGCCAAACAGTGCGCCGCGCCTCGTCGGGGCTCCGGAGGTGAGAGTTTCGTGACGACCTTCCTGCAGAGCCTCCTTATCGCCATCCGCGCGCTGCGCGTGAACAAGATGCGCAGCCTCCTCACCATGCTCGGCATCATTATCGGTATCGCCGCGGTCATCGCCATGGTGGCGATCGGCTCCGGCGCGAGCAAGATGATCTCCGACCAGATCTCCAGCATCGGGAGCAACCTGCTCCTCGTCCTTCCCGGCTCCATGACCAGTGGCGGCGTGCGCACCGGTAGCGGCGGCACGCAGACCCTCACCTACGACGACGCAAAGGCGATAAAGAGCGAGTGTCCGTCGGTTGCCGAGGTGGCGCCTACGCTGCGCGGCGGCGGCCAGGTCGTGTACGGGAACCAGAACTGGTCCACCGTCCTCATGGGGGTGACCCCGGCAATGCTCACGGTGCGGGACTGGCCGATCTCCGCGGGGCGCAACATCACCCAGTCCGACGTCGACGGCGCCACCAAGGTCTGCCTGCTGGGGCAGACCGTCGCCGACAACCTTTTCGGCAGCGCCGACCCGCTCGGGAAGATCATCCGCATCAGAAAGATCCCCTTTACGGTGGTCGGGGTGCTGGACCGCAAGGGGCAGTCACCGCAGGGGCAGGACCAGGACGACATCATCTATCTTCCCCTCACCACGGCGCAGAGAAAGCTCCTGGGGACCCAGTTTCCGGCGTCCGTCGGCGCCCTCATGGTGCAGGCGAAGAGCGCGGAGGTCCTGAAGCAGGCCGAGGAAGAAGTGACCGCACTCCTGAACCAGCGCCACCGCATCGGCCCTTCCCGCGAGATCGACTTCACCGTACGCAACCTCTCCGAGCTCCTCGCCGTCTCCGAGCAGGCCTCGAAGGTCCTGGCGATGCTTCTTGGCTCGGTCGCCTCCATATCTCTCCTGGTTGGCGGGATCGGGATCATGAACATCATGCTGGTATCGGTCACCGAAAGGACGCGCGAGATCGGGATCCGGATCGCCATCGGCGCGAAGAGACGCGACATCCTGCTGCAGTTTCTTACCGAGGCGGTGCTTCTCACCACCATGGGGGGGATCATAGGGATACTCTGCGGCATCGCCGGTGCCGCCGTGGTGGCAAAGGTCATCGGCTGGCCGACCCTCATCTCCCCTGCCACGGTGATCATCTCTTTTGGCTTCTCAGCTGCGGTCGGCGTCTTCTTTGGCTTCTACCCCGCGCGCAAGGCGGCGTCACTGAACCCCATCGACGCCCTGAGATATGAATAGGTTCATCCGGGAGTTCCGGGGGAGCTCGGTACATTGCCACGAAGTACTGCAGAAGGCCTAACGTTCCCCCCTTCTGGAAGGCTCTTCCGGGAATTCTGCGGGAGCGTGGGTACATTGCCACGAAGCACTGCACAAGGCGTAACGTTCCCCCCTTTGCGAAGGGGGGGCAGGGGGGATTTTATCTTCAAGTCTCCTCCAGAACCGCAGCCCGTCTGACAGTACATCTCGGTCGTCGAAACCGCCGTGCTGCGGCAGTCTAAAGATCAACGACATAGACCCCACCAGTTGTTTGCAAAGTGGAGTCAAACAAATTGCTTGAGACCACAACAGTTGCGCACTTTGCAGGACGGTGCCGGCCAAGTCAAATCCCCCCTGTCCCCCCTTCGCAAAGGGGGGGACGCGAGGCCTCATGCCGCCTTTCATTGAAACATACTACGGCTTCCCCGGAATTCTCGGATGAGCCTATGAAATAGGGGAGGGTGGACGTGACCGATACCCGCTGCATCTACCGCATCCTCCGAGGAATGAAAATGAAGCACTCCCGCAAGCTGACACTTCTTCTGGGCGCCTCCCTGCTTCTTTCTGCCGGCGCCGCTTCCGCGCAGGAAGGTCCGGTCAACCTGACGATAAAGGATGCGATCCGGCTGGTCGTGCAGCAAAATCCCGACGTCCGCATAGAGCTGTACAACCCTGCCATCGCCGAGGCCGAGCTGCGCCGCGAGCTCGCCATCTTCGACCCGGTACTGTCGCTGCAGGGCGCCTACACCAGGACGACCAACCCCAATTCCAATACCATCAATTTCGGCATCCCCCGCCAGGACCTGGTGCAGCTCGACGCGGGGGCGTCGAAGCTCCTCTCCACCGGCGGCACGGTCGGAGTAACCTTCAACAACAGCTGGACGAAAACCAGCGGCATCCCCTCTGCGGTGGTTTCCGATTACTACCAGTCCGACCTCCTTCTCACGCTCAGCCAGCCGCTCCTGAAGAACTTCGGGCGGGAGTTGACGGAATTGAACATAACCGTGGCGCGCTTCAATAAGGAAGGGTCCCTCGACCGCTTCAGGACGCGCCTTTCCGACACGGTGGCGCAGCTGCGCAACGACTACTTTACGCTGTACACCCTCCGCGAGGACCTGGAGGTGCGACGTACGTCCCTTGCGCTGTCGCAAAGGATCCTTGAAGAGACCCGCGCCCGCGTGAAGGCCGGGGTTCTCCCGGCCATGGAGATCCTCAGCGCGGAGTTCAGCGTCGCCACCCGTGAAAAGGATGTCATAGATGGGGAGCGTCTCCTGAGGGACCAGATGGACGTCCTGCGCTACTCCCTGCAGATTCCTGGCACCTCTGACATCGTCACCGCCGATCTTCCGGAGAAGGCGGAATATCTGGTGTCGGAGGACGAGGCGCTGAAGCGCGCCCTGGCGGCGCGCCCTGAGCTCCAGGCGCAACGGGTGGCTGTGCAGGTAAACGACCTGCAGCAGCGGGTGGCGAAGAACAGGATTCTTCCCGACCTGACCCTGAATGCGAGCGCTGGACTCTCCGGGCTCGATCCGAGCTACTCCAGGGAGATCGGGAACCTGGCGACCGCGCAGCAGCCGACCTGGAGCGTGGGGCTGCAGCTGAACTACCCCCTGGGGAACCGCGCCGCCAAAAACGAGTACACGAGGACGAAGCTCCTCCTCGAGCAGGCGCAGACCCAGCTGAGGAGCCAGGAGTCGGCGGTGTCGAACGAGGTGAGGGCGGCGATCAGGGCACTGAGAGCGAGCTACAAGCAGCTGGAAGTGACCGAGCGGGGGCGGGCGTACGCCGAGGAGCGGCTCCGCTCCTTCATCAAGAAAAACGCCGTCGGGCTCGCTACCACAAAGGATGTCTTCGATGTGGAGAACGACCTCGTGACCGCAAAGGGAAACCAGATCAGGGCGCTGGCGGACTACAACAACGCCATAACGCAGCTGTGGCGTTCCACCGGCGAAATCCTCGAGAGGCAGGGGGTTCGCGTCACGGAGCAGGACGCGGACGCGCTGTATCAGAAGAACAGGTAGCAACCAATCAAGTTAACGCTCTGCTACTACCTCCTCCCTTTGCAAAGGTTCTTCCGGGACTTTTGGGGAACGCGCTACAAAGAATCCGGTTCCCCCACGCTGGAGCGTAGGCATCTTGCCTGCGATGGCGGCGCAGCCGCCACAGACCGCGCGGCTGGCGCCGCGGTACAGGCTGGGAAGCCTGTGCTCCAGCGCGGCGCCACTAGCGTCCCCTCACGTCAACGGCAGCGACTGCGCTGAATTCCCGGAATTCACGGAATTCACGGATGAACGTTCGCAAAGGGGGTAACACCTGGTCTCGTGCCGCGCTTTATCGAGACGTACCCAACCGTCAGAGTTCCGGATGGCCGATGTCTTCCGCGGCTCGCACCTCGTAGTACTTCGTAGGCCGGGATAAGCCGGAGGCGTTCCCGGCGTCGGCGCCAGCCGATAGTTGCCGGAAACGCTTCGCTTATTCCGGCCTACATTTCGACACGTCCAATAAATGAAGAAAAGGGAGACAGCTGCCAGGCCGTCTCCCTTTTCTTTTCCCCTCTCTGTATGACCCGTCATAAGCCACAGTCGACTAGTACCTTCCTTCTTCGCTGCAGTATTAGATCTATTTCACATGAGCGGTCGCAGTATCAGGAAACGCGTGAATACAGTATGCAACCGCAGCTGCATTGTAAAATCTTAACCGTATTCGTCGGATAGCTGACAAAAAAGAGCTAAAGTCGCATAGAACCTCGCCGAAGACTCTTTATAAGTGACGGATAAGTCACTGTTAGTGATTTTTTAAAGAGGGTTTAAGGTAAACCACTGGTTTTAAGAACTATCGCCGGTTCAGTGGTGGAGGTTATTCAGAATGGCGCCGATTTCATACTTCTATGTCTGTCTTGCAGCGTTATTTACGTCGCTGATCATGATCCCACCCGTCTCGAAGATGGCGGTGCGGATCGGTGGCATGGATTGTCGCGACGCCCGCAAGCTCCACGACCGAGAAGTGCCCCGACTGGCCGGAGTCGCCATCTTTTTCGCCTTTCTCCTCGCTTTCATCGTTTTCATCCCGTGGCGGCAGCAATCCCTCGGCTTCGCCTTCGGCGCCCTGATAATCTTTCTCACCGGCCTCATAGATGACCTCATCACCCTCTCGCCGCGGCAGAAGTTTCTCGGTGAAGGTCTGGCAGCTCTCGCGGCAGTCCTCATCGGCGGGATACGCCTCGACTCCCTCGGCAACGTCCTCGGCACCGGCGAACTCGCACTCGGCGCACTCGCCATCCCCTTTTCCGTCATCGCCATCGTAGGGATCATGAACTCCATAAACCTGCTCGACGGCCTCGACGGCCTGGCAGGGGGGGTGACCGCCATCTGCACCGTCGCCTTCGGGGTTCTCGCCTACAAGTCCGGCAACGTGTGGCTCCTCGGCATGTCCGCCGCACTGGTCGGCGCACTCTTCGGCTTCCTGAAATACAACACCTATCCCGCCCGCGTCTTCATGGGGGACTGCGGCTCCCTCTTTCTCGGCTACTGCATGGGGATCTTCGCCATAAGCCTCATCAACGGAAGCGCGGGGAGATACTCGGAGATGACCTCCTTCATCATCCTTGCGGTGCCGATCCTCGACACCCTCTTTGTCATGTTCAACAGGGTCAGGAACGGCAAGGGGGTCTTCTCGCCGGACCGCACCCACATCCATCACCGTCTGCTGAACACCGGGATGCAGCACAAGTCGGCCGTGGTTACCGTCTACTGCCTCAGCCAGATGGCCAGCGTCATGGCTCTCTTCACGAGGAAGCTCCCTGACTTCGCGCTCGCCACCACGCTCCTTGTCGGCGCGCCCGCCCTCTACATCGCCTTCAGGATGCTGATGGCCACCCTCATGCGTCACGGCATTCACACGAGGCGGATCATTCCTTCCCTGTGGGAGGCGCGCACCAGGGCGTGCCGCCGCGCCGTTTATCTCTCGCGCTACCTGCGGGCGACCATAAAGTATCTGACGATCCTCGTGCTCCTTATGTCGGCACTCATCCCGGCGCAGAAGGGGCTGGTTTCCCCGTCTATCGCGGCGATTCTCCTGGCGCTCTCCCTGATTCTTCTCCTGATCACGGGAGACTACTGCAACCGTTTCCTCGTCTTTACCCTCTACTTCGTCGGCGGTTTCCTCGTCTTCTCGCTGGACAACGTTGCACGAAACGAAGTCTTCCTCGGTGTCAGGGTCGTCCTCTTTTCCCACGCCATCTTCCTGGTTCTCTTCGTCCTGGAGGGACTCGAAGTACTCCTGCGGCGTAAAAAAGGGATGCTGGTGAGTTCGGGGCTCGAGTACCTGATCCTTCTCATGGTCCTCACCGTCCCCTTCCTGCCGCAAGCGATGCTGAGCCAGTACCACCTCCTCACGGTGGTGGGGAAATCGATCATCCTCTTTATCGCCTACAAGATGACGCTGACGCGCAGGGCGACCGCGAGCCGCAGCCTCGTGGTGGTTACCCAGCTCGCCCTTCTTGCCTACATGGTGCAGGTGGAGACGGTCTGCCTCCTCGTTCTCTTGGGGTATGGGGTGAAGGTGGGTTTCCTGGAGCAAAGGGAGAAATGGCAAAGGGTCCTCCACTTCCGGCCGCTGCGCCCGTACCGGATGCAGCTGGTGCGCTGGCAGAGGCGCTCTGCCGCCGTATGGCACCCCGAGGCGATATACCGGGTGCTCTGGTGGTTCCAGCTGCAGGATGGCGAATTCGACACGATCGCTGAGCGCCACGGTGCGGGGAGCGGCACACCTGCCCCGGCCGGCCCGATGTGGCAGAAGCGCTACCCGGTTAATTACCGCTCGAGCAGATAGATGAAGCGGCGCGCCGCGACGAAGGTGCGACCGCAAAGATACCGACCCCTGCAGAGCCTTTGGGCGTCGACGGGATCATACACACAGGTGCGAAGCACCAAAAAAACCAAGGAGGCAGGACAAGATGAAAAAAGGATATTTGAAACAACTGGTAGTAGGCGGCTTCCTCCTCGGGAGCCTCGCGGGTCTTGCTGCGTGCGGCTCCGACTCCGGCTCCGCTGTTGGCGTGACCCCCACCGGGAAGGTCGTAAAAGGGCCGGTCTCCGGCGCCTCCGTCCGTGACAAAAATGGTAACGTCTTTGCCACCACCGACGCAAACGGGGTCTTTGCAATCACCGCACAGGGGCCGTTCACCACTACCGGAGGGACCTACATCCCCCTCAACGCCGACGGAACCGCCGGGACCGCTGTCGCCGCTCCCCCGCTGAGCGCTCCGGCTGGGTACTCCCAGATCACCCCGCTCTCCACCATCGTCGCTTCCGCCCCCGCGTCGCAGCAGGCCGACGTGGAAACGCAGCTCGCCGCTGCTCTTGCAAAGATGGGTGTGAGCGATCTGAAGACTGCTGACTTCTCTGTCAAGACCGACGCCAATTCTGCAGCAATCGTCTTTGCCGAGGCCGTCGGGGCCGTTCTCTCGACCGCTGCCAACACCTCCGCAGCGAGCGACGTAAAGAGCGCGATCAACAGCGCCGTTACCTCTGCTCTGATCTCTGCAGTGCAGACCCTCTCCACCGCCAGCGCACCGACCGCTTCGCAGATCACCAGCGCCATCACCACCCAGGTGAGCACCGCCATCACTTCCAACAGCGCGATCGTCAGCGCGGTCCCGGCCCTGGTCAGCACCATCAGCGCCGCCACGACTGCCGCAGCAACCGGCGCCAATGCGCTCCCGGCCGGGGCGCTTCCGGTCCAGAGCGGCACCGGCGGAACGGGTGGAACCACCGGCTCCACCGGCGGAACCGGCGGCACCAGCGGGATCAAGTAAGGTCGGCCCGCTCGACAACTTCAAGGGGGGAGCCTGAGCTTCCCCCTTTTTTTAACCCAGGTTCTCCGCATCTCGTTCCCAAGCTCCAGCTTGGGAACGCGCTTTGCCCCTGGAGGCTCCGCCTCGCAAGGTACGGGCGTTAAAGTTTGCCGCTGACGCGGATGCAAAGCCGGAGCTTTGCACCCAGGTACGTTCCCAAGGTGGACCTTGGGAACGAGACTCGCTGACTCTTCCGCTGAAGGAAGTACATCCGCGTGGCGGGATCAGATATCAACAGAAAAGTCGGCCGCAGCGGTTGGGGAGGGACGACTGCTGCGTCGCCGTCGATCTCAAGTACAAAAGGATTTCCGCCAGATGATCAGCAGATGCCACCATAATCTCGTCGCACTTCTCAGCGGGGTAGCGTTCCTCCTCTTCCTCATCCCTGCCTTCGCTGGTGCAGAACCGTTTTCCAATACCCTCTCCATGCAAGGGTACAGCGGTCTCCTGAACATCCCCGATGCAGGTGTCGTGCAGGAAGGGCATATGGTCCTTTCGTACTCCAACCAGAAAAATGTGGAATGGCCGAAGCAGGTGCCGTACGGTGACAACTACTTTTTCAACGTCGGCTTCTTCTCCATCGTCGAGCTCGGAGGGCGGCTGACAGAGGCGCCCGGGCTCATGCGCGACCTCTCTGCAAACGTGAAGGTGAAGGTCCCGTTCATCCCGAAGGGGTACTACCTTCCCGATGTGGCGTTCGGTCTGGCCGACGTCGGTGGGGGAGCATCCTGGTTGCAGACGAAGTATGCCGTTGCCACCGAGACCCTCGGGCCCCTGCGCGCCACGATCGGATACGGCACCGGGCCGGACCGGATGAAGGGGGTTTTCGGAGGCGCCGAAGTCACGCTGTGCGACTGGGTGCACCTCCTCGCCGAACACGATACCCGCGACACCAACGCGGGGGTGAAGATAAGCACGCCGGGGCTCTTCCGTCGCGACATAAAGCTTCAGTTCACCGCCAAAAGCGCACTGAACCGCAATCCGGGCAACATCGACCTCGCCTTCTCGCTCGACTTCCCACTTTCTCTGAAGGAAAAAGCGCGGGAGGGGACGAAGCGCCGTTTTGAGGCGCGCCATCCTGTGGCGCGGGCGACCGGGGAAGAGGGGGGCGACCAGCAGGCGTCGGAGGCAGCGCCAGCCGATGAGAGTTCACTCTCCGAACTGCAAAAGAGGCTCACCGCGACCGGGCTGCAGGACGTGCGCGTCGGAATCATCGACAGGCACAGGGCCGTCATCGTCTACGAGAACAACGTCTTCAACCACAACGAGCTCGATGCCCTCGGCGTCGTCTTCGGGAGCGCTGCAGAGATCCTCGGCAACGGCATAGACCACGTCAGCGCAGTCATCGAGCGCAAGGGGATAAAGGTGATGACGGTCTCCGCGCCTCTCTCCGACCTGCAGGACTTCTTCTACGGAGACGAAAGAAAGCTGAAGGAGTCCCTTGCCACCGGCACGGAGGCCGACCTTGCACAGGCCCGCTTCGTGGACGGGAAGACGATCTCGTCATACTTCAAGCCGACCGTTGTCCTCTGGCCCGGGCTCACCACTTTCGTGGGTACCGAGGTGGGGCTTTTCGACTACCTCCTCTCCCTGAAGGCGGACCTCTTCGTCACACCGTGGAAGGGGGCGATCGTGAACGTGCGGGGCGACATCCCGCTTAGCTGGAGCGAGAACCTGGAAGATGGCAAATTGTACCGGCGGGCGCGTCACGACCCCCGGCTGGAGCGCGCCATGCTCTTCCAGGCCGTGAAGCTCACCCCATCTCTCTACGCCCAGGCGGGGGTAGGGAAGATCTACGGGGACATCAACGGCACGCTGAATGAGATGATGTGGACCTCTCCCGAAGGGAAGCACCGGTTCAGGCTGAAGCAGGCGTACGGCGAGAATTCCGAAACAAACGCGAAGAGTGAAGTATATCTCGGCTCATACCGCTACTACTTCAGCCCGCTCAACGTCTTCCTGGAAGGGACGGCCGGGCGTTTCTGGGAGCAGGATACGGGGGGGACGGCGGAATTGAAGCGCTTCTTCGGCGACACCGCGTTCTCCGCGTACTACAAGAATGCCAAGACGCAGGAAGGGAAGCGTTGGCAGGTCGGGGGGGTCCAGATTTCGTTCCCCCTCACACCGCGCAAGGACATGAAACCGCTGTATGCACAGCTGCGCGGCACGGAAGAATGGAGCTACTCGCAGGAGACGGTCATATCCACAGGAGGGCCGAACTCCGTGCTGCACCAGTCGATCGGCATCAATCCGGAGGCATCGGTGAACCTGCAGAATGTCTACTTCAACAGGGATCGCCTTAACAGGAGCTACCTCCTGGAGAATCTGCAGCGCATGAGCGAGGCGTACGAGAAGTACCGGCCGAAGGAATAAACAGGCAGGAATATCTAAGAAAGGTTCTTCCTGGAATGGTGGGGAGCCAGGAGTACGCCTCCATAACCGCTGCACGAGGCCTCGCGTCCCCCCCTTTGCGAAGGCTCATCCAAGAATTCCGGGGAAGCCGTAGTATGTTCCAATGAAGGGCCGCAGGAGGCCTCGCGTCCCCCCTTTGCGAAGGGGGGACAGGGGGGATTTGACTTGGCCAGACCGTCCTGCAAAGTGCGCAACTGCTGTGGTCTCAAGCATTTTTTTGATACCAGTTTGCACAAAATTGGTGGTGGCTATGTCGTTGATCTTTAGACTGCCGCAGCACGGCGGTTCGACGACCGAGATGTACTGTTAGACGGGCTGCGGTTCTGGAGGAGACTTGAAGATCAAATCCCCCCTGCCCCCCCTTTGCGAAGGGGGGAACGTTAGGCCTTCTGCAGTGCTTCGTGGCGATGTACCCCCGCTCCCACGGAGTTCCCGGATGAATCTGGGCGAAGGGGGGAACCTAGTAGCATGGCCTCGCATCTTGGAGGGGCAACAAACTCTCGGTCCTGGGAAACTCCCAGATGAAGCAAAAAGAGCGGACGCCTCGGGTGAGGCGTCCGTTTCTGTATCAACGCGCGGAGCGGGGGAGGGGAGTGCTACTTCATGAGCTCCTTGCCGATGGTGAATCCCTGCCCGATGGTTTCGCCGAGGCCGTAGTAGGTGCGGGTGGCAGGGCTGTAGGCGACGGGGCGAAGGAGTTTTGCATCCGGCACGCCACTCTCATTGAGGATTGAGGGATCCGCCTTCACGTCAACGATCTCGCCGATGAACTGCGTGTGAATCCCCACCTCAACGATCTGGAGGAGGCGACACTCGAATACCAGGGGGAATTCCGCCGCGTACGGCGCGTCCACCAGATCGCTTCTCACGGGAGTGAGCCCGGCGGAGGCGAACTTGTCGGTGTCGCGGCCGGATGCGATGCCGGCGAAGTCTGCTGCCACGACCTGCGCTTCATTCGGGACATTGACGGTGAAAGCCTTCCGCTCCACGATGGCGTTGTAGCTGTGCCGCGACTTGCGCAGCGAAATGGTAAGGGCCGGCGGATCGGAGCAGCAGGTGCCCCCCCACGCTACCGTCACCAGATTCGGCTTGCCATCGCTGTCATAGGTCCCGACGAGCCACACCGGGGCCGGCGCCCCCATCGGCTTTGCCCCCAAAGATTTCTTCTCCATCCTTTTCTCCTTTATTAGATATTCATCCGGAATTCAGGGAACGGGTTCAGCCTCAGCCCGTCTTCTGCGAGTAGAACGGGAGCTCAGGCGTCCCCTCCCTTTCAAGGGGAGGGACAGGGTGGGGATGGGGTCAGAGGTAAGGGGCGACCCCCATCCCCCTCCTGTCCTCCCCCTTGAAAGGGGAGGGACGCGATGCCGACGGCCTAGCTTAAATGTCCGCCCTGGGAATCTCCCGACGAGCCCATGAAAGAGGCGGAGCCGCAGGGAGTTCTCCGCCTCGCAAGCCTCACCCTACTTCTTCATCAATGCGGAGAGCTGGGTGCCGCCGACCCCGATGTTGTCCCTCTCCAGTTCCTTGATCAGCACGATGAACTTCTCCTCCGGGATCTTCGTGGCGGCGCTCGCGGCGCTGGTGAGGCTCTTCACCAATTCGGCTTTCTTTTCGCTGCTGTCCAACATCCCGATATCGACTGTAATAACTGGCATTTTGCACCTCCTCTGCAAGCTGTGATTTCAAAGCGCGCACTTTAGCAAAAGATTATGTGAATGTAAAAATAAAGTCACGGGCACATCTGTGCTATCATCGCGCCGGCTAATATTCAGTGACAGGAAGTGAGCATGATCGAGATAAAGGACAGTGATATCAGGGTGGAGTTCTATCGGGCCTCCGGCCCCGGCGGACAGCACCGCAACACCACCGATTCGGCGGTGAGGATAAGGCATCTCCCGACAGGGATCGTTGCGCAGGCGACCGAGAGCAGGTCGCAGGCGCAGAACCGCGAGGTGGCTCTGGAGCGTCTCCGCGAGATGCTGCGCAAAAGGGCGATGAAGGTGAAGAAGAGGATCGCCACGAAGGTCCCACGGGGCGTGAAGGAAAAGAGACTGAAGGAAAAGAAGGTGGTTTCGGAAAGAAAGAAAATGCGGGGGAGGGTGGAATGACTTCCTACCCCGTCGCCACAGTCGCACCTGCTCCTTCTTCCATGATCGCTACAAAGGCGCGGGCCGCTGGGGAGAGTTCCCTTCCCTTTCTCTTTGCGAGAAAGAATTCCCGTGTGATCGTCAGACCCTCAACACGAACCTGAACCAGTGCACCCTGCGCCAGTTCCCGCTCCACCGACTTCGCGGAGACGAAGGAGACTCCGAGGCCATTGAGTACCGCCCGCTTTACAGCCTCGTTGCTCCCGAGCCGCGCAGCTATCTTTAGCGATTCCGGCTCGATGCCGCACCCCCGCAGCGTCTCAAGGATCGCCTTCCCCGTCCCGGACCCCGCCTCCCGCATAACCAGCGGCGCAGAGCATAGATCGCTTGCAGCGATGACTGCATCGCGCCAGCGGTGATCTCCAGGTGCGATCAAGACCACCTCGTCCTGCGCGAGCGGAGCAAAATCGAGAGCGTCGTCCTCGAAACGGGCGCCGACGACTGCAATCTCCACCTCTTCTGCGGCCACCATAGCGAGCACGCTGCGGCTGTCCCCTTGCAGGACCGTGACCGTGATCCCGGGAAACCTCGCACTGAGAAGCGGAAGGAGAGTGGGGATAAGATACTCCCCGGGGATGCTGCTTCCGCCGATCTTGAGCTCGGCATCCTCCACACCTTTGAAGCGTGCTAGTGCTACCGGAATTTCCCGAGCGGCATCCACGACACGCTTTGCCCTTTCCATCAGCACCTTTCCCCCCGCCGTGGGCAAGGCTCCTTTCCCGGTCCTGTCGAGGAGCTTGAGGCCGAATTCATTCTCGAGAGCGGAGATGTGCTGGCTTACGGTTGACTGGGTAATGAAGCAGCTTTCCGCCCCTTTCGAAAAACTCCCGCTTTCCGCCACCGCCAAAAATACTTCCAACTGTTTCAGGTTCATAGGTTCCTATCGTCATTGTCAATGAATGCAATCGGTTCTATCGAATTTATCCATTTGACTGAGGTGAGTCAATAGATTATTAATTTCTCTCACAAAAATGGCTTTGGTAAAAAGGGAGGCTGAATGACATCGCTCAGGACTGTACTCACGTGTGCAGTTGCAATCGTAATGCTCTTTGCCGCTTCCGTGGTCTGGGCAGCAGAGTTCCGCGTCATTTCCACTGAAGGTTTGAAGGAGATGATGGACTCGAGGCGCGACTTCACCCTTGTCGATGCGCGGACCCCGGTGGAGTTCAAAGAGGCGCACATCGTCAACGCCATCAACATCCAGGAAGACGATTTTGATGCCGCGCTCTCGTCACTCCCCAAGGACAACGACGCGCAGCTCGTCTTTTACTGCAACGGCGTCAAGTGCGGCAAGAGCAAGAAGGTGGCGCAGAAGGCGCAGGCGGCGGGGTTTCGGAACCTTCTTCTCTACAGCGAAGGATTCCCGGTCTGGGAAGAGAAGGGGATGCCGATCGTCACAGGTCCTGGCTACGACAAAAAGATCAAGACGGTGAGGGTCGCCCCGAACGACCTTGCGACACTCCTGAAAGAGAAGCAGGCCGAGTATGTGCTGGTGGACGTCCGCGAGCCGAAGGAGTTTACCGGCGGGCACATTCCGGGCGCCGTCAATATCCCGCTCGGGACCTTTGCCGCCAACTCCGGAAGCCTGCCGAAGGATAAAGGGATCATCGTGTACTGCAATACCGGAAAGAGAAGTGCAAAGGCGTACCGCAAGCTGGAGAAGTTGGGATACGACGCGCTCCTGGAAGCAACGTACGTGGACTGGAAGGATGCCGGACTCCCCATTGCCAAATAGGAGCCTGATGGCCGGTGATGAAAGAGAGGCCGCATGAAATCGAAGACAAGAGGAGAAAGTAAAAAGATGGTGATGAAGAAATTGCTACTGATGCTGGTTGCCTTGGCAGCCGTTGCAGCCGCACCTGCCGCGTGGGCGGGAAGCCGCAGTGGAGTCGTGACGGTGGAGGTGGACCTCTCCAAGCAGCCCGCCGGTAAAGAGGCGAAACTCTGGGTGCCGTATCCGGTTTCCGACCAGAACCAGACGATCAGTGATGTGAAAGTGACGGGAGACTTCGCGTCATCCGCCGTCTACACCGACGGCGCGACCGGTACGCCGATCCTCTTTGCCCGCTGGGAGGAGGCTGCTGCCAGCCGCAAGCTGGCATTCTCCTTCAAGGTAGAGCGTCAGGAGATCCAGATGCGTAACCTCTCCAGCGCCGAGCCTCAGTGGAACAAGGGGGACTACGCGGAGTTTTTGAAGCCGACGACCTTGGGGCCGACGGACGGTGAGGTGCAGAAGCTCTCCGCGAAGATCACCAAAGGGAAAAAGACCGTCCTGGAGAAGGCCCGCGCCATCTACGACTGGACCTGCGAAAACATGTACCGCGATCCTGCCACCCGCGGCTGCGGCAAGGGCGATGTCTGCCAGCTTTTGAAGACGCCGGGCGGGAAGTGCACCGACATCTCGTCAGTTTATGTTGCGTTGGCACGCGCTGCAGGTGTGCCGGCGCGCGAGGTCTTCGGCGTGCGCCTCGGGAAAAAGGCTGAAGAAGACATCACCGGATGGCAGCACTGCTGGGTCGAATTCTTCCTCCCCGGCACCGGGTGGGTCCCGGTCGACCCTGCCGACGTGAGGAAAGCGATCCTCGTGGAGAAGCTGCAACTGGAAGACGCGAAGACGAAGGAGTACCGTGAGTACTTCTTCGGCGGGATCGACCCGTATCGGGTGAAGATCGCCTCCGGGCGCGACATCGTGCTGAATCCGCGCCAGGCCGGAGCCCCCCTCAACACCTTCGGCTACCCCTATGCTGAAGTAGGTGGCGCAGCTCTCGACTTCTACGACCCGAAAACCTTCATCTACCAGATACGCTACAGCGAGAAGTAAGGATAAGGGGACAGGCACGAGTCTGTCCCCTTTTTCGTAGGCCGGGATAAGCCGCAGGCGTTCCCGGCGTGGCGCCAGCCAACCATATGATGCAGCACAGTTTGCCGGAAACGCTCCGCTTATTCCGGCCGACATCGAACCACACTTCTGCACGTCGCCCCCCAATACCTCCTCTTCCCCTTTTTACCCTTGTCTCCGCCTCCCGATTGCGTTATTAGATACAGGTTTGTCTGTGACTTCCCCCCCAGGAGGGTACCATGAAGCTCCGCACCATCTTCACCGCTTTCGTCATCACGGCGTCTCTGACGTCCTCTTTCGCCTATGCCGAAACGACTCCTGCCGATGCTCCGGCGACGGAGACCATAGCGACTCTCACGAAGGAAAACCAGGAGCTCCAGGAGAAATTGAAGGTGCTGCAGCAGTGCAGCATTACCTCGTCCGCCCTTGCAGTCAAAACCTGTGCGCGCCTGAAAGAGATCGCCGCCGATGTCCGGCAGCAGCGTCAGGGAATGGCCGACTTCGAGGGGTATGTGAAGTGGATGTCCAACAACATCGCCGGGTACAACAAGTACCTTGCCGCAGGCTCCGCCGCCGCCGGCTTTGCCAAGGTCCTCCCAATCCCCTATGCAGGACAGGCCTCAGGCTTCGCCAAATTCGTCTCAAATGCCGCCATCTCCCTCAGCAACGCCTCGGTATCGATCAATAACTATCTCGGAACCTCGCAACGCTTCATCTCCGGTGTCGATGCACTCGATCCTGCGAAGGGGGTGAGCCCCGCGAAGGTTTCTGAACTGGTGCGGCTGGCGGACGGTGAGCTGCTCAAATCGATGCTGGAGGTGCAGCAGCGTCTTGCCGCCACCTCCGAGCTCTCCTCTTCGTCTCTTGCGTTCCTGGAGAGTATCAATCACTACATCGGCTCCACCGACGAATACTGGGCGAAGACAAAGTCGCTGGTGAAGTCGGGGGAGACGGACAAGAAGGAGAAGGGGTTCCTCGCGGACAGTATTACAGCGCTAAGAAACAGGGCGCAGGGGTTCAACGGCCGGTTCAAGGTCTTTGCCGACACGGTACAGAAAGACACCCCGCTGGTGAAGTCGCTCATGGCGTATGAAGAGTTGATGCGGGATCTGGAGCCGAAGGTGGCGAAGGCGAAGTAGGCCGCGCCCCCACCGCTGCGCTTAAACGTTTCGCACCACTTGGAGATCTCCGTCGAGCCTAAAGAGACTGTTTCCTCTGGTAGAGCAGGAACTAAGGCGTCCCCTCCCTTTCAAGGGGAGGGACAGGGTGGGGATGGGGTAGAAGCTGGTTCTGCAGAACCCCATCCCCCTCCTGTCCTCCCCCTTGAAAGGGGAGGGACGTATTGCCAGCAGTCACGTTGTTTGCCGTCCGCTCAGTGAAGTTCGAAGAGACAAAAAAAGACGCCCCCGATGCGAGGGCGTCTTTTTTTCGTCTACGTCTGCTGCTCCAGCGGTTACCGGAACGGGTAGGTCAGGCTGAAGCCGAAGAGATGGGCGTCGGTGTTGTACGTGCCGTTTGCCTTCAGACCGGCGGGGAGGGCAGGGTCCATGTCGTTGTCCTTGGTGCGCTCAAGAAGCTTCTGGTAGCCGTAGGCGAGCGCCACCCGGAACTTCTTGATCTGCATGTCGGTGCCGACGGTGAAGATGTGGGTGTCGGCATCGGGAATCGTCGGGTCGAAGGTGCTGTCAGGCACGGGAGTGCTGCCGTACACATAGCCGGCCAGCAGCGAGACATTGGGGTTCAGCTTGTACTTCGCGCCGACGTTGGCGCCCCATGCGTCGCTCCAGTCACGCCTCGTGACTGTCCTCGTCGGGGTCGGCGTGTCCACTGTGATGGCGAGTTCATCAAAAGATGACCACCCCTCCCAGCGGAATCCCGCCTCCACGATCAGCGGTTCGGTCACCCGGTAGGCGATGCCGCCTGTCAGCTGCTGCGGCAGCTTGATCTTGCTGTGCCCCGGAGCGTTCACGATCTCCGTGCCGGTAGCGAGAATCTGCGCCTGTCCGGTGCCGTCGACGTCCACATCGACCTGGCTGCGGTAGGAAAGGCCGACGCTCAGGTCCTTGTTGATATCGTAGGCGACGCCGACGTTGTAGCCGACACCGGTACCATCACCTTCAAACTTGTTCGAGGCATCGGTGAATACCCCGGGGGCAACCGGCACGAGGAGGCGCTTTTCCAGCTTTGCGTCCAGAAAGACCACGTCCACACCGGCGGCGAAGGTGAGGGCAGGGGTGATGCGATAGGAAACGACGGGGTTCACGTTGTAGGTGGTGAGCTCCGACTTCGTGGCGAGATAGCGCCCCTCCCACTCGGTCCCCCAGTTTGTCTTCAGCCCGAAGGGGTTGAACACCCCGAGCCCCACGCTCCACTTGTCGTTGAGCTTGCTGGTGACGTACAGGGTCGTCGGGTAGTTCAACTTTGCGTCAGGCTCGTATTCTGTGCCGGTGGTGGAGCTGCGGAATTCGCGACTGGTGCTGATCAGCGTGCTTCCGAAGAAGACCTGCGTGCCAGGGAGCTTGTTGATAAGTGCAGGGTTGTAAAAGACGGCACTCGGATCGTCCGCGTGGGCTGTGACTGCATTTCCCTGCCCCAGGGCAGACGCCCCTTGTGTGAAAACCGCAAATCCTGAGGCGTGGGCCGTGGAAAAGCTGCCGATGGCGGCAAGCATGGGTGCTGTCAGCAGCGCTGCGACGAGCGCCCTTTTCTGAACTTTCATAATCTCCTCCTGAAACTAGCACTGCAAATTGAAAAGGTGTGGCGGGTGTATCTCCCTACATTTCGATTCGGCCGTTACCGGGGAAACTTGAGGCGAAAAAAGATACCATCGTCCGCGCTCCCGTGTAAAGCTCTAATTAAGATGTACGGGAACGGCTATTGTTCCGCCATTGAACAGGATGAGGATCTGTGCTAAGAATGACCGGATACAAATTCCAAACCTCTTGCGGAGAAAGAATGACCTCGAAAAAGTACATTATGGAGGGCTCGGACGAGTCCAAGCGTCTCGACGTGAAGACGGACAACGCGGTAACGGAGAGGCAGGCTCTATGGGCGGGGATCGCTCCGGGGATGCGCGTGGCCGATATCGGGTGCGGCGCGGGTAAGACTACGTACAAGCTGCACGAGCTGGTTCAGCCGGGTGGCTCGGCGCTGGGGATAGACATCGCGGAGCAGCGGGTGAGCTATGCCAGTGCGAACTACGGCGACACCGGCGCCACTTTCGTCTGCCGCGATGCGCGCCAGCCGCTGGACGATCTCGGCACCTTCGACTTTATCTGGGTCCGCTTTCTCCTCGAGTACTACCGCGCCGAGAGCTTCCAGATGGTACAGAACATCTCCCGCATGCTGAAGCCGGGGGGCACCCTCCTGCTCATCGACCTCGACCACAACTGCCTGTGCCACTACGGCCTTTCGGAGCGGATGGACCGGGCGATCCACGCAGTCATGGGGATACTGGAGTCCAGGATGAACTTCGACCCCTACGTCGGGCGCAAGCTCTATTCCTACCTGTACGATCTCGGTTTCAACGACATCGACGTGAACGTCTCCGCCCACCACCAGATCTTCGGACCGCTGAAGGTGTCGGACGACTTCAACTGGACCAAGAAGGTGGAGGTCGCCGCCCGCAACTCAGGGTACGACTTCGCCGAATACCCCGGCGGCTTCGAGGAGTTCCTCCTGGAATTCCAGACCTTCTTCGCCGACCCGCGCCGCTTCACCTACACCCCGATCATCTGCTGCAGAGGGGTGAAGGGGTAGTTACATCGACTGCACGAGCTTGAGGTTGTGCCCCTGTGTCCTCTTCTGGTGGTAGCTGATCAGCGCCTCGACGATTCTCCCCTCGAAGTGGCTGCCGCTCCCCTCCCGAAGCAGGCGGTACGCCTCGGCCGTCGGCATCGGGTCGCGGTAGTGGCGCTTCGAGGTGACCGCCTCGAAAAAGTCGGCGACCGTGATGATCTTCGCCCCCAGCGGAATATCCCTTCCTTTCAGACCTCTCGGATAGCCGGTCCCATCGATCCTTTCATGGTGGGCGCCGGCAATCTCCGGCACCTGGCTGTAGATACCCTCGAAATTAACCTGGTCCAGAATGTCGCGCGTCTTGTAGCTGTGCGTCTTCACGATCTCGTACTCCAGGTCGGTGAGGCGCCCGTTCTTCTTGAGGATTGCGTCCGGCACCCCGATCTTTCCGTAGTCGTGAAGAAGCGCCGCCACCCTTATCATCTCCTGCTCCGCAGCTGACAGCCGAAGCTCCTGGCAGATCCCCACCGCGTACTCGGTGACCTTCTCAGAATGGCCGGCGGTGAGGGGGTCCCTCGCGTCGATGGAGGCCGCCATGACCTTCAAAAAGGAGCTGAACTGGCGGAACTTGGCCTCCATGAGGTTCGCGTTGTGGATACTGATGCCGATCATCGGGGCGATCCCCATGAGAAGGCTGATGTCGCTGTGTACCAGGGGGCGCTTCGACTTCGGGTTGTCCACCGCGAGGACCCCGATCGATTCCCCCTCGCTGATGATGGGGCAGCAGATGAAGGACTCACAGCCGAGCTTCTTCACAAACTCCATGCTGCGCAGGGAGAGGGTCCCCTCGAGCTCGTTCACGTCGTTCACCAGGAAGGGCTTCTGGTCGCGGTAGCAGACGACGAGGACCCCCTGCGATTCGGGGCGGTTCAGGTGAAAGGTCGTGGTGCTGAGGACGCTGAAGGACTTCTCCGGGTAGCCGAAGCCGGCGCGGAAAACGAGGCGGTCCTTCTTCTCGTTGGCGAGGAGGAGCATCCCCCGGTCGAAGTCGAGGCGCTTGCCGAGGACCTGCACGACGCTCGCAAGGATGTCGTCGATACTCGTCTGCCTGCTGATTATCTGGCCGACCTCGTTGGTGACGAGGGCGTTGTTGTAGTTGATGTTTATCTGGTCCACCAGATGGTCACTCGCGCCGTTCAGGCTCTCGAGGTTCGCCAGGAGCGCCCGCTTTTCACATCTGAGCGCGAGGGTGGAAAAGAGGAAGGTGGTGGCGAGAGAGGCGGGAACGACGGTGCCCAGGGCGAGGTGGGGGTCGAAGCGCATGGCGGCCATAAAGAGAAAGAGAGAGGCGAGGGCGGTCGCGTTGCGGGTCATCTCCCAGAAGCTTGACCGGGAGCCTTCCCAGGAGACGACGTAGCGGCAGAGGCTCGCCCCCTTGAAGACGCACTCGGTGTGCTCCACACGCGGCAGCTTGATTCCGAAACCTGTGGCCACCGCCTCGAAAAAGCCGATACGGTTCTGGCACTGGAAGTAGCGCTCCTGGGTCCCGGGGCGCGGTGTCACGGTGATCTCCACCTTGTTGTGGGCGAGCTTTTTGGAGCAGTAGACGGAAGATCTGACGAAGTTTCTGTTCACGGCGGCGCCGACCATCTCGTACGCCTTCGTCGGCCCGACCAGTCCCAGAAAGTACTGGCGCATGACCCCTATGGCGTCGGGGGATGCTGCGTAGCGCCCGGCCTCCCGGGCGATGTCGGGGTTTCCGATCATCTTCTGCAGACGGTCATGGAAGAGGTTGATCTGCTTCTGGGAGAACCAGTGCCCCTGGTCCGCCACTTCGTAGGGGGTCATCTCGGCGGCTTCCAAAAGCTCGCTGATATTCACGAAGTGGTAGCGGCTCTTGATGAGCTTTATGTAGGTATTTACGATCCTGCTGTTGTACAGCGGGGCGTCTTCCATGGAACGTCCTCACAACCGGTTATTTCATCGATCTGTACGCTCCGCCTCGACCTCTCCGAGAGCGCGCCTGCCGCCATCTCAGGGGAGCTTCTTCTTGCCGGAACGCGTCAAAAGCTGCGTCATGTACTTGTAGAAATCCGCCCCGCTGTGGGAGATGTTGAGCGCCCAAAGCACGTACTGCTTCTCGTAGCTCACCCCCTTGGCATCTGCGTACGTCGTCGGATAGATGAGGATCGGAAGCTCGTTTTGCTCGTACTTCACCGTCAGGATCCCGAGGACCTGGTTCAGCACCTCCGTGCCGAGCTCGTCCCCCTCCAGCACGATGATGTGGATGCAGTTCGTCAGGTCCGAAAGGTTCAGCCCCATGTCGGAGAGGTTGATGAGGACGACAGCCTTCAGGACGCCGTCCTTCTTGAGAGCGTAGATGTGGCGCTCCATCTGGAACCCGAGCTGCCGGTATTCGCGGGTGAGTTCGTCGCAGTCGAGGGTATCGGCGTCGAGGTGCAGGGCGTGCAGCATGAGCCCTCCCGAGCTGTGCTCGTAGAAGACCTCCAGCTCCATGAGGTCCGCTGGCTGCGCCTTGGCGAGGCTCCACCCCCTGGAGAAGGTCCCCCCGCCGAGGGTCCCCCTCTGGTAGTGCAGGTAGGCGAAGGTGTCGATGGAGCACCCTTTCTGATCCTTGATGAGCCTCGCTGCCGTGCCAAAGACGCGGTTCGGGAACTTGTTCTCAGGCCGGTAGTAGCACACCACGAAGCTCATGTGCGCCGAGTAGAGGTTGTGCGAGTCGTTTATGGAGCGGGCCAGCTGGTTCAGGACCACGAGACCGGCGTTGTTCGACTCGGAGCGGTTCGCGGCGTGGTGGTGGATGAGCCAGCTGTTCTTGTGGAAGCGCAGCATCGCCATGTGTCCGAGGATGGCGCCGCGCTCCTGGTAGAGGAAGTGACGCGCAATGCTCGGGTGCTCCGTGTACAGGCGGTGGTAGGTCTCCTTGAGCTTCTCCTTATTGGCTTGCACGAAGGCGTACTTCTTCGGGTAAATGAAGCCGGTCTCGAAGAAGAACTGCCACAGGTCGTCCAGGTTCACCTTGTTGCACAGGTAGGAGTTGCGGTCCTTCGCCAGGTACAGGAGGGCCAGGAGACGCACGTGGTCGTTCACGTCCATGTCGAGGAGACTGAGGCCGCACTTGACCCAGCTTTCGTCCGTCCCGCTTTTCTGCACCGAGCGATACACGACCTGCACCACGCACCGCGCGGAGAAGCTGTTGGCGATGTTCAGCTCCACGTCGGGGATCATCATCCCCGGCATGAGGACGGAGGTCTCTTCATCCTCGCACACCGCGAAGCCGGAGCCGGAGAGGTCGAGGACCTTCAGATCGGTGATCTTGTTGCTGAAAGGGTGGCGGAAGATGATGTTTGGCAGCGGCACCAGCTCTTCGCGGATGGCGCGCATCTCCTTCGCGCGAAAGCGGCTCATCTGGGAGGTGGTGGGGGAGAGGACGTACGTTCTGGCCTTCTGGCCGAAGCTTTCGGAGATGATGCGGCACTCCGCGGAGTAGAGGGTGAGCCCGTCGCGAGAGAAGATGATGCTGACCGGCGCCTCCGGGTTCACCCACTCGAAGCGCTGCGGGCGTTTCGCCGAGACCTCGATGCGGAAGGCGACCGCGCTGAAGTCGAGGAGGGTGCCGTCGAAGAGGACGCCGTTTTGTATCAGCCTCGCCTCCACTCCGTCGCACAGGTGTCGGCGCACCTTTCGGTAGCTCACCTCCCGGCACGTCTCCGGCAGGCGGAAGGAGATCCCTTTTTCGCTCATGCCGGTGACGGTCGGCTCCACGACCACGAGCTTCGAGCCATCGATGATGAAGAGGTTTTCGAAGGTCGTTCCCTTCGTCTTGTGCGGCACTTCGGCAGGATCGATCCAGGCGCAGTCGAGCCAGTCGTCCTGGCAGGGGAGGGGCTTTGCCTCCAGGGAGACAACCTGTGAGAACCTGCTGTGTCTGAAGTTCACAAGGAGCGTGCCGTCCTGGAAATTGATGTAGTTAAGGCGGTTGATGAGCTTTTCCCGGCTCAGTTCCTTGTCGCTTTCCTGGGGAAAGTCGATCAAGGATCCGGGACGTACCAACTGTAAAACCCTGCGCGCGCTCTCCATAGGTTCCATCACATGTACTCCGCTTCCAAATATTCTGTTATAGCGTAACTGAAATCAAATATTAGCATTATGTAATCCAGTGAGGATTCAATCGGAGTGATGGCTATTCAAGCGCGGTGGAATACTAACACAGAATGCTTTGATCTTTCATCAATAAAAATACAGAGTGATGGCAAAAACCACCGATTTTTAATCAGTAAACGGTAAAAAGGAGAGAATGAAGGGAGCGGCACTGTGAGAATGGGGCGGTAGAGGGGAGAGAGGTATCCAAAAGTGCAGGGAAAAGGACCTTTCAGCTTTTTCTGCTGCCATCCGAGCTCGCGAGGTAGAGAGGGGGAGCGACAGGCGCCAAGGGGGGTGCAGAAGGAGCTGGGCGCAGCGCCGCATCTTCCAGCACCGGCGCCGGGGTCGCGGCGACCACCCGGTTGCGCCCTCTTCCCTTCGCCTCGTAGAGCGCGACGTCGGAGGCGTGCAGGAGCGCCTCGATAGAGCGGCCGTCCTCCGGGAAGGTGGCGATGCCGAGGCTCGCGGTGACGGTGCCCAGGGGCATCAGTTCCTCACCGTGGAACTTCTCCCGCTCCACCTCCGCGCGGATCCTTTCCGCCACGACGATCGACTCCATCTTGCTGGTGGCAGGTAGCACCGCGCAGAATTCCTCCCCGCCGAAGCGGGCGACGATGTCCATGTCCCTCAACGTCCTCTTGATGATCCCGGCGGTCTTCACGAGAGCCTGATCCCCTTCCAAGTGACCGCAGATGTCGTTGTACGCCTTGAAGAAGTCGAGGTCGATGAAGACGACGGTGAGGTTCAGGTTCTGCCTGAGGCTGCGGTTCAGCTCCTCCTCGAGGCGGCTTTGCAGGAAGCGCCGGTTGTACAGCCCGGTGAGGGGGTCGGTCACGGAGAGCTGCTCGAAGCGGCACGACTCCTCCATGAGGAGGTATCGCTCGATGATCAGGGAGGCGAGCCCGGCAAAGGAGGTGAGGAGCTGCAGGTCCGATTCGGTGAAGGGGGAGAGGTTCTTCTTGTCGGAGAGGTTGAGCACCCCTATGATCTTGTCCTTCAGCTTCAGCGGGATGCACAGGAGCGATTTCGACTTGAAGCGGGGGCGGTTTGCCATCCCGACCCGGTCGTCCGTCTCCACGTCGTTAACAAGGAGCGGCGTGCCGCTTTTGGCCACCGACCCTGCGATCCCCTTGCCGACCTTCAGCGTCAGGCACTTGGCCACGTTCAGGCTCATCCCCTTGGTGAAGACGATATTCAGCGAATCGCCCCCTTTGTCCATGAGCATGATCGACCCCTGCGTCGCGCCGAGCAGGTCTGCGGCGATGCCTAAGGTGATCTGGTAGAGCTCTTCCTTCGAGTTGGCCACGAGGAGGGTGTTGGTAAGAGTGCTCAGCTTCCTGCACAGCCCCCCTACCTGGATCTGCTCCATCTCCTTCTTGATCTGCATGAGGCGGCTGCCGACCCGGCTGGTTATGAGCTCTATCTGCAAGAGATCCGCAGGGAGGAGCTTGCGGTCGAAGAGGGCGAGGAAGCCGAAAAGCTCCTCCCCTTGCTGCAGCGGGAAGCACGCTCCCCAGCGCGCCCTCACCGCGGGGAAAAGCGGGCCCATCTCCTCGAAGGGGAGGCATTTCTTGAGTCTGTCCCCCCGGGCGAAGGCGAGGAACTTGACGGCAGGTATGGTGTCGAGCACTGTCGGGAGTCCCCACAGTCCGGTCACCGAGAACTTCTGCCCGTCGTCGTCTCTCAGCACGAGAACCATGTCGGGGAAGTCGAAAAATTCCCCCAGCGTCTCCGCCGCAAGGGAGATCGTCTCCGCCATCGTGCGTGCCTCGTCCATCATCCCCAGCACGCGGACGCTCCGGGAGAGCCGCTGCGCGAGAAGGGGGGACTGGGACGCGGTGCCGGAGACGGTTTCCCGCTCCTCCGCCGTCACCTGGGCGAGGCGCTTCTGTATCTCGTCGGCAATGCGCTCCATCTCCTCGATGCTGGAGACGGGGAGGGATTCGGCATGGTTCAGGAGAGAGAAGAGATCGAGACTGGTGCTGCGGCAGGCAGCGGAGAGCTGCCACAGGTCGAGCGTTTCGTCCCTGACACCGTCTGCCAGAAGGACGTAGCGTCCGCCGAGCCAGCGGAAGGGGAGGGCAAAGCACAAAAGCCCCCCGCTGTGACGGTAGACACCCGGCTGCTGCACGTCGAGCTGGGAGTAGTGTTGCTCCAGAAGGAAGTGGCGGGTGACCTCGTGGCAGAGGGGGTCGTGCAGCGACTGCGCGCAGGGGGCGGGTGTGACGGGGAGGGCGTTGCCGCAGCTGAAAAGGGTGAGGGTATACGGCGCCAGAGACGGATAGCTCCTCAGCTCCTTCAGAAGGTCTTCCGGCTGATTGTGTGTGCTTACTCCACCCATTCCCGAGCTGCCCCCAGCGCGATGCTGTGCGAAATTTTATTAACCTCTTTTACGCCACATTTTAATTTTGCTCAAGGGAAATTAACGAGGAGAGGGGGAGAAATGGTGATATGGCGTAAAAATCCCCGCAAAACTCACCCCACCTCCGCGCATTCGCGTTCCCTGAATTCCGCTCCCAGGCTCTCCGCCAGCGCCTTCACGCGCCCGATATCGAGTCCCGGCACCGCCACGGCGCTCGCCACGACGCGCTTTATGTGCTGCGTCCCCTCCCGGATAAAGTCGCATACACCCTCGAATCCTGCCGCTCCGTAGGGGGTGCGGCAGAGCCGGTCGTATGTCTCGGCGTCGCAGGCGTTGAGGCTCACCGAGATCGTGTCGATGAAGGGGGCGATCTCCGGCAGGATGTTTCTCCCATGCACGATGTTTGCCTGACCGTCCGTATTGATGCGCACTCGATAGCCGCGCCTCTTCAGTTCGGCCCCTACTTCCTTCACCAGGTCGAGGCGCAGGAGCGGCTCGCCGAAGCCGCAGAAGACCACCTCGTCGAAATCGGGGTACTTCCCGACCTGCGCCATCACCTCGTTGAAGTCCGGCTCGTGCGAGAGCTTGAGCTCGTGCCCCTTGACGATCAGCTCCTCGAATTTCGGGCAGAAGGTGCAACGGTTGGAGCAGCGGTTGGTGATGTTCAGGTAGAGGGAGCGCCTGATCATGTAGGCGATGGTGTCCTCACTCTCCTTTGTCCCGATCCGGAAGAGCCTGCGCGTGTTCAGCGAGGTGATGCGCGCGACATCCTCCACCGAGAGTCCCTTCACCTCGGCCACCCGCTCGGCGGCGAGCGCCACGAGGGCCGGTTCGTTTCTCTTCCCCCGGTGCGGCACCGGGGAGAGGTACGGTGCGTCGGTCTCCACGAGGAGGTGCTCCATCCTCACCCCGGCCACGACCTCCCTCAAGGGATGGTTCGAAGGGTAGGTGACGGTGCCGGGGATGGAGATGTAGAATCCCATCTCGATGCACTCCCTGGCCATCTCCAGGTCGCCGGAAAAGCAGTGCAGCACTCCACCCACCTCGTGCGCATGCTCTTCCTTCAGGATCGTCATGATCCGGTCGTGCGCGTCGCGGTCGTGGATGATGAGGGGGAGGGAGAGCTCCCGCGCCAGCCGGATGAAACGGCGAAACACCTCCTCCTGCGCGTCGCGGGGCGAGCGGTCCCGGTAGAAGTCGAGCCCCACCTCGCCGATCGCCACCACCTTCGGGTGGGCAAGGGCCAGCTCCCTGATCTTCTGGTAGCACTCCTCGGTGACTCCGGCGGCATCGTGGGGGTGGATCCCCACGGAGCAGTAGATCCCGTCGTAGGCGGCAGCAAGCTCCACCGCCTGAATGCTCGACGGGAGGTCTGCCCCGACCGCCATGATGGTGTTGACACCCGCCTGACCGGCGCGCTCCAGCACCTCGGGAAGATCCTCGGCAAACTCCTCACCGTATATATGTGAATGGCTGTCTATAAGCTCCATCTCTGCTCCATGGGGGGCCGGCTACTCCTGCCGCGCCGCCCGGTTTGTCAGTTCAAGCTTCCCAAATACCTGTTGCAGGGCGGTGGCCATCTCCTCGTAGAGGAACGGCTTCGGGATGACCCCGCAGAAACCGTACGCCTCCGGATCGGCCATGACCGGATCGTCGGAGTACCCGCTGGAGACGAACGCCTTCAGTCCCGGATCGAGACTCCTCATCCTGCGGACCGCCTCCTTCCCCCCCATCCCCCCCGGGATGGTGAGATCCATCACCACCGCGGTGAACGGCTCCCCCGATCGCAGCGCCTCCGAGTAGAGCGCAATCGCCTGTACCCCGTCCTTGGCGTAGACAACCTCGAACCCCATGCGCCGCAAGGTGCGCCCGGCGATGAAGCGCACGGCCTCCTCGTCGTCCATGAGAAGGACCTTGCCGTTGCCGGAGAAGGGGAGGGGGGAGATCGCCTCCGCCCCGGACGGGGGGGCGTCGCACGCCGGGAGGTACATATGGAAGACCGTCCCCTTCCCCAGTTCCGACTCCACCGTGATGCAGCCGTCGTGCTTTCTGACGATGGAGAAGGCGGTGCTGAGTCCGAGCCCGCTCCCCTTCTGCTTGGTGGTGAAGTAGGGGTCAAAGATCCGCTTCAGGTGGTCCGGGTGAATGCCGTGCCCGCAGTCCCGAATGGAGATCTTCACGCAGCGCCTCCCCTTCAGGTGCGCCGGGACGTGATCCGGCGCGTCGGTATTCTCGCACACCACCACGATGGTACCACCATCCGGCATCGCCTGGTCAGCGTTAATGACAAGGTTCTGCACCACCTGGCTGATCTGCCCCACATCCACTTCCACGTTGGATAGGTCGGCAGGGATATCGTAGATGCAGGAGACGTTTGAGCCTCGGAGTGCAAAGGCGCACGTCTCCGTTATGAGCTCGCCGACAGTGGCGCTCTTTTTGACCGGCGCGCCGCCGCGGGCAAAGGTGAGAAGCTGCCGCGTCAGGTCGCGCGCCCGGAGCGAAGCGTTCTCCGCCTCACCAAGGAGATGGTACGTCTCCGCATGCTCCGGGGTGAGCATCTTCGATAGGGAGATGTTGCCGAGGATGGCGGCGAGGAGGTTGTTGAAGTCGTGGGCGATCCCGCCTGCGAGAAGGCCGATCGATTCGAAACGGGTGTTCTTTTCCAGCTCCTCCTCGAGCTTTTTGCGCACCGTGATGTCCCGCGCCAGGACAAGAATCGCCGGCTGGTCCTGAAAGGTGAAGGGGATGGTGGCTACGTCGACGTCGGCGACGGTGCCGTCCAGAGCCACATAGCGCTCCTCCATGGAGAGGGGGGCGACGCCGTCCTCGGTGACCGTGCGGACCCGCTCCCGCTCCGCCTCACGGAAGTCGGGGTGGACGAAGTCGGAAAACTCCCTGCCGAGCACCTCGTCGGGCTCAGTCGCCCCGAGGAGCTTGACCCCTGCCCTGTTGCCGAAGACAAGGCGCCCGCCGATGGTGATGTAGATCGCGTTGGTGGAGAGCTCCACAAGGTTCCGGTAGCGCTCCTCGCTTTCCAGAAGGGCGGCCTCGCTCTTTTTCTGCTCGCTGATGTCGCGCCAGACGGTGACGATGGAATCGAGACCGAGGCGGTCCTTGAAGATGGAGCAGGAAATCCCCGCCGGGAAAGAGGAACCATCCCCGCGCAGGAAGGTGATCTCGCCCGTGCAGCTGCCTTTCTCCATCAAGGCATCGAGGTGCGGGCGCAGTCTCGGGTCGGTTCGGTCAATGATCCCGTCTGTGCCGATGGAGCAGATTTCCGCCTCGCTCCTGCCGAGCATCCTGCAGGCTGCCGGGTTGGCGGCGAGTATGGTGCCGTCGGGGCGGCAGAGCTGGATGCCGTCGAGGCTGTTTTCAAAGAGGGCGCGGAAGCGTTTTTCGCTCTCGCCGAGCATCTCCTCGGCAAGCCGTTTCTCCGTCGTGTCCAGGGCGATGCCGCAAACGATCTCCACCTCGCCAAGGTCGTCCAGCAGGGGAAATTTCACCAATTGGAAGAGACGACGCCCCACATTGGATTCCACGTAATCCTCTATATGACAGGCACTTCTCGTGTCGAGGACGGTCTGGTTCGATGCGTTGCAGCGGGCGGCGAAGTCCTTTGCCAGGATGTCCTCCGGCTTGCGCCCGAGCGCCTCCTTGCGGCTGACTCCGGTCACCTCTTCCCACCCGCGGTTCACCAGGAGGTAGCGGTGCTCGCGGTCGCGGGCAAAGACAGGAACGGGCGCGTGCTCGAGAAGCGCCGACATGAACTGGCGCATCGCCTTCAGTTCCTCGTCTACACGCTGGCGCACAATCATCTCCGACTGCAACTGCTCGTTTGCCACAGCGAGATCGAAGGTGCGGTCGGCGATCTTCTGCTCGAGCTCGTCGTGCGCCCTTTGCAGGTCGGTGATGTCCTCCATGATGAGAAGGACTGCGGAATCATGCGAGTCGAGCCGCTCGACCGTTACCTGGAAACGCCCAGTCCCCGTTGCCGTCGTCAGGTTCAGCTGGAGGGAGATTTCGCCGACATTCTTCGCGCGGAAAGAGGAGAGCTCGTGCGAGAGTTGGTCGAAATGCCTCTGTATGAGGGGCTTTTCGTCGGAAGTGGCAAAGAAAGTCCTTGCTGCGGCCTGGTTGATCAGCACGATCCGGTCTTGGTCGTCCAGAATGAGGACTGCCTCCCGCATCCGGTGAAAGACGCGTTTGAGCAGGTCGTAGTCACCTTTACCGTGTCCAGCGCCGTCGCGCATCGCCGCGCACTCCCCCTGTCGACAATCAGAGAGCATTTCCATAGCAGTAACTCCTGGAAGTGTGTCTAATGAGCCGTCAAGCATCTTAATGTACGGAGGGAGAGGAATCTATAAAAAAATATCGATTGCGAAAATATGAGGCGAAGGACTGTCAAAGGAGGGTTCGTGGGAATCATAGAGCATTGGCATGGAGGGAGAAGAGGGAGGCTATGACAGTGATGCGGCGACAACAGTGAAATACAAAGAGGCATGACATGAAGTATTAGAGAGCTGCAACGATAGGGGCGTGGGATGTAGGGGCAGCGGCTTGCGCCGCCAACGCAGGCAAGATGCCTGCGCTCCAGCGCCGGGGCAACGCAGGTCGGTGCCGGGAAACGGGTAGCCGGGAGTGGAGACGAACAACCCGCGCTGGAGGATAGGCTTCCCAGCCTGTCCCGCGGCGGCAGCCGCGTAATCTACAGAGGCCACGCTGCTACAGGAGACCGCAGCGCCAGGACCCGATCCTTCTGCTACTCCGTTATGGCCACAATGGAAGCCTCTATCCCATCCATAAGGATCTTCAACTCCTCCATAGAAATAGAAAGCGGCGGGAAGACGACAATGATATTCCCCAGCGGCCGCAGGAAGAGACCGTGTTTGCGCGCCTCGAGGCACACCTGCACCCCGACCCGCTCCTCCCAGTGATACGGCTCACGGCTCTCCTTGTCCCGCACCAGCTCGATTCCGCCGATCATCCCTTCCTGCCTCACATCCCCGACGTGCGGCAGCCCCGCGAGTCCCTGCAGCCGCTCCGAAATGTACGCGATCTTTTGCGGGAGGCTCTCCAGCAGCCGCTCCGAGGCGAAAAGGTCGAGGCTCGCGAGAGCTGCGGCGCAGGCGATCGAATTTCCGGTAAAGGTGTGGCCGTGGAAGAAGGTTTTCATCTCGGCGTAGGAGCCGAGGAAAGCGTCGTACACCCTTTTGGTGGTCACGGTAACCGCGAGCGGCAGATATCCTGCGCTGATCCCTTTGGAGAGCGCCATGATGTCGGGTGTTACCCCTTCCTTCTGGCAGGCGAACATGGCGCCGGTGCGCCCGAACCCTACGGCGACCTCGTCGGCGAGCATGAGGACCCCGAACCGGTCGCAAAGCTCCCTGACACCTTTCAGGAATCCGGGGGGCTGCACGATCATCCCTCCCGCCCCCTGCACCAGCGGCTCTATGACCAGCCCCGCGAGTTCATGGGCGTGCGACTCCATCAGGCGCTCCAGTTCCTGCAGGCAGAGCATGCCGCAGGTGGAGGAGTCACGCTCCTCGCAGAGGGTGCACCGATAGCAGTAGGGGGAGGGGGCCTTGATGGTCGGGAAGAGAAGGGGGGAGTAGACCTCGTGGTACAGATCGATCCCGCCCACGCTCATGGCACCGACGGTGTCGCCATGGTAGGCGTTGGCGAAAGAGATGAAGCGGGTGCGCTCGCGCTGGCCGGTCAGCATCTGGTACTGAAAGGCCATCTTCACCGCGATCTCCATGGCGGTCGAGCCGTTGTCGGAGTAAAAGACCTTGCACAGGCCGTCGGGGAGGATCTCCACCAGCCGCTTCGCCAGGACCGCCGCCTGCTCGCTCGCCAGCCCGAGGAGGGTGGAGTGCTCGAGGCGGTCGACCTGAGCCTTTATCGCCTCGTTGATCTCCTTTTTGCAGTGGCCGTGCACATTCGTCCAGATGGCGGCGACGCCGTCGAGATAGCGGTTGCCATCGGAATCGATGAGGTAGGACCCCTCGCCGCGGGTGATGACCAGGTTGTCGGCGCTTTCCCACTCGCTCATCTGGGTGAAGGGGTGCCAGACGTAGTCGCTGTCGTATTTTCTCAGGGTGGCGGTATCGAACTCGTGTGCCATGTCCTATTTCCTTATGAGGGGGTACCGGTTCGGCTATGCGAGGAGGGCGGCAAGAAGCCTTTCCGTCTCCGGTTTCCCTGCCAGCTTTCCTGCCAGCTGTTCCACCACCTCGCGGTCATCCCCCCCTGCGACAGCAGGGAAGACGCCGAGTAAGGGTGCCGTGGAGAGTTCCGCGATGAGCGGGGCCGCCGTCTGCTCTGCCTGATCGGGGGCGGCAGGGAAGCGGTTTATGACGACGCCGGCGACGTCGAGCCCAAGTTGCGACGCGCTATAGGTGGTGAGAAGGGTGTGGTTGACGGTGCCGAGATTGGGGCGCGCAACGACCAGGAGCGGGAGCTGAAGCATCCTTGCGAGGTCCGACATCAGAAACGAGCGGTTTATCGGGACCATCAGCCCCCCTGCGCCCTCCACGATCACGAAATCGTACTGTGCACTCAGCCTCTCATAGGCGGCGGCTATGACAGCCGGCTCTATGGTGATGCCGTCCAGTGTCGCTGCAACGGAAGGGGCAAGTGGCGCTTTCGCCAGGTACGGCGCTGAGTCCGAGGTGAGGGGAATCCCCGCACCCCAGCAGAGGAGCCCGGCATCAAGTGATACGAGGGCGCCAGCGCGCTCCTCGCAGCCGCTGGTAACCGGCTTCATCACTCCAACCGAGATGCCTGAAAGGTGCAGCAGTCGCGCCAGCGTGGCCGACACGATGCTCTTGCCGATGCCGGTGTCCGTGCCGGTAATGAAGATACCGCGCCCGGAACCGCTCCCTGCTAATGTTCGCACAGTACCGTCTCCAGCCCGAGGTCGGAGAACATCTGGCGATCGGTATCGACAGAGCGTCCAAGCGTGGTGAGGTAGTTCCCGATCATGGTGCCGTTGGCGCCGGCGAAGAAGATCCAGGACTGCAGGTCCCTCAGGTTCTTCTCCCTGCCGCCGCAGACGGTGATTCTCTTTCCAGGGAGGATCATGCGGTAGATCGCGATGGTCTTCAGGCAGTCCAGGGCGCTGATGTGCGAGGCGCCGGCAAGGCGGGTCCCCTCGATGGGGTTCAGGAAGTTCAGGGGGACGGAGTCGACGTCGAGCTCCTTCAGCGTAAATGCCATCTCCACGCGCTGCGCCGCGGTCTCGCCCATGCCGAAGATCCCGCCGGAGCAGACCTTGAGCCCGACGCTCTTTACAGCGCGCACAGTTTCCACGTCATCGGAATAGGGGTGGGTCGAACAGATCGAGGGGAAGAAGCTTTCCGCGGTCTCGAGGTTGTGGTGGTACGTTTCCATCCCCGCGTCCTTCAGCGCCTGGGCGGTCTCCACGTCGATGATGCCGAGCGAGCAGGAAGGAAAAATGGAGGTCTCGCTGCGGATGCGGCGCAGGGCGGAGAGGACCTGGTCCAGTTCCTTCCCGGCGATGGTGGTGCCGCTCGTGATGATGCCGAAGCATGCGGAGCCGTTCGCTTCGGCGGCGCGGGCCGACTGCACCATGCGCTCCTCCTCGACGAGGGGGTAAACCGGCGCATCGGTCTTGTGGTGGGCTGACTGCGCGCAGAAAGCGCAATCCTCGGCGCAGCGGCCGGATTTGGCGTTGATTATGGAGCAGAGATGGACGGTGTTGCCGACAAAGTGCTCCTTGATGCGGCTGGCGCCGCGGAAAAGATCAAAAACCTGGGAACCGTGCACCTCGGAGAGCGCGACCGCCTCCTCGAAAGAAATCTCGCCCCCCTTGAGGATGCGCTGCGTGGCCCTGCTGATAAAGTCTTCCATTTAAATCCTCCTGCCGGGTGATTTATCATGGGCGACGGAGACTTGTCAACCTAATGTGAAGAGATGTGGTTGACAACTGAAGGGGCCGGAGCTGAGGGTAAAGGAAGGTTAATCCAGGATTCCGCGGCACGGGTCTTACATTCCACGAAGCACCGCAGGAGACGTAAAATCCCCCCCCCTTCGCAAAGGGGGGAACGTTATGCCTTCTGCAGTGCTTCGTGGCAATGTACCCACGCTTCCCCGGAATTCCCGGATGAACCTTCGCAAAGGGGGGAACGTGAGGCCTCGCGTTCCTTGAGGGGTGACCATTCCCTTAATTTCCCTAAAGAGCCGATCTATCTACAGCTCTTCCTGCGTAAATGCCACGACGTCGTCAATCCTCTCCGCATCAAGAATCGTCATCACCAGCCTGTCGAGACCCAGCGCGATCCCTGCCGACTGCGGCATATCGGGGAGCTCCTGCAGAAATCTTTCCGGCAGCGGGTACACCGTCTTTCCCTCTGCTCCACGCAGCGCTGCTTCCGCCACGAAACGCTCCCGCTGCTCCTTTGCATCGGTGAGCTCGGAAAAGGCATTGGCAATCTCCACCCCTGCGATGTACAGCTCGAAGCGCTCCGCGACCTCCGGCTCCCCTGCCTTCAGGCGGGCGAGCGCCCCGCGGCTGGCTGGGTAGTCGTAGATGAAGGTGGGGGATCCGAACCCGAGCTGCGGCTCTATCCGCTCCACCATAAGCTCGTCGAAGAGCCCCCGCTCCAGCGCCTCAGAGGCACTCACATCGGTGTAGCGGCGAAAGGCCTCCGCCACGCTGATTCTCTCCCAGCGCCCGCTGAGGTCGACCGTCGCGCCGCGGTAGACGATACTCTCCGCGCCCGCCGCCGCGCGCACCAGCGCCTCGCATTCCTCCATCAGGTCGAGGTAGTCCGCGTCGGCAGCGTACCATTCCAGCATGGTGAATTCGTTCAGGTGCAAGGTGCCGCGCTCGCCGTCGCGCCAGCAGCGGCAGATCTGGAAGAGGCGAGGGTACCCGGCGGCGAGAAGGCGCTTCATGCACAGCTCGGGGGAGGTCTGGAGGAACCACCCTGCGGAGGGGATGGCGTCGATTTGCGCCTCCGGTGCAGGCGCAGGAATGCGAAAAGGGGTCTCAACTTCGAGATACCCCTTTTGCAAAAAAAAGTTCCTGACTCTTTGCAAGATGGCGCACCTCCCGGCAAGCGCGTTGCGCCGCCGGGAGAGCGCCCAGTTTCCTGTCATTTCTACCCTTTCACCCTCGTGGAGTACTCGCCGGTACGGGTGTCGATGACGATGAGCTCATTTTCCTCAATGAAGGGGGGGACGCGCAGCACGTAGCCGGTCTCAACCGTAGCCGGCTTGGAGTCGCTGCCGGAGGTGTCGCCCTTAACCCACGGGAGGGTCTCCACGACGCGCAGCGTCACGAAGTTCGGGAGCTCGATGCCGATCGCCTTTTCCCTGAAGAGGAGAACATCGACCGGGAGGTTGTCGATCAGGTAGTTCTTGGCGTCGCCGAGCACGTCTTCACCCATGTGGATCTGCTCGAAGGTCTCGTTGTCCATAAAGCAGTAGTGCTCCTCTTCTTTGTAGAGGTACTGCATCTTGCGATCTTCCAGGTGAGCCGGCTCGAAGGTCTCGCCAGAACGGTAGGTGCGGTCCATGGTAAGGCCGGTCATCATGTTCTTCAGCTTCGTGCGGTAGAGCGCCTGGCCCTTGCCCGGCTTCGAGAAGTCAAAGGCGGTGATGATATACGGCTCGTTGTCGATGGTAATCTTCAACCCTTTTCTGAGATCTGCAGCAGTGTACATGTAGCTATTCCTTGTTAGTCGTGGTTTTTTAGAGAATTACACGGCAGCCCGCGCCGGTCGCAGAGGTGCCGTCCATATTCCATCATATCCGAAGTTGGAAAGTAAGCGGATTGAATTGCCTGCGGTCTGCCAGGTGGTCTATGCTCTGGAGGGTTATTTGGCGCGATAGGTTATGCGGCCACGGGTCAGGTCGTACGGGGAAAGCTCCACGGTCACCTTGTCTCCCGGAAGGATCTTGATGAAGAATTTCCGCATTTTACCGGAAATGTGCGCCAGTACCATGTGGTCGTTCTCCAGCTTCACCTTGAACATCGCGTTCGGAAGCGGCTCGATGACCGTTCCTTCTACCTCTATAGCTTCTTCCTTGCTCATTTTAACTCCTGCCCCTTTGTGTGGCGTCTATTTCATAACAACCATACACTTTACAAAAATGTTTTAAAAAAGGCAAACGGTTTTCTCTCCAATCTCCGTTTTTATTATTCCTTATGCCTATTTACAGAATATCTATAACATGTTAAAACGGTGGTGATTTTCCGGAGGCGCTAATGAACGCGGGGCGCCGAACGGTTCCGCTCGCTCCGGAGGACCTGCACCATTTTCCAAGGATACTACCAGGCATGAATAAAGCTGCACACGAAATAACCCTCGCAAACGGAATTACCGTGCGATTCACCCACAAGGCGCGCCGCTACTTCGGCGACTATCACCAGGTGCGGCTGGAAGTGCGCTGCGACGTCGCCGTCACTCCCGAGATGTTTGCCGACGAAGCGTCCTTCAAGGATGCCGTTGCAAAGATCGGCTCCGTCGTGGCGTACCAGCGGGTAGAGGAGCAGATGGGAGTGCCGACCGCCGGGGTGGAGGAGTGCGTGCAAAAGCTTGTCGAAAGCTTCAGCGCCACCGCGCTTCGCTACTTCGAGACCGCGGAGTTTCCCAAGAGGCTCGTGCACTCGGAGCTTGGGAAGGCGTTGCGCCCGAGGCGGCACCTCATGCCGATGCTCTCCAATGCCTGAGCAGAAGATAAGGATCGAAAAGCTCTGCTACGGCGGCGCCGGTCTCGGGAGGATCGAGGGGAAGGCGTGCTTCGTCCCCTTCAGCGCCCCCGGCGACGAGGTCGCAGTGACTGTGGCGCGGGAGAAGAAGTCGTACATGGAGGCGGGTCTTTCCTCCATCGTCGTTCCCGCCCCTTGCCGGGTGGAGCCCCCGTGCCCGATCTTCGGCGACTGCGGCGGCTGCAACTGGCAGCACGTCTCCTATCAGGAGCAGCTGGCACAAAAGACGGAAATCTTTGCCGACACCCTGAGGCGCCTCGGTGGGATCGAGGGGGAGGTGGTCCTCCCGACAGTCGGATCGCAGCGGCAGTACGGCTACCGCTCCCGGATCCAGCTGAAGCTCGCGACCCGGGGGAGCGAGACCTACCTCGGCTTCTTCCGTGGGAGCAGCCACGAGGTTGTCGACGCCCCGATGGGGTGCGCCATCAGCGACAAGCCCTTGAACGATGCTGCGCTGGAGCTGCGCAAGGTAATAAGCCGGCTCCCCGAGAGGGTAGGGGTGACCGGTATCGACATCGCCACCGGGAGCGACGGAGCGACGATCGCCATCCTGCACGGCTCCGCCGCCTCCGAGGGGGGACTGGCAGACGCCCTCCTGAAGGCGCGGGAGGAGCTCCCTTCCGTCACCGGCCTGTTCCTGCGCGGAGGGGCCCGCAAGGTGTTCGGTATCGAGGAGCTTTCCTACACGGTGCCGCAGGGGTTTCTCCCCGCTCTTCCTGAAACATCCCTTTCCTTCGCCCGCGGCGGCTTTTCGCAGGTGAACTACGGGCAGAACCTGCAGCTCCTGCGCACCGTGTGGGAGTGGGGCGCCTTCACCGGCAGCGAGCGACTTCTCGACCTGTACTGCGGCAACGGGAATTTCTCCGTTCCCCTGGCGCGATACGTGGCTGAGGTCATCGGAGTCGAGGGTCACGCACCCTCCGTGGCCGACGCCCGCAAGAATGCCCAGCGAAACGGCATCGGCAACGCGACTTTCATGGTGCTGGACGCGGCCAAAGCGGTAAGGCGATTCCTCTCGGAAGAGGAAAATTTCGACCTCATCATCCTCGACCCGCCACGCAGCGGCGCAGCAGGCGCCGCAGAGATCGCCGGGCTCGGGGCTCCAACCATCATCTACGTCTCCTGCGATCCTCCCACCCTGGCCCGCGACCTGCGCATCCTCTCCGACAACGGCTACACGGTGGAGCGCTCCCAGCCGGTGGACATGTTTCCGCAGACGTATCACCTTGAGAGTGCCACGCTTCTGAAGCGCCGGCACTGAATCCACTACACGGGGCACAGCATGTTTCTAGGGAAGCTATTCAAGAAGGACTACCGCCACTATATGACCCAGGGGGAGAAGTTCCTCTCGCAGGAGCGTTACGCCGACGCCCGCTGCTCCTTTCAGGACGCGCTGGAAAGGTGTCCCGCCGATGCTCAGGGTGAGCGCGCCGAGATCGAGGGGCGGCTGCAGGAGACGGGGAACCGCCTGGCGCAGCTGAACCTCATAGAAGGGGATGGTGCCCTGAACGGTGGGGAGCCCGCGAAGGCACAGGAGTATTTCAACCTCGCGCTTCAACTGGCACATGACGCGGAAATAAGGGAAATCGCTGAAAAAAAGCTGAAGGGTCTGCAGAAAGTGAAGGCGGAGCCATTAAGTAATAATCATAATCACCATGCCGGCCACGCCGGAGGGTGCTCTTCCTGCAAGGGTCACGGCTCCGAACATGAGGAAATTCAAGACGTTGCACCGATGGGTCTCTCTGCCGAGGATACCTTCCACCTCCTCGTCCAGCCGCTGCCGGGCGATCTGCCGACCCGATACTCTGCACTGGGAAAGGAATTTGCAGAGGCGTACCTGCTGATCCACGACGGTAACGACCGCGACGCGTTCCCGATCCTTCAAGAATTACACAGGAATTCCGCCAGCGACGTTGTAATGTACGAGCTTGCTCTTATAATGTTCAGAGCCGGCCGCCTGGGGGAATGCAAGGATCTGCTCGATCGGGCGCTGGCGGCCAACCCCACGAATCCACTGTGTTATCTGTCCCTGGTTCAGCTGGCCATGACAGGCGAACAATTTCCGGAAGCGCTTTCCATTTTGCAGCGCATGCTGGAGCTCGACATCCTCACCGACCAGGCCAGCCTGATGATCGGAGATGTACACGCCGGTTCCGGCGACCACGAGGCTGCGCTGGCCCAGTGGTCGGAGTCACTCACCATCCCCACCATGGCGAAGTCCGCCGCGGAGAGGATCGTGCCCCTTCTGAACGAGCTGGGACGTGGTCAGGAAGCGCAATTTGTCGCCAAACGATATCTGAAAGGTTGCTGCTGAGGAAATTACACGTTTTCTGGAGGTAGGGACGATGAACAAATCGGAGCTTATTGAATCTCTTGCTGCCAAGAAGGGGCTTTCATTTAAGAAAGCGGAAGAAGTTGTCAATGCCATCTTCGCATCGATGACCGACGCCCTCCTCAGCGGCGACCGCATAGAGATCAGAGGTTTCGGCAGCTTCGTAGTGAAGGCGTACGATGCGTACACCGGCAGGAACCCGAAGACAGGCGAGTCCATATCGGTACGAGAAAAGAAGCTCCCCTTTTTCAAGGTCGGCAAGGAGCTGAAGGAAAAGGTCTCGGGATACTAGCCGCTTTCCCGTACCGTCCCGTTTTTGCCACTTTACTCCCATCTTTCGGTGTATGCTGATTCTGGCGTTCCACAAGGTGCACGGGCTGGCGCCGCCTGAAGGAGGCGGCCCATAGCGCCGCAAGCACAACGCTGACTAAATCATGCCTACCATCCCCTGGTCCTACATCACCGAGGCGCTGGGCGGGCTCGCTTTGTTCATCCTCGGCATGCGGACGCTGTCGGAGGGTCTGCAAAAAGCGACCGGCGAGCGTCTCCGGCGTCTTCTCGAAAGGGGTACCGCGAACCGGCTGACAGCCCCGCTGCTCGGAAGCTGCCTCGCGTCCCTGCTGCAATCTGGAAGCGCCGCCTCCATTCTGGTTGTCGGCTTCGTAAACGCCGGTCTCCTCTCCCTGTACCAGGCTCTCGGCGTCCTTCTCGGGACGAGCATCGGCACCTCCATCGCCATTCAGTTCATCGCCTTCAGGGTGAGCACCCTGGCACTCCCTGCGATCACCCTCGGGGTGGCGCTCTCTTTCTTTTCCCGCAGCAGGAGACTCACCTATATCGGACGGCTCCTCCTTGGGGCCGGACTCGTCTTCTTCGGTCTTGCCATGATGGAAGGTGCATGCCTGCCGCTGCGCGAGAGCGCTCTCTTTACGGAGGTGCGCAGAAATCTCCTCTCCGTCCGCTTCTTCGCCGTCCTCTCCGGCGCACTCATCACCTTCGTGACGCAGTCCGGCAGTGCGGCGCTGGGCCTCGTCATCGCCCTTGCCTCCGGCGGCGCCATCTCCTACGAGGCCGCCATCGCCATGGTGCTCGGCGAGGTCGCCGGCGCTTCCGTGATCCCCATCATCGCCTCCCTCGGCGGAAGCAGCACCGCCAAGCGCACCGTCATCCTGTACTTCGTGATCAACAGCATCGCCATCGCGCTCGCACTCGTCTTTTTCCCCCTCTTTGTGCGGGCTGTGCGTCTCGTTTCCCCCGGCGACGCCCTGGAGCTGAAGATCCCGTCGGAGTCCCTCGATCTCCTGAGTTTCACCCTGCGCCCCTACGTAGCTCGGCACCTGGCAAACGCCCACACGATCTTCAGCCTCGCCACCGCGGTCCTTTTTCTTCCGCTGATCGGTTTTTTCGCACGCAGTGCCGACGCCTTTCTCCCAACCAGGCGCTCCGACCACGAGGCGCGCCCCCGCTTCATCGACAACAGGGTCATCAAGACCCCGACGATCGCGCTGGCGCAGGCGTGGAACGAGCTTGGGCGCATGGTGCAGATCGCGGCGACGACGTACCGGGAGCTGGTCTCCCAGTTTCACGATTTCGATCCGAAGCTTGCAGCAAACCTGAAGGAGAAGGAGGTCGTTCTCGACGTGCTGCACCGGGACATCTCGCACTTTCTCATCGCGGTGTCGCGCGAGCCGCTCGGTCCCGAGCGGGCGGTGGAGATCCCTACCATGCTGCAGCTCGTGAACGACGTGGAGCTCATAGGGGACGAGTGCGAGGATCTCATCGACTACCTGTTGCGCAAAAAGGAGGAACGCCTCCACTTCTCCGGCTCGGCGATGGGGGAACTCATCGAATTCGCCAACAAAGCGGGGGACGCGCTCTTCCTTGCGGAGCGGGTCCTTCTGGAAGACAGCCTTGAATCGCACACCGAGCTGAAAATGGAGCTCGCCGCCCTCGAGGAAGCTCTGCAAAAGAGCCATATGCAGCGGCTCAAAGCGGGGAGGTGCACCGTCGTCGCCGGTCTTCTCTACGGCGACATGATCGCCGCCTTCAGCAAGATTGCCCAGTTGTCCTTCAGCCTTATCAACCAGAAAAGAGGTCTCACCGATGTCTCATCCCATAGCCGCGATTGATCTTGGAACCAACAGCGCGCGCCTTCTGATTGCAGCAACAGATCCCTTCCGCCAGCTTCACCTGATTCGGCAAATCACCCGCCTCGGCGGCGGATTCACCCGCGAGTTCGGGCTCTCCGCGGAGGCACAGGAGCGCTCTCTGCAGACGCTGCGGCGATTCGCTGCGGAGATGGCTGCCCACGGCGTGAAAAAAGTGCGAGGGGTGGCGACGAGCGCGGTGCGCGACGCAGCGAACGGCGCCGCCTTCTGCGAGCGGGTCGCAGCGGAAACCGGCATCTCGCTGGAGGTGATCGACGGGACCGAGGAAGCGCTCCTCACGCTGAAGGGGGTCTGCTCGGTGGTGGAGTGCAGCGGCGATCTCTTCGTTTTCGACCTTGGCGGTGGCAGCACCGAGTACACCCTCTCCCGCGGCGGTGTCCCGATCTTCTCCCGAAGTTTGCCAGTGGGGGTCGTGCGCCTCACGGAGGGGAAGGAGGGGAGCGCCCAGATGCTGGAGAAGGTCTCGCGGGAGCTTGCAGGGCTGCGCAGCGAGCTGGAAAGGGAAGGGGTGCTGGAAGCGGCGACCTCCGCGACGCTGGTCGGTACCGCAGGCACGCCGACGACCCTTGCCGCAATCCAGATCGGGATGACGGACTACGATTACCGTCGGCTCAACAACTTTGTCCTGGGGATAGGAGATGTGGAGGCGATCTACGAGCGGCTTCTCCCGCTGACGCCGCAGGAGCGCTTGCAGGTGCCGGGACTGGAGCCGGGACGTGAGGACCTGGTGGTCGCAGGGCTCCTCGTGGTGCTGGAGACGATGCGCAGCTTCGGTTTCCCTTCCCTTACCGTCAGCGACTATGGACTCCTGGAGGGACTCATTCTCAGCATGTGAGCCCCTACACCAGTCAGACCAGTCAGACCAGTCAGACCAGTCGGACCAGTCGGACCAGTCGGACCAGTCGGACCAGTCGGACCAGTCGGACCAGTCGGACCAGTCGGACCAGTCGGACCAGTCGGACCAGTCGGACCAGTCGGACCAGTCGGAAGAGTCGGAAGAGTCGGAAGAGTCGGAAGAGTCGGAAGAGTCGGAAGAGTCGGAAGAGTCGGAAGAGAGGGGGGTGTTCGCCCCCCCCCCGGAAGAGTCAGCAGCAGCCGCAGTACCAGCCGGAGAACTGAGGGAGGAAGACGTTGTCGATGACGTGGATGACACCGTTGGAGCATTCCACATCGGGCCGCACATACTTCGCGTTATCGATGACGGGACGCCCTTCCTCAAGATGCACCGTGAGGGACTTGCCGCATTCGGTGTAAAGCGATTCGTGGGCGCCGATATCTGAGCTCATCATCTTCCCGGTCATGAGGTGGTACAGGAGGATATTGGTAAAAGTCCCTTTGTCCCGCGCCATCTCGTCCACATTCACGCGCCGGAACGCCTCGTCGTTCGGTGCAAAAAAGGTGAAAGGTCCTGCCTCCTTCAGCTTGTCCGCTAGTCCGGTAGTATTCAATGCCGCGATCAGCGTACTGAAAGAACCGTCTTCAGTGAGGGTTTCAAGAATGTCCTTCATGGCCTGCCTCCTATCTCCCACCTAAGGAGTGAATCCTGCCCACCATCAATCTGTCTTTCGTATCGAAATTTATGTATCCCAGGATTTAACACAAGTTTAGGCACGTCAAAAATAATAGTCAAGGTGATACTGGACTCTATCAAATACAGACGGAGGCGCCAATTCTTGCCGAAGATACAGAATTAGCGTCGACTAATTCAATGGCGCGTACGGCTGCTTAGCCTTTTTGTGAGGAGAAGAACGCGGGAGCGAAGGCGATGACGGCGTGCGGGAGGGGGGTCTACATGGCAATGATCCCCAGCATGAAGCTCACCAGGGAGAGGACCAGGCTGAAGAGGAGAGCCCAGATGAACCCTTCAACCTTGAAGCCGGGGACGATGGCGCTGGTCAGCATGATGAGAAGTGCGTTGATGACGAAGGTCAGCAGCCCGAGCGTGAGGATGTTGAGGGGAAGGGTGAGAAGAAGGAGGAGCGGCCGGATGAAGGTGTTCACCAGCCCGAGGATCAGTGCGGCCAGAAGCGCCGCGGAGATCCCCGACAGGCGCACCCCCGGCAGGAGATACGCAGTGATGATGATGGCAAGAGCGGATATGAGCCACCGAATCAAAAAGGACATCCTTACCTCCTACGACGTCCCTGCCTGAAAACGCTGCACATACCACAATTTTACCTGCATTCACGCCGGGTGCAGCGCGCTGGAGTACGTCGTCCCCGATCCGGAGATGGTCTCACCTTGTCACGTCATGGCTAGAAGCTCCAGGACCGACGGGGAGCCCGCCGCATCGTCGCTGTACTCCTGCTTGATGTCGGTAAAGATCGACAGGTTGTCCAGGAAATGGCGCAGGAGCGTCGGGTCGAAGAAGACGCCGTCCCCTTCCTCCATGATCTGAAGGGTCTTCTCGATGCTGAACGCCTTCTTGTACGGACGCTCGGAGGTCAGGGCGTCGAAGATGTCCACCACCATGACGATGCGGCCATAGATGTGGATGTCGGTGCCGGACATCCCTCTCGGGTAGCCGCTGCCGTCCCACTTCTCGTGGTGCTGCAGGGCGATGATCTGACCCGCTTTCAGCACCGGGAAGTTTTGCGACTCGGAGAGGATCTTCCCTCCGATCTCGGTATGGAGCTGCATGATCTTCGTCTCGGAGTCGTCCAGGCGCCCCGGTTTCAGGAGGATGCGGTCCGGAATCCCGATCTTCCCTACATCGTGCAGCGGCGCCGCATGGCGCAGGAGGTCGCATTCCTCCGCGGGAAGCCCCGCCAGCCGCGCCAGCTCCTTGCTCATCTCGCTCACGCGCTGGATGTGCATCCCGGTCTCCAGATCGCGGAATTCCGCCGCGCGCCCAAGCCTCAGCGAGATCTCGAATTCGGCGCGCTGCGACTGCTCCAGCGCTCCTTTCAGGGCGGAGGTCTTCTTGATGACCTCCCCCTCCAGGATGTTGTTCATGTCGTGGGAAAGGTCCGAGAGCTTCTTGCTGCGCAGATGGTTCATCACCCTCAGCTTCAGCTCCTCCGGGTTGTACGGGCGTGCCATGAAGTCGTTCGCCCCCATCCCCAGCGTGCGCAGCACTTCCGACTTGTCGGAGGTGATGACGATGACAGGTATCTCCCGCAGGTGCTCATTCCCCTTTATCTGGCGCAGCGTCTCAAATCCGTCCATGACGGGCATGTCGAGATCGAGGAGTACGATGTCCACGTCCGGGGATCGCTCCAGTGCGGCGAGAGCCTCCACCCCGTTGTGCGCGCCGATGAAGACGAATTGACCGAGGTCCTGCAGGATGAGCTTCACCATCCTCAGGTTCATCTCCACGTCGTCGACGGCGAGGACCGTCACCGAATCAAACATGTTCATCTGCCATCTCCTTCTCCTGGGCCGTGGCCTCCCTGAAGAGCACGAAATTCTCCCTGAACGCGGCCGCCTTCTGCTGCAAGCCGCCGAGATCGCCTGAGCGGGCCAGTCGCTCCATTTCCTCCGCCAGCGCGAACATCTGCTCTGCGCCGATATTCCCTGTCACGCCCTTGAACTTGTGGGCGACCTTTCGTGCTGCCTCACAGTTTCCCGCCGCAAGCGCCGTGTCCAGATCGCTGAAACCTTCATCCACCGTTTCCAGGAAAAGGGTGACGAATTCGGCGACGAGCTCCGTGTGACCTCCGATCCGCTCCAGGAAAGCATTGCGGTTGAAAAGGACAGTACCGGCGCCACCGTTCTCCTCCTTCTCCGGAAGCCTCTTTGACTCCGGTGAGGGAAGAGGCTGGCGGCGTCCGGTTATGCGGTCCAGCACCCCCATCACCTCCTGGGCCTTGAACGGTTTGCTGAGGTAGTCGTCCATCCCCGCGGCCCGGCACTTTTCCCGGTCCTCTTTCAGCACATAGGCGGTCATGGCCACAATGGGGGTGCGCACCGGCCCTCCGCTCTCCAGCTCCCTGATGGCGCGCGTCGCCTGCAGCCCGTCCATGACCGGCATCTGCACGTCCATGAGGACGAGATCGAAGTCCCCCTCGTTCTTCCACACGCTGACAGCCTCTTCGCCGTTTCCGACGATCGTCACCATGTGCCCCTGACGCGTGAGGATCGTCTCGATGAGGGTCTGGTTTATCGCCACATCCTCCGCGACGAGAACGCGCAGGCGCCCCCGGTCCTCCTGCACCGTGTGCCTCGTTACAGGCCCCTCGGAGTCGCGCAGGGCAGGAGGGGAGGCCATGAGCTTCAGCAGGAGCTCGTGCAGCTCACCGTGCACCACCGGCTTCGTGAGGTAAGCATCGACGTTCAGGGCGCGGCAGCGCTGGGAGTCGCCGCGCACGCCGACGCTCGGCATGAGGATGCAGCGGACGGCGTCGTAGGAGCGGTTGCTGCGGATTGTCTTCACCAGCTGCCACCCGTCGCACCCCGGCATCTGTACGTCAAGAAGTGCGAAATCAAAGGGTGCCGAGGGAAGGGACTCCTCGAGCTTCTGCAACGCCTCGGAGGCATCGTGGGCTACTTCCACTTCGATCCCCCAGCGGGAAAGGAAGTGGGCGAGCATGCTGCGATTGACGATGATGTCGTCCACCACGAGGGCGCGGCGGCCGGCGAGCGGAACTGCCGGTGCGGGCTTTTGCTGGACCTGCTGGAGGCCGAAAGCCGCGGTGAAGGTGAAGGTACTTCCTTCCCCTTCCTTGCTCGTGACCGTGAGCTCTCCCTGCATGAGCTTAACCAGGCGATTGCAGAGGGAAAGGCCGAGTCCGGTGCCGGAGTAGGACTTTGTGGTGGAGAGGTCCCCCTGTTCGAAGGGGGCGAAGATACTCCTGAGCTTGGCCTCCGGTATGCCGATGCCGCGGTCCTGGACACTGAAGGAGAGGATGCAGGAGTCTTCCCCTTCCTGTACGACAGAGGCGCTCAGGAGAATCTCCCCCTTCTCGGTGAACTTTATGGCATTACCCACCAGGTTCAGGAGCACCTGGCGCAAGCGCCCAGGGTCGCCCACCAGCGCATCGGGAACCTCCGACGATGGGTCGCAGAGGAGCTCCAGCCCCTTTTCGGACGCCTTCGGGGCGAGGGTGCGCAGCGCCTGTCCCAGCGTCGTTCGCAGCAGGAAGGGAAGCTTGTTGAGCTCCACCCGGCCAAGCTCCATCTTGGAGAAATCGAGTACATCTTCGATTATGGCGTTGAGCGTTTCTGCGGAAGTCTTCACCGCGTTCAGGTAAAGCTGCTGCTCCGGGTTCAGCTCGGTGCCGAGACAGAGCTCCGTCATCCCCATGATCCCATTTATGGGGGTGCGGATCTCGTGGCTCATGTTGGCCAGAAAGGAGGTCTTTGCGTTGCTGGCAGCCTCGGCTGCATCCTTTGCAGAAATAAGTTCCTGTTCCAGCAGCTTTTTCCTGGTTATGTCGCGGTTGGAGCCGCGCACACCGCCATAGCTTCCGTCCTGCAGGATTACGGGGCGGCAGGTGTGGCCGAGCCAACGGGGTTCTCCGCTGCGGGTGACGATGCGAAACTCGATTTCATGCTCCGCACTGGATGAGGCATTGTCGAGGCAGGTTCTAACGTTTTGCAGCAGGATCTCGCGATCCTCCGGATTGACGATCTCGAGGGCCAGTTCTTTCCTTTCGTAGAAGGCCTCGGCGGGATAGCCGGTGATGCCGAGGCAGGAGGGAGAGCAGTAGACGAATTGCCCCTCCGGATCGACCCAGAATTCCCAGTCAGTGGTGAAGTCGCTGAGAAGGCGGAACTTCTCCTCGTTTTTGGAGATGGTGGCATAGAGGCGCTCCTGCTTCTTTTCGAGCCACATGATGAGGGCAAGCCCCGCCAGCACCATCGCGGAGATGATGATGCCTGTGCTCACAAGGACGCTCTTGCGCGCTTCGACGGAGCTGAAGATATCTTCCTCTGCTCGTTGCACAAGCACAGCGAGAGGGTAGTGCCCGAGGCGCCGGTACGCGCACAGCCGGGGAATCCCGTCGATGACGCTTACCACGCGCGCCACGCCGGCAGCGGGCTTTTTCGGGTCGAAGTAGGGACGCTCAGGGGGGGCCATGGCCAGCTTCCTCGTGCCAAAACCGGCAGAGCGCGCCCGGACGACCCGATCTTTCCCGATAAGGGTGAGAACGCCGCGGGGGCCGACATCGAGGGTGGCGAGGTAGCGGCAGAAATATCCTGCATCGACGGTAAGGACGACGGCACCGTGCATCGAGGGTTCGCGGCCGGAAAGCTTGCGGCTCAGATCGAAGCACCAGCGACCAATCTCGGCATCATGGAACGGTTTGCTGATGAAGAGGTCATCGTTTCGGCTGTCGCCATGCACCCGCAACGCCTCGTCACTTGCGAGATTACGCGCGCTGCGGCGCTGCTTGGTGCTGTGCAGGACCTTCCCCGACCTGTCCGCCACCAATGCCTCGACAATGAGCTCGGAGTACTCGTGACGGGCATGGAACTTCAGCATATCGGTGAAGTTGCTGCTGCCGCGCAGATGTTCGTCGCGCAGCTCGAGAAGGAGTGCGTCCAGATGCGTAAAAGTGCTGTCTACCTGCTGTGCGACGGCGCCGGAGAGGTTTCTTACGTCGACTTCAGCTGCAGCGCGGGTCTGACGCCGGTCGTGGTCGATCTGCAGCAGAAGGGCGACCCACAGGCCGACAATGGTGACAAGGCACCCGGTCCGGTACACCACTTTTTTCAAGGAATGCATGAGAGGCTCGTTTTATATAAAAGGGGTACAAGCTGAAAGACTGGGACAACAGCAAGGCGACACTGTGTCGGGGCAGGAAAAACAGAAATAGCATTAGCTTATACCAATAGTTTCTTCTCCTGCTTACGTTCCTTATCGGCTAGAGGGTGGAATAGTACAGTGAATATTTCCTCAGGATTGGCGCGAAAGAGAGAAACAGGGAGAACATTTCCACGAAGCACTGCAGGAGACCTGGCGTTCCCCCCTTTGCGAAGGTTCGTCCGGGAATTCCGGGGAACGCGCTACAAAGAATCCGGGTGCCCCCACGCTGGAGCGTAGGCATCTTGCCTGCGATGGCGGCGCAGCCGCCACAGACCGCGCGGCTGGCGCCGCGGTACAGGCTGGGAAGCCTGTGCTCCAGCGCGGCGCCACTAGTGTCCCCTCACGTCAACGGAAGCGACCGGGGTGAATTCCCGGAATTCCCAGATGAACCTTCGCGAAGTGGGGACAGGGGGGATTTGCTTTTTACGGCTACGAGTTGAAGAAGGGAATGTGTCGCAAGATACCAATGATATGTGAGGGTCTGGATACTACAGGAAAAGGGGGGGCATCTGTCGAGCGGGATTCCTGCGAGTCTCAGGAGTGGGTGAAAGAGCGGACTTCTGCTATCTCACCCTCTACAGCGAGTGCGGCGCAGTAGCCGGGTGGGACGGAGAGGTCGGCAAGGCGCCATGTGGAGGCTTCCTCCGGGGCCGTGCGATGCGAGACCAGAGCCGCGGGGAAGCCGGGCAAAAGGGTGACATCGAAAAGATCGCAGCGCTGCGAAAACCCGCTGCCGGTCCCTTTGAGGTAGGCTTCCTTGCGGGTCCAGCAGCGGTAGAAGGCGTCGAGCTGTTCACTGGGGGGGAGGGTGAAAAGGTCGCGTTGCTCGGAGGCGGAGAAAAAGCTCCGTGCCATTGGAGCGAAATCCAGGTCCTGGCGGACCAGCTCCAGATCGACCCCGACCTCCCGCCCGGTAGTGACGGCGGTGAGTATAAGGTCTCCTGAGTGGGAGGTGTTGAAACGAAGATCGGTGGCGGCGTCAGACAGGAAGGGTTTTCCGTGGGCAGTCACGTCCAGGCGCAGAGAGCGCGGGTGGATGCCGAGGTAGCTGGAAAGCACCTCCCGCACGATCCCTCTCCCGGCAATGAAGCGCCTCCTCTTCTCCTGATCTATCAGCCGGGCGGCGCGGAGATCTTCGTCTGGGGAAAGGTGTTGACGGAAGGTGGCAATGGCGGAGGCGTCCGCTGCAAGGTTTCCCCGCCAGAGGTGGACCGCTCCAGGCTCCGGCGGCGCACTTTTCACCGGCCGGCTCCCGAGAGCCACTCCTGGAGACGCTGCAAGCCTTCTTCCAGCGAGACCTCGGGCACATAGCCGAAGTCGCGCCGGGCGGCGGAGATGTCGAACCAGTGTGCGGTGGAGAGCTCACTCGCCACAAAGCGGGTCATGGGAGGCTCCCCTGCCACATTAAAGGTCCGCCAGATCCCCTCACACACCTTCCCGGCCAGGGAAGCAAACCCGGGGGAGATCGTGCGCTTCACGGGCTCTACCCGTGCAGCTGCAAGAATACGGTTCACCATCTCCCAGAGGGGGATCGGCTCGTCATTGGTTATGAAATACGCCTTGCCGTCCACGGCGGAGCCGGGGGCGAGGCGGTCTGCGGCAAGGAGATGGGCGCTGGCGGCGTTGTCGACGTAGACGGTGTCGACGAGGCAGGGGCGGTTCCCGATGCGGCGCAGCTTTCCTGCGCGTCCCTTCGCGACGATGCGCGGAACCAGGTGGTTGTCACCCGGTCCCCAGATAAGATGCGGCCTCAGCGCCACCACGGCCAGCTCCGCCGAGCGTGAACTCAGCACCAGCTGCTCTGCGAGCGCCTTGGTATGAGGGTACGGCGCCTTGAAGGTGGCGGGGTAGGGGAGGGACTCGTTTCCGCCCTCGACATCGGTGCCGTCGAAGACGACGCTCGGCGAGCTGGTGTAGACGAGGCGCCCGATTCCTTCCTTTTTGCAGGCGGCGACGACATTTTCGGTCCCGGTGACGTTGGCGCGGTAGTATTCGTCAAACTCTCCCCAAATGCCGGCTTTCGCCGCGACGTGAAAGACGACGTCGCAGCCACGGGCGGCGCGGGCGACAGCATCGGCGTCGGAGATGTCTCCGCGCACCTGCTCGGCGCCGATCGTGGCGAGCTCGGGGTAGTCGCCGCGGGAAAAGGAGCGCACCGCGTCGCCGCGGGCAACGAGCTGCCGCACAATCGCGTTTCCCAGAAATCCGCCACCACCGGTCACAAGCGCTTTCACCTTACCCTCCTCGCAGCCCACACCGCGAGCTTCTCGCGGAAAATCTTCGCGTTGTGCCGGATGTCGACCGGAAACGCCGGGTGAAAGAGTATCGTCTCGATGGCGTGGGTGTGGATGTGCTCCTTTGCGATGGCCAGAAGCTCCTGCTCCAGCACCTTCCGTTCCGCCTGCACCCCTTTCTCCAGTTCGACGCACAGGACGGGACGCTGTTCCCCCTTCGGTCCGATCCCCACAAGAGCAGTGCGAAAGACCATCGGATGGGTGTTGAAGACCGCCTCGCACGGAATGGTGAAGAGAGTCCCGGCGCGCGTCTCCACCCGGTGCGATTTGCGGCCGCAGAACCAGACGCGGCCGTCCTCGTCGCGCCCTCCGAGATCTCCCATGCGGTGCAGGAACCCGCCACCCTCGAGATCGACGATCTTGGAGGCGAGGTTCGAGTCCGGGCGGTTGAAGTAGTTCCTGGTGACCTGCGCCCCTTGGACCACGATCTCCCCGATCTGTCCGACCGGAACCTTCAGCGAATCGTCCCACACGTTGATCGGCTCGTCGCTGATCTCGATGACCTCGAGGCGCACTCCCGGAACCGCTTTCCCGACGCAGACGCCCCCCCCGGCCTCCGTAATGGCGCGGGTGGAGCCGAGGATCTCGCGGCTGCCTATGGAGCAGACCGGAAGCGCCTCAGTCGCGCCGTAGGGGGTGAAAATCTCTCCCTCCTCCGGCAAGAGGGAGCGGAAGCGCTCCAACACAGGTGCGGGGACCGGCGCGCCGGCGCAGATGACGCGGCGCAGCGTCGGGAGCTTTATGCCGTGCTCCGCGCCGTAGCGCCCGACGCGGTTTATCAGCGCGGGGGAGCCGAACATGGTGGTGACGCCGTGCTTCTGGATCGCGCCGATGATGTTGGGAGGATGGACGGAGCCGGGACGGGTGAAGTCCATCTCCGGGATCACCGCGGTCATGCCGAGCGCCGGTGCGAAGAGGGCAAAGAGGGGGAAGGTGGGGAGGTCGATCTCGCCCGGCTTGATGTCGTAGATGTCGCGCAGCGCCTCCACCTGGGCGGCAAAGTTGCCGTGGCTGTAGACGGCCCCTTTGGGGCACCCGGTGCTGCCGCTGGTAAAGAGAATAGCGGCGCTCTCGTCGTGCTGCGTCGGTGCGAGCTCGAACGGTGCGTCTGGCGTCCCCTCGATGAGCTCGGCGAGCGTCTCACCCTTCCAGAAGATGCGGCGCCCCACGGTGACGAACGACTGCAGACTTTCCTTCCCCCACCCGAAGAGGGCGCGGGCCGCGTGCGCCTTCGGGATGCCGATGAAGGCAGCGGGCTGGGCCTCGGCTATACAGGTCTTCAGATGTTTCACCCCGATTCCGGGATCGATGAGAACGGGGACGGCGCCGGCCTTGAAGAGGGCGAAGGTGAGGGCGAAGAGATCGGGGCCGGGTGTCACCATCAGGACGGTGCGCACACCGCGGCCAATGCCGTGGCCGACCAGTGCGTGCGCGATGCGGTCGCTCAGCCGGTCCAGCTCCCTGAAGCTCAGGGTCCTGTTTTCCTTCAGGAAGATGATGGCCGGCGTCTCGGGCTGCAGGCGGGCCATCTCCGGGAGGTGGGCGGCTATGTTTACTCTGCTCGTTCCTGTCATGGCTGCATCTTCACCTTTGCCAGGTCGGTACGGGCGAGGAAAGAGGAGATAAGTGGAACGACCTCCTCCTTCATGTCCTCGAGGACATAGTGCCCGGCGTCCGGATAGCGGTGCACCTCGGCCCCCGGGAAGCGCCTCTCCCACTCGGCGAGGAAGTGGCGGTCGAAGACGAAGTCGAGCTCTCCCCAGAAGATCGCCACCGGCAGGTCGCGGAACTTTTCCAGATTTGCCGCCACCTCGTTTATCAGGTCGAAGTTGCGGTCCCCCGCCTTCAGCGGGATGTCCTGCACAAACCGCAGGGTGGCGATGCGGTTTTGCCAGGAATCGTACGGGTACTGGTATGCCGCGCGCAGCTCGGCCGGCATGGGGTTTTTCTTGCAGCCGACGATCGATGCACCGACGCTGAAGGCGTTGAAACCGCGCACCAGAAGCGTTCCCAGGAGCGTGTCGCGGCAGATCTTGAGCCCCAGCGGGAATTTCTTCTCCTTCGGAAGGGGGAAGGCTCCGGTGTTGAGGAGGACGATCCTGGCGATCCCCTCGGGGTGGCGCGCGGCGTAGGCCATCCCGATCATCCCACCCCAGTCGTGCAGGACGAGAGTGATTGGCTCCGAGAGACCAAGGTGGTCGATCAGCCGCTCCAGGTCGTCGACCCGCCGCGGCAGCGTGTAGTCGTAGGCATCGTCGCCGGGCTTGTCGGAAAAGCCGCAGCCGATGTGGTCGGGTACGATGCAGCGATATTGATCGCGCAGGGCGAGGACCAGGTTGCGGTAGTACAGCGACCAGGACGGGTTGCCGTGCACCATGACGACAGGGTGCCCCTGGCCTTCATCGAGGTAGTGGTAGGAGAGGCCCCCAAGGTCGAGGGTGCGCCCGGTGAAGGGGTAGTATTTCCTGATGTCAAAGCTCATGCAGTCGGATCTGTCTTCTTTCTTCCCGAACCCGGGAATGTGGTCAAGTACTGTAGGCCGGAATGTAGGCCGGAATAAGCGAAGCGTTTCCGGCATGTGAAGGCGCTGGAATGCTACCAGTCAACCCCGAGCATGAGGCAATTCAACCCGCTCCCGATCCCGAGAAACGCCACCTTGTCGCCCGGGGCAAGAACCTCGCGCTCATCGGCGAGCGCCGCCGTGATGGGGAGGGAGACGGTCCCAATGTTTCCCAGGAACTCGTAGGTGGTGAAATCCTTCTCCAGCGGAATGTCGAGCGTCTTCAGGATGGAGGTCTGGTGCGCCGAGCCGACCTGGTGGCATATCACGCGGTCGACCTCCTCCACGCTCCAGCCGACCTCCGGCAGGAACGCCTGCCAGGTACGCTGTCCGAGCTCCACGCCGAAATTCATGACGTTCACCGCGTCGGTGCTCATGGTCTGCTGGTAACCGCCGTTCCCGTCCGGGGTCATTCCCCACAGGCAAAGCGCATGGTGCTGCGGCGCCGCCACGGTCACGCCGCCGCGCAGCCGTCGCCTCTTTTCCGAGGAGAATGAGCCGTCGGTGAGAAGGACGGCGACCGCTCCGGATCCGCCGGTGAGGGTCGCCAGGGAGGTGGCGAAATTCGGCATGCTGCACGATTCGAGCATCCGGGAGATGGTGATCTCGTTGATCTCCCGGGCGCTCTCGCAGGAGACGACGAGTCCGGCCCGGATCTGCCCGAGCTCGATGCGGTTTGCCACCTCCAGAATCCCGTTCAGAACCCCGATGCACGCGTTGGAAAGGTCGAAGATGGCGGCATTTCCTCCCACCCCGAGGCCGTCGGCGACACGGCACGCCGTGGCTGGCTCGAACTGCTCCCGGCACACCCCGGCGTAGATAAGGGCGCCGATATCGCTCGCATCCACGCCCGCTGCACGGAGCGCCTTCTTCCCTGCCGCAATCGCGCCGCGCGAGAGTGGATACCCTTCCCCCCACCAGCGCCGCTCGCGGATCCCGGTGAGTGCCTGCAACTGCCCCGGCGCCATGTGGAGGGTGCGGTACAGCGGCTCCAGGCGCGCCTCCAGCTCGGAGGAGCTGACCACCACCGGAGCGAGCTCGAAGCCCAGGGCGTCGATATACACTTTTGAGTATTTCATGTCTTACCTCATCTCCACCGCGCATCGCGTAAGCGGTGGACGGTCCCGACGGCGTTTACCCTGCCTGCACTGCGAAGTCCTTCATCTGGTAGATCGGTCGACCGTCCACCGAGAGGAGGCCGTCGGCGACGATGATCCTGTTGACGTCATCGACGGCGGTGATGACCGCCTCAACCGTGACCTTTCCGTTCGTCGGTACGACCTGGCCGCGGTAGACCCAGCGGTGGCGGCTGCCGAGAGCAAGCGCGACATTGACTCCTTCCTGCCATCCCCAGCGCTTCACCGCTGCGAGCCTCACGAGCTGGAGGAATGATTCGAGCCCGAGCGAACCGGGGGTGACCGGGTCCTCGTAGAAGTGCGCCTTGAAGAACCACTCCTCCGGATTTACCTGCTTCGTTCCCCTCAGGTACCCCAGCTCCTTCGGGCCGCCGTCAGCGATGAAGAGCTCCACCGTGTCGATCATGCGCAGCTGGGTGTCGGGGAAGGGGGGCGCGGCGGGGTAGGGGAGGCTTTCCCCCCTCTCCAGCTCCTGCGCGGACGGCTGATAGTGGGCGGCATCGCGTATGCCGACCTGGTTGGCGAGGGCATCCTTCGAGAAGAAGCCGAACATCGTCTCCCCGTCGTAGACCACACCGTCGCGGTCCTCCACGCGCAGCGTGAACTCCTGAATGATCATGCCGCCGCTGGTGGCGACCTTGGTCATCGTCGCATAGGCGGTGAGGATGCCGGAGTGCGGCGTCACCCGCCGATGCTGCACCGCGTTCCCCCCGAGATTCCTGAAGGAGATGTCGGTGGGGGAGGTCAGGGCCGAGCCGACGTAGGCGGCGAGCCAGCCGCACGGCTGCAGGGCGGCCTCGAGAAGGACGGCAAAGGGCATGAGAGGCTGCCGGTCCGCAGCGAAGTACCAGGCATCCGCCGGGACCAGGTATTGGCTCTCCACCTTCGCGCCGGCGACCATCTGCCACGGCTCGCCGGTGACGGAGGTGACTCGGTCCATGAACTGGAACGGGGGACCGGGGAGGCGTGCGATCTTCCTGCCGGAGTCGAAGATCCGGTAGCGGTCGCCGAATCCTTCGCTCGGCTTGCCGTTGCTGTAGGCGAGGATCTGCTCCTTCGTGTAGAGCGCAGGCTTGAAGCCGTGCGGTTCCGCAGGGGGGACATTCGTCGCGATGGCGGCTCCCCCTTTGCCGCGCCAGAGGTCGGTGAGGATCTCCCTGTTGCTGCCGCTCAGGCGCACGGACATGCTGGTGATCTCCACGATCGGCCTGCCGTCGGCGTACATGAGAGCATCGACAATTGCGTACGGCTCCGGCCCGTAGCCGAGCTCCCGCACGTTCACCTCGTAGGCGACGACGCGGGTCGTTTCCAGCACCTGGCCGCGGCAGCAGAGCCTGCTCGCCACGCCGGGGACCGGTACCCACGCGCAACCGTCCGTCTCGGAGACCCATCCCATGCGCAGCAGGAAGATACGCAGCGTGTGCAGGCAGCACTCGTACATGAGCGTTCCCGGCATGACCTTGTCGTCCACGAAGTGGCAGGTCAGGAACCAGTCGTCCGGGTGAATGTCAGCCTCCGCCCTAATGTAGCCGAGCTGGTAGCGTCCCCCCCTAGGGACCAGTTCCATAACCCGGTGCACGAGCTGCATCCGTCCGGACGGGATGGTGAGGGGGCGCTGCAGCGGCAGAGGGGCGAAGAGCGGCCCGAAGCAGCCGGCGAGGTCGCCTTTTCTCAGGCTCTCCAGCTGCTCGAAGGAGTAGCTCTCCTTCTGCTGCATCGCCACGAGCTCGGTCCAGTCCGCCGGGAGCTTCCCGGTGCGCGGGCGCAGATCGATGGCGCCGTGCACGATTCCTTTACCGGCGGCGAGTTCCGCCTCCGAGAAGAAGCCGGCGCAACCGTCGCGCATGGAGAGGAGGGGGGCGCCGTCCACCGTTGCCTCGAAATGAAAGCGGAAGAGGTAGGTGTCCCCCTGGCGGAAGAAACGCTCGATGTGGATGTCGTAGCGGATCGTCTCCCCCGGGCGCGGCAGCTCACGGTGGAAGGTCACCACCGCGTCGAGGAGGCGGTACACCGCGAGCCCCTTGGTGATGAAGTCGATACCGAGGTAGCCGGAGAGGAAGAGGTCAGCCTGTCCCGCCTCCACCGCGATGCAGGTGGGGATGCGCCCGCCGTCCAGGTACCAGGCGCCGGGGTGGATGTCGTGCTCGGTGACGACCTTGCCGCGCGTCATGGAGCGCGGCTCTCCCTCGACGGAGACGATCCGGTCCACCAGCATAAGCGGCTCATCGGGGAGGCGTACCCGGGTGGGGTAGCTGTCGACCTCGGCAAATTCGGGGCCGAGCATACGGGAGACGGAGCCGATGGCGAACTCAAGGCACATGGCGCGGTCGTAGGCGCACTCGCGAGGCGCCTGCGGCGCGGGCGCTGTCGAGACTGCCGGCTCCGCTGCGGCGGGGAATCCCGCTGCGAGCGCCTCCGTGCAGCGCGCGAGGGTGTCCGCAAAGGAAAGATAGGCCGCATGGGCCTGCATCCGCGCCTCTTGTGCAGCCGCAAAGCCGGAGAAGAGAAGATCGACCGCAGAGGACACTACCGGTGCCGGTGCCGGTGCAGCAGGCGCCACGGCAGGGGACGTCGCTGCGACCACACTCACCGCTTCGTTGCGGGGGACGGAAGGGGAGGGGGTGAGTATCTCAGCAGGACTCTTCGCAGCTGCAGCAAGGGGAACTGGCTGCTGAACCTCTCGCACGGCAGGCGCTGCAGCGACGGGCACAGCTTCAGCGGCCTGCTGCGCGCGTGCCTCACGAGGGGCGGAAGCGCGGCCGGGGAGCTCGGGAGAGAACGCACCGCCGCCGGTAGCGACCTTTACCAGCAGTCGCGGCTTCTCTTCGCTCACGGCGACCGGTGCCGGGCGCCGGTCGGCAAAGAGGGGCTCAAGATCCACCGGCACCCTCTCGGCAACGAGCTGGGCGAGAAGGCGCAAAAGCGCGGAGTTCCCGTCAACGCCCGGAAGGCTCACGGAGCGGGCGCAGTGCGGCTGGTCGCGCAGAATCCTGCCGATCATCCTGCTGCAGGAGCCGCCCGGTCCCATCTCCACGAAGTGGCGCACGCCGTCCTGGTACGCTGCGCGTACCAGCCGCGGGAAGTCGATGGTGCCGACAGCCTGTGCCAGTATGGAATCTGCCGCACTGTCGCGGCTGACGTCGTAGCGCCCTCCGCGTGCACCGCTGTAAAAGGTGATGTCGGCTGGCGGGGTTGTCGGGAAGAGGTGCAGATCCCGGTAGGCACGTGCCACCTGCTGCGCGACTTCGCAGTGCACGGTGGTGACCCCTTCCAGCGGGAAGAAGCGGCAGCCGAGCATCGCCACGAGGTGCTTTACCCATTTGGCGTTCCCGCCGATGACGCACTCCTCGGGGGTGTTCACGATCAGGAGGTACACCTGCGAGGTCGTGCGCAGAGCGCGGCGCACCTCGCGCACCGTCACGTCGACTACACCGATACTCCACTCAACCTCTTTCCCCTCCGCCCCCCAGGCGCGCTGGGCGGCGCGGCATTCGCCGGCGAGGTCTCTGGTGAAGAGGGTCGAATGCTCCATGCGGGCGAGCATCGCGTCGCGGTCACGCCAGGTACGGGTGGCGAAGAGCCCGGCAGATTCACCGAGGCTGTAGCCGATGACCGCCTCAGGGCGCACCCCGAAGGTCGCCATAAGGTCGCTGTAGACGCACCCGGTGGCGACCTGTCCAAAGATCACCGCCTGGTGGTCCTCGTTCAGCTCGGCCGTAGTGGCGCCGTTCCAGAACTTTGCCGCCTGGAACTGACGTGCAAGGTACAGGTTCTCCGCGTCCTGGCGACGGAAGACCTCGGGCCAGCGCGCCGAGATATCGAGCCCCATGCCGGGGAAGTGATTTCCGGAGCCGGGAAAGACGAAGGCGACCTTGCCGTCCCTTCCGATAGGGCGCGCGGAGTAGAAGACACGGTCGCGCAGGGATGGGTGGCAGAAGCTGTTGTCGAGCTCCCCCCCTGCCGCGACGAGGCGCTCCCCCTGGTCCAGAAGGGCTTCGAGCTCCTCGCGGTTGCGCGCCACGAGACCTGCCGCCTTCATCTGCTCCTTCGCCCCGTTCTCCCGGTGCCACTTCGCCGCCAGGGTGGTAAGGTCGGCATGCGCCTCCTCCCGTGCAAAGCTTCGCAGCCTTCCAAGCGCAGAGACGACCTCCGCCTCCGTATCGCCGGTGACGGTGAAGAGTGCCTCCGTCCCGCGCCCAGCCGGAGCGGAGACTTCGAGTTCGCGGCGTTTCTCGTCGCACCCTTCGAGTACCACGTGGCTGCAGGAGCCGTCGATCCCGAAGACGCTGACGCCGGCGCGACGGGGGCCGTCGGCGCGGTTTCTGAGCCAGTAGCGCGGGGTGCGCGGCAGGTACAGCGGGCCCTCGCCGGAAAGCTCTGCCACTGGGGTCTCAACAGGGGTAGGGGGGATGATCTCCTGGTAGAGCGCGAGGGCGCCGCGCACCAGCGAGGTGAGACCGCAAGCGGCGCCGCTGTGACCGATCAATCCCTTGACGCTGCTGACGGCGCAGCTTCTCGCCGCGGGGGATCCGCCATAGAAGCGGGCCAGCGCCTTCGCCTCCATGCGGTCCTCATCGAGATTTCCGCTGCCGTGGGCCTCGACCAGCGACACGGTGGCAGGGTCGACCTGGGCGTCGCGGTAGGCCCGCTCGAGCGCGTGGGCGTAGGCCTCCTCGCCGGGGAGAAGGACTTTTCCACCAGCGGAGCCGATTCCCTTGACGACTGCATAGATGCGGTCGCCGTCTGCCTGCGCGTCCTCCAGTCTCTTCAAAACGAGAGCCGCGGCGCCTTCACCGGCGATGCTCCCATTGGCCTGCTCGTCAAAGGGACGTGCCGTGCCGGAAGCGGAGAGGGGACGGATTTCGTGGTGCCCGAGGAGAGCGCGCACGTCTCCCGCAAGATCGACGGCGCCGACAAGGGCACGGTCGAGCTCCCCCGCCTGGAGCATGCGCACGGCACTCTCCAGCGCCCGGATCCCGGAGCCTTCATCGTTGGAGAGGGTAAAGCTCGGCCCCCCCATGCGGAATTCGCGGGCGATGCGGCTCGCGACGATGCTGCCGAGCGCTCCCATGGTCCGGTTCGCGGTAAGGGGAGGGGAGAGGGTGTCCTGCAGGTTTGCCGTCCACGCCTTCATTTCCTCTGCAGAGAGGTGCAGTCCGAGATCCTCGGCCCACCCCTGCGCCTCTTCCGGAAGGGTCCAGCGGAGCGAGAAATTGGTGCTGTTGAGATCGAGGGCGATGCCGACGAAAACCCCGCACTTCAGCTTCTTCTCGCGCCCGAGGCCGGCATCCGCCATCGCCGCGGCAGCACTTTCGAGCATCAGGAGCTGCTGGGGGAGCATTTCCTCCATCTCGCGGGGGGCAATGCGGAACTCGTCGGCGGCGACCGTCACCTCATCGACGAAGTGCCCGCGGCAGCCCCCTTCCTTCAATCCTTCTTCTCTGAACCAGGCGCTTTCCTGTGCGCCCCACCAGTCGGCGGGGTGAGCCGGCTTTACCTCGCCCCCACCAAGCACCCGCTCCTGGAATTCGCGGAGGGAGTGGTGAGAGCCGAAGCGCGCATCGAGGCCAACGATCGCCACGTCACACGGTTTGGCTGAGCGGACCGGGACAGCTGCGGAGCTTTCCTGCGGCAGGTACTCCTCGACGAGCAAGTGGGCATTTATGCCGCCGAAACCGAACGCGCTGACTGCGGCGCGGCGTGGCGTGCCGGAGTTGCGGCGCTGCCAGGGACGCTCCGATTTGAGCACCTGGAAGGGGCTTTCCTGAAGCGCAATGGCGGCGGGAGGGACGCTGAAGTTGGCGGTGGGGGGGAGGGTCTCTTTTCCCATGGCAAGAAGCACCTTGGTGAGAGCTGCGGCACCCGCCGCGGTGAGGAGATGCCCGATGTTGGACTTAACAGACCCGATGACGCAGCGCTCGCCGGCCGGAGAGGCGCCGTTCCAGAGGGACTGGAGGCTGCCGAATTCGGTGGCATCGCCGACCTGGGTGCCGGCTGCGTGGCACTCCACCAGATCGACGTCCTGCGGCTGCCACCCTGCCTGCGCGTACGCGCCGCGCATGGCCCGCAGCTGCCCCTCGGAAATGGGGGCGAGGAGGCTTCCCCCGACGTCGTTGGAGAGCCCTATGCCGCGGATCACGCCGTAGATGCGGTCGCCGTGGGCGACGGCGTCCTCGGTACGCTTCAGGAGGAAGAGCCCTGCCCCTTCGCCCACGACAAGGCCGTCGCCGGCCGCGTCAAAGGGGGAGCAGATGCCGCGGCGCGACAGGGCGCGCAGCTGCGAGAAGCCCATCTGGGTGTAGAGCGGGTCGGGACGGGAAACGCCGCCTGTGAGCATGGCATCGGCGCGCCCGGAGAGGAGCTCGTCCACCGCAAGCTTGATGGCGTAGAGGGACGATGCACAGGCGGCGTCGAGGGTATAGCTCCCACCACCAAGCCCAAGGGCGTGTGCGAGGAGGCCGGCGGGAAGGCCGGCGACGTAGCGGTTCAGCGCGTTTTTACTCTGTCTCGGCGTGGAGCGCCCGAGGAGCTTCTCCTGGAAGGAGCGCCCCAGAAAGTCGCGGGCCAAGAGCGCGGACGACTCGGTAGGGAGCGCCAGATTGCCGATGATGACGCCGACCCGTGAGCGATCGACGGGGGAGTGGACCGCATCGTGGAAGGCGCGGTTTCCGGCATGGAGGAGCAGGTGGAACAGGGGATCGAGCCCATCCAGGAGCGCCGGGTCTAGCGCCAGCCCTTTGAGCTCGGAAGAGGGGGGGAGCGCGTCGATGAGGCAGGCGCGCCGGGAATAGACCTTGTCCGGCGCGCCCTTTTCATCGCTGAAGACGCTGTCTACGGGGACCCGCCATTTGCCGGGAGCCACCTCGCGGGAGGCGCTTTTGGCGAGGCGGATATTTTCCCAGAAGGAGTCGAGGTCGGGAGCATCGGGGAAGATCCCGCCTATACCTACGATTGCTACGGAACCGCGTTGCTGCATGCTCAAGCTGCCCCCAACTGTGCGGAGCCCGCGGTGGTGAGGCGGTTACGCTGGAAGGCCTTTTCCAAGGCAGGATCGATGACGCACTCGTAGTCCTCGAGGCGCGCGATGAGCTTTCCGGTGCTGCGGTCGAGGAACTCGATGTCCGCGCAGGCGGTGCGGTTGCTCTCCGAGGTAACCCGGATAACGACCTGCGCCCCCTCCTTCGGGAAGGACTCCTGGAACTGGCGGTAGCGGCCGGCGAAGCAGGGGAGGGAGGCATGGCCGAAGCGCTGGAAGCTCCAGAGGATCATGAGCTGGAAGGCGCAGTCGACGACGAGCGGGTCGGTGAGCCAGTTGCTGCGCAGCGGCTGCTTGATCCATTGTGAAGGAGAGGGAGCACCCTTCACCGCGGCTGCTATCCCTGTCCCGGAGCAGCCGTCGACCTGCTCGATGCCGTGCAGGTCCGGGCCGTGGAAGAGGCGCTCGGGGTTGTAGATGAGGCCGCCATGGGGAGCGTAGGGGGTAGCGGGCATCTCGGTGATCGAGCGGATCCCTTCCGGAAGCCTCGCCGCAAGAACGATCTCGGCACGGGCGTGAAGAACCGTGCGCCCGTTCTTGCCGGTGCTGCACAGCTCGACCGGGACGAGGTGGAACGAATCGCGCTTCGTGGAGCGCCCCGCGAGAACCTGGAGCTCGAAGGGGGTCGACTCGTCGAAGGTGACCCCTTTGCAGATGCGCAGGTCGTTGAAGCCGTGCAGGCGCAGCCCGGGGGTGCGGTGCATCGCGCCGTGGGCCAGCCACTCGGCGATCACCGCCATAGGAAGAACGGCTTTCCCGTCCATGACGTGGGAGCGCAGGAAGGGGTAATTTTCCACGGAGAGGGTGAGGGTAAAGGCCTCCTCCAGCGTACTTTCTGCCTTTGCGGGGCGCTTGGCAACTGCCGGTGAGGCGGTCGCCAGGGCAACGATCTCCACCGGAGCGCCGGCGGCGGCGACTTCGCGCACCAGGAATTCCCCGCCGGCGGCGAGATCGATAAGTCCGATCCCCTCGGAGGCGAAGACCTTTTTGAGCGGTGCGCTTACCATTCCGCCATCCCACGGCCCCCAGTTGAAGCTCACGCAGCGGCATCCGGGACGGCGGCGCGCCTCGGCCTGGGCGAGCTTGTTCAGCACTTCGTTGGCAACCGCGTAATCGACCTGGCCTATGCGGCCAAAGCGCCCGGTGCTGGAGGAGAAGAGGGCAATGAAGCGGAGATCGTCTTCGCTGGTGGCGGCCAGCAGCGCACGCAGCCCGTCGACCTTCGTGCGGTAGACCTGTGCGAACTGCTCCCGGGTCTTGTCGACAATAAGGCGGTCGGCAAGGACGCCTGCCCCGTGGACGACGCCGCGCACCGGTCCGTGGGAGGTCCTGATCTCTGCGATGGTAGCCTCGACCGCTGCGGCGTCACGGATGTCGACGGCACGGTACAGGACGCTCCCCCCGGCGGCAATGATGCGGGAGAAGGTGGAGCGGAGCTCGCGACCGGCCATAACGGAGCGGTATTTTTCCTCGATCTCGCGCGGGTGCATCTTCCCGGGGGTGTTGGCCATGATGGCGCGCTTCATCTCGGCTTCCTCGCGAAGGCTCGAGAGCCATACCGGCTCCGGGAGGGGCTCCGGGGTGCGCCCGAGAAGAACGAGACGCGCCTTGTAGCTTCTGGCGAGCGCTACCGCAGTCTCCGCGGTCACGCCGCGCCCGCCGCCGGTGATGACGACGACGTCACCTTCCTGCAGGGGAGGCTCTGTTGCGGAGGGTGCCGGCGGAAGCGAAGCGAGGGAAAGTCCTACACGACCGGCGGCGCTTATGCCTACCTCGACGGGTCCGTCGCGCAGGACTTCGGCTGCTGCCCCCCTGGCGGCCTCGGCGGCATCGGGGAAGGTACCGAGGTCGATCGCCTTGCAGGAGACCTGCGGCCATTCGCGGGCTGCGGTTTTCAGGAGCCCTGCCAGTCCGCCGGAGAGGGGATCGACGACCGTGCTACCCTCGGCAAAGCCGAAAGAGCCGTCCAGCCGCGAGATGGTCACGCAGCGTGCGCCGCCGTGCGGTGCTGCCTGGTTCAGGGCGCCTGCTGCGTTTTGCAGCAGGAGAAAGGCGCTTTCGAGGAAATGGTCATCGGTCCCGGCTGCGGGTGCGCAGATAACGAGGGTGCGCAACTCCCCGGCTCCGGCCGAGGGGGGCGCATCATTCGGGTTCACGTGACGCACGGTGAGGCCGGTGGCGGAGAGGGCAGTGCAGAGTTCCGCGCTGAAGGGGGAGCCGTCATCAGTGACCCAGCACTCCCCGTGGGTAGCAATGGAGGATGCGGCCGGGGTGAGTTCGAGCGGGACAACGACGGCGCTGCTTCTTTCTACCGGGAGGACCGAATCGGCGGCGAAAACGGGCGCCGGGACGACCTCCTCGGTGACTGCGGGGGACGCCTCGACTTCGGCAGGAGCCTCCGGTGCCGCAGCCGCACTTTCTGCGGCGGCCACGGGCGGTGCTGCGGCGCCGCCGGAAAGGTGCCCGACGATATCCCCGAGCGTTCTCAACTCCCCAAGGTGCTCCGGTCCTATGGCGGGGGCGCCGGGAAGGGTCTCCTGCAGAGTGGAGAGGATCTCCACGCGCTTTATGGAGTCGATGCCGAGATCCGCGTCCAGAGCCATGTCCAGCGCCAGCATCTCTGAGGGATACCCCGTCTTCTCGCTCACGACAGAGAGAAGGGTTGCAGCCAGCGCAGCCGCATCAAGGGACGCAGACGGCGCCGTAGGTGCCGCGGCCGCAACCGGCGCAATGGCGGCGGGGTTCGACCTTTGCACCGCGGAGGATGCACCTGCGCAGAGATAATCCGCGATCTCGCCGAGCGTGCTCAAAACCCCGAGGTGTTCCGGACCGACGGCCGGAGCCTGCGGGAGGCGTTCCTGGAGGGAGGAGAGGATCTCCACCCTCTTTATGGAGTCGATCCCCAGGTCCGCGTCGAGCGACATGTCGAGCGCCAGCATCTCCGTGGGATAGCCCGTCTTTTCGCTCACGACGGAAAGAAGCGTGTCGGTAACGTGCGCATGCGGCAGTGCAGGCGCGGCTGGGACACTCGACAGTGCGGCAGCGGCGGGCACCGCAGTCGAAGCGGCCTGCGCCGCTCCCGGGCCGGCGAGATAGCCGACGATCTCCCGCAGCGTGTGCAGCGTCCCGAGGTGCTCGGGCCCGATGGTCGGGGCATTCGGGAGGCGCTCCTGCAGGGCGGAGAGGATCTCCACGCGCTTGATGGAATCGATGCCGAGGTCGGAGTCGAGACCCATGTCGAGCTCCAGCATCTCGCTAGGGTAGCCAGTCTTCTCGCTCACCACGGAAAGGAGGGCCTCTGTCACCGCGCCGTTGTCGACGGCAGGAGCCGGTGCAGCGCTCGCCGCCTGCGAAACGGCTGCAGCTGCAGGTGCGCCGGCAGAGAGGTGCGCCGCTATTTCCCCTAGGGTGTTCAGCGCGCCGAGATGCTCCGGCCCGATCACCGGTGCGCCGGGAAGACGCTCGTGCAGGGCGGAGAGGATCTCCACACGCTTTATGGAGTCGATGCCGAGGTCGGCATCCATCCCCATGTCGAGCTCCAGCATCTCGATGGGATATCCGGTTTTCTCGCTCACTACCTCAAGGAGAACTTTAACTGTCTGATCGCTTGCGGCAGGGGGTGCTGCAAGAGGAGCCGGTGCGGGTGCGGCTGCGACCGGAGGAGCCTGGACCGGAGGCGCAGATGGAGGCGGCGCGACGGAAAGGGAGACCGGAACGGCAGGCGCAGCTACGACGGTCGGCGCCGGGGCCGCTTGGTATGTAACGGCGGAAGATATTTGAGCTGAGGGGATAGCGAAGCGCTGTTGCTGCTCGAGAAGCGCCTGGAAATTGCGGGCAGCGGTCTCCTGCCCCTCGAGGAAGAGTCGGTGCAGGCGGGCGGTCTCTTCTTGCATCTTCTGCAGCAGGGAAAGTGCTTCGCGCGTCGCCTGCAGCGCCGGAGCTGCCGGTGCGGCGACATACTGCGCCTGCGGAACCGGAGAAGGCGCGGGCGCGGCGGCGACAGTCGCAACGGGCGCCGCCGGCGCCGGAGCGGAAACCGCAGCCTGCGCCGCCGGTGCGGCAGGAGCATGAACCGTAGGGTGAACCGGTTCCCTCTTGGCACGGGGCTTCACATAGTTCGCTCCGGAAAGGGGAATGGTGAGAAGCGGCTTCTTCCCCGTCTCCGGCGCGACGAAACCTGCATCCCAGCGGGAGAGCTTGACGGTGTAGCCGTGAGCGGCGAGCTGGCCGATGGTGCGCGCGAGATCGGCGATCCCGGCGCGTCTCCCCGCGGAGGCGTCGACGGCGAGCGCCAGGTGCGGCCTCTTCCCGAGGATCGACTGCACGAGCCCGGTGAGGCGCGCGCCGGGTCCGACTTCGAGGAAGGTGCGCACGCCGGCTGCATACATCGCCTCGATCTGGGCCACGAACTGCACCGGCTTGGCAAGCTGGGCGGCGAGAAGGGCTTTCGCGGCTCCCGGCTCGCTCGGGTAGAGCGCGGCGGTGGTGTTGGCGTACACCGGCACCTTCGCGGGCTGGAAGGCGATCTTCTCCAGCGCCACCAGGAAAGGTGCGGCGGCATCGGCGACGAGAAGGCTGTGGAACGCAGCGGAGACCGGGAGTTTCTTGCAGGTCACCCCCGCCTTGCCGAAGACTTCGCCGGCGCGGTCGATCTCCTTCGTGCTCCCGGAGAGGACGGACTGGGTTGGGGCGTTGCGGTTGGCGATGACCAGATCGAGCTTTTCCCTCATCAGGAGGTCCTGGACCAGTTCGACCGGGGCCGAGACTGCAAGCATCCCCCCCTTGTCGCCGCTCCCTTCCCCCATGAGGGTGCCGCGCAGCCGCGAGAGGGCGTGCAGCGCCTCTTCATCGAAGCACCCTGCGGCGCAAAGAGCGGTGAGCTCGCCGAAGCTGTGTCCGGCGACGGCGTCAGGCTCCATCCCGAAGGAGCGCAGCACCTTCAGCGCACCGAGACTGGTGGCGCCGATGGCGGGCTGGGCAGCACTGGTGGCGCGCAGCGCCTCTTCCTGCTGAGCGCGCGTCTGCGGATCGAAGGGGGAGGGAGGGTAGATAAGGGCGCCGAGGGCGGGGAACCCTTCACTGGCGGCATCGAGGGTATCGAGAAGCTGCGGGAACCGGCAGGCGAGATCGGCGAGCATACCGGTGTACTGCGATCCCTGCCCCGGGAAGAGGATCCCCACTTTCCCTTTCGGCGCGCCGCAGGCGAAGAAGGCGCCGTCGGGGGTACTCCAGTCGGTAGCGGGCTGCTTGGCAAGGAGCGCCTTCGCGTTGGCGACGAGGGTTGCGAGATCCGTCCCTTTCCGCTCCACGACGAGCGTCAGGCGGCAGGGGGCGAAGGCGTCGAACCTGGCGCGGGAGGCTGCGGCAAAGGCACGCACTGCGCCCCAGGCGCCATCGACAGGTACCGTGGAGAGGGCGCCGGAGATCGCGGATGCGTCGCTCCCGGAGAAGGCGAGGATCTGCGTGTCGCCGTCCCAGGCGGTGGCGGGGTCGGCCCCCAGGTACTCCTCGAGGACGACGTGGAAATTGGACCCGCCAAAGCCAAAGGCGCTGACTGCAGCGCGGCGCGGGCTCGTGGAGCTTGCGATCCAGGGGCGCTTCGCTGCCGGAAGATAGAAGGGGGTCCGCCCGGCGCTGACCTCGGGAAGGGGCTTTTGCACCTTGATGGTCGGCGGGATCGTCCTGTGGTAGAGGGCAAGGGCCGCCTTGATGAGGCCGGCGGCGCCTGCCGCAGCCTTCGTGTGGCCGATCTGCGACTTTACGGAGCCGAGGGCGCACCACGGCTGGTCCGTCTCGCCATACACCTCGCGCAGCGCATTGACCTCCACGCCGTCGCCGACCCTCGTGCCGGTGCCGTGCGCTTCAATGAGACCGATGGTGTCGGGAGTAACGCCCGCGCGCTCGTAGGCATCGAGAAGCGCCTTCTTCTGCCCGGCGGCACTCGGGGCGTAGATGGCGTCCCCCTTCCCGTCGCTGGAGGACCCGACGCCGCGGATCACGGCGTAGATCCTGTCGCCGTCGCGCTCCGCATCCTCAAGTCTCTTCAGGACGACGATGCCGAGACCCTCGCCGAGAGTCGTTCCGTCGGCGGAAGAGTCGAAGGGCTTCGCGTCGCCGGAGGGGGAGAGCGCCGGGGTCTTGCTGAAGCACATGTACATGAAGATGTCGTTGAAGGTGTCGATCCCGCCGGTGACGACGATGTCGGCTTTCCCCGAGGCGAGTTCCATCCCCGCGAGGTGGAGCGCGCTGAAGGATGAGGCGCACGCGGCGTCGACAACGCAGTTCGTGCCGCCGAGATCGAAGTGCTTGCTGACGCGCCCGGCGACCACGTTCCCGAGGAGACCGGGGAAGGAGTTCTCCTGCCACGGCACGTACGACTCGGAGATGCGCTGTACCACGTCTTCGGCGACGGCGTCGCTGACTCCAGCATCCTTCAGCGCCGAGCGCCAGATCGGGTGCCCGAGGCGCGCGCCGAGGGGGATCACCAGCTCGAGCGTTCCGGTGACACCGAGGATGACGCTGGCGCGGCTCTTGTCGTAGCTCCGCTCCGGGCCGTATCCCGCGTCCTTCAGCGCCTGCCCGGCGGCCACGAGGCCGAGGAGCTGCGAGGAGTCGATCGCCTCCAGCACGTTCGGCGGGATGTTGAACTCCATCGGGTTGAAATCGACCGGCGAGAGGAAGCCGCCGCGGTGTCCGTAGGTGCGGTCGGGGCTTTTCTGGTCCTTGCTGAAGTAGTCCTTTAGCTGCCAGTGGGTCTGCGGGATTTCGCTGATGGCGTCAACGCCGTCGGTTATATTGGCCCAGTACGCCTCCTTGCTCTCGGCCTGGGGAAAGAGGCAGCCGATGCCGATGATGGCGAGCGGGGCGGAGGGTGTGCCGGAAGGGCGGTTTGCGTCGGTTTTTTTCACCCAAGGTACTCCTTGATTCGTGCGAGTTCGAGCGGTTCCAGCTTGAGTGCCTCGGGGTCGACGGGGACCCCCTGGCAGCGCAGGATGTTTGCGCGGGTAATGGTGGCGGCGCCGTGCAGGATGTTCAGCGCCACCGGAACGACGTGGCGTCCGGCGGCGGGCTCCATGAAGGAACCGGCGACCCACTCGTTGAAGGCGCCCATGGCGGGGCCGCACCAGACCTGGTAGTCGATGCGGCGGCCGGGGACGCCGTCTTTTGCCCAGTGGGCGGCCTGGCCGAGGTACCAGCGGAAGACGAGCGCCATGCGGTGCTTCGGGTCGCGGTCGCCGCGCTCCGCCTGGCTCGGGTCGCGCTTCAGGAAGAACGCGCGGGTATCGTCCCAGACCTTGTCCAGCGACGCCTGGAAGAGCGTCTTTTCCAGCTTCTCCCGCTCGGCGGCGGGGATGTCGTCTATGCCGCGGTAGCTGCGGTAGATCTCGTAGAGCTTCGCGGCGCGCATGGGGAACATGGTGCCGCGCTTCAGGACCTGTACGGTCACCCCCATCTCGAACATGTCGGCGGCGGGGGCCATGGTGACATCTGCCTGGCGCGTCTCGGCGAGCATCTGGCGCACCGTGTCGGAGGTGCCGGATTCAACACAGGCCTGGTTTACCGAGCCGGTCATGAGGTAGGCGGCGCCCATGGCAAACGCTGCGGCGGCCGAGGCCGGCGTGGAGATGCCGCCGCCGAGCCCGACGCGCAGCTTCTGCCGGTAGCGGTGCTTCTCCTCCATGCGCTGCGCGAGCGAAAGGATTGTCGGGAAGAGCGCCATCGCCGGGCGGTTGTCCGTGTGGCCGCCGGAGTCCGCCTCTGCGGTAACATCCTGCGCCATGGGGATCTCTCCCGCCATCTGCGCCTGCTCTGCCGTGATGATCCCGGTTTGCACCAGTTCATGGAGAAGCGCCTGCGGCGGAGGGGCGAGGAATTTCGCTCCGAGCTCCTCTCGCGAGACCTTGGCGATGATGCGATTGGGGGTGCAGATCGTGCCGTCCGGGCGGCGGGAAATGCCATGCACCCGGAAGCGCACCAGCGGCAGGGTAAGGTCGAGAAAGGCTGAAGCCTCGATCAGTCGCACGCCCTTTCGTATATACATCTCCACGAGGGCCTTCTCAAGCTCCGGGTCGTGGGGGGAATGAATCAGGTTGAAACCGTAGGGAAGATCCCCGAGGGAGGCGGCGAGGCGGTCCACGGTGGCCTCGACCTGCTCGAGGGGAAGACCCGCGGCACCGAAGAAGCCGAGCATCCCGGCGCGACCGAGCTCCTCGGCGATCGCTGCGGAAGCGATCCCCTTGGCCATGGAGCCGCCGACGTAGGGGAGAGCGAGCCCGAGATCCCTGCAGAAGGAGGGGTCGCCGAGCTGCTCTATCGGGCAGGGGGGTGCGTATCCCGCGACAGGCGCACCGCCGTCGCTTTTACCGCCCAGTAAAACGGCGCCGTCGACGCGCGGGACGAGGCCGTCGTCCTGTTGCACGAGGTAGAGCGGGTGGCGCACCTGGCGCAGCGCTTCTTTCAGGGAGAGTGCAGCAGCGGATGTGGCGGTCTCGGCTGGACGCCACCAGCCGACTGTACCATTTGTTGCAGGAAGACCGATCGGGTCGGTAGACAGACGGTTCAAACGGGAATCTCCTGTTGCCGGCGTATACATCTTGGGAAAGTGCGATGCCAGAGGGGACGAAGCGACACAAGGGGCTGGGCCGGCCGAGGCAGGTTTCCCCAAATACCCTTGGCTGATTTGGAAGGGGGATCTCGGCTAAGCTATGCAGATACCGCCCGATTAAACACGACACTTTACATGAAAATCCTAAAAATGGCAAGGTAAGACACTCTCTCTTTGCCCATTCTAATCGTTGTAAACGGAGAGCTGGCGGGGGTCCGCGAGGAAGGGGGGGGCCTTCGCCTGCAGGTGCGAAGGCCGATTCGCGGTGGCTATAAAGATCGCCGGGGGAATCAGTGCTCGACCTTCGCCCTTTTGATGGCCTGGGCGACGTAGGGATAGACGGTGTCGGTGACGACCCGGTACCCCTGAGGCAACGGATGGATCCGGTCCCCCTGGTTCAGGGCAACCTGACCTGCCACCCCCTCCAGGAAGAAGGGGACCAGGATGAGGTCGTGATGGCGGGCGAGGTCGCTGTACACCGAGTAGAAGGCTTCCGTGTAGTTCTTGCCGAGGTAGCTGAACATCTTCATGCCGGCGAGGACAACGGTGATCTTCTTCTCCTTCAGGGTCTGGACGATCTGCTCCAGGTTTTTCTTCAGGATTTGCGGGTTGGTGCCGCGCAGCCCGTCGTTGGCGCCGGTCTCCACGATTACGATGTCGGGGCGAAGCCTGAGGATGGAATCGAGGCGGGCCAGCGCCCCGGTGCTTGTTTCCCCGCTGATGCCGGCGTTGATGACATGCCAGCGGTACCCTGCGCTATGCAGACGCTTCTCCAGCTGTGCCGGGTATGCCTCTTCCTTGTTCACACCGTAGCCTGCGGTGAGGCTGTCCCCGAGGGCGACGATGGTTCCTTCGCTTGATGGGGTTGCCGCTGGAGACGGTGTCGCCCCGTGCGCCTCCGGCTTCAATAGTCCTGCACATATAAAAAGGGAGGCGATCGCTCCCAGTATGGCGAGATGGGCCATGGCTTTCCTCCATTTGCTATCGGGGGCCCGGAAGGTGCGGGCCGCGTTTCTAATGATACGCCAAAGAAGCTGCCGGCTGCAATCCCCGCTCAAAATGGGCTCCAGACACAAAAACGCCTGCCGAAGGGAGCGCGGCAGGCCTTTTGTGCCATCGAAGCGGAGGTCACCTAGAGAAAGTGCCAGCTCACCCCGAACATGTGCAGGTCGTAGCCGGGATTTCCGGGGCCGTACATGCCGCCGTTGGAGGTGTGCTGGGCGCGGTAGCTGATCCCTAGGCCGTTGTCGAAGATGTAGGAGACGCTTCCGTGCCCCTGGAAGAGACCGAGCCCCCCGAAGTTTTGCTTCCCGAACCTGTCGCGACCGAGCACCGCGAAGTCGGGGCCAATCTCGAACTGGAATCCGCGCCCGTTCCTGTCGAAGGCAAGGCTCGGACCGAATGAGCCGACGAAACTGGTGGTATGCCCGCCGTATAGCGCGCCGAGTGCGAGGTTGAACTTGGTGGAGACCCCCCAGCCGCTCGCACCGCGCCAGTGCCACGGCAGGCCATACTCCGTGTACACCTCGTATTGGTGGAAATATTCGTCCTTTTCCGTCATGGAAAAGCCGTAGCGCACTCCGACCGCCTGCCACCCCTCGTCCGCCGCATGTCCCGGCACAGCCAGCGAGACGATCAGAAGAAGCAAAAGGGGGATAAGGAATAGGTTTTTGCCGTGCTTCATGAGGTCTCTCCCGGGTATCATTGAGCTAAAGCGTCCAAACTCATTCTAATGGCCCATTATTTGCTGTCAATGACGACCCGGAAAAGGAGTGGCTTTATGAGGAGGAACGGGGGGAAGGTGGGGTAGGGAGTATTGCTAACTTCAATGCCGGGAACGCCTTCGGCTTATCCCGGCCTACATGGTAGACATGAGTCCAAAACTTCCATCTCATTTTTATGAGCGGGACGCGGTGACGGTGGCGCGCGATCTGCTCGGCCAGTACCTTTGCCGCCCGGTGGACGGCGTGCTCCGCATCGGGAAGATCGTGGAGACTGAAGCCTATCTCGGCCCGCACGATCTCGCCGCCCACTCCAGCAAGGGGCTCACCGCGCGCACCAGCGTGCTCTTCGGCCCTCCCGGACACGCCTATATCTACCTTATCTACGGGATTTACTGCTGCCTGAACGTCGTTACCGACCAGGAGGGGAGTGGTTCCGCAGTGCTCCTGCGGGCGCTGGAGCCGGTGGCGAATATCGCGGCGCGGACGCAGGGGCCGGGCCTTCTCTGCAAGGCCCTTGCTATAGACAGGTCGCTGAACAGCTGTGACCTGCAGGGGGACGAGCTTTTCCTGGCGCCCCCTCCGAAGGCAGAGGCGTTCTCCATAGTGGAGGCGCCGCGCGTAGGCGTCGACTACGCCGGTCCCTGGGCGGAGCGCCTGCTGCGCTTTTACGTTCGGGGAAACAGGTTCGTCTCCAGGAAGTAGCTCCCCCGGCAGCCGATCGATGACACCGGAAGGTAAGCCGGCATAACTTGTAGGCCGGGATAAGCCGCAGGCGTTCCCGGCGTCGGCACCAGCCGATCGATGCCGGCCGGGAATGCCGGAAACGCTCCGCTTATTCCGGCCTACATTTCACATCGATGAAAATTACAGCCCGCCCCTATCGACTTCAAATACCGAGGAACTGTCCAGTTCCACCACCTGCGTCTCCGGCGCTGTCGACGCTGCGGCGAGTTCTACCTTTCCTTTCTTCCCGGAAAGCGCTTCCACGGCGGGTGGGGGGGCCGCAGACTCCTTCAGTGCCGCCACCTGCGTCACTTTTCCTTCCTTCTCATCCTTTTGGATCCGCTGCAACTGCTTGAAAACCCGCCTGGCGTACCGCTCCCTCTTTCCCGGTGTCTGGCTGTTGTAGCACCCGATGGCCTGCCAGTTGTACCCGTACTTCTTCACGCATCCCGACAGTATCATCGCGCCGGTCTTGATGTTTGTGCAGGCATTGCCGAGGGAATTCCAGCGCTCGGTGCCGAGGGTGGGGGCCCAGATGGAGTTGATCTGCATCACACCGTAGTCAAAGGTGCCGTTGGTGTTCTTATTGATCGCTGCGGGGTTGTAGTTCGATTCGACTTTGGCGATGGCTCGAAGTATCTGAGGACTGATGCTGTATAGGCTACCTGCTTCATCGAAACAGAGTGTATCTGCCTTGGCGGCTGCGGTTGCAAGAAGGACTGCTGCTACGGCTATTGCTGCACTCTTTATCCATTTCCCCATCAATAAACGCTCCCATTGGTTGGACACCTCGGTTTATCCATGATGTCTGCTCGATCAGGTCCGTCATGCGGTATGGCCAGATGTTGCGGCGTCGTGTGTAGCGCAAAAAATCTTCCGCATGTTACCACACCTGGATCGAATATATCCAGCGATGTCCAAACACGGGCAAAAGGCGCGCCAATCCTGCCGCTACGGCTTTTTGTGTTACACTTGGGCGAGAAATTTCCGGGAAGGGGGCGACGCACGAAGCTGATATTCCGGACGCCGCCCACGCTCCGTCCCGCTCTGGTGCAATGATGCGCAAAGGAGTATCGTGTAAGTATCGCCGTCGCGGCAACTCCGCCGTTTGACAGGGGAAATCCGCCGCCGGCTCACACTGATTTCCCACATTCCACTGTCGCCACCATCGGGCTTCTCATGGAACGCATCCCTTTCAAATCTCTTCCTGACGCGTTGCGCAAGCAGGCGGAAAAGTATGCCCAGAAGCCTGCCCTGAAGTACCGCAAGCAGGGAGAGTACGTCACGCTGTCGTATGCCGCCTTCTACGACAGGGCGCTTATGGCGGCGCGCGGCCTGCGCAAGGTCGGTGTGGCGCCGGGTGACCGGGTGGCGATACTGTCCGAGAACCGGGTCGGGTGGGTGATCGCGGACATGGGGATATTGTGCGCCGGGGGGGTAACCGTCCCGATTTACGCCACCAACACGCCGCACCAGATCGAATACCACCTGAACCACTCGAACTCAAAAGTCGTCTTTGTCTCCGGGAAGTTCCAGTACAGCAAGCTGTTGAAGATCCGGGACCAGATCCCGCAGGTGCGCCTCGTGGTCTCCTTCGAGCGTTTTCTCGGGGAAGAGAGGCTCCCGTTGACGAGCTTTTATCAGCTTTCGGAGATAGACGAGCCTATTTTGCAGGAGGAGAGGGCCGAGTTGGAGGCGCTCATCGAGACGCTGTCGCCGGATGACCTTCTTACTCTCATCTACACCTCCGGTACCACCGGGACGCCGAAGGGGGTGATGCTCACCCATGGCAACATCATGTTCGACGCATGGTACAGCGCCAAAAAAATCGGGAGCATCACGGACCAGGAGACGTTCCTGAGCTTTCTTCCGTTGAGTCATATCTTCGAGCGCACCGCTGGATACTACCTGTGCGTAATGCTCGGGAGCATACTCGCCTTTGCCGACAGCATCGAGAAGCTGCCGGAGAACCTGATGGAAGTACGGCCGACGGTGATGATGACTGTTCCGCGCCTCCTGGAGAAAATCTATTCCCGCATCATCGACACGGTCCACGAACTCCCCCTGTGGAAACAGCACTTCTTCGACGTTGCCCTCGGCATCGGCCAGCGCTACATAAGCGAGCGTTACCTGCAAAAGATAAAGCCTCCGTTTCTCCTGAGGGTCCAATACCGGCTCGCGGACCTTATCATCTTCAGAAAGTTCAAGGGACGCTTCGGCGGCAACCTCCGGTTTTGCTGCAGCGGCGGTGCGCCGCTCGAAAAGACGATCAACGAGTTCTTCTGGATCATCGGACTCCCCATCTTCGAGGGGTACGGGCTCACCGAGACGAGCCCCGTCGTGAGCATCAACAACTTCCAGAGGCTCGCCTTCGGATCGGTCGGGACGGCGCTGGAGGAGACCCACTTTCGCATCGAGGAGGACGGTGAGATCCTGGTCAGGGGGCCGCAAGTCATGCACGGCTACTACAACGAGCCGGAGGCGACCGCGGAGGCGATCGACGGCGAGTGGTTCCGCACCGGAGACATCGGGCGCCTCGACGGGGATTTTCTCTACATCACCGACCGCAAGAAGGAGATCATCATCACCTCGGGGGGAAAGAACATTCCGCCGCAGCCGATCGAGAACGCCCTGAAGCTCGACAAGTACATCTCGCAGGCATACGTGCACGGCGACAGGAAGCCGTTCGTCTCCGCGCTTATCGTGCCGCGCGTGGAGCGTCTCCTCGAGTTCGCGAAGGAGAAGAAGATCCACTACTACGACCTCGAGGACCTGGTGATGAACGAGCAGGTGAGGGCCCTTTTCGCCGAGCGGGTGGAAGGGGTGAACGCCAACCTCGCGCAGTACGAGAGGGTGAAGAAATTCGTCCTCCTGCCGCGCGATTTCTCCATCGAGGACGGCGAGCTCACCGCAACCCTGAAGCTGAAGCGAAAGGTCATCAGCGAGAAGTACCGCAGCAAGATCGAGCGGATGTACAACGAGAATGTGAACTAGCTCAACATCTCCCTCCTCGCCAAGGGGGGGACGCCAAGCGGAGGCATCCGATGCAGAGGATAGAGAAGGTCGCAGTCCTGGGAGCCGGTGTCATGGGGGCGGGCATAGCTGCGCATCTTGCCAATGCCGGGCTCCAGGTGCTCCTCCTCGATGTCCTGCCGCACGAGCCTGACGCATTGGAGAAAAAGCACGGCCTCACGACTCACGACCCCGCGGTGCGAAACCACATCGCCGCGACCGCTGTGGAGAAGCTGAAGTCGGCAAAGCCCGCCCCTCTCTTTCTCCCCGCGTATGCCAAGAACATCGAGATCGGCAACTTCGAGGATGATGCGGGGAAGCTCGGCACCTGCGACTGGATCATCGAGGCGGTGGTGGAAAACATGGCGGTGAAGACGGCGCTTTTTCAGGGAAAGGTTGTGCCTCACCTCAAAGACAGCGCCATCCTGTCGAGCAACACCAGCGGACTGTCGGTGAACGATATGGCCGCCGCACTTCCCGAGCCGGTGAGGCGGCGCTTCCTGGTTACCCACTTTTTCAACCCTCCGCGCTACATGCGGCTTCTGGAGATTGTGCCGTGCAGGGAGACGGACCCAGAGGTGGTCTCTTTCATGGCCCATTTCCTTCAAAAGCGGGTCGGGAAGGGGGTCGTCTTTGCGAAGGACACGCCGAACTTCATCGCCAACCGCATCGGCACCTATGCCGGAGCGATCACCATGAAGCACATGCTGGAAACGGGGCTCACGGTGGAGGAGGTGGACGCCATAACGGGCGTCCCCATGGCTCGCCCCAAAACGGCGACCTTTGCCCTGTGGGACCTGGTGGGGCTGGACACGGTGCTTCATGTGACGGAAAACGCCTTCCGCTCGCTGGTAACGGACGACGAGCGCGAGGTTTTCCGTGTGCCGGAGCATGCTGCTCACATGGTGCAGGAAGGGCTTCTGGGGAAGAAGGTGGGGAAGGGGTACTACTGCAAGGAAGAGCGGGAAGGGAAGACGGTGCGGTACTTCTACGACTACCGGAGCGGGTCGTACAGGGAATCGGCTGCACCAACCTTTCCATCGGTGCAGGCGGCGAAGGGGATAGACGATCCCGCGGAGCGGCTCAGAACTCTCATCTCAGGCGGAGACAACGCTTCCCTCTTCGCCTGGCGGGTGCTGCGCGACACGCTGATCTACGCGGTGAAGAGGATCCCCGAGATCGCCGATGACGTGGTGAACATCGATAACGCCATGAAATGGGGGTACAACTGGGAGCTGGGACCGTTCGAGATCCTCGATGCCCTGGGGGTGCCCGCCTTTGTGAAGCGCGCAGAGGTCGATGGAGCGGGGGTTCCCGAGCTTCTGAAAAAGGTGGAGCGCTTCTATCGCCGCGAAGGAGCCGCGGACAGCTACTACTCCATTCCCGATGGTGATTTCCGCCCCGTGCCGACGACTCCGGAAAGGGTGAGCCTGACGGTCTTGAAAAGAAGCGGCGGAGAAATCGAAAGGAGCAGCGGCGCCTCGATCGTCGACCTCGGAGACGGGATCTTCTGCCTCGAGTTCCACTCGAAGATGAACACCATCGGCCCGGACATCCTCTCCATGATGCACAAGGCGGTACAGCGCGCCGAGCGGGACGGTGCGGGACTGGTGGTCGGGAACCAGGGCACTCTCTTCTCGGCAGGTGCGAATCTCATGCTCCTGGCGACGGCGATCGCCGAGGGGGACTACGACGAGATTGCCCTGACGGTAAAGTCATTCCAGAAGGGGATGATGGCGCTGAAGTACAGCAAGATCCCGGTGGTGGCGGCTCCCCACAACCTCGCGCTCGGCGGCGCCTGCGAAACGTGCCTCCATGCCGACGCCATAAACGCCTATGCGGAGACTTACATGGGGCTGGTGGAGATCGGGGTGGGGCTTTTGCCTGCCGGCGGCGGCACAAAGGAGATGGCGCTTCGAGCGATGAAGCTTGCGGAGGAGAATGAGGCCGACGTGGCGCCATTCATATTCAAGCACTTCCAGCAAATCGGGATGGCGAAGGTGAGTACCTCCGCCGCCGAGCTTTACGGGCTCGGATATCTGCGCCACGGCGACACCGTGACCATGGGAATGGACCGGCTGATCCACGACGCGAAGCTGAAGGCGCTTGCGCTCGCGGCGAATTACCGTCCGGGGGCGCCGGAGACTGATCTGAAGGCGCCGGGTCGGAGCGTTGCGGCGAGCATGAAGGTGCAGTTGTGGAACCTGGAGCAGGGCGGCTACATCTCCGAGTACGACCACTATCTCGCCGCGACGATTGCGGATGTCATAACCGGGGGGGATGTGCCGGGGGGGACGCGGATTACGGAGGAATACCTGCTGGAGCTCGAGCGGGAGGCTTTCCTCAAACTATGCGGGCAGAAAAAGACGCTGGAGCGGATCCAGCACATGCTGAAAAAGGGGAAGGCGCTGAGGAACTGAGGGGACTGTCCCCTTTCCTCCTGCGGGGGCCCGTTTGGAGATAGCGATGAAAAAGGCATACATCCTGGCATCATTCCGTACACCGGGAACGAAGGCGCGGAAGGGGAAACTGAAGGACGTGCGCCCCGACGACCTTGCCGCTTCTGTGATCGCGGGTCTCATAGAAAGGACGGGGATAGATCCCTCAAAGATCGACGACATCATCATCGGGTGCGCCTTCCCGGAAGGGGAGCAGGGGATGAATGTGGCACGCGTCGCGGCTCTGAAGGCGGGGGTGCCTTACCAGGTGCCGGCGCAGACGGTGAACCGCTTCTGCTCCTCGGGGCTGCAGACGATCGCCTCGGCGGCGGAACGGATCATGGCTGGCTTTGCCGACTGCATCATCGCCGGAGGCACCGAGAGCATGAGCCTCATCCCCATGGGAGGGAACAAGTTCAGCGCCAATCCCGGCCTCGTCGCCGGATACCCGGAGACGTACGCCGCCATGGGGATCACAGGAGAGCTCCTCGCGCAGCGCTACGACGTCTCCCGCGGGGACCAGGATGAATTCGCCGCCTCCAGTCATGCAAAGGCCGCCGCGGCGGTAAGGGAGGGGAGGTTCGAGGCGGAGATCATACCTGTCGAAGCGCAGAGCTGCTCCATGGTCGACGGCAAGATGCGCTGCGTGAAGGAAGTCGTGACGGCGGATGACGGGGTCCGAGGCGATACCAATGCAGCCTCCTTGGCGAAACTGAAGCCGGCCTTCAAGTCCACCGGCTCCATTACCGCAGGAAATTCCTCACAGATGACTGACGGCGCCGCGGCAACTCTGGTCGTCTCCGAAGAGTTCCTGGAGCGGACTGGCCAGAAGCCGCTGGCACGCTTCCTGGCCTACGCCGTGAAGGGTGTGGCGCCTGAGGTCATGGGTACCGGCCCCATAGAAGCGGTACCCGCCGCCCTGAAGCTCGCCGGCCTCACGATGGACGATATCGGGCTCATAGAGTTCAACGAGGCCTTTGCCGCGCAGACGCTCGCCTGCACGCGCACGCTGGGGCTCGACCTCTCGCGGCTCAACGTGAACGGCGGCGCGATCGCACTGGGGCACCCGCTCGGTTGCACAGGCGCCAAACTGACGGCAACCCTCCTGCACGAGATGCTGCGCCGAGATGTGCGCTACGGCTGCGTCACCATGTGCGTCGGGGGGGGGATGGGGGCGGCCGGGATTTTTGAGAAGATGTAGGGGGTAGGTGAGCCAGGTCGAGGTGCCGTATGCCAGGAAGAATCTTCAAAGGTGCGGAGTATCTGATAGCCGAGGCTGCGAAGGATGAGGTCTTCACTCCGGAGGACTTCACCGACGAGCAGCGCCAGATCGCCCAGACCACGGAGGAGTTCGTCCGCAACGAAGCGGTGCCGCTGCGGGAAGAGATAGAGCACCAGAATTTCGAGCACGTGGTGCACCTGATGAAGCGCTGCGGGGAGCTCGGCCTCCTGATGATCGATGCGCCGGAGGAGTACGGCGGGCTGGAGCTGGACAAGGCCACCAGCATGCTGGTTGCGGAGAAGTTTGCCGCCAGTGGCTCCTTTTCCGTCGTCTACGCCGCGCACACCGGGATAGGGACCCTCCCGCTCGTGTATTACGGCACAGATCAGCAGAAGGACCGCTACCTGCACAAGCTCATGAGCGGCGAGTGGATCGCCGCCTACTGCCTCACCGAGCCCGGCTCCGGGAGTGACGCCCTGAGTGCGAAGGCCAGCGCCACCCTTTCGGAAGACGGGAAGTATTACCTCCTGAACGGTACGAAGCAGTTCACCACCAACGGGAGCATCGCGAACCTCTTCACCATTTTTGCCAAGGTGGACCGGGAGCATTTCACCGCTTTTCTGGTGGAGCGCGACACGGAAGGGCTTTCGGTCGGGCCGGAGGAAAAGAAGCTCGGGATCAAGGGGACCTCCACCACGCAGGTCATCCTGGAAAATGCGCGGGTGCCGGTGGAAAACCTCCTGGGAGAGATAGGGAAGGGGCACAAGATCGCCTTCAACGTCCTGAACGTCGGGCGCTTCAAGCTCGGCGCAGCGGTCACCGGCGCCGCGAAAAATGCGCTGGCAGAGGCGCTGCGCTACGCGAACCTGCGCAAGCAGTTTGACCAGCCGATCGCCTCCTTTGGTGCGATCAGGGAGAAGATCGCCGACCTCACCGCGGAAATCTTCGCCGCGGAATCGCTCGTCTACCGCCTCGCCGGGCTCATCGACGACCGCCTCGCCACGATCCCGAAGGAAACCGCTGACTACTACGTCGCGTACCAGCGCGGGGTGGAGGAGTATGCGGTGGAGTGCGCCGTCGCAAAGGTATTTTGCAGCGAGGTCCTGGCGCACACCGCGGACGAGGTCGTGCAGATCTTCGGGGGGTACGGCTTCATTCAGGAGTACCCGGCGGAGCGCTACTACCGCGACGAACGGATAAACCGGATCTTTGAGGGGACCAACGAGATCAACCGGCTCCTGATCCCGGGGATAATGCTCGCGCGGAGCATGAAGGGGGAACTGCCCCTTTCGCGGGAAGCGATGAAGGCATTTGAGGCTCTCTCCACCCCTTCCTTTGAGGAGACAGACGAATCCCTTCCCTTTGCCCGGGAAAAGGCGCTCCTGGCGAACCTGAAAAAGGCATTTTTGGTGGTGGCGGGCGCGGCTGCCCAGAAATTTCTGTTAAAGATAAAGGAGGAGCAGGAGCTTCTTTTGGCCCTTGCCGACATCGCCATCAACGTCTTTGCCCTGGAAAGTGCAGTGCTGCGCGCGGAGAAGATGCTTGCCGCGGCGAGCGAGGGGAAAAAGGGAGCGGTCTCGGCCGCTGTGAAGTCCTTTGCATTTACCGCGGCGGAGCGGTGCGCCACCGCAGCACGCAAGGCTGCCTATTATGCGGAGGAGGGGGACACCCTCACGATTCTCCTGAGCGGGATCAGGCGATTTACCAAGTACGACGCCAGCGGGCTCCTGTCGGCCAAACGCGAACTCGCCGCCGCGGCAAGCGCAGCGGAGAAATATATCTTTTAGCTCATTGTGAAATGTAGGCCGGGATAAGCCGCAGGCGTTCCCGGCATCACTCAGCTGACGGCAGCGCGAACGCCGGAAACGCTTCGCTTATTCCGGCCTACATGTGCAACATTTCCAAAGTGTTCTGAGTGATTCGAGGTGGCTATGGAAGCGTCTAGACAGATCTACTGGAACGTCGGCCTGGGCGTGCTGCTGCCTATGTACTTTTTCACCGCGCTCACCTTCGCCGCCGTCGTCTTTGGCTTCTACCGAAGGGTGCAGGTCTACAAGCTCGGCAAGCCTCTCCACCGCCGGGACCAGATCCCCAGGCGCATCTCCATATTCCTCAAGAACGTCTTCACGCAACTCCAGGTGCTGCGCGTCCCCGGCCCCGGCAGCCTCCACGCCTTCTTCTTCTGGGGGTTCTTCCTCCTCTTCATCGGCACACTCCTCATCATGATCCAGGTGGACTTCAGCCAGCCCTTGTTCGGGCTCCGCTTTCTGAGGGGAACCTTTTACGAGATCTATTCCCTCACCCTCGACATCGCCGGTGGATTAGCGATCCTCATGCTGGGGGGACTGCTGGTGCGGCGCTTCGTGGTGAAACCGCACGGGCTCGACACGGTGTGGGACGACTACTTCATGCACGCGCTCATTTTCTCCATACTGATCACCGGATTCATCGTGGAGGCTTTGAGGATGGCTGTTACCGAGATCGGGGTGAACCCGGATCTCGCGCGCTTTTCACCTGTGGGGCTCCTGGCCGGCTATGCCTTTGTCGGCATAGCTCCCCGCTCCCTGGCCTTCGCGCACAAGGTCCTCTGGTGGGTTCACTTCTTCCTCTCCATGACCTTTATCGCCGCGATCCCGCTCACAAAGCTGCGGCATCTCTTCACCACCTCCGTGAACTATTTCTTCAGCGATCTCACGCCGAAAGGAACGATTGTGACGCCGAACCTGGAGGACGAAACGGTCGATCAGTACGGCGCGCTGAAGGTCCCCGACCTTCCGTGGAAGTACATCTACGACTCCGATGCCTGTACGGTCTGCAAGAGGTGCCAGGACCGCTGCCCCGCCTACAACACGGATAAGCCGCTCACTCCGATGCAGGTGGTCCGGCAGGTGGGGGAGATGGCGTTCAACGATCCGCAAGGGGACATGGTGCGCAGGGTGACGGAAGAGGTGCTCTGGGAGTGCACCACCTGCCGCGCCTGCCAGGAGATATGTCCGGCGGGGATCGAGCATGTGAATATCATCATGGAGATGAGGCGGGAGCTCGCCCTCATGGAGGGGGCCTTCCCCGGCGAGGAGGTGCGCAGCGCTGTGGGGCACCTGGAGGTGAACGGCAACCCCTTCGGGCTCGCCTACGCCTCCCGCGGCGACTGGGCGCAGGGGCTCGATGTAAAGGTAATGGCGGAAGAGAGGGACGTCGACATTCTGTACTTTGCCGGGTGCTTTGCGTCCTTTGACAGGCGCAACAAGGAGGTCGCGAAGAACTTCCTGCGCATCTGCAATGCGGCAGGGGTGCGCGTGGGGATTCTCGGCAAGGAGGAGAAGTGTTGCGGCGACCCGGTGCGAAGGCTCGGCAACGAGTACCTCTACCAGATGCTCGCCAGGGAGAACATCGAGCTCTTTCAGGGGTACGGCGTGAAGAAGATCGTCACCACCTGTCCGCATTGCTTCAATACCCTCAGGCGCGACTACCGGGATCTGGGGCTGGAGAAAGAGGTCGAGGTGGAGCACTACTCCCGCTTCATGCACACGCTCCTGCGCGACAGGCGGCTCACCCTGCGCCCGGAGGCGTTTGACCTCACCTACCACGACTCCTGCTACGTCGGCAGGTACATGGATATCATCGATGAGCCGCGGGAGCTCCTGAAGGCGTGCGGCGGCGGGATCCGCGAGATGGGTGCTTCCCGTTACGAAAGCTTCTGCTGCGGCTCTGGCGGCGGCAGGATCCTTGCCGAGGAGCGGGTGGGGACGAGGATAAACGAGAAGAGGGTGGGGATGGCGCACGGGACGGGGGCGCCGATGCTGGTATCGAACTGTCCCTATTGCCTCAGCACCTTCGAGGACGGCATCAAGACCGGCGGGTTTGAAGGGAAGATCGTGGTGAAAGACCTGGCGGAAATAGTGGCGAGCCGGCTGGGCACGCCAACCCCGCCGGCGACGCCGCCAAAGGCGTGACGAGAGGACGAGTGGTAATAGCAGGGGAGGGGCCATGAAGATTTTGGTGTGCGTGAAGCAGGTGCCGGATATGGAGTCGCGCTTTATTCCGGACAAGAATGGTGTCTGGTACTCGGAGACGGATCTTGCCTACCGCATGAACGAGTTCGACGAGTACGCGGTGGAGCAGGCTATCCGGCTGAAGGAGCAGGTGGGGGACTCGGCCGACGTCACGGTACTCTCCATCGGGCCCGACCGGGTCGTGGAGGCGATCAAGAAGGCTTTGGCGATGGGGTGCGACCGCGGCGTTCACGTGAAGGATCCCGAGGTACACCTGAAGGACCCGTGGCAGGTGGCGTCCATCATAGCCGCCTTCGCGAAAGGGAAGGGCTTCGACATCATCTTTACCGGTGTCCAGTCTCAGGATCGGGGCTCGGCGCAGGTGGGGGTGACCGTCGCGGAGCTTATCGATTATGCCTGCACCACGACTCTCGTCGGCTTCGAATACGCCGATGGAGTCGTCACCGCGCGTCGTGAGCTTGAAGGGGGGACAAAAGGGATCGTGAAGCTTCCCCTCCCGGCGCTGGTGACCTGCCAGCTGGGGCTCAACGTGCCGCGCTATCCGACACTTCCCAACATCATGAAGGCGAAGAAGAAGGAGCTCGATGTCATCCCTGTGGCGGATCTCTCCACGGAAGCCCCCCTGGCTCAAACCGTGAGCTTTTATCCTCCTGCCAAGAAGGGAGCCGGGATGATCCTTGAAGGGGAGGCGGGGGACCTCGCGACGAAGCTTTATTCGGTCTTGAAGGAAAAAACCTCCGTGGTGCGGTAGGTGCGGAAAGGTGGGAGGCAATGGCATGAAGGCGCTACTTGTAGCAGAACAAAGGGAAGGGAAGCTTTTCGAGGCGACCTATGAGCTCGCCGGCTTTGCAGCGAAGCTCGGGGCGGAAAGTGCCATGGTGCTGGTGGGCGATCCTGCCGCTGCGCCTCCTTTCGGCGGGAAGGTGTACCTCGCGGACGCCGAGAGATACGGTGAATACAATCCGGACCTGCACCGTCAGCTTGTGCTGACTGCGGTCGAAAAGGAAGATCCCGATTACATCGTCTTCCTCCACACCTCGTACGGCTGGGATCTGGCGCCGCGGGTGGCGGCGCGACTGAAGTGCGGCCAGGTCTCTGAGGTCGTCGCCATCACCGAAGACGGCTTCGAAACGGGCGCGTGCAATGGGAAGATGCGCCGGGCGGTGAAAACGAGCGGCTCCCGTGGAGTGATCACCATTCAGCTCGGAGCCTTTTCTGCGATCGTGACTGACGAAACCCCTTCCGTAATTCCGCTGGAGGGGAGTGGGGAGACGCGGGTGGCCTTTGCGGGGTACCAGCCGGCAGAGGCGAAGACGGTGGACCTGGGACGGGCCGACATCATCGTGAGCGCTGGGCGCGGCATCGGGAAACAGGAAAATGTGGAGGTGATCGCGGCTCTGGCGCGGGCCCTCGGCGGTGAGCTGGCTGCCAGCCGCCCCGTGGTGGACGCTGGCTGGGTCGATCACAGCCGGCAAGTCGGGACAACGGGGCAGTCGGTGAGCCCGAAGCTGTACATCGCCTGCGGCATTTCTGGAGCGATCCAGCATCTGGCGGGGATGAAGCGGTCCGGGTTTGTGGTGGCCATCAACAAGGACAAGGAAGCCCCGATCGGTGAGATAGCAGACGTCCTTGTGGTAGCGGATGTGATTCCACTGGTGCAGGCACTTACGGCGAAGGTCGGGAAGTAAATAGGTTTGTCCCCAGCTTTTGTCGCCTCAATCTCCACCCCCTGCCGTTCGGAACGTCAGGGGGTGAGTCGTTTCATGCAGCCATCCCCTCGCCATGCCGTTCGCCACTCGCTACGCCGCGTCCGGGGCCTGAGAGGGTGAAGTAGAAGGCTGCTCCTTCGTCTACCGCGCCGTATGCCCACACCCGCCCGCCGTGCCGCTCGACAATCCGCTTCACCGTAGCGAGTCCTATACCGGTTCCCTCGAATTCGGAGCCGTGGAGCCTCTGGAAGGGCTGGAAGAGTTTGTCCGCGTACGCCATGTCGAACCCGGCGCCGTCATCCTTCACATAAAAGGCCTGCTTCCCGTCGATCATGGTCCTGCCGAACTCGATGCGCGCGGTGGCGTGCTTCGAGGTGTACTTCATGGCATTTTCCATCAGGTTCTCCAGCACCTGGCGAACCAGGAAGCGGTCCCCTTTCGCCACAAGTCCATCCGCAATCTCGAACTGCACGTCGCGCCCGGCGTACTCCTCACGCAGAATGGCCGCCACCTCCTGCGCGATCTTGCTGATCTTGAAGGGGCCGAGCTTCATTTCGGCGCGGTTGATCCTGGAGAGCTTCAAGAGGTCGTCTATCAGTTTTCCCATTCTGGTGCTGGCGGCGCAGATGCGGTCCAGATAGTGGTGCGCCTGCAGTGGCAGGGCGTCGGCGAAGTCCTCCTCCAGTATCGTGCAGTAGCTGTTTATGTGGCGCAGCGGCGCACGCAGGTCGTGGGAGACGGAATAGCTGAAGGACTCCATTTCCCTTTTGGCGAGGTTCAGCTGCGTTGTCCTCTCCATCACCCTCAGATCCAGTTCTTCGTTCAGGCGTCGCGTCTCCTGTTCAGCTTCCTTCCGCTCTGTTACGTCCTCGATAGTTTCCACTACGCCGCCGATCTCGCCGTCGGCATCGAGAAAGGGGGCGGAGTTTATGGAAAGGAGAATATGGCGGCCGTCTTTCCGCCGGAAGGTGAGGCAGACGTCTCGCTGGGAGCCCCCGGTGGCGATGGCGCGTTGCGAAGGAATCTGCTCAGGATTGAGAGCGTCCCGTTCCGGCGAGGAAAGGCGCTCCAGCATGATGGCGTGGCCGCGCGCCTTCAGCTCTTCTCTGGTGAAGCCGGTGATCTCTTCCATGCGGGGATTGACGAAGGGGATCCTGCCGCTCCTCTCGATGAAGAGGATGCCGACGGGACTGGTCTCGGTGATGAGGTTCAAGAGCTCGTGCTCCTTGCGGAGCATCTCTTCCATCATCTTCCGGTCGCTGATATCGACAAAGGTTCCGACGATCCGGGGAGGGCGGTCGCTCAGGTCGGGAGCGACGGCTTTTCCGCGACTGAGGATCCATTTCCAGGTCCCATCCTTGGAGCGCATCCGGGACTCCACCTCGAACCCCGCCGTCCTGTTCTCGGCGCACTTCCGGTAAGCCTCCACCGTCCGGGGGAGATCTTCCGCGTGCACCAGTTCGAGCCACTCCTCGTCCGACCTCTTGTCCTTTACCGGATCGTAGCCGAGCATGCGATAACACCCCGGGCTGTAGTAGGCGCGCTTCGTCTCCAGGTCGATGTCCCACAGACCGTCATTTGTCGCTTCCATTGCCAGCCGGAACCGGTGTTCGCTCTTTCGGAGCGCCTCCTCAGCCAACTTCCTTTCGGTGATGTCGACGTTGCACCCAAGGTACCCTATGATTTCGCCCTTTTCGTCCAGCAGCTGCAGCGCAGTTCCATGCACCCACACACGCCGCCCGTTCGCAGTGCGGTAGCTGTATTCGGAGGACCATTCCTTCCCTGACTCGAGCGCTTTTTTCCACATGGAAGAGATGCGCTCGCGATCCCTTTCACTTGCAGAGAAATCAGACCCGCGCGGTGAAATTGCTTCTGCCGAAACACCGGCATACTCGTACCAGCGCTGGTTCGCGATGAAATGCTTTCCGTCGGCGTCGGATTGATAGATCCCGACAGGGGCGTTGTGGAAGAGACCTCGGAAGAGCCGCTCCCGGTGGCGCAAGGTCTGCTCCAGCTCTTTTTGGGTGGTTATGTCCTTGAAGTTGGCGTAGATCAATCCCTGGTGGTCCGGGGGGAGCGCCTTGCACTCCAGCCACCGGTAGCTGTTGTCCTTGCAGCGAGCACGGATGGATACATTGAGGACGGGCACGTCCTTGAGGAGGGCCTCGAAAGAGTGCACGGCAGATTCGAGGTCGTCAGGATGTACGAATTCGGTGAAGGAGCGATCGAGGAGCTCTTCCTTTTGATAGCCGAGCATCTCCTCCCAGGCACCGTGCATCTCCCTCACGCGGCCATCGAGTGAAACGATGGCCACGAGATCGAGAAGGGTAACCGGAACTGTTTTCGGATGTTCGACACCGTCGGGTTGGAAAGAAGGAGAGGGGGGGCTTTTGTGGCAGGTGACATCGTGCAGGAGCAAAATGCCGTCGTCGCCAGCAAGGCAATCGACGAGCCTCACTGATCCATCTTTCCGCACCAGGACCTCCCGGTGCGGGGAGCGGCTCCCACCATCGCGGCAGCGTTCCATGCTCTTGCGGTAGAGAGTGTTGAACCACTCCTTGTCGTAACCAATCTCGGTGCTGCCGTACCCGGTCAGTTCCTCTGCAGCGCTATTGAGATGCACAACGTCGCCGTCCTGGAAAAACGCTGCAACAGGTAGCCTCTCAAGAATGGCGCAAAGCGTGTCGCGCGATATATGCATCTTTTGTATCGTCTTTGGCTCCATATGCCCCCCCTTGGTAACGCTCCTGACAGAGTCGGCAGATCAGGACAGATAAATACTCAGTTATCGCATTTTCGAGCCCCTCAGCAAGGGATTTCACATAAACATTAATCGACGATAACTTATTTATACTCATTGTGACTGTCATTTGGCAAGAAGAATTCTTCCAACTCAACTTTTAAAAGTTTACTCGCTGCACTCATAGCTGTCTATTCCAGCACGGAGCCGTTCATTCACAGTTCTCTCATGTCCTAGCTCATAAACGTCCTCATACTCTCATGGCATTGCAACCTATTGAGCTCCCGCGCCCAATCCAGGCGCGCCCATCCCGTGTGCGCCTGCTGCACAGGTAGCTAGGCATTTGGGCTACAGTACAGGCAGAATGACAAGTAATTTTCATAAATTAGCCTTGGAACAATCGTTGCGTGACGAGGTAGTACTATCTGATTTTCACCCCAAAAAATACGCGAACGGCAGTTACAGGAAGATCAGGCTGGATGTCTGGTGATGTCGTCAAATCCAACATCACGGAGGTAACTATGAAAGATGCCGACATCTTTCGCCACGCTAGATCGGGGCCAGGTACGACTGGAAGAAAGCTTGGTGTAGGGAGCGGATGTAACATGAATGGGAACTGGAGGTCGCCATGAAAACTATGCAAGCTCATTCGGCTCAGGAAGAAAAGAGAGGAAGCATGATTTGGGAATATGCCATCATGCTCGCATTGGTTGTAGCGATCTGTGTCGGTGCATTCTTCACCCTGGAAGACATGTCGCCGCACCTTTCTCCAGTTGAAACGACAGTTGTCTCCCCGTGAGCCCTCGCTTGAGGTGGGAGAATGGTCATCCCCTTTCTCCCACCTCCCATTCCCTCGAAACACTCACCCAGCCCTACCGCACCTACACGCGCAGTGAAGCTTATTGGCAAACCTCCCGCATTTGTGACAATATGGAGCCGCAATCATACCCGCACGCGAGAGGTTTTATTATGCCCGAATTGCCCGAGGTAGAGGTTACCCGTCTCGGCATCCGCCATCACGTAGTCGGCAACGCCATCCAGGAGATATCCATCCACAGCCCGAAGCTTCGGTCCTTTGTTCCACCCGACCTCAGTGACACCCTGGCGGGGGAGTCTGTATTGGCGCTGGAGCGCCGTGGCAAGTATCTCGTCTTCAGCTTTGCCAGGGGGGCGCTGCTCCTGCATCTCGGCATGACAGGGCACCTGCGTCTCGTCAATGGCGACCGCACGCCTGGAAAGCACGACCATGTCGACATCCTCCTCAGCTCTGGGATGAAGCTGCGCCTGAATGACGTGCGGCTCTTTGGACGTGTGCACTGGACTGCCAGTAATCCGCTGCAGCATCCTCTCCTCGCATGCATTGGTCCCGAACCGCTGACGGATGGATTTACCGGCGCTTATCTCTTTGGTCGCACAAGACGAAGGAGGGTCGCCATCCAGAGATTTATAATGGACGCCGCCGTCGTGGCGGGAGTTGGAAACATCTACGCCGCGGAGTCCCTTTTCGCGAGTGGAATACTCCCCACCACCATCGCCGCAGATCTTTCTGAGGCGCAGTGCCACACCGTGGTGCAAAAGATCAAGGAAGTGCTGGCCACTTCCATTGCAGTGGGAAGTGCAACAATGGATTTTTGCGCAGAGGAGGAACGGCTAGCTTATTTTCCGCAGGAACTGAACGTTTACGACCGGGAGGGGGAGCCGTGCAGGGTGTGTGAAGATATCATCCAAAGGGGCAGGCTCGGTAACCGGTCCACCTTTTTCTGTGGCCGGTGCCAGAAGTGAGGGTCACCATAAGAGGTACCCCTCCGAACAGCCTGTCCTCGTCTGCCGTCCTGTTAAAGGAGTTTTTGATGTCAGATGCCTTATCGCTTCTTGCAGAGAGAACCGTATATCTTCAGTAATAGAGCCTTATCCCGCACTGTATAATTTAGAAATAAATTCTCACCTTTAGCTAAACCATCCATTGCGAACACCTACAGATACATTACACTACGACTTACTTGATATATGAACTTTTATAAATGAATAGGAGTCGTAGTAAAACATTCCTGCTTTGCTGCCCGTATCGAATCAAAAAAAGAGCCAGCACCTAATACGTCACGTTAACCATGCACGTGGTACGTGTCTATATATGCTGTCTACCTTCTGCAAATTCCAGTGATATAGCAATAGGCACGCGAACGGTGAAGGAAGCTCGTCAGCCGGCAACTTCCAAAATGCGACTTTGGTAGCGGGATGAGTCCATCCGTGGTTGCATCGCCTGAGGCTGTGCGTAGGGATGCGGCGTACGCAGTGTGATCCTGCAGTCAAAAAGAAAGGGGCGGCATATGAGGAAATGGAAGGCTCTACTCGCTGCTATGACGTTTCTAGCCCTTGCCGGCGGGGTGGCGCACGCTGGAAGTATAGAAGGACGCTTCGGCATAACGGGACAGTTGGGCTTCACCGCTGCTCAAAAGAGTAGTTACACCCCCGCGTTTGCCGCGTCCCATGGACTGACGGATCGTGAATTGAAGCCTGACGGCGGCTTTATCGGTGGTGGCAGCCTTATGTTTGGGCTGACTCCCATAGTGGCGCTGGAGGCCGGTGCTCTGTACCAGCCTGATACTGACTACCAAAATGGCGGCGTGGAGGTGTTGTCGATCTCCAGCACCGATGTCTATGTAGGGTTTCAGTTGCGCAACAACGTGTCCGATGACCTGGCAGCGTACCTCGGCGCAGGAGTAGATGTTCTTTTCAGCGATGTAGAGGATGTCAGTGGCCGCAATGGTGACGTGGATACGGTGGTAGGGGGGCATGTGCACGTCGGAGGCGACTACTTCATCACGCCGTCGATTGCGCTCAACCTTGACCTGCGCGCTCTCCTTTTTCCGGACGCCGATGTCAAATCTGCCGGGAGTACCGTAGCGAACTTTAGCCCCATCACCTTTGTAGGTCTCTTCGGAGTCAGGTTTTTCCTCAACTAGTGTCTTCACCTACGCATTTCCCTGGCCGGCCGGGAGACAGCGTTGGGCAGCAGCAGAAGTCGCAGAGGGTAATTGGTGACGTGAGGGCTGACGAGCCCCAGAGCAGCGGAAGCTAAACTTCGACAGCAGCACTAACCCAAAAGGAGGAGAAGCTATGTGTCCCAAGATGAAAAACGTGATGAAAAAGTTGCGCTCCGTGGTGAAAAACGAGAAGGGAGCAACCATGGTTGAGTATGCCCTCATGGTGGCCCTAATAGCAGTAGTGGCATTAGCTGCAGTAACGGCTGTTGGAACCGGCACGAAGAATGAATTTACGACCATCGCACAGAAATTAGGTGTGACGCCGCAGTAGTTGTGTAGCAGGAGAAACAGTGGAGGGGGAGGGGGCTTCCCCCTCCACGAAAGCTGATGTTGAGCAACGTTTCTCGCACCAGCTTAAAATGAGGCAAGGACATGGAACTACGAGACCAAAGAGGATCCGCACTGGTGGAAATGGCCCTTGTGCTCCCGTTCTTGATGCTCGTGCTGTTCGGCATCACGGAGTTTGGCAGGGCTATGTACATTACTAATACACTGACTCAAGCTGCCCGAGAGGGAGTCCGAAGAGCAGCTGTTAGTGAAAAGCCACTGGATGTAGGATCAATCTCAGCCAATATAAAAGCCTCCATTCCCTTTGACCAGAATGGGCTTGCAATCTCGATTACCCCTGCCTCTCCCGCTCATGGAGAAACCATTACTGTAGCTATAAGCCTGCCATTTAGTCCTGTGGTGCCTTTGATCGAAGCCCTAAACGGAATAACTTTAAAGGCTCAAGCAAAAATGATCTATGAGTTATGACTACGAAGTGCAGTCCCGGAGGATCTCATGACCAGGCCGAACGCTGTGACGGTTGTAACTGTGCTGGCACTCCTGCTCGGTGCGAGCGCCTCTCTTTTTGCCTACAACTACCTTAAAAAACAAGGTGTGAAACAATACCAGGGCGTGCCCGTAGTCTCGGCAGCCGTGGATCTTGCCATCGGCACGAAGCTCGATCCTTCAAACGTGAAGGTAGCCAAGTGGCCCAAGGAGGCGCTCCCTCGTGACTACTGTACCGATCCCAATGCCCTAGTGGGGCGGGTGATGGTGCGTCCGGTGAGCGCGGGCGATGTCATCACCCAGGCGAAGTTGATGCCGATCAATACCTCGGGAGGCATCATGACCTATATGGTTCCCCAGGGACATCGCGCCGTTACCGTCTCCGTAAACGAGGTGGCCGGTGTGGCAGGTTTTATCAGCCCCAGCAGTAGGGTGGACGTGGTGCTGACGACGCCGACACCTGGTTCAACGGATGACAAGGACAGTATCAGCAAGATCATGCTGCAGAATGTGCCGGTGCTGGCCACCGGGCAGGTGACCGAGCAAAGGGAAGGAAAACCGGCCGTGGTGCCCACGGTAACGCTCGATCTCGTTCCTGACGATGCAGAAAAACTCATCGTGGGGGCGAAAAAAGGAACACTTCAATTGCTGCTTCGAAACATGGTCGATGTTGCTTCTGTCGATACACGGGGGGCCACTGTTGCCAAGGCTCTCGGCGTGACTGGGCTTCAGAGGCCGGTAGTGGTAACACGCACTGTGGCGGCTCCGCGTCAGCCCGCCGTGCACCGCGCGGTCGCATCTGCTCCAGTCCAAGCGCGATTTACGATGGAGGTCATAAAGGGAGGAGCAAAGTCTACCCGTGACTTTCCTGAATGAAGTGCCTTTCGTTGTTCCAGTTGCCTTGAGTTTGAGCCGCTGAGTCTGTTTTTAGTTTGAGTTGTGTTGAAATCTTTGGGGAGGGATGACGGATGAAAAATGTACAAACGGTAAAGACCCTCTACTTGCTAATAGCCTGTTTGCTGGTCCTCTCCTTTCCCGGGGTTGCCAGTGCGAACATCGCCACCGATGTTGTGGTACATAAAAGCGCGCTGCTCACCCTGCAAAAAAAGTCCGAGCGCGTCTCCATCGCCGCACCGGAGATCGCCGAACTCGTGGTGATCTCTCCTACCCAGTTGCAGATCAATGGCAAAAAAATTGGCTCCACCTCCCTTATTGTCTGGGATGTTGGGGGAAACACCTCCTTTTTCGACATCCGCGTAAAAGGCGACTGTGCGCTGCTGGAAAGCCAGATACAGGAAATAGCCCCCAACGACAGCATCAAGGTGGACTACGCAAACGATACCATCGTGTTGTCAGGAAAAGCCACCAACGAAGAGACGGTTTCCAAGGTAGTGCAGGTTGCCAAAGCCTATGCCGCAACAGCCGAGGGTGCCGGCGATAGCAGACCTGTCGACAACGGCCTAGATACCTCTCTTTCATCGTTTCAGCCGCTGACTCTGTCGGGATTGGGCGGGCAGGGCGACGGTAAGGGGCCCAGCGCGAAGGTGCTGAACCACATCGTGATCGACGATCCGCAGCAGGTGCTTCTCGAAGTCAAGGTGGCCCAGGTAGACAAGTCCGCCCTGAAATCTCTCGGCATCAGCATCTTTATCCGCGGCTCCAGTGGAGAGGGGTTCAGCAACCAGGTAGGAGCACCTTCCGGAGAGCTGGAGATCAACAAGGATGGCACGAGGACGAAATTCACCGGCATTGCCGGGCAATTTCCCGGACTCGCCAGCTTTAATCCTATTGATCAGTACCAGTTCGGTATCTCCATGTTTAAGGAGGGAATCGGCGCGGTCCTCAAGGCTCTGGCTACCAAGAACATGGCAAAGATACTCGCGGAGCCGAACCTGCTGGTAAAGAGCGGACAGATCGGCAAGTTCCTGGCCGGCAGCAAAATACCGATTTCCATCGTTACCGGCGTGGGTGCCGTGTCCGGGACCACGATCCAGTTCATCGACGTAGGGATCAAGTTGAATTTCAAGCCGGAGGTTATGGAAAACGGACTTATTTCTCTGAAAATCGACCCGGCAGAGGTGAGCAGTATTGCGGGGACCCTCGCGGTGAATGGCTATCCCATCATCGACACCCGTGAAGTACGCACCCGGGTGCAGCTTCGGGATGGCGAGAGCCTGGTTCTCGCGGGACTGCTGCAGGAGGACAGGATAAAGACCATGTCTAAAATGCCGCTAATGGGCGATATTCCCATTCTTGGTGCGCTCTTCAGATCGACACAAGATGATATCAAGGAAAAGGAGCTTGTATTTTTCATCACCCCAAGGATTGCAAAGCCCAACGCACCGGGTGACGTCCCTCCGCTTCCGACCGACAAGCCGCTCACTCCGGAGCAGGAAAAGGAGCTGCAATGGATACCGATGCCAAAGTAACCATCGGCCGCAATGAGAAGGGGATGGTCATGGTGTACGTGGCCGTCCTTCTGATCATGCTCTTTGCTTTTGTGGCCCTGGCAGTCGACATGGGATACCGGCACGTCGCAAAGTCGCAACTGCAGACAGCGGCGGACGCTGCTGCTTTGGCAGGTGCCGCGTATCTTCCAGACTACAATCTCGTAAGGTTTTATGCGATGTCTACCGCTCATCGCAACAATGCAGCAGGAAGTCCGGTAAAGATAGAGAACAACGGCACCAACACACTTTCAGACACCAACGACATAACAGTTGGCAACTTCAACCGAAAGCTCAATCCAGCCTATCTGCCGGGCGGAGATCCTGCCGGTACGCCACCACGCCCTATCAACGCAGTCCAGGTACAGGTGCGAAGGACGCAGAACACCAACGATCCTGAGCTACAGTCCAAGGTTGATCTTTTTTTCGCCTCCCTTTTCGGACACCCATCAATTGGAGTTGCGGCAACGGCCATTGCGCAGCGGAAGCCACGAGCGGGTGCATACTTCATGATTAGCAGACTCACCTGCAATCCTGGGGCGATACCGGCGGGAGGCCTTGCTCTTGCCCCGGATAACGGGAACATGGCGTGGACCTCGTTGCTGGTGAAGTCAACCTCGGCTGGGGATGGCCCGGCTCCCGGGGTGGTGAGGGCTCTTATCTGTAAGGACTACGTGCCTGATGTCGATGTCTGCAACGAGTTGTTGTACACCTCCAACGGTGTCGCTGCTGATGTCTTTAAAGATTACGAGGCAAGCTTTTACGACCCCGAGTATGACAGCAAGAACAAGACAATTGTAGACGGTGTAGTGTCGACCTGGACTCTTATTGTACCTGTTGCCGATGTTGACGACCCTTCCAAGCAGCCAGATACAGTCCCCGTCAAAGGTTATGCGAGGATCACATTGACACGGGCCTGCGGCTCTGGTGTAGGAAAAGCGTGCAGGGACTATAGCGCGCCAACGGGCAAGGCAAGTCCTTGCAGCGGAGGTGAAAACGACATCGTCATTTCTGCCATTGAATGTGTGTCGTGTGAAGAAAGTTACAAATTGCTTGGTGCCATTCCTACGCTAGCTGACTGACAAAAGAAATTCACCACCAACAGAGGAGAGAACCTAGGTTTTTAAGCAAAGGCGCAGGCTCGGGCATGCCTGATCTAAGCTGTACAGGAAGTTGCTACTAAGGACCAAATAATATGAATCAACAGCTAAGCACGGTAGTCATAGATAGTGATGCCCGCTCGAGAAATCTGATAGTTGAGTCGCTGAAGACCCTTGAGGGGGCGGTGCGCCTGGTGGCGGCAGCTGGCGACCTGCAGGAGGGGCTGAAAGGAGTGCCTCCCGCGATCCCGCACATCATAATCATGGAGGTTAAGGATCTCGAGTCGGGAGCCAAGGAAATCGAGTTCATACTATCGCGCTCCCCGCAGGCCGCCGTTTTTGTCAGTTGCGTCGAAAAGAGCACCGAGTGGATCCTTGGCCTGATCCGCGCAGGGGCTCGGGAATATTTGCCCCGTCCCGTTTCCCCGTTGGAGCTCATGGCTGCGGTGAAGAAGGTGGCAAGGCTGCAGGCAGTAAAGAGCGGAGGTCAGGCAAAGAGGGGAGAGGTTATTTCTGTATACAATCCTTCAGGCGGAACGGGAACGACCACCATAGCCGTCAATCTCGCCGCAGTGCTCGCGGCGCAAGGAAACAGCACCGCCCTCGTGGACCTCAACCTCTCCAGTGGTGACATCAGTGCCTTTCTCGACCTTTCCCCTCGCTATACCCTTGCCAGCATGCTGCCGAAAAAAGGACAAATCGACTCCACCTTTGTAAAGAGCATCATGACGCCCCATTCCTGCGGGGTACAGATTCTCGACAGTCCTTTTGATCTCGGAGAGGCAAGTCAGGTCCAGCCGGAACTTGTGAAGGAAGTCCTTGCGGTGTTGCGCACCATATTCAAGTACATCGTTATCGACTGCGGGGGGCCGTTGTTCGGATGCAACCTGGCAGCTTTTGAGAGCTCCGATGAGGTCCTTTTCACTACCGTATTGAACCTGCCGGCCTTGAGAAATGCCAAACGGTACCTCGCTGCATTGGATAGTGAGGGTTTTGGAGCCGACAAGGTCAAGGTGGTGATAAACCGCAACAATCCAAGGGACGATATAAGAGTAGCGGATGCCGAGAAGGTCCTAGGGAGGAAGGTATATCAGACTCTCCCCAACTGCTATGCCGACGTCAAAAGCTCCATATTGCAGGGCGTGCCGCTGGTACTGTGCAATCCGAAATCACAGTTAGCCAAAGCACTGGAGCAGTTTGCAAGGCAGCTATGCGTCCAGAAAGACAACGTTCCCAGACAGGTGGGGTTCTAGGAGACTCAAATGGAATTTCCCGGATACACTACTGCAAGCTCGGCCGACCTGCACCTTCTTCCGTTTCAGGAGCTGAAAAGCCGTATCCACAGACTCCTCATAGAGCGGATCGACCTCTCCAAGCTCGACATGCTGCGCAGCGGTGAACTCGAGCATGAAATAGGAGTGGTGATCGAAAGGCTCATTGCTGAGGAAGGGTTCCCGCTCAGCAAGAAAGAGAAGGAAAGGCTAGTTGTCGAGGTGCAGCACGAGACTTTCGGTCTTGGTCCTATAGAGCCGCTATTGAGTTCCCCCGATATCTCCGACATCCTGGTGAACAACTATGCGAATACCTACATCGAGCGGCATGGCAGGCTGGAAAAGGCAGACATCGTCTTTCGCGACAACAATCATCTTCTTCAGATCATCGAGCGGATTGTCACCCGGGTTGGGAGAAGGATCGATGAATCATCCCCCTTTGTTGATGCGCGTCTGCCTGATGGATCACGCGTCAATGCTATCATCCCGCCGCTTGCCATCGACGGACCCGCTCTATCAATCCGTCGCTTCGGTCTTGAGCCTCTGAAGGTAGGTGACCTCCTGTCACTCGGTGCCTTTGACGCCAAGATAATGAAGGTTATCGAGGGGGCAGTAAAGACGCGGCTGAACATCCTGATATGCGGCGGTACCGGTACCGGCAAGACGACAATGCTCAACGTCATATCTGAATACATCCCCGAGAATGAGCGCATCATCACCATCGAGGACTCGGCAGAGCTGCAATTGAAGCAGGCCCATGTGGTACGGCTGGAAACACGGCCGCCCAACATTGAAGGAAGCGGGGAGGTGACTCAGCGCGACCTGGTGCGTAACGCGCTAAGGATGCGGCCGAACAGGATCATTCTCGGCGAGGTCCGCGGCGGGGAGGCTCTTGACATGCTGCAGGCGATGAACACCGGGCATGACGGATCTATATCGACCGTCCATGCCAATACGGTGCGTGACGCCATATCCCGCCTTTCCACCATGGTGATGATGACCGGCATTGACCTGCCGGACCGCGCCATTAAAGAACAGATTGCCTCAGCCATCAATGTCATCATCCATCTGGTAAGATTCCCCGACGGCTCGCGCAAGATGGTAAAAGTCGCAGAGATTACCGGCATGGAGGGGACCACGATAACCATGCAAGACATCTTCTGCTTCGAGCAGCGTGGAGTCGACAAGAACGGGCAGATCCTCGGCGAATTCAAGGCGACCGGCATCAGGCCGCGTTTTGCGGATCGGCTGCAGGCGTTCGGTTTTGAGCTGCCACCAGGGATATTCGAGCGGAGGTAACCTCCATGACAGTTATTGTGATAATGACATTCGCGGCGGTTGTGGTCGCTACCTTCGCCGTTTTTTTCGGCTGGCGGGTGGTGAGCAACTCGATGATGGTGAAACGCAGGCTCAGACAGGTCTCCGACCCGGCGGGTGCTCATTTTGAGCCTGTGGACACGACACTGCTCAGGGAAAGAAGCGCTGCCGATCAAATTCTTGAACGTGCACCGCTGACCAGAGGCATAATAAGGGAGCTGAACTTCTCAGGCGTTAAGCTTACGCCCCTGCAATTGGTGCTGATCAACTGTGCGCTACCGGCCTTTTTCTTCGTCGTAATCTTGGCCTGGAAGGGGGCGTTCCCTGCGGTACTGGCTGCGGTGCTCTCTGGCTTTCTGCCTTACGCCTACCTCCGAAACAGGAAGGAGAAACGAAGGAGCCTTTTGGACGAGCAACTCCCTGACGCGCTCACGATGGTGGCACGTTCACTGAGGGCTGGCCAATCACTCTCTACCGCGGTCGAGCTTGTGGGCGAGGAATTGCCGGATCCGGCGGGGGGGCTGTTCAAGATGGCTCACGAGCAGGAACGGTTTGGTATCCGGATATCGGAGTCCCTCAGGTTGCTTCGCGCCAGGATCGAAAGCGTTGATTACAACTTCTTTGTCACGATCGTCAGGATTAATAGTGAGAGTGGCGGGAACCTCGCGGAGATATTGGAGAAGCTCGCGGAAACCATACGAGTACGACAGCAGATACGCCGGCAGGTAAAAGTCTACACCGCAGAGGGGAGTATGTCGGGATATGTCCTTGCCGGGTTGCCTGTGCTGCTGTTCTGCGTGTTCAGCGTCACACGGCCGGAGTACATGCAAGTCTTTTACACTGACAAGCTGTGCAAGCTGATACTCGGTGTAACCGTGTTGGCGCAGATCGTCGGTTTCGTTATTATCAGAAGGATTGTGGATATCAGGATTTAAGAGGTAGCGATCATGATTGCACTCATTACCTTGTCAACATTTGGTTGTGTGACCCTCCTCACAGGTCTTGTACTTTATCCTATCCTGAGCAGACAGTTTCAAGTCAAGGATCGCATAGCCAAGCTGATGCCTGAGCAAGAGGAAGAACTCACTCTTGTACCAAAGCAGAAGACATGGCAGAGGAATCTGGCCGGAATCGGCGAGAAGCTGCAGATGCGGGCGGCGGATATGCGGATATATCGGGCAGATATTACTGCTGCTGGTTTCCGGAAGGAGGCTGTTTATGTCTTCCTCGGGGCCAAAATCCTGCTCGCTGTGGCGCTGCCAGCATGTTACCTGATTCTGTTCGCTTTGCCGCGATACGTCACCCTCAACAGCACTTCCCTCCTTGTAGCAGTGACGTTAGCGATTGCGGGTTATCTAGTGCCGACCTACTGGATAAGCCGTGTGGCTGCAGAACGAAAGAAAGTGATTTTTCACGCACTTCCCGATGTCCTGGATCTATTGACTGTTTGTGTTGAGGCAGGGCTTAGCCTGGAGGCTGCCTTAGTCAAGACTACTGACAATTTCGAAGACGAAGGCTGTCCGCTTGTGAAGGAAATCAAAACGGTTCTGCTGGAAATGAGGGCAGGAAGGGTACGATCGGAAGCGCTTAAGGCATTGGCAGAGAGAACCATGGTAGAGGATGTGAGATCACTGGTTGCACTGCTGATCCAGACAGAAAAGTATGGCACAAGCCTCGGCAGGACGCTGCGAACCTATTCTGACTCACTCAGGATGAAGCGGAAACAGCTAGCAGAAGAGCGTGCAGCAAAGACCGGTATAAAAATGCTCTTTCCCCTCACTTTCTTCATATTTCCAGGAATACTCGTAGTTATCCTGGTCCCTGCATTTATCCGCATCTACGGAATATTCGACAAATAACTCTCTCTCTTACCATTCGTACAGCCACTGAAGCTATCTTAAGCCTTCCTGCATAATTTCCAGTCCCGGGAGGAAGCTGGCCGGAGCCAGGGAGAAAGCTCCGGCCCAGCTTCATCTAGCAAGGCCGAGGTCAATCGGCTGCGACGTGGATGGCGACAAGAGCTGCAGCGGCCCCTGCCCACCAGAGCCACCGGTAACCGCCAAAGTGAATGTCAAAGAACTCACCGAAGGTGCAACTGGGGCGACTTTTGGTCTCCTTCTGGCCAGCGGTATCGGTGGCGGCACGATCAGCGACGTCATTTACAGCAACCATGACGTTCTTCACCGATGATGATTGAGATGCCGCGACCTGTTCGGTCACTTCTTTCGGCATCAGGGCTGCTGCCAACTGTTGTGCGCCTACCGAAGCCGGCGCAAATGACATAAGGCAGATGAGAACGACAAGTCTTCGCAGCATAGAAACCTCCTGAAAACTCAGTATAGTTGCAGGCAACGGAGGAAAGTATCAGTGACAACCGTGCTACTGTCAAACGAGGGAGTCCACAAAAGGCTTCAGTAGATGGCTTCATCTACAGATACCTTGACAGCCGGGCCAGTACCGTTTACCTTGTCTCTCGGCCTGGATTAACTTGATCGGCAATAGACTCAGTGGAAAGGAGTAACAATGGAACGTAGTCAGGCACAATACAGAACCATAACTGTTCCCCAGAGTGGAGTGATGCGGGGAGTGTACGGCTGGATGGCCGGTGGACTCGCTCTGACGGCCTTCGTATCAGTCCTTACCGTTTCTTCCCCCGCCATTTTGCAGGCGATTCTCGGCAACCGCCTCCTCTTCTACGCCCTTATCTTCGGCGAGCTTGGCCTGGTCGTCGCTCTCTCCGGCGCCATCAGCCGGATCAGTGCAGCCACGGCCAGTGTCCTTTTTTTGCTGTATGCAGCACTTAACGGCATCACCATCTCCACGATCTTCCTCGCCTACACTGCCGAATCAATCGCCTCCACCTTCCTTGTTACGGCGGGGATGTTCGGGGCGATGAGTTGCTACGGGTATCTGACCAAAAGCGATCTGACCTCCTGGGGAAGTTTCTGCTTCATGGGCCTCGTCGGGGTGCTCATCGCATCGTTGGTGAACATCTTCCTGCACAGCAGCATGATATACTGGATCTCCAGCTTCTGCGGAATCATCGTCTTCACCGGACTCACCGCGTACGACACCCAAAAGATCAAACAGTACGGTGCTTATGGAACAAAAGGAGCCGTACTCGGTGCACTCAGCCTATATCTTGATTTCATCAACATGTTTCTCCTCATGCTGAGACTTCTGGGGAACAACCGCAGATAGTTCCTGCCTCGGCCGCCACCACGAAAAAACGCCCCCGAAAGGGGGCGTTTCCGTTTGACTTCGCCGACGAGTCCAGCCTCAGCTGCGCAGCTTTACCCCGTCCTCTGTGATGTCGACCATCCCGTCCTTGTAAAGATTCCCCAAGACCTTTTTGAAGCTCTTCTTGCTGATCTGCAAAAGCTCTGCAATCTCCTGCGGCGGGGTCTTGTCTCCTACCGGGAGGAAACCGCCGGCGTCACGCAAGGCAGCCAGCAGGACGTCCTTTGCTCGGTCCGTTTCCTGTAGACCGGTCTTCCTGAGGCTCACATCGACCTTCCCGTCCTCACGCACCTTCGTGACGTACCCCTTCAACTTTTCCCCTACTGCAGGTCTGCCAAAAAGGTCGCTCTTGAAGAGGAGCCCCGAGTATCGGCCGTCGATGATAACCTTCGCGCCGAGTTCGGTGAAGTCGTAGATAATGAGCTCCACCTCCTGCCCAGACGTGAGGGCAGTCGTGCGCGGCTCAAGAAATTTCGCTATCTTTGCCGAGGCCGCTATCCTTTCAGAACGGTCGAGATAAACCCTTACCAGATGTCTTTCACCTTTTTGCATCGGACGCGGTTGCTCCCCGAAGGGAACCAGCAGGTCCTTCTCGAGTCCCCAATCCAGAAAAGCGCCGACCTTGCTGATCTGCTTCACTTCCAGAACGGCAAAGTCCCCTACCTGGGCCTTCGGAACCTGAGTCGTGGCGACAAGGCGGTCTTCAGAGTCGAGATAGACAAAGACTGAGACCACATCACCAGGGTGCACACCAGGCGCGAGGTACTTGTTCGGCAGGAGTATCTCGCCGAGATCAGAGCCGAGATACGCCCCGATTTGTGAAAGTCTCCTTACTTCGAGTTGGTTGAATTTTCCTATTTCTAGCATCTTGTTGCAGCACTCCGGGTAGCCACGGCTGGCGGTTGGGGTAGGGTAGGGCGGTAAGCCTAGCACTCTACATACCCCCGGCACCTTTGGCAACTCCTATTTGGTTACAACTCCTTCAATCACCGAGCGTGGAGGTACCGCCTAGACACCCGGCAAAGCGACTTCGCTTGCAGTTGCCTGCCACGCGTAGCTCCTCCCAGTCAAAATTCTCTTCATAGACTGGACAACCTGCAGCCGATAGAATACCGTGAGCTTTCACTACTGTAATTAAATCCGGACCGGAGGTAACGCACCGTGCTACTAGAAGAGATGACCATGGCGGAGTTCGAAGAAGGCCTCAGTACCTGCCGCACCGCCTATATTCCCTTTGGCTCCGTCGAGGAACATGGACGCCACCTGCCACTTTCTACCGACACCATTGAAGCATATGAAGTCGGGAAACGCGCCGCTGAAAAAGTCCCTCTCTTCATAGCACCTCCGATCCACTACGGATCGTGCCGGTCGACCTCGCGCCATCCGGGGACGGTGTCCATCAGCACGACGACGCTGAAAGCCCTCCTCAAGGACATAGTGCGCTCCCTCCACCTGCATGGAATTGTCAATTTTATCGTCCTCACCGGACACGCCGGCGGCTCTCACAAGATGGCGCTGCAAGACGCAGGGGAGGAGATACTGCTCGAGCTCCCTGATATAAACGTTGCGGTAGTGACTGAATACGATCTGGCGAAAGAGGCCGGCGCTCATCTCGTGGAGACCCCTGGCGACGCGCACGCAGGGGAGATCGAGACCTCCAGGATCCTCCACTCGCACCCGCATCTCGTGAAGGGAACATCTCCGGAGGAGTATCCCACCTTTCCGAAAGGGATCCTCGTGCGAGACAAGAGAAGCTTCTGGCCCGGTGGAGTCTGGGGTGACCCTGCCAGGGCAACCGCAGAAAAAGGACGCCTTCTCGAGACTCTGGTGGCAGAGAAGATAGTCGAGCTGGTGAAGACCCTCGAGAGCAGAAGATGGTAGAGGGGGTGCGTCTACTTGACATAACCCAAGAGGGTAGAGAAGGGGGTCTTTGCTCGTTTGATAACGCAGCAGCAGTTGTGGTATAAACAGACGCGCACTACAGCAGCAGGGAGGAAGACCATGAAGGTTCAATGGCAAGACAGTCTCGAGATAGGCATCATTGACATAGATATCCAGCACAAGCTCCTTTTCGACAAGGTAAACGCCTTTCTCACCGCGTGCGAAACAAAAGCAGGGTTGGACGAAATCAATCGTCTCTTCTGGTTCCTGGAGGCGTACGCATTGACGCACTTCAGGGAAGAAGAACGGCTCATGCAGGAGATCATGTATCCCGATCTCGTAAAGCACAAGGAGCGCCATCTCGCATTTGTAAAGGAGGTCAACGTGCTCAAAGAGCGCCTGCGCCAGGAGGGTCCCACCGATACTCTCACCGCCAGCGCAAAGCTCTTCATCTCGGAATGGCTCTACGAGCATATCTCGAAGATGGACCGCGCCCTCGAGGAATACGTCGTGCTTGAGCAGAGGAGGAATGCTTTCTCCTAGGGCTCTCAGCTGAATTACTTCCGCAGACTCCAAACCCCGCCTCCACGCTCGATGCGACCCATACCATCCCTAGCGTCACACTTAAAAGTCGGCTCACAGCGCGAATTTGGAGCTCGCTTTTTTGGGGGACATCATGACCAATCACACCCTACAACAAAACTTCAACGAATCCGGTTTAACACGCTGATCACAAAGGGCAGAGGACAGATGTAAGGGAGATCCCGCCGCCATCGCTACAAGAGATGAATATGTACCGACTCCTTTTTCAGAATTAAAGAGGCACGGCGAAGGTTCATATTTTCGGCAGACGTTTCCACTCTCTTAGTGGGAGCGCAGGCCGTGCCGAAAGACCGCCCGCTCATTCTCACCTGCATAAGCTCCCACTTTACTTTACATAATATATCTTATGGGACATTACTGGTTAGCCAGATCTCCGCCATCGTTCTCCGCCCACACATCCATCTGGCACCATCTATTGACCTTCGAGGTCCGATCCTGCCAAGGTGCTTACCCCGGCAGCGCATTTTGCCGTTACAGAATTGCTACCCTCTTAACCCCGCCGATTGAAGCGCCTGAAGAATCTCTGCTCTATCCATATAGCCGTAATGGCGCTTGACCTCTTTGCCGTTCGAATTGAAAAAGACCTGGGTCGGCATCATCCGCACATCAAATCTCTCCCCGATGCGTCGTTCCTTGATGATGTCGACGAAAATTATCGTTGCCCTGCCCTTCACCTCCGCAGAAACAACCTCTAGAATCGGAGCCATCCTTTTGCACGGATCGCAACTACTGGCACCAAGGTCGAGAAGAACAGGCTTCCCCGAAGCCAGTGCCTGGTCGATGGCCACCTCCAAAGCTGAAGGGGGTGGCGATGAGCTACACCCGAGAAGAACGCAACCTAAAAGCACCAGCAGCCTTCGCCATTGTCTTCGTACGGCAGTTCCACTCATATCCTTCTCCTAGCCGCAATAATCGGCAGCTGTACCGCGCGGGAAAGCAGGTTGCGGACTTTTCAAAAGTAGAGCTCAGGCCGCTGTCAGACGACGTCGACGGTCGTCTGCAGGTGATCGCGAAAGAGGCGGCTGCCCGATTCGAGCTCAACCAGGTGCTGGTGGTGCACCGTCTCGGAACGATTGAGGCGTGTGAGTCGGGGCTCCTGGCGATCGTTTCGGAAAAACCCGTGACCGTTGTTTTGCCGCCTGTTCGTGGATCGTGGACGAGGTAAAGCGGGAAGAGTTTATAGAGCTCGTCGAGGTGGCGTAACAGGCAGTCCCTTGAGCCCTACCTTTCCCGGGACCGTCCGTCATCCTCCGGAAAGGATATGCCAAGGCGTTTCATCCTCCTGAACAGTGTCGTCTTGTGGATTCCGAGTTCCCGTGCCGCAGCCAGTCGGTTATTCTTGTTGCGGTCGAGGGCGGCGAGGATCGCCCCGGCAGCATGACCTCGTGGAGGGAGCGCCCCGCCGTCTCATTCGGAGCATAACTCCTGATCTCCTCCGGGAGGTGGGGGATGGCGATCGGCTGGTCACCGCAGAGTATGAAAGCTCGATCTATGGCATTTTCCAGCTCGCGGACATTCCCCGGCCAATCGTGGGCCATGAGGAGTGAAACCGCCTCGGCCACGATGCCAGGTACTGCTTTGAGCTGCAACCGGTTGAAGCGCTCGATGAACTGCTCGACCAGCAAGGGGATGTCCTCCTTCCTGCGAGCCGCGGAGGTAGTTCCAGTCGTACGACGTTGATGCGTAGTAGAGGTCCTCCCGGAACTCCGCCTTCCTGACCAGTTCCAGGAGGTAACGATTGGTTGCCACCACGACTCGTACATCGCTCACTTCGGATTTCAGACCGCCCAGCGGCTCGTACGTCCGCTCCTGCAGTACCCTCAGGAGACGCACCTGCAGGGCGGGGCTCACCTCCCCTATCTCATCAAGGTTCACCCTTTGCCCGCTCTTGACGATTGCTGGTCCCGTTTATATCCCTTGCCATCACCCCACTTTCCCCAACACAAGTGACAGCAGTAAAAGCCCCAGCACAACAGTTGTGATCGCGGTGAAGACGCGGTCCCCCTGGTAGATGAAGCCGAGGATCGAAATTGCGACACGCAATACCGGCGTTGCTATCAGAAGCAGCAAGCCGACCGTAACGATTGCGAGCCCTCTCAACTCCCGCAGGCCGGCGACAACATCCCGCAAGGTATGTGGAAAGGCGGCACCAGGTTCAGTAAGCCTTTGCAGGACGTCTGTTGACGAAACATAGAGGGGATGGCGACAAAAGGTGACGATTGTGCCGCCGACTATGAGCAGAAGGCTCAGGATGACTCCGATGCGCAGAAGTTGGCTGATGGCCAATTCCACCTGCCGGATCCGCTCCTCCTCGACGACATTGACCTGGAGCTCTTCCTTCTGCCTCATCCGCGCACCCCTTTCAACAACATCTGAACGGAGATGACGAGCAGTGTCAGCACAAAGAAGACCCGAAGAGAGGTGGATGTGATCTGCCCCATGATCCGCGGTCCGATTGCCGCGCCAATGAGGACACCGGTTGCCACAGGGGCCGCTATGTACGGGTCGATGTCGCCTCTCATGAAGTAGACGCCGGCACTGGCGGCAGCCGTGACGCCGATCATGAAATTGCTGGTTGCTGTGGACACTTTTATAGGAAGGCGCATCGCGAGGTCCATCGCCGGCACCTTGAGTGCTCCGGAGCCTATGCCGAGAAGCCCGCTGACGATGCCGGCTCCATACATGAGAGCGAGCCCGATCCGCGTACTCACCACCCGGTACCGCACCTCTTCGCCGGTGGCCTTGTCGAAGTAGCTGCTGTGCAAACGGAGGTAGTCGGCCCACGGGGCCGCCTTGGTGATCATGGTGGCTGTTTCCTTCCTCTTGCGCAGCATCACGAAGGAGGAGTACGCCATCATGACCGCAAAGATGATGTACAGCCACCGCCCTTCGAGAAGTCCCGCAAGGTACGCTCCCGTCAGCGCGCCGGACGTAGTCGCGAGTTCAAGGACCATGGCGACGCGTACGTTCGTCATACGCTCCCGCACGTACGCTGCCGCCGCACTGCTCGAAGTGGCGATGACGGAGACTACGGAGGCGCCGATGGCGTACCGGATATCGATCTTGAACAGCAGGGTCAGCGCCGGGATAACGATGATACCTCCGCCCAGTCCTAGAAGGGAGCCGAGGATCCCCGCGATGATGGAGATCGATAAAACCAGTAAATCAAATTCAAGCAGGGTCATTCGCATTCCCTTGATGATGCCCGATCCTCGACAGCGGCTAAGCTACCGGCTTCCTTAGCACCTTGCCCTCTCTCAATCAACCCATTGCAAACATATCACTTCTCATATATTATGTGAATACTAATTCACTTAAGCAGGGACAAATGATAGCAAAAAAGAGCACTAAAATCAGGAAGGAAGAAATCATCCAGGCTGCACTCGATGTGATCGGCAGAGGAGGCGTGCGAGCCCTCACCATAGCTACACTCGCCGAAGCCGCCGGCATGAGCGAAGCGAACATCTACCGGCACTTCGGGAGGAAGGATGACGTCTTCACGGCAGTTGCAGAGTACATCTCCTCGGCCGTGATGGAAAAGGCCGCGACGATAGCGATGGAGAGGCTGTCTCCGATTACCAAGATGGAGGCGATCTTTTTCTCCCACATGCGCCTCATTCAGGAACGCCCCGGCGTGCCGAGATTTGTCTTTTCCGAGGAGGTCCACATTGGCAACGAGAAGGTGGCGCAGACCCTTTCGTCCAGGATCGGGAACTACATCGAGACGGTAACTGGGCTCGTATCGGCGGGGATCCAGGAAGGAGAGTTGAAGGCGGAACTCTCCTCGCGGGAAACGGCTGCCACCATGATCGGGATGATCCAGTTCACGGCGCTTCGCTGGACGATCGGAGGGGGGGACTTCGACATCAGCGTAGAGGCGGCAAGACTGTGGAAGAATTTCTACAACATCATTCGCACGGCACCAGAGATGACGGATTCATTGAGATAGTCGCGGTATGAGAAGCTAACGCAAGGAGGAAAGAGCTATCGTAGTGATAGGAGCGAATGCTGCCGGTGCCAAGGCCGCAGCCAAGGCGAAACGGTGTGACCCGGAGGCGCAGGTGACCCTCGTGGACCAGGGGAAGTTCATTTCCTAAGGCCTGCGGCATCCCCTGCTACGTCTCGGATGCGGTCACGGAGGTCAAGGAGCTCATGACCACGCCGGTGGGGGTAGTGGGAGATCCAGGTTTCTTCAAAAAAGTGAAAGGTGTCGATGTCATTACGGAGACGGAGGCGGTGGCAGGCGGTAGGGGAAGGGGTCGTTGACATGAGAGTGGACGCGGCAGTGGCAGCCATTACTTTTAGGGCGACGGCCGAGCAGCTCTCGCAGCTAGACCTTGCGTATGCCCCGCCCTATTCCGCCGCCATGGATAACCTCCTGGTGGCAGCGGACGTCCTGAAGAACAAGCTGAACGGGCAGTCGCGCGGGATTTCGCCCATGGAGGTAAAGAGAAAGCTTGATGCGGCAGAAGATTTCGTGTTCCTCGACGTTCGCTCGCCTGCAGAGCACGCTGGCGGTGTCCTGACCTGGCCCTACGCAGTGGTCCAGGGCCGCAGTAGACTAAGATCAGTGCAAGACTTCACGGGCCCCCGGAGCATACGCCCGACAATCGAAGACAAGGGAGGCAGCGCGATGAAAAAGGAAAGGTTCATCTGTTTGGCGGCAGCACTTTTCTTCACACTGACGACAGTAGCATACGGCGCCGGTCCCGGCAGAGGCGGCGGCTGGGGAATGGGCGGCTCGTACCAGCGCATGTACAACCCTGCCACCGTCGAGACTCTGACCGGCACGGTCGAGTCGGTGCAGAAAACGACTCCGATGAAGGGGATGAAGTACGGGATTCACCTGATGGTGAAAACCGACAAGGAGACGATCCCGGTACACCTCGGCCCGGGCTGGTTCATCGAGCAACAGGACCAGCAGATTGCCAAAGGTGATAGCATCGAGGTTAAGGGGTCCCGGGTAACGATGGGTGGAAAACCGGTGATCATCGCAGCCGAGGTCAAAAAAGGAGACCAAGTACTGAAGCTGAGGGATGAAAACGGAACACCGGTGTGGGCTGGCTGGAGAAGGCCGTGATCATGGAGGGGCTGCCGCGATCCGGCTGCCCCTCCCATTTCACTCCGTATCGTCTGGATTCTGCTAACATCTACTCGTTGTGACAGCCTCCGTTACAAGGACCAGCAACAATGAATTCGCGATACAGTTCCACACGCTTTAAGGTTGCAGCTGCCGTGCTCGTCGTATGTCTGGCTTACGTTGACTATCTCACGGGACTCCAATTCAGCCTCTTTCCTTTGTACCTTATTCCTCTGGCTCTAGTTGCATGGAACAATGGATTACGTGCCAGCCTTTGTTTCTTCGCTCTTGCCGGTGCCTGCATCTGGGCCAAAGCAGCATTGGAGCATCGCAATCTTCCCGGGCACCTGTGGTACTGGGACACTTTTATAAAGACACTCCTGCTCGTTTTACTCCCCTATTCGCTCTGGAAGATCAAACACCTCTTGATCGAGCTGCAGCTTGCACACGAGGAGTTGTGCAAAACCAACGCCTCTCTTGAGCAGGCCGTTTCCGAGCGCACACGGGAGCTCTCTCTCACCGTCGAAGATCTAAAGAGGGAGGTAGCACAACGCACCAAGCTCGCACTCGACCTGCAAGTCGAAACGGCGGAGCGCCTGCGCGTCCAGGTCGAACTGCGCGAGAAGGACCTTATGCTAATGCAACAGAGCCGACTAGCGGCCATGGGGGAGATGATAGGTAACATTGCACACCAGTGGCGCCAGCCGCTGAATAGACTCGGGCTACTTGCTCAGGACGTGCTCCTGACGCATGAGGCGGGAGGCGCTGATGGGACCTATCTTGAGGACCATGTGAAGAAGACGATGGAGACAATTCATCACATGTCGCAGACAATCGAAGATTTCAGGAACTTCTTCAGGCCGGACAAAGAGAAGACCAGGTTTGATGGCGTCGATGCGATTGAGACTACCCTCTCTCTCCTGGAAGAGGGCCTAAAGAGCCAGCACGTCATAACCGAGATCGACCGGAGCGGGGACGCGTTCGTCTTTGGGTTCCCCAACGAGTACAAGCAGGTTCTGATCAACATCGTTGCCAATGCCAGAGATGCCTTTGCCGAGAGGAAGACGCCTCATCCGCACATCAGATTCACCGCCTGGAGTGAGGAAGGCACCTCATATGTCACTGTCTCCGACAACGCAGGAGGAATTCCTGAAGAAATCATTGACCGCTTATTCGAGCCTTACTTCACCACGAAGGAGCCCGACAAGGGGACTGGACTGGGACTCTACATGTCGAGGATGATCATTGAAAGAAACATGGGAGGAAGGCTGACAGCCCGCAATATAGTGGGCGGCGCCGAGTTCATTATAGCCACGCCAAGCACTGGTTAACTGCCGCATCGCCTTTCGCTGACAAGTGGCGCGCGCCGATCCGGCGACCCCGCGACACCCTTCCCCATCAAAGAAGCACCGTTAAGAAGTCCAGATATGGCTTCATTAGCTGTGCCCCGCCCCCCTCCGAGACCACCCGCAATACAGTCTCCCCGTCACGAACCCTGACTCCCGCGACGTGTGTTATCCCGGTGCCAGCGTAAGCCTCAGGGTCGTGCGCGCCACCAAGAGCTTTTACTGTCGCAGACAAGTATTCGAATTTTCATCGTTTTATTGCTTTACAACCACCGTCATGGCCGTATCATTCTAGAACGAAAAGTCAACAATCCAGGAGGAGTTACTATGGCCTACGTAAAGAGATTACTGTGTAGCACCCTGGCGCTTGTGGCGCTTTCAGGATTGGTCTTTACAACGACAGCCTGTTCCAAAGAGGGTGGCGGGGGTGCGGCAACCGGCGGGAGCACCGAGACTTCAGACACGAGCAGAAACAGCAATACCGGCAGCTACAACACCAGAGGGGATAGCGAGACGGGCGGCGTCACCCGTGGCACCATGAGCGAGGACGGGAGTGATCGCAGCACCGGTGGCTCTGGTGGTGGCAGCACGAGCGGCAAAGGTACCGGCGGGAGCACCGCCACTGGCGGCACCAGTAGCGGCGCCGGCGGTAGGAAGTGACCCCATGTAATTGAGCCAGCAGGTGAAGGCGCACTGACGCATGGAAGGTAAACGAAAGAATAACAGCCACGAGGAGGACTCGCCTCTTCGTGGCTGCAATCGATTAAAAGGGCTTGCACCGCTGAGAATCCGTAGTTGTCTCTTCTTGGAAAAGACCTTCACGCACCTTGGGGTAAGTCCCTGATCCTGCTCTGCATCAACAACGTCTCACCCAAAAGTGACATGCGTCGATGCCTCCCGTCCGCATCTACTCGCCTCGACAACTTTCTTCCCACGATCCCGGAGCTCTACTACACGTATTTTTGCGCCATCCGTGGAACCTGCAGGGTGGAAGGCTAGCGGCGCAAAAACCACAGTAGTCCGAGTGAGATTCCGGCAGTACACTTTTAAAGATACAACGGTCACATATGAGGGTTTACGCCTTGCTTAGCGAGAGATCCCCCGGAGAGAACCTCGTGATTCCCTTGCACTGAATACGCTGAGAGGTAGGTATGGGTGGCGTGATTACCGAGAGGAAGACGGGGCTGTTGCGCACCACGCCACGGCTCCTGCAAATCTTGCGCGTGCTCATCCGGCACAAGTTTCTGGGTGCCATTCGCGGGAAGAATCACTTTCCAGAGCCAAAGGAGGTACGGACGACCTTCGAGGAACTGGGGCTCACCTTCCTGAAGCTCGGACAGGTGCTTGCATTGAGACGGGACCTGCTGCCGGACGAGTATGTCGAGGAGTTGGAGCAGCTACTCGACCAGTTGCCGGCGCTCGATATCGACTCGGTTCGGACTGTCGTTGAAGAGCGACTGGGAGCGCCGATAGGGGAGTTATTTTCCTCCTTCAGCGAGGTGCCTCTCGGTGCGGCAACGATCGCACAGGTGCACGAAGCGACGACACGCGACGGGCGGCGCGTGGTGGTGAAGGTGCAGCGCCCCGGGCTGGAAGAACTTATAGCTACCGATATCGCGGCCATGACGCTTCTGGTGGAAATGGTGGAAGCTCTTCACCCGCGCCTACGGGCACTCGACCTACCTGTCATGGTGAGCGAGTTCGCTGCTAGCTTGGAGCTGGAAACAGACTTCACCAGAGAGGCGCGCTCCATATGGCTTTCTCGCCTGGCGCTCAAGGATATCCAGGAGGTATGGATACCTGACGTTTTGCCGGAGTACTCCGGCAGGGCTATCCTTACCATGGAGTACGCCGACGGCGACAAGATCTATCTCTACGCCAGCGCAAATCCGGAGGAAGCGCCGAAGCTCATCAAGGTACTGGCGAGGGTCCTCCTCCAAACGATCTTGGAAAGCGGCCTGTTTCACGCCGACCCACACCCCGGCAACGTGCTCGTCCTGCCAGATGGACGGCTGTGCCTCATAGACTTCGGCATGACGGGGGAACTGGACGAGCCGATGCGAAAGTCGCTGACCAATCTGCTCGATGCAGTTGTCAGAAAAGATACCCAGGGTGCAACCGAAGCCTATCTAGAGCTGGCTGCTGCGAGCGAAAAGGTGAACCGTGCGGCTCTCATGATCGATATGAAGAGTGTACTGCAAGAGATTCACCGGACCGAGCTTTCAGAGGTATCGATTGGGGAGGCATTTGCTGCACTGCTGCGAGCCGGAAGTCGCCACGGAGTCCACAACCCGGGTGAGTTTTTCCTCCTGACACGCGTTTTCGTCATAATGGAATCGATGATGCGCCGACTGGACCCCAAATTCGACTTCATGCGCGCATTCAGTGAGGAAGTCGAACGGCTGATTTCGCAGCGGTTCACCCATCAGCAGCTAAAGGAGAGGACCACAAGGCTTTTCCATGAAATCGATCGCCTCGTAGATGATGCCCCCTGCGATATGCGGCGCGCACTTCATCGCATTGCAGAGGGGAACCTGGGGAGGGTGCAGGCGCCGGCACTGGAGGCGCTCGGTGGTCGAATCAGTCGTAACATCAAGAGGCTGGTCGGCGCAGTCGTCGCCTGGTCATTGATCAGTGGGGGATCGATCCTGGTCCACGCTCCTCGGGATGAGGGGTGGCATCATAGATGGGGGGAAGCCATGGTCACAGTCGGAGTAATCGGCTCTTTTTGGGTCGTCTTCCGTCTTGTGCGCGGCGACCGCGGTCGCGGACGGAACAGGCGTTGAGCAAGCCCAATCTTGTCGAACCCTACAGTGCGATGAGGGCGGGACACAAGAAGGTAGGTGCGAGCAAGTGATGCGCTGCGTCAACCTGTAGCTGTAAAGAGGGGGATCGGCATATCGGCGGCTTCTTTTCGCGCCGCGGCATCACGCCTTCAGGAAGGGGAAGGGCCGAAATGTCTCGGCCCTTCCCAAAGCAACAGCAGGTGAGGATCTAGGGGGCTACGTAACCGTCGGAAAGCGTCTTCAGGAAAGCAATCAGAGCCATTCCGTCTGCTTGATCAAGACCAAGGTTCCCCAACTGAGTCCGGTTGATATTTTCGTCTACCTCCGGCGCCGGGAAGCACGTGGCGCCTCCCATTGCATCGGTCGGAGGGTTGGGCGTTTTGCAGAGAGGCAGCACATCCCTCAAGTTGTAGAAGTGCACCATTTCCTGCAAGCTCTTGAAGTATCCGTTGTGCCCGTAAGCCTTCGTGAACTGGTCGTTCGGCCTCTTGTCGACGTTGCGAAGCGTCGGCGTCCTGTGCTTCCCTTTGTTGACGGCTGCAAAGGCAGTGTAGTCTGTCGAGGCGCCGCTCGAGCTCTCTATCCCAGCTGTCTTGGCCATAAAGCCCCCGAGCCCCTGATCGATCCACTTTTCACCGTCAGGATTCCACTTGCGTGGCATGGTGTAGAAGGGATTGGCCGGGTTCTTCGGTATTCCGAGGTTATGATATCCGAAGTCGGTGAAGAGGGGTAAGGCGCTGCCATTCATAGGTTGCAGGGTATGGCACGTTGAGCACTTCCCCTTGCCGTTGAAGATCGCGAGCCCTTTTAGCTCCACGTCTGAAAGCCCACGGTTCCTGAATCTGGTCCAGTTCATTGAGTTTATCATCGGCACCGGAGGCATTTTTCCCTGAGAGTTCTTCCAGAAGGTGTCGAACTTGGAGCTGAACAGGCTTACCTCGCCGGAGCGCTCGAACGCCGCTATGGACCGGGCTATGCGCTCGTACGTGCCGTCCACATTCTTGACGCAGTCAAGGGAACCGGGACCCCAGACCTGCTCGAAGAGGAGTGCGTAGTCGGTTCTCATTACGTTGAGACAGACGTGCTTCGCATTGGGGTTCCCCTGCTCCAGCGGATTCAGGAATGGGCCCTGAGCCTGTTCGGCCACCGGGTCACCGAGAGTCCACCCGGTGGCACGCCCATCATAGAAGATGCCTCCCATAAAGGCACCGCTACTTCCACTCCCCATGCCTCCTCCCATACCGCCGCCCATACCGCCGCCCATGCCGCCGCCCCCCATACTGCCGCTGCACATGCCGCTGCACGTCTGAGAGCCCCCCATTCCGCCACCGCCCATGCAGTCGCACTTCTGCAGGATCGGGGCATAGCCGGCGTAGGCGGCAGTTGGGGGCCTGCGGTTACCGAACCGGGTGTGGATGGCTCCTTCATACACCGCTCCCGCGGCGTTTATGGCGGAATCCGGTCCCGTCCACCCTACGGATGGATCATGGCAGTCGGCGCACGATTGGCCGGGGGGATTGGAGAGGGATGGATCGAAGAATAGCTTCTTTCCAAGTGTCTCCACCGGTGAAAGATCTGCGGCACCGGCAGTGACTGCGGCAAACACAAAAGGAACCACTACCAGCAGCTTCGTAGAGATCATGTCTTGTCTCCTAATGTCTTGCAGTCAAATATGAGACACCGCGGATGAATGGAAGTGTCTCGGAAGCACGAGCATCAACGCAGGCCAACGCAGAGCCAAAGATTATGCGGTGGTGCCCGGCTCAGGCACGGGGGGAAGAAGAGCTTGAAGACTGGATGGATGTAATTGCGTCCCATACTGACGGATCCCGCAACGAAATGACGGCGAGGCGGAGTGATGTTGGGGGCTGTAAGAAACTGAGGGGCATGAGGACAAACGGAGTGAATGGCTGGGCGATGGAGAAAAGAGCCTCCCTTCCAAAATTTTGCGGGGGATTCCGGGAGCGTCAGGACGACCCGCAACGTTATCAGAAGTAACGATACGCTCAGTACCCTTCTGTAGGTCGTTAACATCATCGCACCTGCCCTAGTCGGAAGATGGTGGAATCCAACGGCAGTTACAGAGCAACCATCGTGCCGTACAATACACGATTTAAACCACGTGAAATCGACCACTTAGACAGGTAAGTACAAAGGGAGGGGTGTGATGAACCGGAGTAAAAAAAATGCACAAAACCGCCTATACCGCCGGTAAAGAAGAGCTTATCTATGCTGTAGCGAAAGTGGCACCTGTCTCATTTCCACACACCCTTGCGGTGAATGGTTATGGAGAATTCTCCTGCAGCTTGTGTTACTATCGCCGCCTCCGCGCCATGCCACCGCCGTGTTGCTCTTTTGGCTCTGATACGGTATATAACCTTTCGTGCGACCTGCCATAGCGAATAGACCAATGGAACTGTCCTTCACAAAGTATCGCTTCCCGCTCGCGGTAGTTCTCCTCGTTGCGTGTGCATTAGTCTGCGCCGGCATGCGAGTTCCTGATACCTCGCGGCCGCATCGGCCGAAGCCTACACACAGGGCTGTCATAGAGAATCCCGCCAAGGCATCTGCCTGCGCGGTAAAGAAGACGCCGGACTCTGTTGCCGTCGTCGCCGTTGTTTGTGTTGCATCCGTTCCTCCGTCCCAACGCATCCTCGCCGCACGTGCCTTGCGACCCCTTATCTCCCTTTTCAGCCTCCCCAAGCAATCCCGCTCCCCTCCCACTTCCTCTCGCTCCATCTGAAAATCCCGCACCGGTTGCTCTTCGCAACCTCACGACATCACCGTAGACATTTCGTGAATAGTCCCTGTTGCCGCGATTCCTCGCCAGCACAGACGCAAGCACAGGTGCGCCCAGATCTCGTCCCGCGTGAGCGGCCGAAGAAGAGGAGAGGTGCGCCCCGACGTCTATCACGCGTCGCCAGGGAAGATGTGCAGCCACGAGTGTCGCAATCAAATTTCAGGAGAACGCCATGAAAAAGTCCATCTACCGCTTTCTGCCGGTACTTCTCGTTGCCACCCTTGCCTTTGCAGGCTGCGCGAAGCAGCAGGTGATTAAAAAGGACGAGCCACTCCCCACCTCTGTCACCAGGAATGAGACACCTGCTACGTCCAGTCAGGTATCTCCCCCCCTGCCGAGCGAAAAGAACGATAAAGCTGCCAAGGGCGCACCCACACAGCAGCAAGGAGTTGGAATGACACAGCAGGACCTTGCCGCACAACCCGTTAAAGCCGACCTGGAAAAAACACTGAATAAGGTCTATTTCAACCTCGACTCCTACGCTCTGGACGACGCCGCCCGGTCGGTACTCACGAAGAATCTCGAAATATTGCAGAAGGATCCGCTGCGCAAGATACGGATAGAGGGACACTGTGACGAGCGAGGCTCAGATGAGTACAACCTCGCTCTTGGAGAACGTCGTGCCCAGGCTGCCGCACGGTACCTCTCGGCTCTCGGCGTGGCACCGGAGCGCCTTTCCGTCATCAGCTACGGAAAGGAGAAGCCGGCTGACCCGGGGCATGACGAGAAGGCTTGGAGGCTAAACCGCCGCGACGAGTTCATCGTCCAGTAGCAGGACATACACGAAATCAGTCTCGGACTCCCCTCTTCCCGTGGAGAGGGGAGTCGTTCAATCGATTCCGCAGCGGACACCAAACCGCCGTGGACCACCTGCAGCAAGGAGACGTGCGTGAAGAGACATTCCATGCATCGGCTCTTCTTCCTTTTGCTCCCGTTTGTTTTTGTCAGCTCCGGGTTCACCTGGAGTTCAAAAGGGGAAGAGCCCTGCGATACAGCAAAAAAAGTGATTGATGGCATATCGGACGTGACGCCGGCGGCGGACCGGAGTTCGGCGCAAAAGAAGGTTGCGAAACTCTGTAAAGAAGGCGCAGCAGCGGATTACCTGAAAGGAGTTGATCTGGAGGCGGCCAGGGAGGTCGAAGATGCCATCTCCGCCTACCGGTCCGCGCTGAAAAAAGATCCTTCGCTGCCCGATGCCCATGGGCGGCTGGGCCTTCTCCTCTTGCAGACAGGAAAGAGAGAAGAGGGTTCGGTTGAGCTTTTTCGGGCGGTGCGGCAGAAGAAATCGCCTTTGTACGCCAAGGCCCTCGGCGGGCTCTTCCTGAAAGGTAAACTGTACTCCCTGGCCCTGGAGAGTTTCAAAGAGGGCATGCCGGCTTTGAAAGAAGACGTTGCCCTATTCAACGGGATGGGACGCGGCTATCTCGGGCTCGCCGACACGGCCAAGGCTGGCGAGATGTTCTCGGAGGCGCTGCGTCTTGATGCCGCGAACGAGGTCGCACACCTGGGGCTAGCACAGGTTTGTGAACAGGAGAAAAAGTATAAAGAAGCAGTCTCCCACCTCCGTTCCGCCCTTGCCATGACTCCGGATAATCGGGAGAGCCATTACCGACTCGGCCAGCTCCTTGAGAAGATGGGAGAAACCGCGGAGGCAGAAAAGGAATTTGGAGCCGCAGGGGTGGCGCGGAACGCCTCTCCCCCGGATCATCTGGACCTGGCCGCGCGCTACAGCGCCTCCGGGGCATACGACAGGGCTGCTGCCGAGTACGATGCAGCGCTGCTCCAGAATCCCCAGATGCCTGGAATTCGAGAAAAACTCGGGGATGCCCGCATGGCCGCGGGGCACGATCTGGAGGCGATCGCGGCCTTTGAAGACGCAATGCAGCGGAAGGAAGGCAGCGATCGCACCTGTTACAAGCTCGGCATTCTCAACGAGAGGAAGGGAGACTTGGACGAGGCGGTAACGCGCTTCGAGGAGGCCATCCGGCTTAACAATGGCAACGGCGACGCGCGCCGTCACCTGGCGGAGATCCACGGACTGCGCGGCAACGTGCAGGAGGCAATCGATGAATACCGCGAACTGATCCGCCGCCATGGGGAGAATCCCCTCAACTACTTCAAGCTCGCCCGGCTTCTGGAGAAAAAGCGGGACTATAAGGGTGCTACCGACGCCTACTTAAAGGCCATTGCACTCGACGCAGACAATATCGAAGCCCACCGGGAGGTGGCTCGACTATATTTGAGGAAAAAGGACCCTGCCGAGGCTGAGAAACACCTGCGGGAAGTGCTGCGCCTGAAGCCCGACGATTCGGCGGTGCGGGCGAGCCTCGTTTCCATTCTGCTTAAACAGCGGCGATTTGACGAGACGACGCTGCTCCTGGAGGAGGAGGCGAAGCTCACCCCGGCAAACCCGGAGAGCCACTACCGACTGGCGACAATATACGCGTACAGGCAAAAAGACGACGCCGCCGTGGGGGAGTTCAAAAAGGCGGTAGAGCTCAAGCCCGATCATGCCCGGGCACTTAACGGACTGGGGAAGCTCTACCTGAAACTGGACAGGCAACAAGAGGCGAGGGACGCATTTGCAGCCGCCCGCAAAGCCGATCCCAATCTCATCATGCCGGTGAGCTTCGAGCGTGGCCTTGACCGCGACAACCCACGCCCCGTGGTTAAGAAGAAAGCTAAGAAACATCCGAAGTCTCACCCACAGGCAAAGCGGAAAAAATCAGCCAAGAAAAAGCGGGAGCGGAGGTAACACCACAGGCTCTCGACTTCCTTCGATGAGGTTGCGGTTTGGAAACACCGGGGGCTTTACGAGCCCCCGGTACTCATGGTATGGGGAATTTTCCAATGCAGTGTCAAGCAAAGGCAGACAACTCTCTTTAAAACGGGCGATACAGGCTCTGCTTCCCTACCCCTTCCCCCAAAACGGATCGTCCATAAATTGGCGCCTCAACTGCTCGTCCGGATTCTGCTCATAGAACTCTTCCTCGCAAAATGAGTAGCGATACGCCGTAACGTACTCGTCTATCACACGGTAGGCCGCGTTTACTTTGCGGATCATTTCCGGGTCCGCATCGGGAGATGCGTCGGGGTGGTGCGCCTTGATCAACTCCCGGTGTCGCCGCTTGATCTGCCGCAGCGAAGCGCGGTCGCCCAAGCCAAGAACCTGCAGGGCTTCGCGTAGTTGCGTATAGGTCATGACCTTGCCCCCCCTCAGTGACATCCACTTCTTAGGGTGTACTCTATACCGAACCTTCTCGACGGAAGGCCATGCACTGCCCGTCTTGCATTCAGCTTGACAATATATGATTTCTTATATATACCAGCACTACCATACTTTACCACCGTTTCTGACCAAGGAGAACGTCCATGCGCTGTACCATAGCGAGGGCATCTATATTTCTGGTGGGACTCCTCCTTGAGGCGACTGCCAGCATTGCGGCGGAAGACTCGGTCACTCTTGACGAGGCTATCCAGAGGGCACTTGCGAGCAACCACCTTATAAAGGCTGCATCTTCGACCATGAAGGCAGCCGAAGCATCTGTTGACGTTGCGCGAACCAGGTATCTTCCAAGCGTCTTTCTGGATAGCGGCGCGCTAGTCTCTACAACTCCGAGTCGTGTTTTCATGATGAAGCTTGACGAGGGGCGCATCGCTCCAGCCACTGATTTCGCACCGAGCAACCTTAACCACCCTTCCCCCCGCGGCGACTTCCAGACGTCATTCACGCTACAGCAGCCGCTCGTCGACTTCTCCATACGATCTGCCGTCGACGCCGCAGAAAAGGACGCCGCGAGTGCCGACCTGTCGCTGCAGATTCAAAAAGAGCAGGTTACTCTGCGGGTCTACGAGGCGTATCTGGAGGTACGACGTGCCAAGGCTTTCGTTGGGGTTGCCGAGCAGGGGGTGGCCGATGCCGGGGAACATGCACGTCTTGCGGCAACCCGCCACACCAATGGCCTGGGACTCAAGTCTGATGAACTGCGGACCAGGGCCTCAGTCGCGGAAGCCCAGCAGAAGCTCGTGGGAGCGCAGCACGACCTTACCGTTGCCAAGCTGCGCCTCAATCTGCTGACTGGCGGGAACGACGGCATCCTCCTCGACATAGCCGGAGAGCCCGGAGTACCGGACCCGTCCGGTCCTGAAAACTTGGTGCAGCTTGCCCTTATGAACCGCCCCGACCTCAAGGCAGGGAGGACGGCGGTGGAGAAAGGAGAGGTAGGAGTGCGCCAGGCACAGCGTGCCTACTACCCCACGGTATACGCGAGCGCCGGCTACCAGCTAAACGATAGGGACGTGCCCTTTGGCAACGACAATGACTCGTGGAATGCCGGCATCAACCTGAGGTGGGAGCTTTTCGACGGGACGCGTCGATCTCACGAAAAGGCCCGGGCTCTCGCCGCAAGAGACGCTGCGGCAGCGATGCTGGAAAATGAGCGGCGCGAGGTGGCACTTCAGGTGAGGGAAAGCCTGCTGCGCCGCTCAGAAGCGCGGCTCAAGCTCGATTCCGCCCGTGCCGCACTCTCCGCCGCAGAGGAAGACGTCCGGTTGGTGCGCAAGCGCTACGAAAACGGCCTCGCTTCCGTAGTGGAATTGATGGACGCCGAAACAGCTCTCAACACCGCTCGTGCCAACGTCGTGGAGGTCGGAAACGGCCTTCTGAAGGCTACCGCTCATGTCTACTACGCCGCCGGCGTCCTGCTCAAGGAGGTGACTAAATGAACTGGATCCATAATGGAGTGATTGCTCTGGCGCTGGGGCTCGCTATCGGTTGCAGCAAAAGCGGAGGGAATGAAGAACCATCCTCCCCTCCCCGAGTCACGGGCGTAACAGTCGGCACTGTCACCTCCCGGGGCATCCCCGAAACCATCGAAGCCGTCGGATCCCTCAAGGCGCGAGAATCTGCAGCCATAGCGGCTAGAATCAGCGGGACCGTGACCCGCGTGTACATAGCCGAGGGAAGTCCTGTTGCCAAAGGCGCCCTCCTTCTCACCATCGACTCTCCCGAGACCGGAGCGGCCTCAGCCGGCGCGCTTTCGGGCGTGCAGGAGGCAGAGCGAGGCGTGTTCGAGGCACAGGCGCGCAAGAAATTGGCTGACGCCACCTTCGACCGTTTCGAAAAACTGTATAAAGAGGAAGCAGTTACCCGCCAAGAGTTCGAGCAGCGCCAGATGGAACAGGAGACTGCAGCACAAGGGGTCGCCAGGGCCGAGGCACGCCTTGCACAGGCGAGGCAAGGAGCAAAGGGCGCCGGCGCCATAGCCGGGTACGCAAGGGTGACATCCCCCATCTCGGGGGTCGTGACTAGCAAACAGGTCGAGCCGGGGCAGACCGTGTTCCCCAACATGCCGCTTTTGACGATCGAGGGTGAACGCGGACTGCGACTGGAGGTGGCGGTTCCGGAGGGGGCGCTGGGCAAGGTGAAGGTCGGGGACGTGGTCCCCGTTGTGCTCGAAGGGGCTCACGGTAGCGGAAGGATCTCGGAGATTGTGCCGGTGGTTGATCCGGCCAGCCGCACCTTCCTGGTTAAGATCGACACCTCCGGGAGGTCGCTGAGATCGGGAAGCTACGGCAAGGCGCTCTTTCATGTCGGGACGCGGCCGGGATTTGCCGTTCCCCGCAGCGCCGTCGTTGAGCGCGGCGGCCTCACGTCGGTGTGGGCGGTCTCTGCGCAGGGGATCGCGAGGCTGCGCCTGGTGCGCCTGGGGAGGGAGACGGGAGAGATTGTCGAGGTTATTTCCGGTCTCGGCGCAGGGGACCGTATCGTCACCGGTGGCACGGAGAAAGTCGCAGACGGCACAAAGGTCCTTTAGGAGCACACGATGAACAGCATAGGCTTCGCCGGGCGAATCGCCCGGGCCTTCATAGACTCAAAGCTCACCCCACTCATCGTGGCGGCGTCCCTCCTCCTCGGACTCTATTCCGTCCTCGCGACGCCCCGTGAGGAGGAACCGCAGATAACGGTGCCGATGATCGACGTGTACCTCCCCATGCCCGGCTCCTCCCCCAAAGAAGTCGAGGAGCGGCTGGTGATCCCGTTCGAGAAAAAGCTGTGGGAGATCAAGGGTGTCGAATATCTCTACTCCGCCAGCCGCCCAGGCATCGGTATCGTCACTGTCCGATTCCTGGTCGGCCAAAACATGGAAGAGTCACTGGTTAAGCTCTACAACAAGGTGATGAGCAACCGGGGGATTATCCCTCCTGGCGCCGGTGAGCCTCTGGTGGTGCCGAAGTCGATCGACGACGTGCCGATCGTCACCCTCACCCTCTGGTCCGACCGATACGACAACTACGCCCTCAGAAGGGTTGCCCGCGAGCTCTGCGACGAGCTGAAGAAATCGGACGACGTAGGGGAAACGGAGATCAAGGGGGGCCTCTCCCGCGAGGTCAAAATACGAATCGACGGCGGCAAGCTCGCCTCCCTGGGCCTCTCCCCGATCTCCGTTGCCGGAGCCCTGCAAAAGGGGAACGCGGCACAGCGAGGCGGTTCATTTTCCGCGGGCAACCGGGAATACATCCTCAATGCCGGTGATTTCCTCCAGGATCCGCAGGGAGTAAAGAGGCTGGTAGTGGGGGTGAAGGACTCGCGCCCCGTCTACCTGGAGGACGTGGCGACGGTCGACGACTCGGTGCAGGACCCGAAGGAGTATGTATTCTTTGGGCTCGGCCGTGCCGCAGCGGTAAAGGGGCTAAAGGGGGGAGCCGCCGATTATCCAGCGGTCACGATTTCTGTGGCGAAACGCAGAGGCGCCAACGCAACGTGGGTTGCCGACGACCTCCTGAAGCGGGTTGAGTTTTTGAAGGGGAAGGCAATCCCGGACGGGATGCAGGTGACCGTAACTAGGAACTATGGCGAAACCGCGAAGGAGAAGAACAACGAGCTCCTCTTCCACATGTTCCTCGCCGCGATTTCCGTAACGATCCTCATCGCCGTCTTCATGGGTTGGCGTGCAGGTGCGGTGGCGGCGATAGCGATCCCGGTGACGCTGGCGCTCACGATGTTCCTCTTCAACCGCATCGGCTACACACTTAACCGGATCACCCTCTTTGCCCTCATCTTTTCCATCGGAATCCTGGTGGACGACGCCATCGTCGTCGTGGAGAACATCCACCGGTACTTCACCACCACCCGCTTCAAACCGCTGGAGGCGGCGATAAAGGCCGTCGACGAGATCGGCAACCCGACGATGCTCGCGACGCTGGCGGTCATAGCCAGCATCCTCCCCATGGGGTTCGTGGGGGGGCTCATGGGGCCGTACATGCGCCCCATCCCGGTCGGCGCCTCGCTCGCGATGGTCTTCTCACTCCTGATCGCGTTCATCGTGACCCCCTACTATGCCTACCGCTTCATGAAAGGAGAGTCCCACTACGGCAGCGAAGGGGAAGCAGAGGAGTCGCGCATGACCGCCTTCTACCGGCGGGTGATGGGGGCGCTCCTGCATAAAAAGCCGGTGAGGTACGCCTTTCTGGCATCAGTGGTGGTGCTCCTGCTCCTTTCCTGCTCCTTGATCTATTTCAAGGCTGTCACAGTCAAGATGCTCCCCTTCGACAACAAGAGTGAGCTGCAGCTCGTCGTCGACACACCGGAAGGGACAACATTGGAGGGAACCGCGCGCCTGGTCTCGGAGATGGGGGAGTACCTGCGCACGGTGCCCGAGGTCACGGATTTCCAGAGCTACGTCGGGACGAGCTCCCCCTTTAACTTCAACGGGCTGGTGCGCCACTACTACCTGCGCAAGGGGCCCAGCGTGGCGGAGGTCCAGGTCAACCTGGTGTCAAAGAATGAGCGCTCCGACCAGTCCCACGACATCGCAAAAAGGTTGCGGCCTCATCTGAAGGAGATTGCGGACCGGTACGGCGCCCGGCTAAAGGTGGCGGAGATTCCCCCCGGGCCGCCAGTTCTCTCCACACTGGTGGCGGAGGTCTACGGACCGGACCAGGGGAGCCGCCTGCAGATCGCGCGCAAGATAAAGGAGATCTTCAGGAGCACCGCCGGAGTCGTCGATGCCGACTGGTATCAGGAGGACGATCAGCCAAACGTGCATTTCGAAGTGGACAGGGAAAAGGCGGCGCTGTCTGCGATCAGCGCATCGGACGTGGTGCAGACGCTGCAGATGGCATTGGGTGGGAGCAACACCGGGCTCCTGCACACTCCGCGCGAGAAGGAACCGATCTTTCTGAACGTGCGCTTCCCGGAGGCGGCCCGGAGCGACGTCTCCGCCCTCTCCTCCATCTATCTCCCCGGTGCCCGCGGCAACGTACCTCTTTCACAGCTCGTGCGCGTGGTGCGGGGGACGGAAGAGAAGTCCCTCTACCGCAAGAACCTGAAGAGCGTAGTGTATGTCACCGGCGACGTCGCTGGAGTCATAGAGGCTCCAGTCTACGCGATCCTGAAAATGCAAAAGGAGATCGACAAGATCCCGCTTCCCGGCGGCTACCATATCGAGCAGCGTGCCGCCAGCCAGCCGTGGAGCGAGGAGCGGCCGGGTATCAAGTGGGACGGCGAGTGGCACATCACCTACGAGGTCTTCCGCGATCTGGGCGCCGCCTTTGCGGCAGTCATGGTACTCATCTACGTATTGGTGGTCGCCTGGTTCAAGGACTTCACCACGCCGTTGGTGATCATGGCACCGATACCGCTTACCCTAATCGGGATCTTGCCCGGTCATGCCCTGATGGGGGCGTTCTTCACCGCAACCAGCATGATCGGCTTCATCGCGCTGGCCGGCATAATCGTACGCAACTCCATCATCCTTATCGATTTCGCTGAGCTACGGCGGCGGGAAGGGATGCCTCTGGATGAAGCGATCATCGACGCGGGGGCCGTACGGTTCAGGCCAATGCTCTTGACCGCTGCAGCGGTTGTCGTCGGAAGCTTCGTCATCGTGTTCGACCCCATCTTCCAGGGGCTCGCGCTGGCGATGATGTGTGGAGAGATTGCCTCGACGACGCTATCGAGGATAACGATACCAATCCTTTACTACATCGTGGAGTCGTGGAAGGAAAAGAGGAAGGGTGCAATTGCCTAACAAGGAGAACGACATGTACATCGACAGGCTGCTAAGACTCATCGCCGGAACGTTCACGCTACTCTCCCTGGCGCTGGCCCACTTTCACAACCCGAAGTGGCTCTGGCTCACCGCATTCGTGGGATTGAACCTTCTGCAGTCAGGTTTCACCAACTGGTGCCCCATGATGAGCATCCTGGAGAAGGCGGGAGTGCCGCGCATCCCGCCCACGCCCGCTCCAAGATCGACCCCGTGAACCGTAGCGCCACGACGTGCAACCGAACGTGTCGCTCCGTGATGCGCCCCTCGCCATTGAGGACCACAGTGGCGTCAGGTCCCCCTTTAAAAAGAGCTTCAAACAAGCCATCATGCTTCTTGGAGCGAAGCAAAAGAATGCCATCCTTGAGATAGGATGCGTGTTCCACAAAATACTCCTGCTTCCGCACCAGCCCGAGCGTTGCCCTCCGCAAATAAGGAGCACCCTAATAGCCGGCCGTTCCATCGCTTGACCTCATGACCTTGGCAGTTGCGCCATCACAAACCAGTAGTTCTCCAGGCTCCTGATAACCTCCATAAAATCGCTCAGCCGCACCGGCTTGGAAATGAATGTGTTGGCATGGAGATCGTAGCTCTTCAGGATGTCCTCCTCAGACTTCGAGGTGGTAAGGACGATGACGGGAATACGTCTGAGCTCCGGTTCCTCCTTTATCTCCGACAGGACCTCCAGCCCGGTCTTCCTGGGGAGACCCAGATCGAGGAGAATGAGTCCCGGGCGGGGAGCTTCAGCAAACTGGCCCTTCCGGTAGAGGAAGTCGAGAGCCATCTCGCCGTCGGTGACCACGGAGAGCCGGTTGGCTATCCTGCTCTCCTTCAAGGTTTCGCGCATCATGTCCGCGTGTGCGGGATTGTCCTCCACCAGGAGAATCTCCACAGCTTCGAGTTCGTCCTTGTCATGCATTTGCGCCTCCCCGCAGCGTCGGGATGCTGAAGAAGAAGGTGGTGCCCTCTCCCGGCGCCGACTCCACCCAAATGTGCCCTCCGTGATGTTCCACGATCTTGCGGCAGATCGCCAGCCCGATGCCGCTCCCTTCGTATTCCTCGCGGGTGTGCAGCCGACGGAAAATCTCGAAGACCTGTTCGAAAAAGCGCGGTTCCAACCCGATGCCGTTGTCGCGCACCTCGATCAACCACATGCCGCCCTGCCGCTCGCAGGTGATGCGCACCTGCAGGCGCACATCGCGTCTCCTGAATTTGATGGCGTTTCCCACGAGGTTCTGGAAGAGCTGGACGAGCTGGGTGTCGTCACCTTCTACCTCCGGCAACTCCATCCACTCGAGAGAGGCATCGCTTGCCTCGACAGCCTTAGTCAGGTTCCTTAGCGCACTTTCCAGGACTTTCCCAAGAGACAGGCGGCTGAACGGTTTTGCCTTTGTATTGAGACGGGAGTAAGCCAGCAGGTCGTTTATCATGGACTGCATCTGCTTTACGCCGTCGGTCATGTAGCGCAGGTACTTTTCCGCGTCGGAGTCCAGCTTGTCGCGATACTTGTGCGCTATAAGCTCCGTGTAGCTTCCCACCGTCACCAGCGGCTCCTGGAGGTCATGGGAGGCCACGGAGGCGAATAATTCCAGCTCCTTGTTGGACCGCTGCAGCTCGCGGTTCGCCTTTTCCGCGACGTCCTGAGCCTTGACCCGCTGCAGGGCCTCCACCTCCAGCCGGGCGTTCAGCTCCAGCAGCTTCTCCCTCTGGGCCTCCAGTTGGTTATTGGCCAGACGAAGTTCCTCATTGGCCTCGGCCACCCTCTGGGAGTTGCGGAAAACGTCAGCCTCCCCCTGCGCAGCGTCCCCCTCCATGATATTGTGGCCGCGGCGGACGAAGTCTGTGACGTCGTGAGCGCGATGGATGATGTAGTCCACCTCGTACTCGGCGTTGAGCACAGGGGTGTTCACGGCGCTCCAGTAGCGCTCCTCGTAGGCACCCCCCTCCTCCTTCGGCTTTCGAATGTCGTATTTCTGCAGCGGAAGGGTATCCGGGACCTTTCTCTCGAGAACCCGCATGAGGGAGGCACTGACGTTGGTGGCCCCCGTCGCCCCGACTTCAGCGGGATTGACAGGAAATAACTCCATCATGGTCATCCCCATAATCTCCTCCCGCCGGGTCATAGTAACCTTCAGATACTCCTCGTTCACCGCCACTATCCTCAGGTTCCGGTCAAGCAAAAGGCAAGGGTCCGGCACCGCCTCGAACACCCGCTTGAAGTCCGAAGGGGCGACTCCCTCTTTATCCCGCGCCCCTGGTGTCTGCATCTTCTCACCCTGATCAGGCATGCCACACCTCCCGTCCGGCGCCATGCCGCTATTATAAGAATGGCTCTTTTGTCTGCGTTGCGCCATGGAGTTCCCTTTCATTTTATTCCATGCGCGTCAAAACGTCGCGGTATTGAGGAGCCGCGTATCTCCAGTGTCCCCTTGGCGGCACCTGCTCCGGTGTCTCTGCGTAAAGGAGAGCTCCTTTCGCACCTGCCAGAAAAGCGATAACGCGCGGGGAGTGCCGCGCTCTGAGGGATTTTGGGTGGAGGGGAGGGAAAGGATTGCCTGCAGGATGGAGCGCCGAATATCTTTGTCCCAGGAGATGAAGAAGCCGATCTCCCGGTTGTGAAACAAGCTCGAAGCGCGGACGGCCCCATGGCTGTGAGAGTTATCGATGCGCCTTGCGGCAGGTAAGTATTCCTGCTATAAAGGGTAGCACTTAAACGTTGTAACATTGGTACGTTGTCGCCAATCCGTCACACGGACCAAGGTAGAAAAGGCGTCCGTCCCCCCTTCCACAATAGATCACTTGAGTGCATTAAGAGGTGAAACTTGGTAGCTGCCGGCCACAGTCCTTTCTCCCTCCTGATGGCGGAGGATGACCTCGATACACGCGACATCATTCTCCGCATGATTGCCCGGAAGTTCCCTCACTGCACGGTATACGCAGCGGACAACGGCAGGGAGGGGTTGGACCTTTTCAGAAAGCACTCCCCGGAAGTTGTCATCACCGATATCAATATGCCTTTTATGAACGGGATCGAAATGACCAGAGAAATCAGGTCACTCGGTGAGAAGGCGGCGTTTATTATACTCACAGCGTACCGAAACCAGTCCTTCAAGGAGGAAATATCCGATTTAGGGTACTGCGCCTACCTCCTGAAGCCCGTGGTGTTCAAAGACCTCATCGAGGCAATCGACAGGTGTCGTGGTCACCTCGCGTCAGGGGAGTGACACGGTCCCGGGCACTCCTTGTCACTCCAGTTCAATTCTGAACTCTGCGCCACCATCGACATTGCGCGCTGTCAGACGCCCTCCCATTTTTTTCTAAATGACCATTTTCGCCATGTAGAGTCCCAGCCCGAATCCCTCGCCCTGCTTCTTCGTGGTGAAAAAGGGGTCAAATATACTCTCGATAATAGCTTCCTCTATACCACCTGCGTTATCAGCGACTGTCAAAACCTTCTTTCCTTCTTCCTCCCAGATGTTTACTTCTATACGGCCATCTGTCTGCTTTCGCGCTACAATTGCATCTCTTGCATTAACGAGAAGGTTAAGGAGCACCTGTGTGTACTCGTGCGGATACCCCTCGTATCGTAGAGGTGCGATCTTTCCCTTCTCTATGCGTATGCCCTGGAACCTGAAAGTCTCAGAGACTAGCAGCACTGCCTTTTCCAGGGACTCCTCCAGTGTGAAGAGAACGGGCTCGCTGTCGGAGGAGGTGAATTCGCTGAAGTCATCAATCGTCTTTGACATCTGCTGGAGAACGGTCATAGCCGCCTCCACTTTAAGACCCAGCACTTCGTCGGTGACTTCCCCTGTCTCGCTGAGCAGCTCCAATTCCTGAAGATGAACGGCTATGGAGTTCAACGGCTGGCGCCAGTGATGAGACAGGTTGACCAGCATCTCTCCCATGGCTGCCATCCGCCCCTGCTCCAGAAGGAGGCGCTCGCTCGTCCGTAGCTTCTCCTCCGCTTCTTTGAGCATGCTTATGTCAACAAACGCAGTGCGGAACAGGTTGCGCCCCTCCTTCTCTTCCTTGTAGGGAAGGCAATGCAGGTGCACATATACAAACCTGTTCCCATTGAGCCTGATCTCCAGCTCCGCCTGCGAGGGAGTAGCATGTGTGCACTCTTCGCAGGCGGCCTTGAGCAACGCTACGCTATCGGCAGAGAGATATTTACCAATCGGCGTGCCGCGCAGCTCGGCCCTCCTTGCCCCCAGCATGTGGGCGCCGGTGATATTGATCTCGCGGATGGTGAAGTCGTCACCGAGGCTCATGTACCCCAAGGGAGACCAGTTGTACAACGACCAGTACCTGTCGCGCGCCCCCTTGAGGCGGCCCGTGATCTCCGCAAGCTTCTTATTTCGCTTCTCCAGCGCCTGGCGGCTCTCCTCCAGTTCCCTCGTCCGCTCCTCCACCCTCTTTTCCAGGACCGCCGCGAACTGGCGAATCTCCTCGTTCTGCTCCTGGACGCGTCGCTTGAGCTCTACCGTCCTCAGGCTCTTCTCGATAGCGGGGAAGAGCCTGTCGTAGTCTATCGGTTTCAGCACGTAATGGCTGAAACCGGTCTCGATGGCGCTCAAGAGGAAGTTCGTGTCGCTATAGGCAGTAAGGGCGATGAGCTCCGTCTCCGGGTCGATGGCGGCGATCTCAGCGGCCATCCGCAAGCCATCCATCTCCGGCATCAGGATGTCAGTCAGCACCACCTCCGGGCGGTGGGCCTTGAAGAGTTCCAGGCCTTCAGCACCATTGGCGGCCGTGTGGACGGTGATGTCGGGGTACTCCGTGGCGATCGCCTCCCCCACTATCTCCCGCGGTTCCCGCTCGTCTTCGACGTAGAGAAGGGTTACTGTCTTTTTCCCTTCCTGCAGCGCATCCATTCAGACCTCGATCCGGAAGGTTGCACCTCCATCGGCATTCGCCGCGGTGAGACGCCCTCCCATGTTCTTCTCTATTATTGTCTTCGACATGAAAAGCCCGATCCCAGTCCCCTTGTCCGGTGGCTTGGTGGTGAAGTAGGGATCGAAGATCTTGTCTATCACGTCCGGCGCAATCCCGCCGGCATTGTCGGTTATGGTGACCACACTCTTGCCCCCCTCCTCCGCTATTGTAACCGCAATACGCGGGGATTGGACACCCCGTTCCCGGAAGGCGTCGCGGGCATTCATCACTATGTTTATGAGGACCTGCGCGTACTCGTTGCGATAGCCGTTGACCATGACGCGTCGGTCCTGCGCAGCCTGCACCTCCACCTGCACTCCCCGCAATGTTTCGCCAACCAGCGCCACCGTTTTCTCCACCACCTCGCGGACGTCGAAAGGGAGCTTCGTCTTCTCCGGATTGAGGTAGCCTCTGAAATCGTCAATCGTCTGGGACATATGGGTGATGAGCTCCTTTCCCCTGGTGACGCTCTTTTCCAAAAGCTCCTCAGAGAAGGTGCCGCGCTGGTACGCTCTGGTGAGATCCTGCAGCAGCAGTCCCACCACGTTCAGGGGCTGGCGCCACTGGTGGGAAATATTGACGAGCATCTCCCCCATCGCCGCCAGCCGGCTCTGCTGCATAAGCATCTGTTCCCTGCTCCTCAACTCATGCACCGCCCGCAGGCGCTCATCTGTCTCGGCTTCCAGTTCCTCGACTGCCAGCTTCAACTCCGCGGTCCGCTCCTCGACCCGCAGCTCAAGCTCGTCTTTCGCCCTGCGCAGTTCGGCTTCGGCTTCCTTGCGTTTGGTAATGTCGCTTGCGGCGCCGAACCACTCGGTGATCTCTCCGTTGCTGTCCTCAACGGGGACGGCCCGGGAAAAGGTCCAGCCGAGGCTGCCGTCGGCATGCAGCACCCGGTGTTCCAACTCGAAGGTGCTCTTGGTCCTGACCGCCTCACGGATCACCGCCATAACCCCTGCCCGGTCGTCGGGATGAATGTACTTGCCGATCCAGTTGCGGTCCGGCGTAGCGGTTTCGGCAAGTCCTGCCCGGCTTTCAAGCTGGATCATCTCGTCCCAGTCAGGGCTCATGCGGTAGAGCACATCTGAGCTTGCCGCCACCAGCGCGCGAAACCGCGCCTCATTCTTCTGCAGCACCAGGTAGGAATGTGCCAGCTCTGAGACCATATGGTCGAATGCGCCGGCGAGCTGCCCTATCTCGTCTGCCGACTCAACCGAAAAATGGACCGTACGATCTCCGGCGGCTATCCTGTCGGCGGTGCCGGCCAGATGCAAGAGCGGCGCGGAAACCCACCGCTGCAACAACCGCTGCAGGATGAGGACGCTGCCGGCAATGGCTAAGGAAACCGTGAGCAGGATGCCGGCATACCCCTGCAGCCGCCCACGGAGCGGGGCAAGATCCGCAGAAAGGTAGAGACTGCCCAGAGCGCGCCCCTTCTGCCGCACCGCACGCACGATATCCAGGTGCCCGTCATCGGTTCTGGTCCCATCCCTGACATCCAGATGCACCGGAACGGCGGCTGGCGATTCACCCTGGCGAAGGTAGGAGGCCAACAGCTGGCCATCCTTGGTGTACAGTGCGGCAACGACAATGGCAGGCGAGTTTTGCAGGGTGTTTAGTACTTCCTGGGCGGTCTGGGCATCGTCAAAAGCGAGTGTAGGGGCGGCGTTGGCGGCAATGAAAGTGCTGAGGTCGTTGACTTGCTGCGCCAGGCGCGTGCGATAGGTGGTGAGCTCATAGGCAAAAAGGCCGATTATCACCAGCAGTACCGAGACGGCGAGGGTAGTGACAATGATCCCCAGAAGCTTGCGCTGAATCGGCCAGTTGCGAAGGTTAACAGTCATCTTACCTTCCCTCTCCGCAGTCGGTGGAGCGAGCCAGACGTTTGAGCTTCGAGTTAATTTTGAGGCCGCTTTTTGCCGCGGCATCGGCATTGAGATCGAAGCGAACCTTCCCCCCCTCAGTCTTCAGTGCAATCATCCCGCCCTTGCGGCAAAATTGGCCGGTGTCGCGAACGTCGCTGACGATCAGGGCGCTGCCGACTCTGAGCTGGCCAAGCACCTGGTCAACGCTTGATTGCTCCGATTTGCTGATAAAGACGAGGTGGCAACCATGTGCCTCCTGAGGGGTGCGGAGCTCCCGCACCTGTGTCGGATGAGACCCGATCCGCTCTCCGAGTTCTGTTTTCAAATAGGGGCCGAACGGGTCCGGGCCAATCACACAAGCGACAAAAGGGCTGTCAGGGGCCGAGTAGGCCGTCGCAGGCCACTCCACGAAGAGCGCGAAGTTCGCCAGCATCGCCGCCTTCACCTGGTACTCCGGTTCCGCGGCATGCACCGGACGTTCCAGAAGTAGGATCAAACACAACATTATCCGTCCAACCCTTAACACTTCCATGTCACCTTTCCATAGACGCTGCGCCGGATCCTATGGAATTCCGGATGATGGTTAACCAGCAGATTTTGCCCCACTACTGAGAGTCAACGCCCCTCAAAAAAGCCAAGTCGCTTTTCCATACACATTCCGCCGGATTTCAACGACTGGAGTCGACAGCAGGGAAGATGCGCCGAATTCAGGGTGATGGTTGTCAAGCAGGTTTTGCCCCACCACCGAGATCTCGAAATTTTTCCTGAGCCGCCACGCCAGACGGGCGTCCATCGAATAGTAGGCTGGGACTTCTTGAGCAAAACCCTGCAGCTTGCTCACGTAACGACCCATGACATCGAACTCAACGTTTCGGAGTGGATCAACCGAGGCTTGCAGGAAGACTTGTTGCCTCGGATTTCTCTGTTCGATTACTTTCGCTGAGGCCGCGGTCGACGCAGGCAGACCCTCGTCTGCGTGAAGGTCCATCCTCAGCCACGAATAGGCGCCATATAGTCTCAACCCCTTCGCAGGCCGCCAGTCGGCCGCAATTTCGGCACCGTAGGTCCTCCCGTGCATCCCGTTTTCAAAAAGCACAGGCAGAATTTGCGTCCCGGGAGTGGGTCCTGCCTGCGGCGTTTGGGGGACGCCTAAAATAAGCTTTTCGTAATCGTTGTAAAACAGGGCAGCGTCCAGCGAGAATGACTCCACGAGTTGCGTGCGGTAACCGAGCTCGTAGGCGATCAGCGTCTCGGATTCTAGGTCGGGATTGCCGGTGGCCTGGGGAAAGAGGGCACCCCCTGAGGGTAGCGTTGTGGGAGGAGTCTTGAGACGAACACCCTCCTCCACTATGCTAGGTGTGCGAACTGCCCGTGAAACGGAAGCCCAGATGCTGTGTTGTTTGGCCGGGGTCCAGAGGAGGCGGGCTGTGGGTTGGATTTCGAAGCCAGTGAAATCATTGTGTTCAAACTTGGAGCCTAGAATGAGGCTGAGCGTATTAGGGAGCAGACTGATCTCATCCTGCACAAAGGCACTGTAAAGGGACAAATTGAAGTCGTTCTGGTTCCAGGAGAAGACAAACCCGTTATCGGAAAGGGAGTTTCCAACATCCGCACTCTGAAAACGGTATCCCAGACCGTAGGTTACCTTTTGAATTTCCCCGAAAGGAAACTGGTGCTGAAAGTCCAGGTCGTAAGTATCATACTGATGGTTGATGTCAGTAACCGGCTGTGCGGAAGCAAATCTCCACCAGTAGCCCTGAAGAGTCCAATTTGCCTGCTCCCCGGTATTGCGGGTCCATCTGGCAAGGATATTTGAATTATCCGAGATAAACGTGTCTTGGATTATAGTGTTAATCGGCGGGCTCAGTAGTGGGAAGGGGTCCCGTCGTCCTGCGTCGCTATGCACATAGTCTCCTTGAAAGGTCACTAAGTCACTGTCGCCGAACTGCCAATCCGTACGGAAGCCGGTATCTGCTCCCCACCATCCATCATTAGGGTCCCCTTGGGGCGCGAACTGTTCGTAATGGTCAAAGCCCTGGGCATAGATGCGGTAATATCCTTTATCCCTGATCAAGCCGCCATAGCGAACTTCGCCCAAAACGCCTTCAGGCACCCCGCCGTCCGCGCTTAACAGCCCGCCCTGAGTGTCTTTTGCCGATTTGGTAATGATATTTATTACGCCGTTGACCGCGTTCGCGCCCCAAACGCTTGCGCCCGGCCCCCGAATTACCTCGATCCGTTCGATATCCTCAAGTGGGTAGTCAACGGAATTCCAGACGACCCCTGCCAACAGCACGTCGTAAATCGTTCGGCCGTCCATCTGAACCAGCATTTTATTGGAAAACCGGTCGTTGAACCCTCTCGCGCTCGTCGCCCATTTGTTGTTATCTACCCGAGCCACGTCCATTCCTGGGACGCGGCGGAAAAGTTCCGGTATGGTCGTTGCTCCCGAGCGTCGTATGTCCTCCTGGGTTATAACCGTCACTGCCGCGGCAGATTTGCCGATCGTGCTTTCAGTGCGGGTAACGGTAGTGACTTCGAGGTCCATCAATTTTTCCAACCCGAGTGGGGCAAGACGCGACGGAGTTTCCGATTCGGTCGCCGGCGCTCGCGGCTCCATATCGGCTGCGGGGTCGGCAGCGGGAGAGATCGACGGAAGAAGAAAGATGGAAAGCAGCAGGAGCATTAGACGGTAACCCGTCTTATATCGCAGGATAAAACGCGCAGTCTTGACGTCGTCCATGGTCCCCCCCCCCCGCACCTCATATGATCTTCCTGCGCTGCAGGATCAGATAAGACCTGTCCTTGAATGACAAGCCCCTGTTTCTCAATGCAATTAAGACTGTGCCGCACTGAGTCCTTTGCCAAGTCGGCGGCTTAGGCTTGGGAAAAAAACCGTCAACTGGCGGGTTCAGAGGTTCTGTACCATAACAAATGCGCAAACGCAAATTAAGCCGCAGAGTCTTCCAGAAAGAGCGGTCCGCGGTGAAGCTATATACCGCTTCAAAGTCCTTTGGTTTGCCCAGCGAAAGCGGTCGAAGAACAATCAGGAAAAGGTAAAGTCGCAGGATCTCCCCCCCGGCATGAGAGCCGCAGGCATTAGCATCAGGAGCTAACATGAGATTATCTCTTCTTGTCGTGGAAGATGATGAAAAAGCCTGCGAGGTTCTCACTACCTTTACGCTCGTAAGCTGCCGCAAGTTGAGGTGAGACTCGGATACGGCGGCGTGCTGGGCTACAGACGTTTCGTGAGGACCCTGTCAACATCGTGGTGACGGACATTAGGATGCCGGGCATGGACGGGGTTGAGATGGTGAAGGCAATAGAAGAGATGAACGAGAGACAAAGATCACCAACTGTGACAGGCTTCAGCTGGTACCAGAGGGGTGAAAAGCCAGATACGGGTTGACAAGATTGATCAGGAACGTCGGGGACATAGTACAGCCCCGCCCCGGGTGGATACTTCCTAATGACTTTGCGCCGGGTGTTTTCGCCACGGTTACCGTTTTTAGCTATGGAGCATGCTGTATGGGTCACAACACTTCTCGATGTGAGCAAACAGTTCCTTGAAATGCACGGGCTTCATAAGGTAGCCGCAGTGACCTGTCTCGGACAACGCCTCAACGCACCGTTGATTGCGATAAGCACTCAGAACTGTCTTCTGGCGCGAGCCATCTCAATCCCTGTCATTTCAGAAATCTTTATGTCCGGTGATGACGATGTTGGCCGGTGCACCTCGAAGACATGCAACCCTGTTTCTCGTAGTCTGCTTCATAAATTGCCCATCGTGAATTTGCGGGCCTCCATGCGCGCAATCACGAGTTTCAGACCATACTGTTTCACGGCGCACCGGTGCGAGTCACCACATCGTCCTCCACCATCAGCAGGGAACAGGGCGATGTTGCCTCCCTAATCTTGCCGATTGCGTGCCGCCTTAGCGTGGGTATCGCCGAATTATTCACGCTGGGACTGGATCTCCTCGACCAACCGTGCTATGGCCGTCACCATCTCGCCGAAATTCACCGGTTTCAGCAAGTAGTGGCTGATTCCTACGGAGCGGAACTTAGCGACATTGATGCGATCGCTAAACGCGGTCATGACGATGATCCTGGTGTCAGCCTTGATTGCCTTGATCTTCTCGGCCATTTCTACGCCGTCCATCTTCGGCATTTTTATGTCCGTGACCACGATGTCCGGAACGTACTCCTTGAATAGACCGAGCCCCATTTCCCCGTCTACGGCAAGATGAATGTCTGTCTGCGGAAACTTTCGCGGCAGCATCGCACCGAAGACGTCAAGGACCGGCTTGTCATCCTCCACAATGAGTAACGAGAGTCGCGCTCGGCTGATGTCCCTCATCTCACACCTCGACTTATGTGGATTCGATCATCAAGAGTTTCCCTGCGCCTTGCGAATGCTCACACCCTCGGCATGGTGAAGAAAAAGGAGGATCCCTCCCCGGGGAGGGATTCCACCCAGATGCGCCCGCCGTGATGCTCCACGATCTTGCGGCAGATCGCAAGCCCAATGCCGCTACCCTCGTACTCCTCGCGGGTGTGCAGTCGCCGGAAAACCTCGAAGACCCGGTCGAAATACTGGGGCTCCACCCCGATGCCGTTGTCGCGCACGCCAAAAACCCAGTCGCGGTCGCGGCTCTCGCAGGTGACCGAGACACGCGGCGGTATGTCGGGCTTCCTGAACTTTATCGCGTTGCCGATGAGGTTTTGGAAAAGCTGCACCAGCTGAACGTCGTCCCCTTTCACCTTCGGCAGGGCGTCCCGCTCGATCGTGGCGTTGCTCTCCTCTATCGCCCTTCTCAGGTGAGTTTCGGCCTGGGTCAGAACGGAGTCGAGCTCGACCGGAGCAAAAGGCTTTGCCCTGGTTCCCACGCGGGAGTAGGCCAGGAGGTCGTTGATGAGGGTTCGCATCTGCGCCGTGCCGTCCACGATGTAGTGCACGTAGCGGTCGACCTTGTCATCTACTTTCCCCTGGTACCTCTGGGCGAGCAGCTCCGTATAGCTTGTAATGGTATGCAGTGGTTCCTGCAGGTCGTGCGATGCCACCGACGCGAACAGTTCCAGATCCCTGTTGGAACGCTGCAGGTCGGCAACGGCCAAGTCCAAGGATGCCTGGGCCCGCGCACGGGCAGCAATCTCCTCCTCCAGCCTGTCGTTCAATTCCACAAGATGGCGGTTTTGCACCTCCAGTTCCGCCCGCTGCACCTCCAGCTGCTCAGTACGCTGGGCCACCATATGTTCCAGCTCTTCCGTTGCCTGCTGCTTAGCCTTCAGCCGTTCCTCGTTGCGGGCCGATTCCTGCCTAAGTCTCGCCATCTCCAGGTTTACCGACACCCGCGCCACCAGCTCCCGCGCGCTGAAGGGCTTCACCAGGTAGTCGTCAGCGCCCGCCTCCAGCCCTTCCACACGCGACTCCTCCCCCGCCCGCGCCGAGAGCATGAGTACCGGAAGGGAACGGGTCCGTGGATCCTGGCGCAGGCGCGCGAGCAAGCCGAAGCCGTCCAAGCTGGGCATCATGACGTCACTAAGTAGCAAGTCCGGTCTCCGCTCAAGAAGAGACTGCCAAGCCTCTTCCCCATCAGCCACCGCATGCACCTCATACTTGGTCCGGAGCAGCTTGCAGAGGTATTCCCGCATATCAGAGTTGTCGTCAGCCACCAGCAGGTAGCTGGCCTCCCCTGCTCCGGTGGCTGCCACATCGTCGGCTCTCTCCGCGGCTGCGTCACAAGCCTCATCAGGGAGCCAGCGCAGCGCCTCCTCCACGAATGCATCGGCACGGGTCGAGGAGGGTGCCTCACCGGTGTCGATGTGCTCGGCAGGAAGGTGTTCCTTTCCGTAGGGGAATGAGACGGTAAAGGTGCTGCCCCGGCCGAGGGCGCTCTCCACGCGGATGCTCCCGCCGTGCATCTTCACCAGCTCCGCCACTAGAGCGAGCCCGATGCCGGTTCCCTCGTAGGTTCGTCCCCGGGTCCCCTCGATGCGGTGGAAGCGCTTGAAGACGTTGTCAAGCTCGCCTTCCGGGATGCCGCAACCGGTGTCCTGCACAGCCAGCTCCGCATGGTTCCCGCAGGAATAGAGACGCAGGGTGATGCGTCCCTGAAGGGTAAACTTGAAGGCGTTGGAAAGGAGGTTGAGGACGATCTTTTCCAGCATGTCACGGTCCACGTAGACCGGCTCGGTGAGCTGCGCGCAGTCGACGACGAACTCCAGGCCTGCCTTCTCCACGGCTGAGCGGAAAGCGCTGGCAAGGTGGGTGGTCAAGGTCGCCAGTTCGGCGGGGCGGTAATCGGCGCGGAATCGCCCGGATTCGATACGAGTAAAGTCGAGGAGCGAATTTACCAGCTTCAGAAGCCGCAGGCAGTTGCGGTGGGCCACCACGATGTGGTCGCGATCCCCTGCGGCAACACTCCCGTCGGCATGTGCCAGGACGTCCTCCAGGGGACCGAGCATGAGAGTGAGGGGGGTGCGGAACTCGTGACTCACGTTGCTGAAAAAAACCGTCTTGGCGCGGTCCAGCTCGGCGAGCCTCTCGGCGCGCAGTTTCTCCTCCTCGTAGGCACTGGCGTTTGCCACGGCGGCGCTGATGGTCACCGCGAGCTGCTCGTAGAAGACGCGGTACCTGTCGTTGAAGGGCAGGCGCGAGCTGACGCCGGCGATAAAGATGGCAGCCGGGAGCTTCCGACCCGGTATCGATATGGGGAGTGCCAGGGCGAGCGCGGGGGGCTCGGGATATGGGCCGCAGGGGGAGGAGATCTTGTCGCCCAACTGTATCTCTTGCGGGGTACCGGAATGCGCCACCTCTGCCAGCGGCCAGGCGGCCTCTTTGTCATCCACTTCGATGATTGGCGGAGTGAATGGAGTCCCTGCTCCCGTCCCGGTGCTGCTTACCAGCCGTGCCGTCTTCCCCTTCGCGTCGATCGCGTAAAGGATGACGAAGGGCAAGTCCAGGGCGTACGCTTCCAGCACTTCCGCGGCTGCCGTAAGCGCCTCGTCGCTGTTCTTGGCCTTGCCCATTCGTGCCCCCAGGTCCCTCAGGGCACTGATACGCCGCTCCGCAAGCATCTCGCCAGTCGTCTCGTTCACCGGGTGGAAGAGGCCGCCGACCCCTCCAGTCTCGTCGCGGATGGGGCTGAAGGAGAAGGTGAAGAAGGTTTCCTCCAGGTAGCCGTTCCGGTCCAGAAACATGCGCTGATTTTCCAGGTAGGAAGTCTCGCCCGCCAGCGCACGCTGGAAAGCCTCGCCTATTTCCGGCCAGCACGACGCCCAGCACTCGGTGAAGTCCTGCCCCATGGAACGCGGATGCTTGCCGCCGCAGATGGGCCAGTAGCCGTCGTTGTAAATCTGGATGTGGTTGGGCCCCAGGCGAGGGAGATGGGGAAGTTTGAGGCAAGGCACAGGCTGACCGTGGTGCGCAGACTCTGGGGCCACGATTCGATCGGCCCCAGAGGCGTCCGCGACCAGTCCATTGACCGTATCAGCTTGCCCATCTCTCCACCGTCGGCAAGCCAGCTCCGGCCTATTTCGTCATCGCGTTTCGCCATGCTGTGAGATGCCTTCGCTATCGATCCGACTCCCTACCAAGGGAGGGGTAGGGCTTACTATATTATCACGCACAGCAAGAGGTTTGGAATAGGTGGGGCGTACTGCCGCCAGGAAGGCGAGGATTTGAGGGTCAGTACGGGTCCATGCCGGCGACGTGCTCCTGCTCGGCGGGGGACCTGCGGGGCGGAACTCTCCAGCGCCTTGCAGGTGGGGTCATCGTTGAAGGTAGACGCCTCGACTCGACGTTTTAGCTACAGAGATTTCTGACATGAGCCACAACACTTCTCGATATGAGCAAATAATTCCTTGAAGTCGACGGGCTTCATAATGTAGGCACAGTAGTCTATCTGGGACAGTTCCTCGTTGAACCGCTGATTGCCGTAAGCGGTTAACACAATGAACGTCACACCAGCATCAATCTCTCTTATGGCGCGAGCCATCTCAATCCCTGTCATTTCAGGCATGTTTATGTCTGTTATGACGATGTCAGGCCGGTGCATCTCGAAAAGATACAACCCGTCTTTTCCGTTGTCAGCTTCATAGATCGCGCATTTTGGAAACTTGCGCGCGACCATGCGTGCAATCACTGTGCGCGTCACTGCATCGTCCTCAACCATCAGCAGGGAACAGGTCTTTTCAGTGTCATTTGAAGACATGTTGACCTCACCAATCTTGCGACGTCGATGAAAGAAAACCAGCCCCTCCTCAACGCACAGTAAAGTAGAAGATCGCCCCTTTTCCTGGCGTTCCTTCAGCCCATGTGTGCCCGCCGTGACGCTGAATGATCCGTTGCACTGTGGCCAAGCCGATGCCGAAGCCACCCTTCTGCGTACCAGGGAGGCGCTGGAAGGGAGCGAAGATCTTCTCTGCCCGCGCTGCCTCGAACCCTGGACCATTGTCCCGCACGAAGTAGGCGAACCCTCCGTCTATCGCCACCGTCCCAAACTCGATGACCGCGCCACGAAGCCCCTCGGTGAACTTCCATGCGTTTCCAAGAAGGTTATCGAGAACGAGGCGGAGGAGATCCGGATCTCCATCTGCAAAGACACCATCGGGGATCTCGAATATAACCTCCCGTTCGGGGGAGGCGCCTGTCAACTCTCTTGCCGCCTCCTTCGCCATGGCGGCTAAATCGACCCTCTCCCTCCGCAACGCCACCCGCCCGGCACGAGAAAAATTCAAAAGAGAATCCACAAGCCGGCTCATCCGCAGAGCGCCCTGATAGCATTGCTGCAGGTAGCTAAGGCAGACATCGTCAAGCACGGGACCACACATTTCTTCCACAGCTTGGCAGTAGGCGCTGATGGCGTTTATAGGCTGTCGCAGGTCATGTGCCACCGTATGGTTGAGGCCTCCAATTCGTTGTTGGCTTCCCGCAGTTCCTCCATGACTGCCTTCCGTTGCCTGGCATATCGGATGGCACGAGTAAGGACTGCGGCATTGATTTCCCCCTTGATAAGGTAGTCCTGAATGTCCAACTGCAGAGATGAGAGGGCGCTCTCCTCATCATTTAGCACGGTCAGCACCACGATCGGCACTTTCGGGTCTTGCCTGCGCACCGAAAGCGCGCTCTCGAGCCCACGGCTGTCTGGAAGCCCAAGATCGACTAGAATGCAGTCGAAGCTACGATCCTTCATGAGCTCGAGCCCCTTGGCGAGATAATCTACATGATGAACCGAGAATTGCTCCTTGCGGATATCAGAGAGCATCTCCAATATCAGATCCGCCTCCGCCCTGTCGTCCTCGATGATAAGTATCTCTGTCGTTCTCTCCATAATGGTCACTTTGGCGGCAACTGCACGATGCCGAACCAGTAGTCCTCGATGAGTTTTACCAGCACAAGGTTAGTCCGGATTTTTTGCCATTATCAATACTATACTCCATCCCCCCTCTGGCGGCATACCCTGTACGGTACACCGGGAACCGCGACGCCGGCTCAAGCTCAAAGTGTCAGAGACAACGGCATTGGGTTCGACATGGCACATGCCAGGGACATCTTCGAGCCCTTCCGTCGTCTGCACAGTGGTGAACGGGTGGGATGGCTGGGGATCAGTCTCGCGACGGTAGAACGCATCATCAAGCGACATGGCGGCAGGATATGGGCCGAAGGTGAGCCCGATAAGGGAGCAACTTTGTATTTCACGCTATAGGATGCACCCCACGACTGCTCACCCAGGGTGTTGTAGCTATCCCATTAAAAAAGATCGCTCGGAAACAAATAAAACGTTTCTCAGCCACAAAAGGTATGGTACCCTTCCCCGGCCGGAAAGAGCGCATGATCAACACCGAAGAGGAGAAAAGCATGGAGAAGGCAGCCGCACCCGAAAAAGAGGCAACACAGGCCCCCGAGGTGATTCAGAAGGCTCCCAGCGGGATCAAGGGACTTGATGAAATAACCGGAGGAGGTCTCCCCATGGGGCGCCCGACGCTCGTTTGCGGCGGGACCGGTTGCGGAAAGACACTTCTTGCCATGGAGTTCCTGGTGCACGGTGCGACTGAATTCTCCGAACCGGGCGTGTTCATGTCCTTTGAAGAGAAATCGGACGAGCTGGCGAAGAACTTCGCCTCTCTGGGCTTCGACCTCGATGATCTTGCCCGGCAGGGGAAACTGGTACTCGATTATGTGCACATAGAGAAGAGCGAGATAGAGGAAACCGGCGACTACGATCTGGAGGGGCTCTTCATCCGCATGGGGTACGCCATCGACTCCATCGGCGCGAAGCGGGTCGTCCTCGATACCATCGAGGCCCTTTTCTCCGGCCTCGACAACGAGAGCATCCTGCGCGCGGAGCTGAGACGGCTCTTTCGCTTCCTGAAGGACAAGGGAGTCACCGCCATCGTTACCGGCGAGCAGGGGGAGAAGACCCTTACCCGCTACGGGCTTGAGGAATACGTGGCGGACTGCGTCATCTTCCTGGACCACACAGTGACCCAGCAGATAGCGACCCGGCGGATGCGCATCATAAAGTATCGCGGATCTTCCCATGGCACAAACCAGTATCCGTTCCTTATCGACGAGCGCGGCCTGTCCGTCATGCCCATATCCTCGCTCGGACTCGCCCACCCTGCTTCCACCGAGCGCATATCGTCGGGGGTCGAGAGACTCGACACCATGCTGGGGGGCAAGGGGTACTACAGGGGAAGCAGCGTCCTCATAACCGGCACTGCCGGAACAGGGAAGTCCAGCTTCTCTGCCCACTTCGTCGATGCCGCCTGCCGCCGTGGCGAGCGCGCCGTGTACTTCGGGTTCGAAGAGTCCCAGAACCAGATCATCCGCAACATGCGATCGATCGGGATCGATCTGGAGCAGTGGATCGACAAGGGGCTGCTGACCTTCCACAACACGCGTCCGACCCTGTACGGGCTTGAAATGCACCTTGTTACGATGCACAAGGTGATCGACGAGATAAACCCGTCGGTGGTGGTGGTCGATCCGATCTCCAGCCTGGTAAGCGGTGCCAGCGACGCCGAGGTGAAGTCGATGCTCTCCCGCCTGATCGACTACCTGAAGACGAAGGAGATAACCGCCTTCTGTACCGACCTGACGACTGCCGGCGGCAGCCTGGAAAAGACGGAGGTGGGGGTGTCGTCTCTGATGGATACCTGGCTTCTCCTGCAGACCATGGAGGAAACCGGCGAGAGAAACCGCGGCCTGTACATCCTCAAGTCCCGCGGCATGTCGCACTCAAACCAGGTGCGGGAATACCTCCTCACAGACCAGGGGATCCGGCTCCGGGACGTCTATCTCGGCGCCGCCGGAGTCCTCACCGGGTCCGCCCGCACCGCGCAGGAGGCGCGTGATCTGGCGCAGTCCCTGGAACAGCAGCAGGAAATCGAGCGCCGGCAGCGCGATCTCGCGCGCAAGAAGGCGCTTCTGGAAGCCCAGGTAGCTGCCCTGTACGCCGAATACGAGGTCGAAAAGGAAGATCTGGAGATCTCTCTCGCCCGGGAGAGACAGCGGGAGGTAACGATGGCAGAGGCCAGCGCCGTGATGGCGGCAAGCCGCAGGGCGGACTGCGATGCGGCAACGGCGGCGAAATCCGGCCAGCGGGGTGCCCAATGACAGATTGCGGCAGCAGGAGCTCGATGGCACCCGCGCAGCAGGACGCGGGCGAGGAAAAATGGATACTCAGGCTGTACGTGGCCGGACAGACCCCGAAGTCGGTGGCAGCCTTTGCGAACCTGAAAAGGATTTGCGAGGAGCACCTGGAAGGCATGTACCAGATTGAGGTCGTGGACCTCGTGGTGAACCCTGCTCTCGCCAGAAACGACCAGATCCTGGCACTGCCGACCCTGGTGCGCCGGCTTCCGCCACCGATGAAAAAGATCATCGGGGACCTGTCCAACACGGAGCGCGTCCTTGTCGGACTGGACATTCGCCCCCTTCCCTGACGGCGAGGGCACGAGGAAATGATGGAAAAGAAAGAGAAGGACGAATCCGGCGCCTTCGAGGACAGGGCTGAGGTTTTCGAGGCTGCGCTCACGGCTGAGCCGGGATTGTATATCCTGCGGCTGTACGTCTCCGGACTGACTCCGAACTCCGTGAAGGCGATCGAGAACGTGCAGAAGATCTGCAAAGATCACCTCAGCGGCGGCTACCAGCTTGAAGTCGTGGACATCTATCAGCAGCCGATTTTCGCAAAGGAGGGGCAGATAGTCGCGGCGCCGACCCTGGTGAAGGAGCTGCCCCCCCCTCTTCGCAAGTTCATAGGGGACATGTCGCAGACGGAGAGGATCCTGCTGGGCCTTGACCTGCGCACGAGAAAGTAGTGGGATGACCGAATGAGGGTGACCTAGAGTATGCCGACGCCAGACTATAAAGATACTGCTCCAGAAAGGATTGACGTGCAGGCACTGTCCCGGCGTCTGGAAGAGGCGGAACAGATTCTGGAAGCAATCCGCAATGGCGCGGTCGATGCCGTCGTCGTCCACGCTCCCGAAGGAGACAAGATCTACACCCTCCAGGGCGCGGAGCACCCCTACCGGGTTCTGGTCGAGACGATGAAGGAAGGTGCAGCCATTGTCGGTCCCGACGGGAAGATCCTCTACTGCAACCGGCGCCTGGCGGCCATGCTCCAGGTTCCGCTGGAGAAGATGATAGGGAGCTCGCTCTCCTCCTATATCCATTCTGCCGACGCATCGAGTTGTCTGGCACGCGTCATGGACGGCGTACCTCTCTCGGAATCGAGGGAGATTACCCTCGTGCGCGCCGATGGCGCCCTATTGCCGGTACTTCTCTCCTGCAGTCCCGGCGAATTCTCCGGGAGCCCTGCCACAGGGGTGATTATCAGTGATATCAGCCTCCTCAAAAAGGCAGAAAAGACCATATTGCGCTTGAACCGCCTTTACGCCGTGCTAAGCGCAACCAACCACGCCATCCTTCACGCCGCAGATCCGGTGTCGGTATTCAGAGAAGTCTGCCGCCTCTCCGTCGATGTCGGGGGATTTCGCCTCGCCTGGGTGGCTCTGGCGGAGAGCAGCCACGGGGCGGCAACGGTCGCGGCCGCCAGTGGCGAGACGGGATATCTCGACGGCATCGGACTATCGCTGGCAGATGACTCGGAGGGGATGGCGCCGGCAAGCACCTCGATCCGGCACGGCAACCATTACATCTGCAACGATTTCTCCACTGATCCCCTTACCGCTGCATGGCACGCGCGCGCCCACCGGCATGGACTCCAAGCCGCGGCAAGCATCTCCATAAGAGAAGGGGACAAGGTCATTGGCGCGCTGACGCTCTATGCCGGCGAGAAAGATTTCTTCGATGTTCAGCAGGTCGAGCTGCTGCAACAGATGGGAGCGGAGATATCGTTCGCCCTCGATACCCTGCAGCAGTCGGCACTGCGCAAGGAGGCTGAACAGGCGCTGCAAGCCGAGACCTTCGAGCGCCTGCGTGCCGTGGAAAGCCTGCGGCAAAACGAGCAGATGCTGATCCACCAGAGCCGGCAGGCGGCCATGGGAGAGATGCTGGGGAACATCGCCCACCAGTGGCGCCAGCCATTAAACAGGTTGGGACTGCTCGTCCAGCAGACCCAGTTTGTCTACTCTCTCGGGGACTTCGACGGCGAGTACCTCGAAAAGAACACGGAGAAGGCGATGGAGGTCATCAGGCACATGTCGCAGACCATCGATGACTTCCGTGACTTTTTCAGGCCGGACAAGGAGAAGGTCAGGTTCAACGTCAGGAACGAAGTGATCAAGACACTTTCGCTGATGGAGGGGAGCCTGCAGGGGCAGGTCATGAGCATCGATATCGGGGTCGACGTGCAGGACGATCCGGTGGTGGAGGGTTACCCCAACGAATTCTCCCAGGTGCTGCTGAACATTCTCAACAACGCCCGTGACGCGCTCGCCGAGCGCCGGGTGGCAGACCCGAAGGTAACCATCCGGGTGAGGAGCGAAAAAGGGAAGACAGTAGTGTCCATCGCCGACAATGCCGGAGGAATCCCGGCAGCTATCATGGACAGGATCTTCGAGCCGTATTTCACCACGAAGGGACCGCAATGCGGGACCGGGCTCGGACTCTTCATGTCAAAAACCATAATTGAAAAAAATATGGGCGGAGTTATTGTGGCTCGAAACATCGATGACGGAGCGGAGTTCATCATTGAGATATGAGCTGTAATTTAAAAACCTTCCGGAACTATCCCCTGCAGCCCGCCATCGACGGCTCCCCCTCTCCTACCCCCTCCAGCCGCAGCATCCTTTTCGCAAAACCACCTTGCCCAAAACGAGAGCGGGCTCCCCAGCATCCACAGCCCTCCAGTCGCAGTCCTAAATCTGGCGCGGCAAGCCTTAGCGCCGCCGCCTGCTACTTCCCCTTTCCGTCATGAACGCCTGAAGTGCGCGCCGTGGTAAAGAGCGCGGCGGGGGTGGAACACACCTTGCTCTGACAGTACTGGTCGCAGTCGTATTGCCGAGAAATTCAGATTACGCGACAAATAAGCAGGGGGTGAATTACAGCAAAAGCGGTGAATACAGGCCCTCTCGTCGGAAGATCACAGGTTTCGCACGATTTCTGCCTGCTGAAAAGAGATGAAGGACGGTTCAAACCCTAACCAAGGAGGTTTCAAAATGAACAGAAAAGTCTTCTTGTCGTCAGCTGTGGGATTCGTTCTTTATGCCGCCACCACCCTGTCCGCTTATGCGGTCCCCTTTACCGACTCGTTGCCCGACACTCTCGGTCCACTCGACGGCGGATCCCTCGCCTATTCCGTCTCCGCCCCCAGCTTTTCATCTGCTGCGGGGGCCACGCTCACCTTCGACCTCCTGGGATACGGCACGGTGGATGGCGCTCCTCAATGTTACGCCCCGGACACCTTCCGGCTCATCGTGAATGGGGACCTCCTCTTCGAGGGGGGGTTCGTCATGGGAGGGGGCGGAAGCACCTTCGTGAACTACATGAATCCCGGCGTCACCATCCTGTCGACTGCGACCAATGGTTTTGGCAATGGCGGACTCACCAGATTCAGCGTGGCACATACCCTGCTGTCGGGGAGCAACACCTATATATTTGACTACGGCGTCATGCAGGGACTGAGGGATGAAGGGTGGGGGCTTCGAGGGGCGAGCGTAACTGCAGAAATCAACACCGACATGCCTGATCCCGCATCTGTTCCGGAACCGTCGACTGCCGTTCTTCTGGCCGCGGGGCTGACGGCGATTGCGCTTGTCAGGCGTCTGCGCTGCAGCAAGAAGCTGGAAACTCCCACCGCAGCCTAAGCTTCCGCACGGGATGACGCGGCTTTCGCGGATGCGACTGTACCCCTGCGAAGCCGCGCAACCCGCCGCGTCACGCTCCTTCCGGATTCCCCTCCTTTGACAACTCTTGCAGCCTGTCCAGCACCCTCGCCACCTCTGCCTCCAGATGCGCAGCGAGATCGCCGGCCGCGGCGAGATCTCCTTTCTTGCCGCTTTGCTCCAGCTTTTCCGCCATGCATCGCGCCGCCTCCGCGGTGACGAGGGCAAGGGCTCCCTTCAGCCGGTGGGCAGTCTTCTCCACCGCGTCCGCATCCGCAGCCCGCACGGCGGCCACAATATCCGCCATCTGCGCCGGGGCATGCTCCACGAAGGTCGACACCACGATCTGGTACGTCTCCGGGTCCCCCCCCACATGCCCGAGGAGCGAGGCGGCATCGGCGACCGCATTGCCACGCACCCGCGACCAGTAGGCGACCTTGCCGTTCAACGACTCCGCGGTCACCGGCTTCGATAGGTAATCGTCCATTCCCGCATGCACGCACCTATCCCTGTCACCCTCGAGAGCGTGAGCGGTGAGGCCGATGATCGGCACCTCCACCCCCATGCCGCGCAGAGCCCGCGTCGCCTCGAAACCGTCCATCTCCGGCATCTGCACATCCATGAGGACCACATCGAAGCTCCCCGACAGGCAAGCCTCCACCGCTTCGATACCGTTTGTTGCAGCCGTCACCCGCGCCCCTGCGCGCCGCAGGAGCGCTTCTGTCACCGTCAGGTTGACCGGGTTGTCCTCCGCCACCAGGATGTGCCTGCACAAAAGATCGTCCAGCGGGGGCTCGCCCCCCTCGCGAGGTCCTTCCTTCGCCTCGTCGGTGCCGGGAGATTCCATCTGCACCAGCGACTGCAGGAGCGTTTTCCCCCGGATCGGCTTCACGAGGTACGTCTTCATCCCGATTTCGTGCACGCGCCGCGCTCCCTCGGCAATCCTGTCGGACGGGATCATGAGGAGCGCGCACGTCTCGACCGGGAAGCGTTCCTTGAGCATTTCCGCGAGAGAAAAACCCTCCATGTCGGGGAGATGCGCGTCGATCAGAATGAAGTCAAACGGCTCCTTTGTCTCCTCTACCCTGGCAAGCCCGTCCCCCCCGAGAGAGACCGCTTCCACCTGCAGCCCGTACGACCCGAGCAATCGCTCAAGCATGAGGCGGTTCGTCTCGTTGTCTTCCACCACCAGCGCTCGCCGGCCGGAAAGCTTCTCCGCGGTCGGCGCCTTCGCAGTGTCTGCATCCTCGACAGGAATCAGTTCGATGTCGAAGGTGAAGGTACTCCCCTCCCCCGGATGGCTCGACACATGTATCTCTCCCCCCATGAGCTCGACGATCTTTTTGGAGATGGCGAGGCCAAGGCCGGTACCGCCGTAGACGCGCGAGGCCGAGGGATCCAGCTGGGTGAAGCTGCGGAAAAGGAGCCCCTGCTTCTCCGGTGAGATCCCTATGCCGGTGTCCCTCACCGAAAAGAGAAGCCGCCACGCCCCCCCAGCCGCCGGTGTCCCCTCCACCCGCACCGCAACCTCTCCGTGCTCGGTGAACTTCACCGCATTGCCGATGAGATTCATGAGAACCTGCCTGAGCTTCACCGGGTCGCCGCGAAAGCGTTCCGGCACCTCCGGGTCGATCGCCACCGCAAATTCGAGTCCCTTCTGGAAGCCGATGACGGAAAGCGCCTCCGCGACGTTCTGCACCGACTCGTGGAGGTCGAACTCCACATCGTGGAGAACCGCTGCCCCCGCCTCGATCTTCGAGAAGTCGAGGATGTCGTTGACGACAGAGAGGAGCGCGTCTGCCGAGCCTTTCACCATCTGCAGGTACGGCCGCTGGAGTTCGTTCAGCTCGGTCTGCAGGAGGAGCTCCGTCACTCCGATGATGCCGTTCATGGGGGTGCGAATCTCGTGGCTCATGTTTGCCATGAAGTCCGTCTTTGCCTGCGCCGCCGCCTCGGCGAGCTCGCGGGCCACCTTGTGGTCCTGGATGTCGGTGGAGGTGCCGAGCCAGCGCAGGATCTCTCCGGCTTCGTTCCTCACCGCGAGACCTCGGGCGATAAACCAGTGGTACTCCCCGTCGGCGCGCCTGAGACGGTACTCGTCCTCGTACGGTTCTCCGCTGCGCACGCTCTCACCCCAGCGCTCCACGACGCGGCCGACGTCGTCAGGGTGGAGAAAGCGCAGCCAGCCGGCATCGGATGACCCGTCGGGGTCGGAGCCGGTGTATTCGTGCCACTTGGCATTCTGATATTCCGACGAGCCGTCCGGCCGTGCCACCCACACCAGTTGCGGCAGCGCCTCAGCCAGCTGGCGAAATTGCGCCTCCTTTTGCTGCAGCGCGGCCGTTGCCTGCCTCTGCTCCGTCACATCGATCCCCGTCCCGATCCACTCCACGATCTTGCCGCTCCCGTTGCGGATCGGCACCCCCCTCGCGAGTATGTTGCGCCACTCTCCGTCGCGCCTGCGCAAGAGGTACTCCACTTCATATCGACCGGTTTCGGTGGCCTCTTGCCACGCTTTCGCTACAGCCGGCCGGTCCTCGGGGCGAAGCACCTCCATCCAACCGAAACCGCGCGCCTCCTCACCGGTCTGTCCCGTGTACTCCTGCCATTCCTGTATCTCCTGGTCCGCTCGTCCTGCGGCGTCCACCCTCCATACCACCTGCGACGAGGCCTCCACAAAGGAGCGGTAGCGCTTCTCATTGAGGCGCAGAGCCACGGCGGACGCATTGACCCACTTCGCCGTCTTGTACACGATGAAGGAAAAGACGAAGATCCAGGAGAGGACGAGGATACTGGTACCGAAGTAACGCTCGTACAAGCCGAGCCGCTCCCCCTTCAGGCGCAGCCACCCCAGAATTATCGGAAGGATGAAGGCGGCGGGGAGGAGCCGACGGACCGCGATCCCACCCGGGCCGGGGGAGGAGACGAGCTCCATCACCCCCTCCCCCGGGCGGGCAAAGAAATTAAGGAGAATGACTGCAGCGCCGGTGACGGCAAAAGAGATGGCTCCGGGGGGACCCATCCGGTTGGGCGCTGTGATCGCCAGGGCACCGGGAGGCTCCTGCGCGATGAGCTGGTCGATCCCGAGATCCCAGCCGAAGATGTGCTCGAGAAGTGTCAGCGCTCCTATCGACATTGCCGCTCCCCCCATCGCCTGCGCCGCGCACCGCCAGCGCCCTTCTCCTCTCCCCAGGGCGGTGAGGGCGAGGGCAAAGCCGGTCAGCAGCAGGCAAAGGGAGGCATTGGTCTTCATGGTGATGGTATGAAAACCGCGATAGGACATCTCGCCGCCGAGCCAGGCAGCGAAGAACACCGCTCCGATCAATGCGGCCGTCACACCTGCGCCACACGAAGCTATCTGCCATCGCCGTTCGATGACCTGGTCTCTCTGGAACATGACCTCAACCGGCTGCGGTGCACCGTTGATCAACGGCGGCACCAGCAGCCACCCCTCTTTCCGGGGTGTCAAAGGGAAGTACTTGAACCGAAAAGAGTTGCCTAAAGAATATGACTGCCATTATCATACAACCCTGACTTGTTTTCGAGAAGGAAAGACTCGACCGTGCGCCGAAACAGGAGGATGGATGGCCATGGAAAAGAAAGTGCGTGTCCTTGCTGCGGAAGACGATCCGGTGAACGGGATCTATCTCAAGAGCGCCCTCAGGCATTACGGCTTCCAGACGGACCTCGCCCACGACGGGCGGGAAGCGGTCGAAATGTGGGAGAGCGGGAGCTATGACGTGATCGTCATGGACGTGCAGATGCCGCACATGGATGGCCTTGCCGCCACCCGCCAGATCAGGGAGAGAGAAGGAGAGCGCGGGGGACATACTCCTATCGTGGCCATGACCGGAAGCACCTCGAGCGAAGATGAGAAGGCGTGCATGGAGGCGGGGATGGACGCCTGGCTCGCCAAGCCGGTCGATTTGAAGAAGGGGACGGCTCTTCTGAAGGAACTGCTGAAAGAGCCGGAAGAGTAAGCTTCACATCTCACCCTGAAGCGTCTCAGGTACATCACCACGAAGCACTGCAGGAGACCTGACGTTCCCCCCTTCGCAAAGGGGGGGACGCGAGGCCGCCTGCGGCGCTTCATAAGGAAATACTACGGCTTCCCCGGAATTCTCGGATGAGCCTTCTTGCAGGGCTATCCCCCCTCCGCCACCTCGACCCGGTTGCGCCCCCCTCCCTTCGCCGCGTACAGCGCCTTGTCGGCGGCCTTTACCAGGTCGGTCGCGTTCAGCCTTTGCTCCCGGCAGCTCACGGCGACGCCGAGGCTCATGGTGACGGGGATCATGCCCTCCGAGGTATTGAATTCCTTTTCCGAGATCCGCTGACGGATCCTTTCCGCAAAGGCCATCGCACACTGTCTGCCGCAGTCCGGGAGTATTACCAGGAACTCCTCGCCGCCGTAACGCCCGATGGAGTCGTAGGCACGGACCTGGGTCAGCATCTTCTCGGCTGCCACACGAAGGACGGAGTCGCCTGCAAGGTGCCCGTACCGGTCGTTTATCCTCTTGAAGTGGTCGAGGTCGGCCATGATGGCGCCAAGACACTTTCCTTCCCTTTCGGCCCTCGCCATCTCGTGGCTCAGGATGGAGAGGATCTCCTCGTGGTTCCAAAGCCTTGTCAGTGAGTCGCGAGCGGCCTTTTCCTGGAAGAACTCGCGGGCGGCGATGAGCTCGTTTTGCAGGTCGATGATCCTTCTCCCGGTCCGCAGACGAACCCGCAGTTCACTCACCCTGAACGGCTTGGTCAGATAATCGTCCGCTCCCGCCTCCATCCCGGTCACCAGATCCTTGTCACCCTGCTGCGAAGTGAGGAGCATCACGTAGGTGTACACCCCGTGCGCGCGCCTCCTGATCCGCCGGCACAGCTCCGGCCCGTCTATCCCCGGCATCATCCAGTCGAGTATCGCGAGTTTTGGTGCGTCGTCCGAATTGAGTATGTGCCAGGCTTCCGCACCGTCCTTCGTAACGACGACCTCGTATCCCCACTTTATCAGTACATCCGTGAGCAGCCGGCGAAAAGCGGGCTCGTCTTCGGCGATCAGGATCTTCATTCGCGTGCCCCCTGCTCCCTCCCCGGCACAACGTCATCATCATCGACAGGCGCCGCCGCCCCCTCATCAGGCTCAAGGGTGAAGAAGAAGCTCGCTCCCTTCCCCACCTCCCCTTCTGCCCACACTCGCCCACCGTGCCGCCTGATGATCCTCTCGACAGTCGCGAGCCCGATGCCGTGCCCCTCGACCTCGCCCGGCCCGGGAAGGCGGTGGAACGGCTGGAAGATCTTTCCGGCATCGGCGGTGTTGAAACCGATGCCGTTGTCGCGTACGAAGTAGATCGACTTCCCGCCGCTGAGCGTGGCGCCGAACTCGACCCGCAAGGTGTCCTTAGTGCAATTGTACTTCATGGCGTTGCCGAGAAGGTTCTGCAAGACTATGCGCAGAAGGGAAGCATCGCAGTTTCCAACAACCCCTTCGGCGATCTCGACGGCGACGCGGCACGCCGGCGCCAGATACCGGAGCTCTGCCGCGACCTCCGTCGCGATCGCCGAGAGATCCACCGGCTGGCGCGCCAGTTGGGCATGCGCGAGGCGGGAGAAGTCAAGAAGGGCGTCGATCAGACGGTTCATGCGCAGGGTGCCGTTGTACGTCTCCTCCAGGTATTCCTGACAGGTCGGATCGAGCCCCTCCCCGCACATCTCTCTTACGATCTGGCTGTAACTGTTGATGACGTTCAGGGGATTTCGAAGATCGTGGGCAATCATGGAGTTGAACGCCTCGAGCTCCCTGTTGGCATGCTCCAGATCCGCCGCGCGCGCTGCGAGACGCGCATTAAGCAGCTCTATCTCGGCCTCCCGTTCCTTCCGCTCGGTGATGTCGCGAATGACGCTCATGATAAAGGAGCGCTCGTCGAGCTCGAAGGTCGCCGTGGAGAGGAGGCCGACTATAGTGTTACCGCTCCTCGTCCTGAGGCGAATCTCGAGGTTGCGCGCCAGCGTCTCGCCGGAGACTGCCCGCAGCACGCTCCCCCGTTCCGCCTCCCCTTCCCAGACCGGGAGGTTGCCCAGGACGTGCCCCACTATCTCCTGGCGCTGGTACTCCATCGTCTGCAGGAAGCTCTCGTTCGCCTCCACCACCGTGAGGTCACTCGTGGTGCTGATGAGGATCAGCGCCGGGACAGCACCAAAGAGTGTGGCGAACTTGTGCTGGGACTTCTCCAGCGCCCGCACCATGTGCCTGTGCTGGGTTATATCCTCCTTGATGGCGACATAGTGGGAGACCTCGCCGGAGTCGCTGAAGATCGGCGCCACGGAGGCGTGCTCCCAGTACAGTTCCCCGTTCTTCTTCCGATTGAGGAACTCCCCCTGCCATACCTGCCCGGCCGAAATAGTCCTCCACAGCTCCTGGTACGTCTGGACCGGCGTCTGCCCGGACTTCTGCAGGCTTACGTTCATCCCCACCACTTCATCGGCACTGAACCCGGTCAGCTCCTGAAACTTGAGGTTCACGTACTCGATCGTCCCGTCGCGGTCGGAGATGACGACCGACACAGGGCTGTGTTCGACGGCCCAGGAGAGCTTTCGGAGATGCTCGTTTTTCCTGTTCAGTTCTTTCTTCAGGGAGAGGTATTTGAACTTCCGGTCGAGGAGGGCGAAGAGCTTCTCGTAGGACAGGGGCTTCAGGAGGTAACCGTTTATGCCGACGTCGATCGCCTTCACCAGGTACTCGGTGTCGTTTGACGCAGTCAACGCGATTATGACGGCATCCTCGTCCATCGACTTGATTCTCTCGGCGAAGGAGATCCCATCCATGACCGGCATGATGAGATCGGTGATAACGACGTCGGGGTGCTCCCTCAGGAAAAGGGACACCCCTTCGGCGCCGTTTGCTGCCTGGTGGATGCGCAGGCCGGGGTAGCGGCGGCCGAGTTCCTCCACCATCCGCTCGCGGGCGCAGGCATCATCCTCAACGTAGAGGAGCGCCATTTCATGCGGCTTTACCTCAGCCATGACGGCCCCCGGGCGCGAGGTCACGTTCAGAATATGTGAAGCATACCTTGAGCTCCCGCATCTATGATCCTGAATTCCTTACGCAAAGCAGCACCTTACAAAGCGGCGAGTGGCATGCCGCCCCAGCAGCCCTTCCGAGCCTTCATTATATTAGCTATGACGAAAAAAAGGGAGCTTTGCGTATACGGCAGATCGGAGGGTGTGTGCAAAGGCATAAAAAAAGCCTGCCTCCCAAAGGAGCCAGGCTTTTCAGTCCATGTAGTGAATGACCTACTTGAAGGTCTTCAGGATGTAGTCGGCGATGGCCTTCGCTTCCTTGTCGGGCACCGTCTTCGCGTCGAACTTGGTCATGCCGGGGCCGGGGTTGCGCATCTTGGCGATGATGTCTTTCTGGCTCTTCACGCCGTTTTTCGCCATGACCGCCTTGCTGAGGGTTTTCTGCGGATTGGAGACGTTGCCGCCGTTCGGGTGGCATGCCGCACAGTGCTTCTCAAATTCCGCTTTACCGTCGACTTTCTCCCCTTTCTTCGTGTCACAGAAGGCAGAGGTTGCAAAGAGAGAGATCGACAGCATGGCTACAGTAGCAATGGTTCCTTTTTTCATTTCATTCCTCCAGGGAGAGTGAAGTTGTCGTTGCGAAAAAGGCAACCATACTATTTTAACTAGAATTTCCGTTTGTCAATTACCCTTGTGGCTTTTCCTTCAGCGCGCGGTATTGTATTCGGCTCGACGAGTTTGACAGTAGCGCCGACGCCTAACACTGAGTCGATGCGACGCTCTACCTTGTCGAGAAACGCCTTTTGCTGCTTCATCTCGTCGAAGAAGATGTTTTCAGTAACTTCGATGCGCACCTCCAGGGTGTCGAGCGTCCCCTTCCGGTCGACCACGAGCTGATAGTGCGGCTCGCACCCTTCCACGGCGAAGAGCACCTCCTCGATCTGGGAGGGATATACGTTTACCCCCTTGATGATGAGCATGTCGTCGGAGCGCCCCATCGTCTTCTTCATGCGCACGGTGGTCCTCCCGCAGTCGCACTTCCCGTACTCGAGGGAGGTGATGTCCCTGGTGCGGTAGCGGATCATCGGGAACGCTTCCTTTGTGAGGGTGGTGAGGACGAGTTCCCCCACGCTCCCCGGCGGCAGCACCTCTCCGGTGTCCGGGTCGATGATCTCGGCAACAAAAGAGTCCTCGCAGATGTGCATACCCTTCTTGCACTGGCACTCCCCCGCAACGCCGGGGCCTATGACCTCCGAGAGGCCGTAGTTGTCGGTGGCGGAGATGCCAAGCCGCGTTTCGATCTCCCGGCGCATCGCCTCGGACCACGGCTCGCCGCCAAAAAGGCCGACCTTGAGGGACAGGCTCTTCGGGTCGACCCCCATCTTCTCCATCCGCTCGGCGATGGTGACCGCATAGCTCGGAGTACATACAAGAGCAGTCGTCTTGTAGTCCTGCATGATCATGATCTGCTTCTCGGTGTTTCCGGAGCCGGTGGGGATGACCGAGGCGCCGATCATCTCGGAGCCGTAGTGCAGGCCGAAAGCGCCGGTAAAAAGGCCGTAGCCGAAGGCGATCTGCACCACGTCGTCGTGCGTGACTCCTGCTGCGGTCATGAAGCGGGCGACTATGTTTGACCAGGTCTTGATGTCCTGGCGGGTGTAGCCGACAACAGTCGGCTTCCCGGTGGTGCCGGACGAGGAGTGGATGCGCACGACCTCACGCAGAGGGACCGCGAACATGCCGTACGGGTAGTTGAGCCGCAGGTCCTCCTTCGTGGTGAAGGGGAGCTTGGAGAGGTCCGCGATGGAGCGGATGTCCTCCGGCTCCATGCCGATTTCCTTGAAGCGGTTCTTGTAGCAGGTGACATTTTTGCAAACGCGGTTCAGGGTTGCCTGGAGACGTTCCAGCTGGAGCTGCTCCATCTCCTCCCGCGGCATGCACTCGAACTGTGGATCCCAAATCTGCATTGGCATGACCTCTCTTTCAAGAACTGCATCCGGCGCGCGACGGCGTCGGTTTGCCGGGCGGCGGTGAGCCTCTCCGGGCAAGTGACGACGTATCTTACTTTATTCGCCCCCCGGGAAGGACCAGGCATTACGTTCCCCCCTTTGCGAAGGGGGGACAGGGGGGATTTGATCTTTGTCGGCAGATCCGGAGTACTCTCCAGACGCCGCAGTCGTTTCCAGGAAAAACAAATCACGGGCAACAGCAACTTGCCCATCCTCTTTTTGGAAGGGTTACGGCAGCATAGAAATCGAGCACTTGCGCCGTTGAGGGATTGGCCTGATCCGAACGAGAAGCAAATCCCCCCTGCCCCCCCTTCGCAAAGGTTCTTCCGGAAATTCCGGGGGCGCGTGGGTATTGCCACGAAGCAATGCAGACGGCCTAGCGTTCCCCCCTTTGCGAAGGGGGGGCAGGGGGGATTTGATCTTCAAGTCTCATCCAGAACCGCAGCCCGTTTAACAGTACATCTCGGTTCTCGAACCGCACTACTGCGGCAGTCTAAAGATCAACGACATAAACCCCACCAGCTTTTTACAAATTGGAATCTCAAAGAAATGCTTGAGACCACAGTATTTGCTCACTTTGCAGGACGGTCTGGCCAAGTCAAATCCCCCCTGTCCCCCCTTCGCAAAGGGGGGGACGCGAGGCCCCGTGCGGCCTTTCATTGGAACATACTACAGCTCCCCCGGAATTCCCGGATGAACCTTCGCAAAGGGGAAAACGTTAGGTCCCGTGCTGTGCTTCGTGGAGATAGTTTTCGGCGGGCTTTACACCTACCTCTCCCAGATCTCCTTCTTGTCCCGGCCGAGATAGGCACGCTGCACGTCTTTATTCTCCAACAACTCGCTTGCCTGCCCCTCGAGAATCACCCTGCCGGTTTCCAGTACGTAGCCGCGCTCGGCAACCTTCAGCGCGGCTCGCGCGTTCTGCTCCACAAGAAGGATGGTGGTTCCCTCTTCGTCCCGAAGCTTCTGGATCACGCGGAATATCTCCTGCACGACAAGGGGCGCGAGCCCCATGGACGGCTCGTCCAGAAGGAGAATGCGCGGCTTCGCCATCAGCGCCCTGCAGATCGCGAGCATCTGCTGCTCACCCCCCGAGAGGGTCCCAGCCGCCTGGCGCCGGCGCTCCTGAAGCCGCGGGAAAAGAGTGTACATCCGCTCCAGATCCCCTTTTATCTCTTCCTTTTCACCCGCGCGGTAGCGCAGGTAGGCGCCGAGCTCCAGGTTCTCCTCCACGCTCAGGGGATTGAAGACCTGGCGCCCCTCCGGAACCTGGGAAAGCCCGCGCGCCACGACCCTGTCGGGGGAAAGAGCCACAATCGGCTTCCCCTCCAGGACGATCTCGCCGCGCGCTGCGGGGACGACGCCGCACAGCGTGTTGAGGAGGGTGGTCTTGCCGGCGCCGTTTGCGCCGATAAGGGTGACGATCTCGCCGCGCTTCAGATGCAGCGAGACGTTCTTCAGTGCGTGGACCTTCCCGTAATAGGCATCTACATTTTTGAGCTTTAGCATTGTCGGCTTTCAGTACGCGTGAACCCGGTCCCTCGTCTCATCAATGATCCATGGGCGAGGCGGGAATAGATGGCGTTTAGCGGGATCGGCCTGCGCCTATTCCCCGAGGTAGGCGGTGATGACCGCCTGGTTGTCCTGGATCTCGCGCGGCGTCCCCTCCGCAAGGAGGGTCCCCAGGTTCAAAACGACGAGCGCATCGCAGATGTCCATGACGAGGTCCATGTCGTGCTCTACGAGGGCGACGGTCACCCCCAGATCACGGATCTTCTTGATAAGATCGGCAAGCTCAGCCGTTTCAGCGCTGTTGAGCCCTGCTGCGGGCTCGTCCATCAGGAGGAGTTTCGGCCCGAGCGCCATGGCGCGGGCGATCTCCAGCGCCCTCCCCTTTCCGAACGGCAGCGCACCGGCGGTGACGTCCGCCAGATCGGGAATCCCCACGAAGTCGAGCCACTCCAGCGCCTTCTCCCTGATCCTGCGCTCCTCCGCCCTCTGCCACGGCATCCTGAAGGCGCAGGACAAAAGCCCGCTCGAGCTCTGGGTGTGCATTCCCACCATCACGTTTTCCAGCACCGTCATCTTTCCGAAGAGCTCGATGTTCTGGAATGTGCGCACCATGCCGAGCCCGGCCCTGCGCTCGGAGGGGAGCGCGGAGACGTCGACGCCGTCGAGGAGCACTGCCCCCTGCGACGGCGGGTAGATCCCGGTGGCGACGTTGAAAAGGGTCGTCTTCCCGGCGCCGTTCGGCCCGATGATCCCGGTAATCGATCCCTTCGCCACGCCAAAGGAGATTCCCTGCAGGGCGGTCAGGCCGCCGAACTTCTTCGCCACATCGGTGAGCCTAAGCATCGCTTCTCCTCCCTTTCGGCGCAAAGCGCGCGACGAGCTCGGGAATGACCCGCACCAGCCCGCCGGGGAGGTAAATGGTCATCGTCACGAGAAGAAGACCGTACACCACGATGTCATAGTCCTGGAAGGTCCGCAGCATCTCCGGCAAAAGGGTGAGGAGCAAGGCTCCCAGCACCGAGCCGTACACGCTCCCGAGTCCCCCGATGACGACCATGGTGAGGAGCTCGACGGAGATGTGGAAACTGAAGGAGGTTGGGGAGATAAAGGTCATCACGTGGCTGTAGAGGCTCCCTGCGAGGGCCGAGATGAGGGCGGAGAGTGCGAAGACCTGCACCTTCATGAGGCGTGCGTTCACTCCCATGACACGGGCCGCCACCTCGGAGTCGTGGATGGCGCGCAGCCCCCGCCCGAAGCGGGAGTTCACCATGTTGAGGCTGAGGAGAATGGAGACGAGCGCGAAGCCCCAGACCAGGTAGTAGTTCTTCAGATCGGTGTCGAAGACGAAGGTGCCGGCGGCGAGGTTGGGGATGCCGGAGAGTCCCGACGGCCCGCCGGTGAGATCGATCGTCTCGTTGAAAGCGATGTGCGCGATGATCCCGACGCCGAGGGTGGCCATCGCGAGATAGTGCCCTTTCAGCTTCAGGACCGGGAAACCGATGGCAAAGGCGAAGGCGGCGACACAGAGTGCGACGACGATCATGGCGGGCCAGGGGTTCCAGGAAAAGACGGTGGTGAGGACCCCCGAGCCGTAGGCGCCGAGGCCGAAGAAGGCCGCCTGCCCGAGGGAGATCTGCCCTGCGTAGCCGAGGAGGAGGTTGAGCCCCAAGGCGAGCATGCTGTTTATCCCGACAAAGACGAGGACGTTGGTGAGGTAACCGCCGGCGAGAGGCAAGGGAGCCAGGAGCACAACCACGGCAAAGAGGAGAAATTTTATTCGTTCGCTTTTTAACACGGTTACCCTAAACCTTCCAAAGTGACGTGGCTCCGCTCGGTATCGACGACGTACGATTGTTTCACTTTTAAACGATACAACTTCAGCGTCAGTGCCGGGATTCTGCCGGAAACGCTGCGCTTATTCCGGCCTACATGAAGTACATGGATCACATGGACCACATGCACCCGTTTCCGCTACACCCTCTCGGTCTCCCCCTTCTTGAAGAGACCCTGCGGTCGCACAAAGAGAATGAGGAGGAGGATGAAAAAGGCGATGGCGTCCTTGTAGCCGGAGGATACGAGCCCCGCTCCGAGCGATTCGAGGATGCCGAGGATGAGACCACCCAGCACCGTCGCCACCCCGCTCCCCATCCCCCCCATAATGGCGGCGCAGAACCCCTTCAGCCCCAGCATGATCCCCACGTCGTAGCTCGTCATGGTGAGCGGAGCGATGATGACGCCCGCCAGCGATCCTACCGCTGCGCTGATTACGAAGGAGAAGAGGACCATGCGCTGCACGCTGATGCCGACCAGGTTAGCCGCGCGGCGGTTGAAGGAGCAGGCGCGCATCGCCTTCCCCGTGATGGTGTGGTAGAAGAAGTAGCGGTTTGCCACCAGCACGACGACGGTGACCCCGAAGATCCACAGGTGCTGCGGCAGTATGGTCGCTCCTGCAAGATCGATCGGGGTGTTACCCGAAAAAGCTGAGAGAGCCTGGGTGTCTTTCCCCCACAGGAGCATCGTGACGCCGCGGATCAGGATGCTGGCGCCGATGGTGATGAGAATAAGGGAGAGGGGGGTCGCGTTCTTCAGCGGGCGGACGGCGCACCGCTCAAGGACTATCCCCACGACGGTAGTGCCGCAGATCGCTGCAGCCACCGCGAGGATCAGCGGCAGCTGCAGCGTGGAGATGCAGAAGATGGTCAGCACGCCGCCGAGCATCACGAACTCGCCCTGGGCGAAGTTAATGATCCCGGTGGAATTGAAGATGATGGAGAAGCTCAGGCCGATGAGGGCATAGATTGCGCCCGTGGCAAGGCCGGAGATGAGAAACTGCGCTATCTGTGAAACATTATCCATGAATTACTTGACCAGTACCCAGTCCTTCTTGCGCACTTCCACCAGGACGAAGGCGTCCTTGGTGAGGCCGGCGTGATCCGCCGGAGAGAAATTGAACACCCCGCCTATGCCGGCGAAGTTGCGGGTCTTCTCGAGGGCGGCGCGGATCCCTGCCGGGGTGTCACCCCCCCTCTCGATGGCGGACTTGAGAAGCATGACGGCATCCCAGGCGTGGCCGCCGAAATGGTCCCCTTCGGCCCTGAAGTGGGTCTGGTAGTCCTTCACGAAAGCAAGAAGAGACCCCTTCTGCTTGTCGCTGTTCGGCAGCAGGTCGGCGACCAGCACCTTTCCTGATGGGAGGCGCACACCCTCGGCGGCATCACCGGCGAGCTGGATGAACTTCTTCGAGGAGACGCCGTGGCTCATGTACAGCGGCATGGTGAGCCCCAGCTGTCTGGCGTTGCGCGCGACGACCGCAGGACCGGGATTCGTCCCCCAGCAGATCAGGGCTTGAGCCTGGCTGCCGCGGATCTTCGTCAGCTGCGCGGTCATGTCGGTGTCTTTCGGACCGTAGGTGTCGTCGGAGACGATCTCGATGCCGTAACGGGATGCCTGCGCCTTCAGCTGCTCGCGGCCGGAGGAGCCGAAGGAGTCGGAGACGGTGAGGATGGCTACCTTTCTCTTCCCTTCCTTCTTGAGCTGCTCGTAGATGCGGGCGACGGCGAGGCCGTCGTTCTGGGCGGTCTTGAAGACGTTCTTCTTTACCGGCTCGGTGATCTTGCTGCCGGCCGAGCAGGAGATGAGGGGGATGCCGGCTCTCTCCACTACCGGAATGACAGCCATCGTGTCGCCGGTGGTGCTGGGGCCGATGATGGCCACGACCTGGTCGTTCTTGATGAGCTTGTTGGCAAGCTGCACCGCCTTGGAGGCGTCGCCGCCGGTGTCGTAGGTGATGAGCTCGAGCTTGCGCCCTTTCACCCCGCCGGCCTTGTTGATCTCGTCTACCACCATCTGGGCGGTGTTGCGTTCCGGCTCGCCGAGGAAGGAGGCGGGGCCGGTAACGGCAAAGAGGGCTCCGATCTTTATCGGAGCGGCCGCGAAGGCGGCAGTAGAGCAAAGAAGAAGTGCCATTGCCCCAAAAGCTGCGAGACGTTTTTTCACGATAACCTCCCTGGCTGCGTCAATGCATGGTAGTCGGATCATATCTGCTGCGGCACATCGCCCCCTCACCCCTTGCGGGGGAGGGCTGGGGGGGGAATGTTCCACGTTGAAGCATATGGCAGCTTCACCCACCCCCCGTCCCCCACCCGTCAAAGGAGGGGAGCCCCCTGAAGCATGTTCCGCTGTGAAGGGGGAGTCGAGGGTGATTCGCCCCTACTTTACGATCGTCCAGTTCCCCTTCGCGATGCGCAGCATTTCGAAGGCGGAGAGATCGAGGCCGTTGTGGTCGGCGGCATTGATGTTGAAGACGCCGGAGATGCCGACGAGCTTCCCCCCCTTCTCTATTCCGTCACGAATCTGCGCCGGGGTGGTGGCGCCTTTGCGGATTGCACCGGCGATAAGCTGGAAGGCGTCCCAGGCATAGCCGCCGAAGGTGGAGGGCTCAACCTTGTAGGCCGCCTTGTAGCTGTCCACGTACTCCTTCAGGACCTTCGCCTGCGGATCGTTCTTTTTCAGCAGGTTGTACACCGCAAGCTTCCCCGCGGGGAGGACGATCCCTTCGGAGGCGTCGGCACCGGCGAGCTCGATGTACTTCTTCGAGGCGACGCCGTGGCTCTGGTACAGCTGGGTTTTGATGCCGAGCTGCTGCAGGTTCCTGGTGATGACGGCAGGGCCGGGATTGGTGCCCCAGCAGATGATCGCATCCGGCTTCGCGGACTTGATCTTCAGGAGCTGCGGGGTCATGTCCGTATCTTTCGGTGCGTACACCTCGTCGGCCACGATCTTGAAACCGCGCTTGCCGGCCATCGCCTTCAGCTGCTCACGCCCGGACGAGCCGTAGGAGTCCGAAACGGTGAGGATGGCGATGTTTTTCTGCTTCTGGCGCTCCGCCTGGATCAGGATCTTTTCGGCGGCGACGTGATCGTTAGCCGGCGTCTTGAATACCCACTTTTTCACCGGGTCCGTGATCTTCACCCCGGCTGCGCAAGAGATGAGGGGAATCTGCTCCTTCTCCGCAATGGGGATGATCGCCATCGTCTCGCCTGTGGTGCTCGGCCCGACTATCGCGGAGACGCGGTCGTTTTTGATGAGTCTGTTGGCGAGTTGCACCGCCTTTGTGACGTCACCGCCGGTGTCGTAGATGGCAAGCTCGATCTTGCTCCCGTTGATCCCCCCCCTGGCATTCGCTTCCTTTACCAGAAGCTCCAGCGTATTCTTCTCAGGCTCCCCGAGGAATGAGGCAGGACCGGTGACAGCGAAGAGCGCTCCGATCTTGACGGTGGGGGCGGCAAGCGCCGCACTGGAAGAAAGAAGCAGCATCACACCGCATGCCGCCGACAGCAACCTACCCATACTACCCTCCTTGGTACTGGCCACATTGCATGACAAAAAGCCAGCCGGTATCATACCCCATCCCCGTACAATCCCTCACCTTGAAGGGAAGAACTCCCTTGCGAAAGAGACTGGAGGGGCCCAAGGATACTCCTGGTCACTCCTTTTCAGATTCCCATCCCCCGCCTGACCTTCCCCTCGAAGGGAGAGCTATTCACTCTTTCCTTACGGGAAGGGGGGCAGGGGCCCAGGGAGTAGTTTGCTGCGGGACAGCCCGGAAATGTTCTTCCGGCAATTCCAGGGCGGCTAGATCGTACCGTCCCCTCCCGTCAAGGGAGGGGGGGACCTTCCTGACGCTCCCGATTACCCTCCGTAAAAGAAGGGAGAAACACTTTTACTACATGCTGTACAGGCGGTCCCCCGGGAGCACGGTAAAGTTTTTCCCGGTGAGTGTGGAGATAGCCTTCTCCGTTTCGTCAAAGCGGAAGATCATTACCGCGTTCTCCTCGCTGCGCTCCACAAACGCGTACATGTACTCGACGTTGATGCCGTCGGCGTCGAGCGCCTGAAGGACGTCTGCGAGCCCGCCGGGGCGGTCCGGGATCTCCACCGCGACGACCTCGGTCTTGCTGACGGTGAACCCCTTCTCCTTCAAGACGGTCTTGGCGCGCTCCGTATCGTTTACGATGAGGCGCAGGATACCAAAATCGGAGGTATCGGCCAGAGAAAGGGTGCGGATGTTGACGCCGGCATCACCCAGGGTGCGGGTAACCTCGGCGAGCCTACCGAACTTGTTCTCGATGAAGACGGAGATCTGTTCCACGTGCATGTGATGCCTCCTTTGACCGGAAGTTGAAGAATCCAGAGGCGATGAGGCTTTCCGTCCGCGGGTTCACCTGAGCGCCTTTCCTTTGTGCCCTTTGCGTCTTTGCGGTTCGAAAAGCCTTTCAGGCCCTTTCTGATTTTGCCCTACCCTTTCCGCTTGTCGATCACCCTCTTTGCTTTCCCTTCGCTGCGAGCGATGCTCTTCGGCTCGACGAGACGGACGTGGCAGGTGACGCCGAGCATCTCCTTGATCTGCTTCTCGATCTTGCCGGAGAGTGCCTGCAGGTGCTTGATCTCGTCGGAGAAGAGCTTCTCGTTGACCTCGACCTGCACCTCGAGTGTGTCCAGGTTACCCTTGCGGTCCACGATAAGGAGGTAGTGCGGCTCGACCCCGTCGACCCCCATGAGGACGGTCTCGATCTGGGAGGGGAAGACGTTCACGCCGCGGATGATCAGCATGTCGTCGCTTCTGCCGCTCATGCGGGCGATCCGGGCATGGGTCCTGCCGCAGACGCACGGCTCGTAGGAGATGGAGGTGATGTCCCTCGTGCGGTAGCGCAGGAGCGGAATCCCTTCCTTGGTGATGGTGGTGATGACGAGCTCGCCAAGCTCACCTTCGCCGAGGACGGCGCCGGTCTCCGGGTTGATAATCTCGGCGATGAAGTGATCCTCCCAGATGTGGAGCCCCTTTTTCGCCTCGTGGCACTCGATGGCCACACCCGGCCCCATGATCTCGGAGAGGCCGTAGATGTCCACCGCGGAGAGATTGAGCTTCGACTCGATGTCGCCGCGCATCTCCTCGGACCACGGCTCAGCGCCGAAGATCCCCACCCGCAGCTTCAGATCGCGGAAGTCGATCCCGTCCTCCTTCGCTGCCTCCGCCATAAAGAGGGAATAGGAAGGCGTGCAGGTAAGGACGGTCGATCCGAAATCCTGCATGATCATGATCTGCTTTTTCGTGTTGCCGCCGGACATGGGGATGACGGAGGCGCCGAGACGCTCCGCGCCGTAGTGGGCGCCGAGGCCGCCGGTGAAGAGGCCGTAGCCGTAGGAGTTGTGGATGATGTCGCCCTTGTGCACTCCGGCGGCGGCGAAGGAACGCGCCATGAGCTCCGACCACGTCTCGATGTCGTGCTTCGTGTAGCCGACGACTGTCGGCTTGCCGGTCGTCCCGGAGGATGCGTGGATGCGGACGATGTCCTCCATCGGCGCGGCGAAGAGGTTGTACGGGTAGGAGTCGCGCATGTCCTGCTTGTAGGTGAAGGGGATGCGCTGCAGGTCTTCGAGGGACTTGATGGAATCGGGGGTGATGCCTGCCTTGTCGAGGGACTGGCGGTAGAAGGGAACGTTGCTGTAGACGCGGGCAACGAGCGACTTCAGCCTTTTAAGCTGCAGCGCACGGATCGCTTCGCGCGGCAGGGTCTCAAAATCCTCATTGAAGAACATGGCAATCCCTCCAACCAAAGGCCACCGGGGAAAAGGTCCCCCGACATGGCAAAGTATTTCCTTGTAGAGCGGCATGGCATGTAGGCCGGAATAAGCGCAGCGTTTCCGGCGGTCCACACGACGCCGCCTGTGTGCCGGGAACGCCTGCGGCTTATCCCGGCCTACATTTTATCCCGGCCTGCATCACAGCTTCCCGGCAACGCTACAGCGAGCGCCCGAGTGCAAACGCGGCGAGGTTGACCGCCAGCGCCTTCTTCGGCACCATCCGCTCCAGGGCTTCCTGCCAGTATTTCTCCTCGATCTGCAGACGGTTCGATATCGCGCCGAGGAGGACCGTATTGGCCGCCCGCGCGTTCCCCGCGTCCGCCGCGAGCTTCTGGCCGTCGATCAAGAGAAAATCCGGGAAGCGGGCGGCTATCTTCTCCGGAAGCCCCGCCGGATACTCCTGCTGGCCGTTCAGCACCGCAGGAGGGGGAATGCACAGGTCGTTCACCACCACCGTCGCGCCGGGGCGCAGCAGCGGAAGGCTGCGGTAGCTCTCCAGGATCTCGAAGCCGAAGAGAATATCCCCCTCACCTTCGGGAACGATCGGGGAGTAGACCTTGGAGCCGAAGCGCACATGGGAGACGACGCTCCCGCCGCGCTGCGACATCCCGTGGATCTCGCTCTTCTTCACGTCGTACCCGGCGAGCATGAAGGTCTCCGAAAGGATCTCGGAGGCGAGGAGGATCCCCTGCCCACCGACCCCCACCAGGAGGATGTTGGTAACCTTATCGCTCATTTGCTTCTCCGATCGCCGAGAATTTGCACAGCTGCCTGCAGACGTCGCACCCGGTGCAAAGGAGCGCATCTATGTGGGCTATCCCCTTCTTACCCTCCCCCGGAAGCCACTGGATGGCGGGACAGCCGATCTTCAGGCAGGCGCGGCACCCCGTGCAGGAGAGAGGGTCGACCACGTAGCAGGGCCCCTTCTTGAACACCCCTTCCCTCTTGATGAGGACGCACGGCTTGTTGGTGATGATGACCGAGACCTCCGGACGCGCCATCTCCTCCGTTATGACCTTCTCGCACTCGGCGAGGTCGAGGGGGTTCATGGTGCGCACATGCTGTACGCCGACCGCCTTGCACAGCATGTGCAGATCGACGCTGAAGGTCGGGTCGTCCATGAGGGTGTGCCCCGATGCCGGGTTCTCCTGACGCCCCGTCATCGCGGTGATGCGGTTGTCGAGGATGATGACAGTGGAGGCGGCCTTGTTGTACACCATGTCCATGAGGCCGTTGACGCCGGTATGGAGGAAGGTGGAATCGCCGATCACCGCGACGACCTTGCTGCGCTCCTCCTCGGGGATGACCTTCACCACGCCGCTCGCCATCCCGATGGAGGCGCCCATGCACACGCAGGTGTCCATGGCGGAGAGTGGCGGCATGAAACCGAGGGTGTAGCAGCCGATGTCGCCGGAGACGTACGCCTTCATTCTGTTGAGGGTGTAAAAGACGCCGCGGTGCGGGCATCCCGGGCACATGTTGGGCGGGCGTCCCGGAAGATCCTCTGCAGCCATCTGCTGCGCCGCCGGCAGACCGAACCCCTGGCGCAGACGACCCGGTGTGAGCTCGCCGCACAGCGACAGGAGTTCCTTCCCCTTCACCGCGATCCCGAGCGCCTTTACCTGCTCCTCGATGAAGGGATCGAGCTCTTCCACCACATAGAGGGTTTCCACCTTCCCGGCGAATTCCCTGATGAGATCGAGCGGGAGCGGGTGCACAAGGCCGAGTTTCAGGACGGATGCCTCCGGAAGGACCTCGCGCACATAGTGGTAGCTCACGCCCGAGGTGATGATCCCCATGGAGGCATCGCGCATCTCGATCCGGTTTACCGGAAGAGTCGCCGCGTCCTTCGCCAGATCGCTCATCCGCTGCTCCACGACGAAGTGGCGCTTGCGGGCGTTGCCGGGGAGCATGACGTACTTCGCCGGGTCGCGCATCAGGTGCGGCTGCGGCAGGTCGGTCACCGGAGCCGAGGTCTCCACCACCGATTTTCCATGGGAGATGCGGGTGGTGGTGCGAAGCATCACCGGGGTGTCGTACCGCTCGGAGATCTCGAAGGCGAGCTTCGTGAAGTCGAGGCACTCCTGCGAGTCGGACGGCTCGAGCATCGGCACCTTGGCGAATCTCGCGTAGTGGCGGTTGTCCTGCTCATTCTGCGAGGAGTGCAACTCCGGGTCGTCCGCGGTGATGAGCAAAAGGCCGCCCTTCACACCGGTGTAGGAAAGGGTGAACAGCGGATCCGCCGCAACGTTGACGCCGACGTGCTTCATGGCCACGATGGCGCGGCCGCCGCCGAAAGAGGCGCCGATGCCTACTTCGAGAGCGACTTTTTCGTTGGGAGCCCAGGAGGCATTAATCTCGGGGTAGCGGACGATGTTTTCGAGGATTTCGGTGGAGGGGGTGCCGGGGTAGGCACTGGCGACTTTTACGCCCGCCTCATAAGCGCCGCGGGCAATGGCTTCGTTGCCTGAGAGTGTTTCCTTCATATAGGATTGATCCTTTATAAATACGAAGAGAGAGACGGCGAACTATACAAAAGGATTGGTCAATGTGTCAACGTTTTATTGGCTTCAGAGGTTGACGACAGGGTATGGTTTTGGCGAGAACAATCAACTATTTATGGATACGAAAAAGAGGCAGGAAAAGGCTTGTGGCGCGGGCAAAGGAGAGGGCCGCGACAAACGAGTGCCACTTCTTGCGGCAAGCGTAACACTGTTGCATTGGATGCCGAAACGCCCCCTTTCCTGGACCAGGAAAGGGGGCGTCGGGTGGTCACGATGCCGGTGTCATTGTACCTCGATGTACCTCGATGTACCTCAATGTAGGCCGGAATAAGCGGAGCGTTTCCGGCGATCACTCTACCGCTGGCAACAACATCCCTGCTAGGACGGAGCTATGGAAGCAGCGGCAAAGGGATCAGCATCACCGCCGCCGACAGGCTTTGGGAGCTCTACCGCCACCGACGACAGGATCAGCCGATCCCCTTCCTCCGTTACCATGTGCGCGCTGTGCTCGATAAGGTCATAGAGGTGCTGGTACTTTGCCACTTCGGCGCGTTCACAGGTCTTCCGCCCGTAATATCTCCCCGGATGAACGAAGGCATCTGTAGCTACATTTTGGTCATAGATGGCGAAGTCGAAGGAGCTGGCGATCTCCCTTCCGCTGACTTCCACGCTGTTTGGCAGGTCTTCCCGGAAGGCGACCCGGACGTCGATGCCGTCGCGGTGCTGCGCCGCAATGACCTTTAGCACCTCAGCGTCGTTGATCTCGTCACGGGTGGTGACGAATACGCGCGTCACCGATACCCCCCTCTCCAGTGCACGCACATTGGACTGATAGTAGTTCACCAGTGTGGCGCGGGTAAGCCATCCACTGGGAAGGACATCCACGCACCTGATCTGCCGCACCGCCCGATCGGCGAGTTTTGCCCCCTCGAGGTAGAAGTTCATTTCGTCGAGTTGGATGTACCCCTGCTGCAACAGGGTCAAGGCCTTCATTGTGGAAGAAATTATCTCCTGAGCCTGGATCTTGCACTCCGCGTCTGTGATCGCCGCCATGGCACCCGGTATTTCATGGCTCAGCCGGTACTCCTCGACAAGGGCCGATTTTGTCCGCAAGATCTCCTCCCGGATGAGGTAGGTAACGAGCGAGAGCAACGCGCCGACGCCGAAAATGGTATAGGCGCCCTGCTCAAACTTCAGGACCGTGTGGAAAAAGATCGCAAGACCGGAACCTACAAGGAACTCCACAAAGACCGCCATCTCGTGCAACTTCTTACCAATCGTCATCAATTCTCCTCCCGTTTCTGGCAATAGAAAGGCCAGCGAGCCTCATCTCCTCGAGAGCCGGCTCCCCGGCCGATTTGTACACCCGCTGGTTTTCTTCAACGATGAAAAATTGTACCGGAATGACTCTTCGCGTCAACACCTAATGGCTTTTTATCGGATATTTAGACCAGACACCTTCAAGCACAAGGATAGGTTTTCTCCTGCCGTCGAAGCTGAAAAGCCGCATCCACTGTGGGATGCGGCTCATTCCGATGTTTACTCCCGGCGAGTTGCTTCGCGGTTTACTTCTTCTGCCGAAGTTCCTGCACGGGGTGCGGCCCGGCAAGTTCGAGGCGGTAGTCGATGCCGCTCTTCTTCATATTGGCGGTTACCACGTCTTCGCTCGGCACTCCCTGCGCGTTCAGAATGCTCTGGACCTTTGCATAGCGCGGGTTTTCCGGAAGTTTGTTGGCAGGGCCGATTTCGGTGTCGAAGGCGTTGAAGTCCACTTGGGTTGCGAGGATGTCGCGGACGTAGTCGATCTGCGACGCAAAAAGCAACGGCTTCGGGAATTGGGCGGGAACGACCTGCTCCGGATCGATCCCCTGCTGCTGCGCGATCTGTGCGATCGCCTGCAGATGGCTGAGCTCCATGTTGAGATGGGTCTCCCAGATGTTCTTGACCTGCCGGTCGGTTTCCTGCTCGAGGAACGACCAGTAGAGCCAACATTCGTTGTACTCGTGGAGAAGGGCATTCTCGATCCACGGGGTCTTCGGGTCGAGCAGACAGCCGTACTGGGTTACATGCTGCTCCTCGATCTGGGCGATCTCGAGGTACAGGCCGCGCCCCACCTGCTCCTTGAATGTGTTGCCGAGGTTCATGTAGAAGTTCATCGTCTGCTGCTCGCCGGCCACCAGCGTCAGGACGAAGAGCTTCGTCAGCGGGTCTGCAGCCTTGCGATCACACGGCTTGCGGATGTCGTCGAAGGCATGCCGGTGTTCCAGCTTCGTGGGGCGCCCCGGGGTTATTTCGGTCAACTTCCCGACGAGCTGCTCAGCCTTCATACCTTCCGTCATCTGCAGCAGGTTGGAGTAGCGATACAGGTGGTCAAAGTCCTCAAGGAGGCCGAAATCAAATACCTGCTTCACGTACTTGTCCGGCACATTCATCGCGAGAAAGGCCGTGAGATCGACCGCCACCTGCTCGTAACCGATCGTCGTCTCAAGGGGAGTTTCATCACCGGGAGAGAGCCAGTTGATGACCTTTTGTTGCTGCTGCTCGACCCTGCGGGTCAGCGCCAGCTGCTTTTTCAGCTCCATGTTGTCACAGTTGCGGGAAAACTGGTGGGAGAAGATGGCTCCTTCCACCTCGACACCGTTCATGAGGATGATGCGAGCCTTCGTATAGGGGTGGATGTCTTTCTTGTTGTACGGCTTCACGTTGAGCTCGGACCACGACCGCAACTGCTGCTCGATAGGGATACCGCGCTCTTTAAAGGGATTGAAACTCATACGATGGACCTCCTTTTCCTTAGTATTTACAAATTCTAGATGACCACCCCCACATGTCAAAGATGCGATTTTTAAGGATTTCGGACGGGAGGAATTGACGAGCCAGAAAAGGAGCACGAAAATGTGTGTCCACCGTCGCAAAAAAGGGGGGGCTTCCCGGAATTCTGGGGAAGGTGGGTTCAAGAATCCGGGTGCCCCCGCGCTGGAGCGTAGGCATCTTGCCTGCGATGGCGGCGCAGCCGCCACAGATCGCGCGGCTGGCGCCGCGGCTACAGGCTGGGAAGCCTGTGCTCCAGCGCGACGCCACTAGCGTCCCATCGCGTCAAAGGAAGCGGGTCTACTGCGCTGGGTTCCCGGAATTCCCCGGAATTCCCGGTTCTGGGAGAACCAAAAGGGGAACAACGGCAGCATCGCCAGCTGCCACGGTAGAGAGAGTCACTTTTGAAGGTGACATGCTACAAATGAGAGGGTACTATCTGCCGAAAACTACCACGCCCTCCGGAGGTGATGACTTTGAAAGCGTTTCTACCTTGCCTGCTTCTCGCCGCTCTCTTTTTGTCACAACCGATTGCCCATCGTGCATCAGCGGCAGAGCCCCCAAAGGGCACAGAGGAGAGGACAAAGGATAAGGACGGCGCGAAGGAAGCCGCAGCAGAGCGTATGGCAGAGCCCTCGGCTCCTGTTACTGCCAAGGGGACTGTCACGATCGAAGGGAAAAGGGTCAGCTATACCGCTACCACCGGAAGGCTGCCGGTCTTCAATGACGCCGGAGAGAGTGGCGCAGAGATCTTCTTTGTCGCCTACAACGCCGACAATCCCCGAAAGCGCCAGCGCCCGCTCCTCTTTGCCTTCAACGGCGGCCCCGGCGCGGCATCCGTGTGGCTGCACCTCGGCGCCCTCGGGCCGCGCAGGGTGGAGATGCTGCCGGACGGCAACATGCCACCCCCCCCCTTCAAGCTGGTGGACAACGAATCGAGCTGGCTCGACTGCGCCGACCTCGTCTTTGTCGACCCCGTCGGCACCGGCTTCAGCAGAGCGGTAAAGCCGGAGAACACCAAAAACTACGCAAACGTCCAGACCGACATCGAGACAGCGGGCAGGTTCATACGGCTGTACCTTTCACGTTACCAGAAGTGGGATGCGCCGATCTTTCTGGTGGGCGAAAGCTACGGATCGTTCCGCGTTGCGGGCCTCTCCGAGTACCTTGCGGAGCACGGTGTAGCCCTTAACGGCGTAATCCTCGTCTCCACCGTTCTCAACATGCAAACCCTTTCCTTTGACTTCGGGAACGACCTCCCCTACCCCCTATATCTCCCGAGCTACACGGCGACGGCGTGGTACCACAAGAAGCTCGCGCCGGAGTTGCAGGAGAACCTGGAAAAGGCGGTGGCACAGGCAGAAGAGTGGGCGGCAACGGAATACCAGGCGGCCCTCTTCCAAGGGGACCGGCTGCCCCCAGCACAGCGGCAGCAAGTCGTGCAGAAGCTCGCCTCCTTCACCGGGTTGAGTCCCGCCTTCGTCAGCGACCACAACCTCCGCATCGACAACCGCGCATTTTCGAAGGAACTGCTGAGGGACAGAAGGGAAATGGTCGGATTCATGGACAGCAGATTCCATGCGCTCAATTTCGACCTGTCACGAAGTCCCGGCTTTGACGCGACAGTAGCCACCATTCGTCCGCCGTACACCTCTCTCTTCAACAGGTACGTCAGGAAGGAACTGGGATATTCCACCGACCTCGAATACTTCGTCCTCGGCGGCGGGATCGGGCACTGGGACTGGCAGGCGAAAAACAGTTACGCTGATACCAGCGAGAACCTGAGGAACACCTTCGCAAAGAACGGACATATGAAGCTCTTCGTGGCCTCCGGGCTCTTCGACCTGGCTACCCCGCATTTTGCAGCGGAATACAGCCTATCCCAGCTTGGAGTAATCCCGAAATTTCGAGACAGCATCACGCTGCGCCGGTACAAATCCGGACACATGATGTACCTCGATATGAAGTCACTGGCGGATTTGAAGCGTGATGTTGCAGAGTTCCTGCGGAGCTCGCTCCCTCCACCGGATGGCAGATAGGACTGGTCCATATATGGCAGTGGCTTTTTACAGATCTAGTGGAGCCACCTTCAAGGGCGGCGGAACACCTACGGACTGCCCACGGAAAAGGGCGATGCTCTCCATGCATCGCCCTCTTTTCCTGAACCACTTTGTGTTATGCCGTTTCGCGTAACGCGCATGCTGCGCTAAGCTGCTGCGCGGCGCTTTCGGTAAAGCCACCCAAATGCGAGCCCCCCGCATAGAAGAAAGACTGTCCCAGGCTCAGGCACAGTCGGAGGGGGGAGATACTGACCGTCTCCGATAAAGAAGGTTCTTGAGCCATCCCATACATGGGCGGAGACTGCGTAGCCAGCGGTGTTTTCAAAGAGTACGGAGGCGGCATCCGTCCAGTTCCCCCCCAACTGGAAGGTGATCTCGCGAATGCGGTCCCCCGCCTGCCCCCTAATGTTGTTTACCTGGGTGTTGAAACTCCCAAACTCGGAAACATTCCCCCTGTTCGGCCTCGTGAAGTAATCGATTCTGTACAGGGAAGGATTGAGATAAATCCCGTCTTCATTGAGGAGGGTTAGATTGTTGACAAACCCACCAGTCTGGTTGAAGTTGAAAATGCTGGAGTTTAGAAAAAAATGCCCATCTGCCATGTTGGACCTTATGTCGAAGAAGGCACCACTCCCATTTAGAGAAACGTCGACCGTCCCATACAGAATACCGCCTGGTTGTGTCAGATCATAGTGGTAGGTAGGAACAGCAAAACAGTTCGTTGCAAATGTCAGGACCAATATAAAAGTAGTGGTTATTTTTTTCATGGTTCGTCCTTTTGGAAGATGAGATTAGGATGTCTTGGCCATCGTCCCTCTTGCCTTGCAATACCCGAAGGTTATACAGCCGTCATGCGGCGTTTGCTGTAGAGAGTAGCCACGAAAAGGCCACATCCTAGGAGCATCATTGTGCCAGGTTCAGGGACTACAGGGGGAACCGGCGCGCGCTCAACAGTGGCCCACTCTTCATACCCGTCATCTGATGGGTTCGGACTTCCGAAGGCGGAGTAGAGGATAAGGTAACTATCTTCACTGGCGCCAGCAAATACGCTGTTCGGGATGTAGGCCAGCATGTCACCGGCGCCGCTGCCGGAGTTGTTCAAGAGCTCGATCACATTGTCTGTCAGCCTGTCAAGACTCCACACGGGTGTCCCAAAATCCGCGAGATTCTCCGTTGTTGCCCCCCCAGTGGGTCGCAGGAAGAACTGCAGACTGAACAGCGAAAGCGTCTCCCCGGAACCGCCCGTCTCGTTAATATCCAGCAGGAAAGCGCGGTAATCCCCGACAACAGGGATGTCTCCCAGTTGGACATCGTGAGTGAAGTTCTTTCCATCAGCCTGTCCGGACTTGGTGTCGAAGGGCGTCCCCCCACTGGTGTTGTACCCCTGCTCGGTACCCGTTTCCTGGATGCGCACGAAGGAGTCGATTGCACCACTTCCGGTCCCCAGCGGATCTACTTGCTGAAATATCGCCCCGTCTATCACACCAACCGCACCGGGGGAGGTTAGATCCAGTGAAAAGGCATTTGCCGTTGCAGCACATAAAACCAAAATCGAAGCTAGAATTGACGACTTCATTTTGAGCCTCCTTTTCTCTTTACTGCCGCTTGTACCCAACTGCGATAATGATAGTAGAAACCTCTGCATCACACGCCGTCACTGCAATCTGCGCATCTCTCACATCTATGAGCTATCACCTCCAAATTTATTGATCTTTGCCGACGCCAATATAACCGTGAACCTTTTCCTTCTGAACAGGATAAAGGCAATAAGGGTGCCACAGGAATTTTGACAAATCAGGGAGTTACTAGAGACTTCGGATGCAGTCCCTGGAAGGGATGACGACGGAGAGACGACCAGTCGGTCATAAGAGGGATGTGTAAAAGTGTAAAGGCGGGTGGAAATTGTGTTAATTTTTTTAACACGGAAGGGGAAAGTGCAATCGGTGCGGCGGGGCCAGCAAGTTTATAATTCCTTTTTGGCCAGATTCTCAATTAAAGATCATCTTTAATTGGCAGAAGAAAAAGGCGATACCACAGCGGCTCGCCCTTTTGTCCAGCTCTCCACAGGAATGAGAAGGTCAGCGCCCTCGCGTCAGACAGGACAGGATTTCTCCCATCATTGCGTGCCCCGCAGCGTACCTTTCGGGTGAGGCTTCCTTCAGTTGCTCCTCACTTTGTACATAGACGTCCGGCACCAGTTCGTCACGGCAATGCTCCGTTATCGATTCCACTGCCTCCGGGGTCATCTCCAGGTGAAACTGAAGGCCGATGACCCTCTCCCCGATCTGAAATGCCTGATGCTCACATCCTGCGCTGCGAGCAAGGAGCACGGCGCCGGGAGGGAGATCGAAGGTTTCTCCGTGCCAGTGCAACACGACCGCCTCTTCCGGGAAGCGGAACGCCCCCGCCGAAGGAGTAGCCGAAACCGGAAACCACCCGATCTCCCTTTGTGCGTTGCGGTAGACGGCGGCACCGAGCGAGCTAGCGATGAGCTGGGCGCCGAGGCAGACTCCAAGCACCGCGGTCCCCCGTTCCACAGCCTCACGCACGAACGCTTTCTCCGCCGCAAGCCAGGGAAATGCGGCCTCGTCATTCACGCTCATCGGCCCGCCCATCGCCACGACAAGGTCTATTCCCTCCAGCTCCGGCAGCGGCTCGCCCGCGAAAAACCTGGTGCCGGTGACCTGAGCCCCCGCCCCTTCAAGCCATGTGCCGATGTACCCCAGCCCCTCGAACGGGACATGCTGTAAAAAATGCGCTCTCATCTCTTGGTGTCCTTTCAGTGAAGAATGGCTTTTCCAGTGTGCCGACTGTAGCAGAAGCGGTGAACATTTTCCCTGATCGAAGTCAAAAGGAGGAAGCTCCTCTGCCGTCGCTTCAATCAACCAGCCACAACAAAAAAAGGAGAAGAGCACATCCGGCCTCTTCTCCTTTTCAATTTACTCAGGGCTCCAGCATCACTACTCGCCCAGATAGGTGTATGACTGCAGCGTCTTGTCCAAGAGCTCCAGGAAGTGGCTGCTCTCCTCGATGGAGACCTTCTGCAGGGCCACGTCCTTTTCCAGGTTGTTGCGCACCCTCTTCAGGATCTCGCTGCTGTCGTACTGGACGTACTTGAGGCTCTCCCAGGTTGCGTCCCCGTTGATGACTGTGTCGATCTTGTAGTTCGTCTTCTTGTTGAAGGTGATATGCACGGCGTTCGTGTCGCCGAAGAGGTTGTGCATGTCGCCGAGGATCTCCTGGTATGCGCCGATCAGGAAGAAGCCGATGTAGTAGTCCTCGTCGTTGGCCATCTTGTGCAGCGGCAGCGCCTTCGTCCTGCCGTTCGCCCCCACAAAGCTGGTGATCTCGCCGTCCGAGTCGCAGGTGATGTCGGCGATGGAGGCAAGGACGTCCGGCTTCTCGTCCAGCCTCTGGATCGGGACGACCGGGAAGAGCTGGTCGATCGCCCAGGAGTCCGGGATGGACTGGAAGAGGGAGAAGTTGGAGAAATACGTCTGGCGCAGAGTGAGCTGGAAATTTTGCAGCTCGTCCGGCACCGGCTTCATCCTCTCCACGATGCTGCTGATCTTCCTGATGATCTTGCCGCAGATCCACTCCGCATTGGCGCGCTCGTTCATGTTGAGGTAGCCGAGGTTGAAGAGGCTCACCGACTCCTGGATCAGCTGGATGGTGTCGTGGTAGTCCTCGCGCAGGGAGTGGCGGTCGATGCTCTTGTAGATGTCCACCAGCTTCTTGACGGTCGGCGAGAGCTTCTCCTTGTCGGAGAGGATCGACTCGAAGTCCGGCATGAGCGTCTGGGTGTTGTTGTTGAGGACGTTCGTCACCAGCACCGAGTAGTGCGCGACGGTGGCGCGGCCGGACTCGGAGATGATGTTCGGGCAGTCGATTCCCGCCTCGTCGCAGATGTTTTTCACCTGGTACACGATGTCGTTCGCGTACTCCTCCAGGGAGTAGTTGACGCTGGAGAAGTAGCTCGACTTGGAACCGTCGTAGTCGACCCCCAGCCCGCCGCCGATGTCCAGGAACTCGAGATTGACCCCGAGCTTCTTCATCTCCACGTAGATCCTCGTCCCCTCGATGAGGGCGTTCTTGATCTTGTCGATCTTGGTGATCTGGCTCCCCACGTGGAAGTGGAGAAGCTTCACCGTATCGAGGAGGTTGTTGGCCCGCAGCATGTCGATGGCGGCGATGATCTCGGAGATCCTCAGGCCGAACTTCGCGTCCTCACCGCCGGAGGTCGCCCACTTGCCAATCCCTTTGGAGGAGAGCTTCACCCTGATGCCGAGCTTCGGCTTGATCCCCGTCTGCTTGGCGAGCGCCACGATCTTTTCCAGCTCGAAAAGCTTCTCCACCACGATGGTGATGTCGTAGCCGACGCGGGATGCGTACAATACCGTCTCGATGAACTCGGTGTCCTTGTAGCCGTTGCAGATGATCGGGAGCGGATTCCCGGCGGACATGGAGATCGCGGCGACGAGCTCAGGTTTGGAGCCGACCTCGAGCCCCATGTTGTACTTCTTGCCGAAGTTCGCTATAGCCTCCACGACCTGGCGCTGCTGGTTCACCTTGATCGGGTAGAAGGTCTGGTACTTCGCCGGATACTTGTTTTCCGCTATGGCATTCTTGAAAACCCTGTTGATGGAGGCGATACGCCCCTCGAGGATATTCATGAAACGCAGAAGAATTGGCGGCTTGATCTTGCGCTTGATCAGGTCGTCTACCAACGCCCTCATGTCGATGGAGTACTTCGACTCTGGGGAAGGGTGCACGCAGATGTTCCCCTTCTTGTTGATGGAGAAAAGACCTCCACCCCAGTTGTTGATGTTATAGATCTTCGCCGATTCGTTGATATTCCATTTGGGCATCGTTCAGTTCACCGGGTCGAGCGTGAGTGTGAGTGAAAGTATCAGGACAGGCGGCTTTTGAAATCGTCGTAGCCGAAGCTGCGAACGACCGTCAGCTCACCGGTCAGCGGCTCAAAGGTACAGATGTGCGGCAGCTGGATGCCGTTGAAGGTCGTCGTCTTCACCATGGTGTAGTGCGACATATCCAGGAACGGCAGCCGGGTCCCCGGCCGGAGCGGCGTGTCGAAAGACCAGTCGCCGATGACGTCCCCGGCAAGGCAGGAAGGCCCGCCGAGACGGTAGGTGTGCGCCTTTACGCCAGCCTCCGCCCCCCCTTCGATCTCGGGGCGGTACGGCATCTCCAGGATGTCCGGCATGTGGCAGGTCGCGGAGACGTCGAGGATGGCGATGTCCATCTGGTTGTGCACCACGTCGAGGACCTCGCTCACCAGGATGCCGGTGCCGATGACGACTGCCTCACCCGGCTCCAGGTAAACCTCGAGATCGTACTTCTCGCGGAAGTATTTGATGAGGCGGATCAGCCCCTCCACGTCGTACCCCTCGCGGGTGATGTGGTGCCCGCCCCCGAGGTTCAGCCACTTCATCCCCGGGAGGAACTCCCCGAACTTCTCCTCGAAAACCGCGGCAGTCCGCTCCAGCGGCTCGAAAAGCTGCTCGCACAGGGTGTGGAAATGAAGCCCCTCCACCCCTGCGAGGGAACGCCCTTCGAACTCCGCGCGCGGGATCCCCAGGCGCGACTTCGGGGCGCAGGGGTCGTAGATCTCGGTGTGCCCCTCGGTGTGCTCCGGATTGACCCTGAGGCCGATGGAGACACGCCCCGCCTCCTTCTCCCACAGGGGGCGAAAACGCTCCAGCTGGTTGAAGGAGTTGAACACCAGGTGGTTGGAGGTCTGGAGCAGCTCCCGCACGTCCTCTTCCTTGAAGGCGGCGGAGAAGCTGTGCACCTCGCGGCCGAACTCCTCGCGGCCGAGCCTCGCCTCCCACGGCGAGCTCGCGCAGACGCCGTGCAGCGTCTCCCTGATCACCGGAAAGGTGCACCAGGTGGAAAAGGCCTTCAGCGCCAGGAGGATCTTCGCGCCGCTGCGCTTTTGCACATCGTCCAGAATGGCGAGATTGTGCCGCAGCCGGCCGAGGTCAACCACGAACGCCGGGGATGGCGCGAGACGCGTCATCTCTTCAACGTGCAGCTTTGTCACTACGTAAGCTCCAGCCAGTCGCCGCCATCAACGACCTGCCACGGAAGACCCATCTCCGCGAGGGTCGCCAAAAACGGCTCCGGATCGAACTGCTCCATGTTCCACACGCCAGGCGCGTGCCACTTGCCGGTGAGCATCATGAGGGCTCCAACGACCGCCGGGACGCCGGTGGTGTAGCTGATCGCCTGGGACTGCACCTCTTTGAAGCACGCCTCGTGGTCGCAGATGTTGTAGATGTACACCTGCTTCCTCTGCCCGTCCTTGATCCCCTTGGCGACTACGCCGATGCAGGTGCGCCCCTTGGTGAGCGGCCCGAGGCTCCCCGGATCGGGAAGGACCGCCTTCAAAAACTGCAGCGGCACGATCTTCTGGCCGTTGTACTCGACCTCGTCGATGCGGGTCATGCCGACGTTCTGCAGCACCTCCAGGTGCTTGAGATAATTGTCGGAGAAGGTCATCCAGAACTGCGCCTTCTTGATGGTGGGGATGTGCTTCACCAGCGACTCCATCTCCTCATGGTACATGCGGTAGATGTTCATCGGGCCGATCCCCTCGGGGAAGTCGTAGCTGCGCTTCGTGGAAAGGGGAGCGGTCTCGACCCACTCGCCGTTTTCCCAGTGACGGCACGGAGCGGTCACCTCGCGGATGTTGATCTCCGGGTTGAAGTTCGTGGCGAAGGGCTGGCCGTGGTTGCCGGCGTTGGCATCGATGATGTCGATCTCGTGCACCTCGTCCAGGTACTTCTTCGCTGCGAGAGCGGTGAAGACGTTGGTGACCCCCGGATCGAAGCCGCTGCCGAGAAGCGCCATCAGCCCCTTCTCCTTGAAGCGGTCCTGGTAGGCCCACTGCCAGCTGTACTCGAACTTCGCAGTGTCGAGCGGCTCGTAGTTGGCGGTGTCGAGGTAGTCGACGCCGGTCTCCAGGCAGGCATCCATGATGGTGAGGTCCTGGTACGGCAAGGCGACGTTGATGACGAGGTTCGGCTGCTCGGCCTTTATCAGCGCCACCAGCTCCGGAACGTTGTCCGCATCGACCTGAGCGGTCTTGATCGGGAAATCTATCTGGGCGGCGATCGCCTTGCACTTCGACTCCGTGCGGGAAGCGAGGGTGATGGCGCTGATGGCGCCGGTAGCCGCGGCCTGGGCGCATTTGTGGGTGACGACGCCGCCGACTCCACCTGCCCCTATAATCAATACTTTGCTCATTATCGCCTCTCCTTGAAAACAGCTTTAACAGACCGAAGGCTGAACACAGGGGAAAATGTCCGGCAGCGTGCCGGCTTTCCATCAGTCTTCAGCCTTCACCCTTCAGCCTTGGTTAATAGTAGAACGTGGGGGGCGTCACCACCCAGAGGAGCTTTGCCTGCCCCTTCCCGACGTTTTTCACAGAATGTCTCTTGTCGGAGACAAAATAGAAGCACTCGTCCTTCGTTACAGTGTATACCTTGTCGTCGAGCTTTAACTGCACCTTTCCGGAAAGGACGTACGCAAATTCCTCCCCCTCGTGAAAGGGCTGCTCATCCATCTCTTCCCCGGGATCGAGCGTCACCAGCACCGGATCCATGTCGCGGTTCTGGGCGCCGGGTACGAGAAGCTCGACCTTTACGCCGTCGCTGTCCGCAGTCGCCTGAACCCGCGCGTCCTTTCCAAAGACGATGTCCTGATCGATGTCCTCGCTGAAGAACTCCTGCATGCTGATGCCGAAGACGTCGACGATATCCTTCAGGGTGGCTATGGAAGGGGACGTAGCATCGTTCTCGATCTGGGAAATGAATCCTTTGGTGAGGTCTGCGCGACTGGCCAGCTCTTCCTGAGTCAGGGAGTTGACCATCCTGAGCCGCTTCAACCTCTCACCGATCTTCACGAGGTCCTCCGGTTTAGTAAAGGTAAACATCTTGTATATCCTGACGCACTCTAGCAGTTACATTCCCCGCCGTCAACACAAAGTTTAGTAATGGTATACTTTCTGTTTATAGATTAGCGCATTCACATCATGATCCGAACAGCAGTGCACCCGAAAAGGTCACATAGTTAACATGTTACAGGTGACAGCCACCGCTGCCTCCCTCCCCTGCGAGCCTGCCGAAGCGGACCATGCCAGGTTGAAGCCTTTAGGATCTTTCCCTCACGCACAACTATTTCCCTTTACCAGTCCGGCTGTTGCCGCATTTATGGACCAGGAGTCAGTGGTACAACGAAGAAAAGAGAATCCTTCTTGTATTGCCAAAGAGCCAGAAAGGTTTTATGCTTTGTCCCTTGCACGAGCGGACACACATTCTGCATGAGAGAGAGGGAACCATGAACAAAAGAGTTGCGCTGCTTCTGAACCTGGCTATCGCGGCACTACTGGCAGGATCCGCCTATGGAGCGGAATCAACAGCCCCGGCGGCATCACAGAAGGCTCCGGCGACATCGGCTCCGGTCTTTGCATCGCTTTCCTCCGCAAAGACTGCGACTCCCGCCCCATCTTCTTCAGTCAAAGTCGGCTATGTCGACCTGACCAGGGTGGCAACAGAGTCTGAGACCGGAAAGGCCGCAAAAGCCGAATTGATAGCGAAGTCCGACAAGGCCCGCGCCAAGCTGCAGGCAAAGCAGAGCCAGCTGGAAAAACAGAAGAAGGCGATCGAGGCGAAGCTCCCGACCATGACTCCGCAGCAGCGTGAGGCGAAAGGGAAGGAATTTCAGAAAAAGGTGGAAGAGTACCAGAAAGTTCTGAGGGCGACCGAGCAGGAAATGATGGGGGCCGAGGACAAGGTAAAGGGGACGGTGCTGAAGGGGATCAAGGCGGCCGCCACTGAATACGGCAGGAATAACGGCTTTACGGTCGTCGTCGCCAAGGAGGAAATCCTCTTTCTCAGCGACTCCGTAACGACCGAGGACATCACCGACAAGGTGGCAAAGCTCCTCGACCAGAAGGGCACAGCGAAGTAAGCCTCACCCGCCGAAAATACGTCGAGACGCCCCGCGATGGAGCGTCTCGACGCACACCTTTCTTTTAAAACTCTCCTACTGGCATTCCAGTCCCAGCCGCAGGCTCTCCAGGTTTTTCTTCATCAAAGGCACAAACCCCACCCCCTTCTCCAGATCGTCCCGGCTTATGTTGTGCGAGGCATTGAGGGTCAGGACCTTGGCACCGGTCTCGCGTGCGATCATTTCAGCGGTGGCAGGTGAAAGGAGCTCTTCGGTGAAGACATAGTGCAGGCGGTTTTCCTTCATGAGCCTTACGAGAGCCGCCAGCTTGTCCGGGGTGGGCTCCGCATCGGGATTCAGCGCCTGCGCGGACTTGTAGGTGAGGTGGTAGCGAGCAGCGAGGTACCCGAAGGCGAAGTGCCCCCCCTCCAGGAAAATCTTCTTGCGGCAGTTGGCGAGCCCCGACCTGTACTCGTCATCGAGTTTTCTGAGCTCTTCCTTCAGCCCCGCCGCGTGCGTCTGATAATACTCCCGGTTCGCCGGATCCTTCGCCACCAGACCTTTGGCGATGTTGTCCACCATAATCTGTGCGTTACCAAAGTCGAGCCAGATATGGGGATCGACCCCTCCATCGTGCTCCGGCGCGGCGCCATGCTGATGCGCGTCGACCGCCCCACCGTCCCCCTTGAGGAAGTTGACCCCGATACTCGAATCGATGATGGCAGGATCGTGCGACAGCGTGCCGACGAGCTTTGCCGCCCACGGCTCCATGTACTCATTCGTGTAGATGATCACGTCCGCCTTGTTGAGGCGCACGATGTCGTTCGGCTTCGGCTCGAAGCTGTGCGGCTCTATCCCCGGCGGAAGGAGCATGACCACGTCCGCTCTGTCTCCGGCAATCTGCCTGGTGAAGTCGTACAAGGGAAAGAGCGTGGTGATAACAGTGAGCTTTTTCGCCCCGGAAGCCGGTGCCGCAGCCTCTTTTTTGGTGCAGCCGACGGTACAGGCGATACAGAGGATCAAAAGGATCATGACCAAAATAGTGCGTTTCACAGCGCCTCCTATATGACATGTGAAAATGTGCTTGTTCTGCAATTCAGGAGAACGTGGCTTAGTCGAGGGCATCACGTTCCCCCATTTCCGAAGGTCCATCCGGGAATTCCGTGGGAGTGTGGGTACATTGCCACGAAGCACTGCAGATGGCCTCACGTTCCCCCCTTTGCGAAGGGGGGACAGGGGGGATTTGCCTTTCAGGCCATCACCCGACCACTCCTTTCCGATCACACCGGCACCGCGCCGACCAGCACAACGACGGACCGCGCCCGCACGAGGTACTTCCTGGAGCTAAGTACCGTCGGCCCGTTCTGGTCCACGATATCCTCCGGGCTCGGCAGGCTGGTATCGACGACGCGTCTCCACTCTCCCGGCTTTTTCTCCTGCACGATAAAGGGAAGGTCCTCCCAGTACGCATTGATCATGACGTAGATGTCGCAATCCCTCTGCGATGCGCCGCGCAGGCAGAAGGCAACCGCGTGCGAGTCGTCGCCGTAGTCCACTCCGCCGCTGGCGCCGTACCAGCTCACATCATCCCGCCAGAAGCGGCTGCGGCCGAGGGAGGGGTGCGCCTTCCTGAAGGAAATCATCTCCTTGAAGAAGCGGAAGATCTCCCTGTTCTTTTCCAGCAGATTCCAGTCGAGCCAGCTCGTCTCGTTGTCCTGGTTGTAGGGGTTATTGTTGCCGTGCTGGGTGTTCATGAACTCGTCGCCGGCGCGAAACATCGGCGTGCCGTTGGAGAGAAAGAGGATGCAGCAGAAATTCTTCACCTGCCGCCTGCGCAGCTCCAGCACCTCCGGCGGCGCCCCTTCGTCCCCTTCCCACCCGCAGTTCCAGCTCAGGTTGTAATCGGCCCCGTCCTCGTTGTTGTGGCCGTTTGCCAGGTTGTGCTTCTCGTTGTACGCCACGAGGTCGTAAAGACAGAAGCCGTCGTGCGCGGTGATGAAATTGACGCTCTGGTAAGCGTGGTAGGCGTCGGCCAGGTTGTCCGGGAAGAGGTCGTCGCTGCCGTACAGTGAGCTCATGAAAGAAGCCACCCGTCCGCGGTCCCCACGCACGAAAGCGCGTACCTCATCACGGAACCTGCCGTTCCACTGCAGCCAGGTGATCCCGGGAAAGTCGTGCCCGAGCTGGTAGCTCAGAGGATCCCACGCCTCCGCGATCAGCCGGATCGGCGCGTAGAACTCGAGGCCGCTGATGGCGGAGATGATCGGCGGGTCGTCGAGGTTGACCCGCCCTTCCCTGTCGCGCGTGAAGATCGTGGCAAGATCGAAGCGGAAGCCGTCGACCCGCATCTCGTGGGTCCAGTAGTTCAGACTGTCCACGATCATGCGCTGCACGCCCTGGTTGGAGCTGTCCAGCACGTTGCCGGTCCCCGCGTCGTTTCTGTACTCTTTCCCGTCCGCGGACATGAGGTAGTAACTGCGGTTGTCGATACCGCGGAAGCTGTAGGTCGGCCCGCGCTGGTCCCCCTCGGCGGTGTGATTGTACACCACGTCCAGCACAACCTCGATTCCGGCTGCATGAAAGGCCTTCACCATCTCGCGGAACTCCCGCAGCACCGCGTCGGGGGCGCCCGCCTCTTTACCGTAGGAGACATGGGGGGTGAAGAAGTTGAGGGTCATGTACCCCCAATAGTTCCCCTCCTGGGGGTCGTACTGGTGCACCGGCAGAAGCTCGAGGACCGTCACCCCCAGTTCCTGGAGATAGGGGATCTTCTCGGCCAGCCCGGCGAATGTCCCCCTTTTTTCAGGGGAGATCTGGCCGTCGAGCTTCGTGAACCCCTTCACGTGCAGCTCGTAGATGACCGTGTCGTGCCCGTGGAGCGGGCGGCGGTCTCCGCCCCAGTCGAAGCTCTCTTCTTTCCGCGGGATGAGGCCGAGCGGCGCGCTCCCGTCGTTGCTCCCCTCGGAGCGTGCCAGCTCGCGCGAAAAATTCTCCGGGAAGAACACCCCTCTCGCGTGCGGGTCGAGGAGCACCTTGTCGGGGTCGAAATAGTGCCCGCGGTCCGGGTCGAGGGGCCCCGTGACGCGATAGCCGTAATAACCTCCTTCCGGCACCTGGCTCGCCGGAATCCGGCAATGCCACACCCTCCCCGTCTTGTTCTTCAGATAGTTCATCGGAAAGGAGAGCACGGGGATGACCACGTCCTGCGGGGAATAAAGGAGCAGGGTCACGCCGGTGGCGTAGCGTGAGTAGAGCGCGAAGTTGCAGGCATTCCCCTGATCCACCCAGACCGCGCCCAGAGGCGTCGGCGTCCCCTCGATGCGACCCCAGTTGTTCGATCTTCTCTCGACGAAGGCTTGACCGTACACGGAGATTACCCCTCTCGACTGCAGTATGGGGGACTGGCTCCTTTGTCAAAAGGTGCCTGTCCCCCTCCGATCCGGCACTCATGAATCTGGCTGCTGCAGAAAGCTGTACCATAGAGACGGGAGATGGGAAAGCCATTAATGACGTCTTTCACACATCGAGTGAGGCGAGATATGCTGCAGGGAACGGCAAGGGTGTCACTCCAGGAGCCGGGCGGCCTCGCGGTCCACGAGCCAAAGGAGCTCACCCCGCACCGGGGCTATGAGTCGGGCCGGGAGCTGCGCATCCCCTTCCAGCACTTCTTTAAGGACGGCGGCCTTTTCACTCCCTGACACAATGAAAGCGACCTTCGCCGCCTGGTTGAGGATCGGCGCCGTGAGGGTCACCCGGTTCATCTTCGCCCCCTCCTGGTACACCGGTGCGACCCAGCGCTCCGCTTCGTCCAGCGCCGGAGTGCCCGGAAAAAGGGACGCGGTATGCCCGTCCCCCCCCAGCCCCAGAAGGACCAGATCGAAGCGGGGGGGTCTCCCGGCGAAGTGGTCCATGAGCATCGCCTCGTAGCGGGAGGCGCACCGCTCAGGCTCACCCTCCGTGGGTATCGCGCGAATCTGGGACTCGGCGAGCGGGACGTGATCGAGCAGGGCCCGCCGCGCCATCTGCACGTTGCTGCGCTCGTCGGCGTGAGGGACGAGCCGCTCGTCGGCGAAAAAGACCTGCACGCCGTGCCACGGGATGTGGGAACGCAGCGGCTTCTCGGCAAGGAGCTGGTAGGCGCGGCGCGGCGTCTCCCCGCCGGAGATGCAGACGGAAAAGGAGCCGGCCGCCGGCACGACCCGGCGCGCCTCCTGAGCGAAGAGTTCCGCCGCGGCCCGGCTCAGGGTTTCGTGGTCGTCATAAATCTTTAACACTTCATCACCCCTTCCTCCTGCATCACCACGGGCTGCACCCAGCTGTGACCGCTCTTGGCGATGAGAAGATCCGCGCTCTCCGGCCCGAAGCTCCCTGCGGGGTAGTCGGGGAAGGAAGTGGGCGGAACCGAGTCCCACACTTCCAGAATGGGGGAGATAACGCTCCAGGCGCTCTCCACCTGGTCCGCCCGCATGAAAAGCGTCGCGTCGGCGCGTATGACATCCAGAAGGAGCGTCTCGTACGCCTCGGGGGGCTCCGTCCTGAAGGCCTCGCGGTAGCGAAACTGCATCTCCGCGGGCCCGAGAAGCACCCGCGTGCCGGGCTGCTTCACCTGGATCCGGGTCACGATCCCCTCCTCCGGCTGGATCCTGATCACCATCCGGTTCGGCTGCCAGCTCTCCACGGCGGCGCTCGGAAACATCTGGTGCGGCGCGGGGCGGAACATGATGGTGACCTCGGAGGCTTTGGTGTGCAGCCTCTTTCCGGTGCGAAGGTAAAATGGCACCCCCTGCCAGCGCCAGTTCTCCACGAAGAGCTTTAAAGCGGCAAAGGTCTCGGTGAGGGAATCGGGCGCCACCCCCGGCTCCTCCCGGTATCCCGGGACCGTTTCACCGTTCATCTCGCCGCGCCGGTACTGTCCCCGCACCGCCACCGAGTGCACCTCTTCCGGCCGGATCGGGCGGATCGCGCGCAGCACGTCGACCTTCTTGTTGCGCACCTCATCGGCGGCAAAGGAGACAGGAGGCTCCATGGCAACGAGGCAGAGGATCTGCAGCAGGTGGTTTTGCACCATGTCGCGCAGGGCGCCTGCCCGCTCGTAGTACTCGCCGCGCGACTCCACCCCCACCGTCTCCGCCACCGTGATCTGCACGTGGTCGATGTAGCGGCGGTTCCAGATCGGCTCGAAGAGGGAGTTGGCGAAGCGAAAGGCCAGGATGTTCTGCACCGTCTCCTTCCCGAGGTAGTGGTCGATGCGGTAGATCTGCGACTCGGCGAAGAGGGAATCGATGAGGCGGTTCAGCGAGCGGGCGGATGCGAGGTCGCGGCCGAACGGCTTTTCGATGACGATGCGGTCCCGGGTGCAGTCGCGGCAGACTCCGAGCTGCTCCAGGTGGCGCGCCGCCGCTTCAAAAAGCTCCGGAGCGATGGCGAGGTAGTAGACGCGGTTCGCGCGTTTGCTCCAGTGGCTGTCCACCTCGGCAAGCTTCTCGCCGAGGGTGTTGCCGGTGGGGGGAACGCTCAAGTCCTCCGAGAGGTAGGTAATGTTTGCCGCAAACCTGTTCCACTGCTCGTCCTTTGTCGGACCGCGCCGGGAAAATTCGTCCACCGCTTCACGCAGGTGCTGGCGGTACGCCTCGTCGCTCAACTCCTTCCGGGAGACGCCGATGATCGAGAAGGTGTCGGGGAGGTAGCGGTCCAGGAAGAGGTTGTAGAGCGCAGGCACGAGCTTGCGCCGGGCGAGATCCCCACGCGCTCCGAGAATGACAATCACCACAGGGTCGAGGTTGAGATTTCTGGGCATGTTTTTCCTCTGTTGCAGTCGGACCAGTCGCGGTCAGACCAGTCAGACGTGTCAGACGGGCTTTTCCAGGTGTCCGCCAAAGCCGAATCGGAGCGCCGACAGATACCTGTCGGCAAAATCCGCCTCCCCGCGGGAACTGAAGCGCTGGTAGAGTGCGGCGCTCAGCACCGGGGCCGGCACACCCTCCTCAATGGCTGCGATCGCCGTCCAGCGCCCTTCACCCGAATCGGACACCCGTCCCTGGAACTCCGAGAGATTCGGGCTCTGCAGGAAAGCCTGTGCGCTGAGATCGAGAAGCCACGACGCCACCACACTCCCGCGCCTCCACAGCTCGGTGATCTGCGCAAGATCGAAGTCGTATCGGTACATCTCCGGATGGCGCAGCGGCGTCGTCTCCGCATCGACCGCTCGCTCGGCTTCTCCCGCATTTGCATGCCGCAGGATGTTCAGCCCCTCCGCATACGCCGCCATAAGCCCGTACTCGATGCCGTTGTGCACCATCTTTACGAAATGACCTGCGCCGCTGGGGCCGCAGTGCAAGAACCCCTGTTCGGCGGTGCTGCTCCCCTGTGTCTCGCGCCCCGGGAGCCGCGGGGCGGCCGCCACCCCGGGAGCGAGGGTGGCAAAGACCGGCGCAAGATAATGCGCTACCTCCGCATCCCCCCCTATCATGAGGCAGTAGCCACGCTCCGCCCCCCAGATCCCCCCGCTCGTGCCAACGTCAAGGTACCTGAGCCCCCGCGGGGCTAGCTCGCGGGCGCGCCTGACGTCGTCGTGGTAGTATGAATTCCCACCGTCGATGACGATGTCTCCGGCCTCGAGTAACGGCACGATATCGGCAAGAAGCCCGTCCACCGCAGCAACGGGGACCATGAGCCACACGACGCGAGGCTTCACCAGGCGAGCGACAAAATCCTGCAGGGTGCGTGTTCCGACTGCCCCTTCCTTTTCAAAGGCGGAGACCACCTCATCCCGCCGTCCAAAGACGACGCATTCGTGCCCCCCCCTGATAAGGCGGCGCACCATGTCGCCACCCATGCGACCCAGACCGATCATTCCTACTTGCATACGACCTCCTACTCCACCTGGCATTTCGCCTCTTCCACTTTCGCTATCTTTCCCAGGCGTCGCCGATGGCGCTCCGCGCCGCTGAACCGCGCCCCCAGGAAGGTCTTGATGAGATCTACGGCGTCCGCGCATCCGGAGAGGCGACTCCCGAGGCAGATGACGTTCATGTCGTCGTCCTCCACACCCTGCCGTGCCGAATAGGTGTCGCAGATGAGGGCTGCCCGCACCCCCGCGACCTTGTTCGCCGCAATGGAAGCCCCCACCCCGCTGGTGCAGATGGCGATCCCCCGCTCGATAGAGCCCTCCGACAGCGCCTTTGCCAGAGGGAGCACGAAATCGGGGTAGTCGTCCGAAGGCTCCAGCTGGAAGGCGCCGAAATCAACCACCTCGTGCCCCTCGGAGGCGAGCGCCTCGGCGACGCGGGATTTGAGGGCATACCCGCCGTGATCCGCCGCAACCCCCACGCGCATCAGGCACCCTCCCCCGCCATCCCGATAAGGGCGAAAGCCCTCTTGCACACGTTCTCCACCGTGAAGCCGTACGCCTCCAGAGCTGCGGTGCCGGGGGCGGAAGTGCCGAAATCTAACACTCCAAGGACGTCGCCATGGTCGCCGACGTAGCGCTGCCACCCCATCGGACTCCCCGCCTCCACCGCGAGGCGCGCCGTTATCTCGGGGGGGAGTACGCCGCGCCGGTACTCCGGCGGCTGCTTCTCGAAAAGCTCCCAGCTCGGCATGGAGACCACCCGGGCCCGAACGCCCCGCTCCAGGAGCTTGTCCTGGACGCCCAGAACGAGCGGAAGCTCGGAGCCGGTGCCGATGAGGATGATCTGAGGCTTCCCTTCAGGCGCCTCCGAGATAATGTAGGCACCGTGGCGTACCCCTTCCGCACCGGCATACCGTGCCCGGTCCAGGGTGGGGACGTTCTGGCGCGAAAGGATGAGGGCGGTTGGCCCCGCCTTCCTCTCCAGGGCGAGAAGCCAGGCGACCGCCGTTTCGTTGGCGTCTCCCGGGCGCAGCACGACGACGTGCGGGATCGCCCTGAGGGAAGCGACGTGCTCGACAGGCTGGTGCGTCGGCCCATCCTCTCCGAGAGCGATGCTGTCGTGGGTGTAGATGTGGATCACCTGCAGCTCGGAGAGCGCGCCGAGGCGCAGTGTCGGCCGCATGTAGTCGGAGAAGGTAAGAAAGGTCGCATCGTAGGGGATGAGCCCGCCGTGGGCGGCGATGCCGTTCGATATCGCCCCCATTGCATGCTCCCGCACCCCATAGTGCACATTTCGCCCACCGTAACCCCACTCGCCGCCGACGGCACCCTGCCGGTCCTTCGGGGCGAACCCGGGGGCTTCCAGGTCTCCGAGTCCCTGAAGAGCGGTAAAGGTGGAGGGATTGAGGTCAGCCGAGCCGCCGAGAAGATTCGGCACCTTCGCCGCGAGCGCGTTCAGTACCTTTCCGGAAGCGATACGCGTCGCCATACCTTTTGGATCGGCCGGGAAGTTCGGCAGGGATCCTGAGAGATCTCCCGGGATCTTTCCGGTGATGGTATCGCGCAGCTCCTTCGCAAGGTCGGGGTATTCGCGCGAGTATCTTTCAAAGAGCTCCTCCCACGACTTCTCCAGCTCGGCCCCCCTATCCACCGCCTTGCGGAAATGTTGCTGCGCTTCCGGTGGAACGAGAAAGGGGGGATCAACCGGCCATCCAAGCCGCTCCTTGGTAAGCCTCACTTCGTCCGCCCCGAGCGGCGAGCCGTGCGCCTCGAAGGTGTCCTGCTTGTTCGGGGAGCCAAACCCTATGTGGCTGCGCACGATGATGAGGGAGGGGCGAGTCGTCTCCCGGCGCGCGGCTTCCAGCGTCTTTTCGAGCATCATCAGCTCGTTTGCGTCATCGACCACAAGAACCTGCCAGCCGTACGCCTCGAAGCGCCGCGCGCGGCTCTCGGTGAAGGTAAGGTCTGTGGAGGAAGCAAGGCTGATCCTGTTGTCGTCGTAGAAGTAGATCAGCTTGCCGAGCTTCAGGTGCCCGGCGAGCGAGGCCGCCTCCGATGCCACCCCTTCCATCAGGTCGCCGTCGCTGGCGATGCCGTAGCTGTAGTGCTCGATGATGTCGAACCCCGGACGGTTGTACCGCGCCGCGAGGTGCGCCTCCGCAATTGCCATCCCGACGCTGTTGGCAAATCCCTGCCCGAGCGGCCCCGTCGAGACCTCCACCCCCGCGGTCCGCCCCCGCTCCGGATGCCCCGGCGTTCTGCTACCGAGCTGACGGAAGTTTTTCAGGTCATCGAGGGAAAGATCGTAACCTGTCAGGTGCAGGAGAGAGTACAGGAGCATCGAGCCGTGCCCCCCGGAGAGGACGAAGCGGTCACGGTTGAACCACGCGGGGTTGCGGGGATTGTGCCGGAGAAACCGGGACCACAATAGATAAGCCATCGGCGCTGCGCCGAGCGGGAGGCCGGGGTGGCCGCTGTTCGCCTTTTGCACCGCATCGACGGAGAGAAAGCGGATGGTATTGATGCACAGCTGGTCGAGATCGGAAGGTAAAAGGTCTGCTGAATGACTCTGCATTGCCGGCTCCTGTTGCGGTGAAATAAGAAGAACGGCAAGCGGTTGACCGAGCCGTTCTGACCGAAGCTCACCAAATGCTAAACAAAAGGGGCGTGATGTCAAGCCAGGCGCGGCTTTTCACCTTTTCCCAGGCTTCCCTGAAAAGGGGGCATCCAGGCAAATCCCCCCTGTCCCCCCTTCGCAAAGGGGGGAACATAAGGGCTCATGCCTCCTGAAAAAAAGAGGAACTGTCTCACAACTTGAGGGTTCTAAAAACACGCCCGCACCACTCCGCCGTCCACCCGCAGTGCTGCGCCGTTTGTGGCGGAGGAAAGGGGGCTGCACACGTAGGCGACGAGGTTCGCCACCTCCGTCGCCGTGGCGAAGCGCTTTAGCAGGGAGGTGGGACGGACGCGCTGGAAGAACTCCTCCTCGAACTCGGAAAAAGGGCGCCCCCCGCTCAACTTGGCGGCAAACTCCTCAACCCCTGCCGAAAGGGTCGGCCCCGGCAGCACCGCGTTGGAGGTCACCCCGGTCCCCACGCACGTCTCGGCTATCCCCCTCGATACGGCGAGCATGGCGGTCTTCGTCATGCCGTAATGGATCATGTCGGCAGGGATCTGGATGCCGCTCTCGCTGCTCACGAAAACAATGCGCCCCCAGTTCCTCTCTTTCATCCCCCGGATGTATTCCCTGGAGAGTCGCACGCCGCTTAGGACATTCACCTCGAAAAGCCTCAACCAGTCCTCGTCCGGTATCTCCTCAAAAGGCTTCGGTTCGTAGATCCCGAGGTTGTTCACCAGTATGTCCACAGAGGGATAGCGCTGCAGCAGCTCCATTGCTGCCGAAGCAGTCGCGAGATCGCCGGCAAAAGGGTGGAGGCTTGCACCCGGTGCGGCAGCGGCTATCTCACCGATCGCGGCTTCAACTCCGCCCTCCGAGCGCCCATTGACGATGACACCGCACCCTTCAGCGGCCAACACCTTCGCCACGGCAAGACCTATCCCTTTCGTCGAGCCGGTCACCAGAGCCAATTTTCCGTTCAGCATCAGGTCCATAGCTTCCTCCCATACCGTTTAGCGCGGCGCATGCGTGCACCCCGAACGAAGAGATTGTACCGGTCACGCCACTGTTGTCGAATACCGCGGCTCCAGAATGAATCGGAACAGTGTCAGGAATCACGGATACAGGATTGAAGAAAGTGGTTTCATTGAAGTTGTTGCCTGACAAAGGAGAGGTCCCATGACAGTGCATGACAGGCACAGTGACACGGGCTCAATGAGCTACTGACAAAGAAGAGAAAAGTGAAAAAAGGGATGTATACGGAGCAAGCGCAGGTATTTCTTGAAAACGGGGATGAGAGAAGTTATTATTAACCAGATCCAATGTCATCAATAGCAGGTGGCTGGAGGGCGAGACAATGGGACATTTCATTGAGGAGATTCTTCGAGAGGCAATTTACAACGAGAAGAAGAGCCACGACTTTTGCCATCTCGCTGCAACCCTTGTGACAGACAAAAGGACCAAAGAGATCTTCTCACAGCTGGCGGATGAGGAATTTGAGCACGCAAGGTCTTTCTTCGTACTCTATACCGGCAGCGAGTTTGCCAGTACCGACCTTCTTTACAAGCACCACCGGTCGGAAGATCCCATTTTCGACCAGCTTCTCCAGGCGGTGGAGACCGACGACCGCGAGCGCCGGGCACTGGAGATCGCCCTGAGCGGCGAAAAGTGGTGCATCGACCGCTACAGCGTGCTCGCCCGCACCGTCCGCGAGCCGAAATATCGGGCGGCCTTCATAGAAGCGCTGGACCGCAGCCGCATGCAGTACGAGGTCATCGAGGAAGAGTACCGCCGCCTCATGGGAGCGGCAGGCTCAGCCTGGACGACCGCCTGAAAGGTATCCCCGGCTCTAAAGCCCCTTCAAAACGCCCTTGGCAGGGACCGCAGCATCTTCCTCTCTCCGCGGCATCAGAACCGCAGCGATCCGCCCCTTTTTAGCACCCTTTTTCGCCTCGACTGACTCAGCAGAGGGAGCCTCCCCGAGCTCAAGCCCCACGATTCCCGCAACGACCGCCCGGTAGCGCTCCAGCACGATCGTCTCGCTGAACTCCTCGGTCATCTTCAGGCGCCCCAGTACCCCCATCTCCCTGCGCTGCTCCGCTCCGATCTCCAGCATCGTATTCATCTGCCGCGCCAGATCCTCCGCATCCCTCACGGCGCACACCAGACCGGTCGTCCCGTGCTCCACCACGTCGCGGCACCCTGGGGCATCGCTGGTGATGAGAGGCTTACCCATGCTTGCCGCCTCCAGAAGGGTCCGGGGCACCCCCTCGCGATACGACGGGAGGACCACGCAGTCGGCCCCGGCAAAATAGGGGGCGACCGAGTCGGTAGAGCCCAAGTATTCCACCACCCCCTCATCCACCCACTCCTGGAGCTGCTTCGCGGATATGGCAGCCGGGTTGCCGTCGTCCAGCGGCCCCAGCAGACGGAAAACGACCTCCGCGGAAGTGGAGCGCACCGAGCGAGCCGCCTCCACATATTCGCCGATACCTTTGTCCCACAAAAGCCGGGCGCACAGAAGGAAGACGAAAGGAGCGCCCGCCCCCTGGCGTGGCACAGGCACAAAGCGCGTCGTGTCGACGCCGGAGCCGGGGAGCCGTTCCGCGAGGTGCGGCTTGACGATCCCCTTCTCCACGAAGATGGAAAGGTCGTCGTTGTTCTGGAAGAAGACCTTCCGCGACCAGGCGAAGGCGGCGCGGTACAGGAAGGTGGCGACCAGTTGCAGCACCCCCTTCCTGATGAAGGCGTACCCCAGCCCCGCGACGTTGTTCACGATGGGAATTCTGCACGCCCTGCAGGCGAGCGATGCGTAGATATTAGGCTTGGGAGTGTAGGAAAGGACGACGTCGGGCTTTAGCATCCGGAAGAGACGGCAGAGTTCCACTACCGTGCGCCCCTCGGCGAGGAAGTTCTTGCCGCGCCGGTTCAGAGGGATCGACACGAAGCGGATCCCCGCCTCTTCGATGCGCGTTGCGTAGCTGTCCGCCGGAGCCATCGCCACCACCTCGAGCCCCTGCTCCTGCAGCATCCGCATGAGCGACATCCTGAAATTCCAGAGGTACCACGTTGTATTTGCGATCACTACGACGCACGGACGCTTCTTCTCTGCAGACATCACCACTCCTGTACGTAATGTGCCGGGCAAACACCCGGATGAACCTTTTCTTCGCTGCTAACGCGCTTCGACAAGGGGGGGAACCCGCTGGAAGGAAGCAGGAACGGCAGCTTCTTGACGCGCCTGCCCATCGAGGAAGAAGGGGAGGAGGAAAAAGAACCAGAAGAGAGCACCGTTGAGGTTGTTGTGGGTCAGTGAAAAGGTCACCGTCCCGAGCCAGACGCTGAAGAGGTACTCCGCGCCGAACCCCTTGCGCCTGAAGATCTTCACCAGCGCCCAGAGCGAAAGGGCGACCGTCGCGAGGCACGCCACCCAACCGAGCTCCGCCAGGATGCGCACGAGGTCGTTGTGGGTGACGCGCCGCTCCTGGTCGGAGACGTCGATGGAGCCGGAGTCGGTGAGCATCTTCTCGGCTCCCGTGCTGTAGGCCCCGAACTCGCTGACGAAACGCCCCCACCCGACCCCGGTGAAGGGGTGGTCGTTCGCCATGCGCAGGGCGATCATGGCGAAGATGATCCTTTCCGCGTCGCTCCCCTGGCTCGCTTCCGTGTCGGAGAAGCGGGTGAGGTTCAGGGAGAGGAGTATCCCCACCACAAGCGCGCAGGCGCAGAGGTACCCGAGGGTCCGGCGCACGTTTCCGGTGCGGTAGGCGCTCCAGGCGACCTGCAGCAGGGGGAAAAAGAGAGCGCTGCGCGATCCGCTGACCAGGATCCCCAGCATAAGGATCAAAAGGGCGAGAATCCGGCGCATGCCGCGGCACTCCACCGCCACGAGACAGCAGCCGAGCCCGAGGACATAGCCGTAGTAGTTCGGGTTGTTCATCGTCCCCTCGGCGCGGGTACCCGGCGCGAGCAGAGACTGCGCGATCCCGGCGAGCGCGAGAGCCACGGCGAGAAAGGCGATGAACCTCATGAGCTCCTGCAGCTCGCCCTTTTCCTGACAGGAGAGGTACAGGTAGTTCAGTACCCCCACCACGGAGATGATGTTCACCAGCTGGACCCGAGCGTCAGCGTCGAGCGGCGCAAAGGCGAGAGATATCCCGATGAAGATGGCGAGGACGGCGAAGATGGAGTTGCAGCGCAGCACCCGCCAGGAAAAGATGGTGGAGAAGACCGCCCCGGCGATGAGAAAGACCTGGATCAGCTGGTGCACCTGGCGGTAGCACAGGCTGAAATTCTGCGAGCAGGCCACGGCACTGGTGAAAAAAAGCGCGGCCCCGGCGACGCGGCGGCTGGCGGCGCGCTGGGCGAAGATGAACCAGATGATGAAGAAGAATGGTGGCGCGCACGCCTTGATGATGTCCGGATTCATCCCTCTCCTACCTCGCAGCGGCGAACGGCGCCGCCGACACCCCGTCGTACAGCGCCGCATGGGCGCGCGCCATCCCTTCGAGGCTGTATTTCCCGGCCACCTTTTCGCGCAGCCGGTTGCCGCGGCGCCGGGCCTCCTGGTAATCGTCCAGCACCTCGTCGAGCGCACCTTCGAGGAGTCCCGGTTCCGCGAGAAAGCCGCAGCCGTCGCCCAGTATCTCCGGAATAGCCCCCACCGGCGGGGCAACGACCGGAATTCCGGCGGCGCCCGCCTCCAGAATCACCATCGGCAGCCCTTCCCACAGAGAGGACATGACGAAGCAGTCCGCCCCCTGCATGAGGGACGGCACGTCGCCCCGCACGCCGAGGAGCCTGACGCGGTCGCCGACGCCGCATTCCGCGATGGCGCGCGTCACCTCGCCGCGCAAGGAGCCGTCGCCGACCATCCACAGCTCGCAGTCGCGGTGGCGCATCCTGGAGAAGGCCTGCACGAGGGCCACCGGGTTTTTGGGGCGCTCCAGCCTCCCCACAAAGAGAAAGACGCGCCCACCCTCACGGGGGTCGACCGTTTCCGCGCCCTCCCCGGGGAGTGCGACCCCGTTGGGGATCACCGCCGTCCTGGCGCAGTTGAAGCTCACGTGCTGCCGGCTGGAGAAGACGACGTCGGCGTCCCGCACCCCCTTCGTCAGATTGATGAGCACGCTGCGCAGCGGAGAGAAGCCGCTGAAGCTGTGACTGGTGAAGACGACGCGGCTCCCGGGGAGGAGGAGACGGCAGGCGACGGCTACCACGAGGGAGTGGAACATGTGGGCGTGCAGGACCCGCGCCCCCTCGCGCCGCGCCAGGCGTACGATCTGCGCGCACCCCCGCAGGAAAGACCAGGGGTTCTTCTTCATGACCAGCGTATGGACCGGGACGGAGAGCTCCGGGTACTGGGAGAGGATGCCGTCCTGGCTGCCAAGGCTCACCACGATCGGGCGGTACCCCTCCTTTTGCAGGCGCGTGGCGAGCTCCAGGACGACCCGCTCCGCTCCACCGACGCCGAGACCGGTGACTATCTGGAGGACCGCTCCCCCTTCTCCCCCTCCCCTCTTCATACAGCCTCCATCCACCCGGTGATGCGCCGGGCCACCTCGGGCCACACGTGACGCCTGCTCTCCTGCCGGTTTCGCTCCCCCATCTCCTTCAGCCTCTCCCCCTCCGCGAGGAGCCCGCGCAAGAGCGCCACGTAGCGCTCCGGGGCGAACCCCTCTACCACGTAGCCGTTCTCCCCTTCCCTCACCAGCGTTCCGTAGTCGTTGGAGGCGGAGATCACCACCGGCAGCCCGCACCCCATCGCCTCCAGAAGGGCGGTGGGAGTCCCCTCCCTGAGCGCGGTGGAGAGAAAGACCCTCGACCCGGCGAGGGCGCGACGCACCTCCGGTCCGCTGAGACGCCCGGCGAAGAAGACGTTGGCGAGCCCCGAGGTCAGGCAGTGCTCCTCGAGGGGGGCGCGCAGCGGACCGTCCCCGATAAGGAGGAAGCGGCGCTCCGGCAGGGCCCGGGCGATCTCAAGGACCAGCGCGTGGTTTTTGACCGGGAGGAAGTTGGCAACGCACACCACGTCGGCAAGCGTTTCAGCGGGCGCCGTAACCCCCTCGAAAAAATGCTCGTCGACACCGCTGTTTTGCCAGCACGCGGGGACTTTGCAGCGCTCGCGCAGATACGCCGCGTCCCCGGCGCCGGTCGTGTACACCACGCTGTACCCCTTGAGGGCCGCGCGGTACACCAGGTGCCACCCCTTGCGCGGCGGCGCGCAGTGCAGGCTCGCCACGGAGCGGGAAGCGCCGGTGATCGCGCGCACCAGCCGCCCCAGGAAAAAGGCGCTCCAGTCGCCGTGCACGTGCACGACGTCGGCGCGGATCCCGGTTGCCGCCGCCTTCAGCGCCACCGCGAGGTAGTACAGGAGGTCGCGCAGCGCCTGCGGGCGCACCTTCCGGAGGTTGAGCCAGGACAGGACACGCAGGTCGCAGGGTGCGGTCCCCTCCCCCCGGTTGAAGAGGATCGTTACCTGGCACCCGAGGCGACGCTGCTCCTCAGAGAGGCGCTGGATGTGCCTCTCCATCCCACCCGGCAGCGGGGGGAGAAAGGGGTAGAGCCTCAGGATACGCACGGCGGCAGCACCTTCGGGCCGGAAACGGGGGGAGCGCAGGAGAGGATTTCGCGCCGGTAAAGGGCAAAGACGCGGTGCCACTCGAACTTCTCCTCGATGGTGCGGCGCGCCCGCCGCCCGAGGGACTCCCGCAGCGGCTGCGACTCGAGCAGGCGCCCCAGCGTCGCGCACAGGTCGTCGCCCCACGGCTCCTGCAGCAGCAGCGCGTTCTCCCCGTGCACCAGGACACCGTTTATGTAGCCGACGGGGGTGGAAACGACGGGGAGCCCCGCCGCCATCGCCTCCAGCACCGCGCGGGGCACCCCTTCCGCGAGGGAATAGTGAACGTAGAGGTCGTGGCGCACCAGGAGGTCGGCAAGCTGCGCGTGGCTCAGGTTCTGGTGGATCTCCAGACGATCCGCGATCCCTAGCTTCTGCGCCAGCTCCACGATCGCCCCCTTCAGAGGCCCCGCCCCGACGAGGGAGAGCCTGAAGTCGATCCCACACCGGTGCAGCGCCTCGACGAGCGCGAGCTGGTTCTTCACCGGGTAGAAGCTCCCCACCATGACGATGCGGACCGCCCCCTCGATGGAGTAGCAATCCTTCGCCCTCGAGAAGACCTTCAGGTCGACGCGGTTTGGCACCACCACCGCCTTCTCCACCGCCCCGGCTCCATACACGCGCCGAAGCTCCTGCGTCATGTGCTCGGAGAGGGAGCGGATCTTTTGCGCCGCGGCAAAGGAGATGGGGGAGAGGAGGCGGTAGCAGAGGTGCTCCAGCCGGGAGGCGATCCGTTCGGTGGTAGGGACGAAGTAGTGCACCCCGTGCAGCTCCATGAAGAGAGGAATCCCGAAGAGCTTCGAGCAGGCGCTTGCCGCGAGCCCCCCCAGCACGGGGCACTGCGCCACGAGATGGGTTGGTCGGTAGCGCAGCACAAAGAAGGGGAGCGCCCAGCTCAGGAGGAAAAAGACCCACATCCGGCGCCCCCAGGCGGGGAGAAGGTGCAGGTGGATCTTGCCGTGCACGGAGTGCTGGTAAGAGTTGATCCTGCCGCGGGCCACCAGGTGATACTCATCGACACCCCGGCTCAGCTCCTCCCAGATGCGGCGCGTATGGTGCGTGGCGGGAAAGGGGTCGTACTGGTTGCCACTGACGTGGAAGAGGACCGTCTTTTTCATGCGAAGAGCACCTCCTGGTACATGGCGGAAATCTCCTCAGTGGAGTAGCGCTGCACCCACTGCAGGTTCTCCCGGGAGAGCCCCTCCCTGAGGGCGCGGTCCCGCACGAGAAGCGCGAGAATTTCGGCAAAGGCGGCCGGCTCGTCGCGGCTGACCACCAGCTCCCCCTGCACAGGTCCCAGGAGCTCGCGGGTACCCCCCGCGTCGGTGGAGGCGATAGGAAGCCCCGCCGCCATAGCTTCCAGCACTACCCTCGGGAACCCTTCGTTGTAGGTGGGGTGCAGGAAGAGGTCCGACATGCCGTAGAGCTTCTCGATCTCCTTGTTCGCCACGTTGCCGAGGAAGATGCAGCGCTCGGAGACCCCCGAGTCGGAAGCCGCCGCGCGCACCGCGGGAAGCTCGGGCCCTGCGCCGGCCACGACTACCACCACATCTTGAAGGAGACCCTCATCCTTCAGCGGAGCGAGGCAGCTCGGGAAGTAGAGGAGCGTCCTTCGCACCGGCGACATGCGGTGCACGAGGAGCATGAGGAGCTCGTCGCCGCGGTAGCCGAGCGACTGCAAAAACTCCTGCTTCCCCTTTTTCCTCTCCGCGGAGGGGGCGAAGCGCCGCACGTCGATATCGTTGTAAAGGAGCCTGATCTTGTCGCGGCGCACCCTGCCGACCGTGGCGTAGTAGTCGACCATGAAGGAGGGGCCGGTGACGAAAAAGTGCACCAGGCGCCGCGCCGCGCAGTTCGGGAGGTGGGAAGTGACAAACCACCGCGCCTTCTTCAGGGACCAGGGCTGCTCCCGGTCGTACTCCAGCGTCGTGCCGCTCTGCCAGAAGAAGACAGCACCACCGAAGATCCTGTGCGCTGCCGTGGCGGTGAGAGCCGCGGGAGCCGCTATCCTCACGAAGGTGGAGGTGTACCCTTCCTTGATGAGGGCGCGAATGGTGGCGAAGAGCTCCAGGAAACGGCCGACTCCCTTGCGGCGCCGCAGGGGGATCACCCTGACGCGGGGGGTGCGGAAGGCGGGGATGCTGTCGGCCTTCTCGATTACCAGGGCGATCTGGCACCCCTGCTCGGCCATCGTCTCCAGGAGGCCGAGAATGTGGTGGAAGTGGCTCGCTTCCGCCGCCCCGTAGCGGTTCAGTATGTACACCAGCTTTTTCTCAGACATCCTCTTTCCTCCTGAACACCTTCCCGTGCCCGAGCCGGGTGTACACGAAGGGATCCACCTCTTTCCTGAGCGCCTCGAACTCCTCCACGTTGCGGTACTTCACCACCTTGCCGGGATTTCCGACCACCACGGCGCAGGGGGGGACGTCGCGCGCCACCACCGCTCCGGCGCCGATAACCGCACCGTCCCCTATGGTGACACCGGGAAGGACGGTGACGCGGGAGCCGATCCAGACGTACTCCCCCACCGTCACCGGAGCGGTCAGCATGACGTTGTCAAAGGGGAGCGCCTTCAGGTCGCGGTCGAAGTTGTGGGAGCGCGAGTAGATGTACACCCCGGGGGCGAAGATGGTGCCGCGGCGGATCTCGATGCCGCCGGCGCCGTCCAGGTGGCACCCCGGCCCGATGTGCACGTGGTCCCCCAGGGAGATGTTCTTCGGGTAGGCAAAGGTGTTGCGGGCCCGGGGGTAGCGCACCCCCTCCCCCTCCGAACGGAAAGTGATCTTGCGAAAGCGCGCCAGGAGGATGCTAGCCAAGAGCTTCAGGTACTTCATTTCTGCTCCTTTCCAGGTAGTAGATGGTGCCCAGGCTCCCCAGCTCGCAAAGGAGGAGGACGAAGGCGAAGGCGCTCCCCGAGGTCACGCCGAGAGAACGCAGGGAGGTTGCGGCGGCAAGGGAGATCGCTATGTAGGCGACCAGGCTCGCATTGATGCTGGCGAGGTGATACTTCGAGTACGCCTGCGCCCTGAGGAGCACCGAAAATACGTAGGGCCACACCATGAGGCTCAGCACGATCACCGTCTCGAGGTAAAGCTCCTCGCTGCCGGAGACGAGGCAAAGCGCGACGGAGGCGGCGATGCACAGAAGCTGGCAGCAGAGGGCAACGATTACGGAGTTGACAAGGGGGAGGCTCAAGGCCGCGCCGAGCGTCTTTCTGTGGTTCAGGAGCCCCTCCACCACCCTGATCTGCCCGCAGGTGAAGGAGATGCCGCGGTAGGCGAGGAAAAAGGCGCCGGCCGCCTCCTTCGTGGGGAAGAAGCTCCCGGCGAGGAGAGGCATGAGGTTGTCGCGTACCCTTTTCACCCCGATCCCCAGGTAGTACGGGGTGTAGGCGGCGCGGTCGCGCAGCAGGGGGTGCCAGGTCGAGCTCCGCAGGACAAGGAGGAACGGCTTCAGCTCCGAGCGGTTGCGGGCGAACCAGAACGACTGGGCGAGGAGAACGGAGAGGGAGAGCGAACCCCAGAGCGCCGTCGGAGAGGCGTACCCCGCCCAGAGGAGCCCCCCCATGAGGCCGAGGCGCAGCCCGGCGGCGGCGGTCTCTATCTGGAAGAACTGGGCCAGGCGCCCGCTCGACTGCAGCCTGATGTCGAGATAGCGCTTCACCGCCTGGAGCGCTCCGTACCCCGCGATCCAGGGGGAGAAGGCATGATAGGAGCCGAAGAGATCGAGGGCGAAGAGGAGGATCGCGATGAGGAGGGCGCTCAGGCAGGCGAGGCCGGCGGCGCCGTGCACCAGCTCGGGGTCGTCCTGGACCCGGAAGACGAGGTAGGAGCTCGGCACGACCTCCAGGAGGATCGTCACCAGGGATACGGTGGCGAGGTCCATGGTGTAATCAGCGTACGCGGCGGTGCCGAACCACCTGACCAGGAGGACGGTGCAGCCGAGGTTGCACCCGGAGAGCAGCCCGTTCAAGAGGGAGACCGATGCGAACTTTTTCAGCAATGCCACGTGGTACCCCGCTCCTTCATGCCTGGCGCCGGCGCCGCAACCCGAGCGCCTCCCCGATCCGCTGCAGGCGCTGGCGATCCTCCTCCCCTACCCGGGTGAGGGATGCACAGAGAAAGACGTAGACGACGGAGAGGAAGGATCCCGCGGCGGCGGAGAGGATGACGATGCGGCTGCGCACCGGCTTGCTCTTCTTCTCCGGCACCTTCGCCATCTGGAGGAGCTGGAAGGGGGCAGTGTCCTTCAGGGAGTTGATCTTCACCATCTCGTACTGCTTCGTGAGGGTCTCGACGAGCGCCTCCTGGATCTTCAGCTCCCGCATCAGCCGCACGTACTCCTGCCCCATCTGCGGCATGCTCCCGATGGACGGTATGGAGCCGAGGGCGCCGCCACCCTCCTGGCGGGCGATCTGCGCCTTCAGCGTGCCGATGGCAGCCTTTACCCCCTTCACCTCCGGGCTCGTGTCGGCGAACTGGCGCTGCAGCGAGGAGAGCTGCACCTGCTGCATGGCGAGCTGGGCCTGGAGCTGGGCCACGCCCTCGATGGAGGCTTTTGCCTGCTCGGGTACCGCGACCACCTTGTTCTTCGACTGGAACCCCTTGAGCGCCTCGTCTGCGCGGGCAAGGTCCGCCTTTGCAGCGGTGAGGCGCTGCTCCAGGAAGCCGCGGCTGCTACCCGCCCCCTTCATGCTGAGGTTCGTGGTGAGCTTGCCGAGCTCCTCCACGTAGGCGTTGGCGATCGCGGCGGCACGCTTCGGGTCCTCGTCGCTGTAGCTTATCGTGATGACCCCGTCCTTCTTCCCCGCGGAGATCTCCGCCCTCGCGTTCATCGCGGCGTAGGCGTCGGAGCGCAGCCTTGCCTCGTACACCTGCATGAGGCGGAAGCGGTCTATGATTGGGTCCTTCACGGTGTCGGTGGAGAGCATGGTCAGGTACAGGTCCCCCTTCGTCGGCCCCCCCATGGAGCCGCCCGCAAGGGAGGCAAGCCCTCCGAACTGGGCGAGCATCGCCCCCACCCCGCCGCTGTCGTCATCGCTCACCACCACGAGGGCGCTCGCGGTGTAGAGGTTTGGCAGCGTCATGCTGAAGAGGGCGCTCCCCAGCGCCACCACGAAGGTCGTGCACAGGATCAGGAACTTCCGCTCCGCCACGATCTGGACGTATTCAAGGATATTCACCGTCCCTGCACCCCCGGGACGCTCCGCTGGCTGTTGCATCGCTACTCCGTTTTCCCTTTCCTTCATTCTCTGCTCCCGCGAATCTCTCAGCAGGAGAGCCCGGCCCCGCCGGCGCGAGCCACGTACCACGAAAGCGCGGCGTCTAGCCCCTCTTCGATACCGTGGGTCGGCGCGTACCCCAGGAGGCGCACCGCGGCGGAGACGTCCGCCTGCGAGTGAAGGACGTCGCCGGCCCGAAAGTCGCGGTAGGTGGGGCAAAAGTTCTCCAGGTGCGGGAAGCGCGGAGCGAGGCGGCGCCGCAGCATGTCGAAGAGCTGGTTCAGGTCGGTGCGGTCGTTCAGCGCGACGTTGTACACGCGGTTCGCCCCCTCCCCCGCTGCCGTCGCCGCCAGGAGGTTCATCTGCACCACGTTCTGCACGTAGCAGAAGTCGCGGCTCGTCTCCCCGCTGCCGTTGATGAAGACCGGCTCCCCCGCCATCATGGTGGCGACCCACCGGGGGATCACCGCGGCGTACGGCCCGTCCGGGTCCTGCCTGGCGCCGAAGACGTTGAAGTAGCGAAGCCCGGTGCACGACAGTCCGTAGTGGCGGGAGAACTGCGCGGCGTAGAGCTCGCAGACGTACTTGCTTACCGCGTACGGCGACAGCGGCTCCCCCAGTGTCTCCACGAACTTCGGCAGCGCCGGGTGCGTGCCGTACACCGACGAGCTCGAGGCATAGACAAAGGAGCCGACCCGCGCGTCGCGCGCGGCGGTCAGCATGTTGAGCGTTCCGGTGACGTTGTTGTCGTTCGTGTCGCCGGGGCGCTCCAGTGAGCGGGGGACCGAGCCGAGGGCGGCCTGGTGCAGCACGAAATCTGCGCCGGCGCAGGCCCTTTCGCAATCTGCAGGCTCTCTTATGTCACCCTCGATGAAGTGGAAGCGGCGCCACTTCTCCTCCCCAACCAGGGCGCGCACCTCCTCCAGGTTCTCCCTCTTCCCCGTGGAAAAGTTGTCGAGCCCCACCACCTCCTGGCGAAGCTCCAGGAGTTTTTCCAGCAGGTTGGAACCGATGAATCCCGCCACCCCGGTGACCACCCACTTCTTCGGGGCGCGGCGCAGCCCCTCCTGTACTTTCTCAAACGCAGTCATTCCCTTTCCCCCTTTCCCCGCCGTGCTACAGGCGCCAGCACTCGATACCCGCCCCCCGCATCGCCTCGCGCGGGTAGCTCCCCTTGACGTCGATGAGGACCCCGCCCTCGGTGAGGAGAGAGGAGAGCTCGGCAGCGCCGAGGGCGAGGTAACTGCTGTGCGAGACCGCAGCCACCACGGCGGCAGCGGGGGCAAGAGAGTCGAAGGGGGTGAGTTCCACCCCGTACTCGTGGAGCGCCTCGGCCGGGTCGGCGAGGGGGTCGTGAACCTGGACGGTGACGTCGTAGTCCCTGAGCTCGTCGATGATGTCCACCACCTTGGAGTTCCTGAGGTCGGGGCAGTTCTCCTTGAAGGTGAGGCCGAGCACGGTGACCAGCGCCCCCTTGATGCAGTGCCCCGCCTTGATCATCTCCTTGATGGTGCGCTGCGCCACAAATCTCGCCATGCCGTCGTTGATCCTGCGCCCGGCGAGGATCACCTGGGGGATGTAGCCGACCTTCTCCGCCTTGTGGGTGAGGTAGTAAGGGTCGACCCCGATGCAGTGACCTCCCACCAGCCCCGGCGTGAAGCGGAGAAAGTTCCACTTGCTCCCCGCCGCGGCGAGGACCTCACCGGTGTCGATCCCCAGCCGGTCGAAGATGATGGCGAGCTCGTTCATGAGCGCGATGTTCAGGTCGCGCTGGGTGTTCTCGATGACCTTCGCCGCCTCGGCGACCTTGATGCTGGAGGCGCGGTGCACGCCGGCGGAGACCACCGACTCGTAGACCCCCGCCACGATCTCCAGCGTCTCGGCATCCTGCCCGGAGACGACCTTCTTGATCTTTGTGAAGGTGTGCTCCTTGTCCCCCGGGTTGATGCGCTCCGGGGAGTAGCCGACCTTGAAGTCGCGGCCGCAGGTAAGCCCCGAGACGCGCTCCAGGATCGGTACGCACTCCTCCTCGGTGACCCCGGGGTAGACCGTCGACTCGTACACCACGATGTCGCCCGGCTTCACCGCGCGCCCCACCGTCTCGGAGGCCCGCAGCATCGGCGTTAAGTCCGGCTGGTTCGCCTCGTCCACCGGGGTCGGCACCGCGACGATGTGGAAGTCGGCCGAGCGAAGCTCGTCGATGCTGTCGGTGTACCAGAGATCCGCCGCCTGGAGATCCTCGGCAGTGACCTCGCCGGTGCGGTCGTAGCCGTCACGCAGCTCCTTTACCCGCTCTGCGTTGATGTCGAAACCGACCGTGCGCGCCGACTTCCCGAAGGCGACCGCCACCGGGAGTCCGACGTAGCCAAGGCCTATGACGGAGATTTTGCGTTTCATGCTGAGTAGCCCCTTCTTTCTGTATTTGTTTCCTTCATTCCTGTCGCTACAGCCCGGCTGCCAGAACGACCCCCGCCGTCACCGCGATCTGGCCGAGGATGGTGGCGATGTCCTTCAGGTCCCGCATCCAGGCAACCTTCTCCATCCGTTGCGGCACGACTACGGTGTCGCCGGAGTCGAGTGCCTTGGAGAGGAAGCCGCCGAAGCCCAGGAAACCGCCCCCCGAGCTCTGACGGCTGACGACGCTGCCGTCCGCCTTTATGAGGTAGATGTCCCTCGTCTCGGCCTCGCGGGTCAGCCCGCCGGACCGCTTCAGGTACGCCTGGACGTTGTCGCCGGGGGTGTACACGAAGCTCGTGGGGTTGAATACCTGCCCCAGCACGGAGACGGTCTGCGGGTCGGAGGGGACCTCGATGACGTCGCCGCCGTTCGCCTCCAGGTCAAAGGGGGTCCCTTCCAGTTCCTGCGGCTTTTTGAGGTGGATCACCAGGCGCCCTTCCGCCTTTTTCTCCTTCAGGAGGTCGATCGACTTCATCATCGACTCGATGGAGGCCTTAGTCGCCTCCAGCTCCTCCTTGGAACTCGCCTGCGAGGAGAGCTCCCCCTGCTTTTTGAGAAGCTCGGCCTCGGTGCGCTGCAGCATCTCGTCCATCCTTTTTTGCTGCAGCTCCCGCACCTGCGTCCTCAAAAACTTCGCCCCTCTCAGGAACGCCTTGTCGGTAAAACCGCCGGCACGCCGGATGACGCTGCTCAGCCGCTCGCCGCGGTAGATGGGGTACGAACCGGGGAAGACGAACTCCCCCTTGAGGGTGATGTAGCGGTCCGTCTCCTCCGCCCAGTTGGGGATGCGGCGCACGTACAGCTCGTCGAACGGCTCCAGCTTCTGGTTACCCTCCCCTTTCAGTACGCTCGCCAGGTCCACCGTTACGGAGTAGGAGGTAACCGCGGAGCCGCTGCGCCTGAGCCTCGTGATCTCGGCGTTCTTCAGATAGGCGGTAGCCTTCACGTTTCCGGCCTGCATGAGGAGGTCGCGCACCGTCATGTTGTTGAAGAGGCGGAAGGTCCCCGGCTTTTGCACCTCGCCGCTCACCCGCACCGTCGGGAGCTCCTCCATCTCCCACCGGGCGAATACCTTCACCTTGTCGAACTCCGCAAGGGCGAGGTCGTGCTCCGGGTCGCCGCTCATAGCCCGATCCACGTTGAAGTAGATGATTTCCGGATGGAGGTCGGGAGGGTAGAGCCTGGTGATCTGCCCCGCCGCTGCGTAGTACTCCGGGAGGGGTTCCGCGGCCTTAAGGAGCGAGCTCAGCCTCGTCTCCTTCGCCAGAGCGTAATCGCCGGGACGCAGCAGGTACCCCTCGAGCCTCACGTAGTCACGCATGGTGTTGTCGATCGGGAAGATCTTCACCATGTCCATGTCCTGGATCGCGATGCCGGCGGTGACCTGCTCCACGCTTTTCCCCCGCTGGGGGTCGAGGCTTACGTCCTGCACCACCTTCTTCGCGTGTGCCTGCACCCGGGAAAGCTGGACCCTCTGCAGGTACCCTGTGGGGTTGATGCCGTCGGCGAGCTCGAGAAGTTCCTTCAGGGTCCGCTCACCCTTCAGCTCGTAAAGCGCCGGACGCCGCACGTTCCCTGCGACCCCGGCGACGGGGCCGATCACCGGGACGAGCACGGTGTCCCCCGGCTGCAGGCGGATGTCGCGCCCCTTGTTCCCCTTGAGGAAGAAGTCGTAGAGGTCGACCGTGTCTATCACCTTGCCGTTGCGGTTGATCTTTATATTGCGCAGGGAGCCGTTCTTGGTGGGGCCCCCTGCGGCGGAGAGGGCGTTTATGAGGGTGGACATGGAACTTACGGTGTAGTCGCCGGGGGCATTGACCTGCCCGACCACGTAGACCTTGATGAGCCTCGTCTTCGCCATCGTGACGCTGAGCTGGAAGTCGCGGTAGGTGCGCCCCAGTTTTGCGCGGAAGAGATCGGGGAGGGAGCCGAAGGGAAGACCCGCCACCTTCACGGCCCCTCCGCGCGGCAGCACGATCTCCCCGCCGCGGCCGACCTCGAGCTCGTAGCTCCCGTCGAAGCTGCCCCAGATATTCACCACCAGCCGGTCCCCCGCCCCCACGACGTACTCCGGGCCGACCGGGACGTCGGTCTGGGGCGCGAAGCCGGTGCTGTCGGGACGGAAGAAGGAGTAGCCGAACTGGGAGATCTCCCCTATCTGAAACTGCTGCGACTGCATGACCTTGTCGCTGCGGGGGACGTCCTCGGCAAGGGCGCGCTCGAGGGGTGAGCGCTGCTCGGGCTGCGAGGCCGCGTTCTCCGCAGGGGTCCCCTGCCCCCCCGCCTGCGCCACGGGCTGCTCCTGGGACCCTCGCTGGGACGGCTGCGTCTGAGGCTGGACCGGGGGGGCGGGTTCAGGGCGCGCGGCAGGCACGGTGCTCTGCGGCTGCTGGTTCGGCACCCCGGAGCGGAGGGTGAGCCCTGCACCGGAAACCGCGCCGGACAACGCGCCGGCGGGAAGCTGCGGGGGCTGCGCCGGGAAGGCGGAAAGTGCGGTCGTTTGCGCAGGGGACGTAGCCGGAGGAAAGGTTGCGGCCATCGAGGTGCTGGTGAAAGAGGTAACAAGAGCTAAGGCAACGGCAGTAAAACTTTTCTTCATGTCCAGTCCTATTGCGGGGTATTGAGTGCTGCAGCCAGCGATGGCCGTTCCCGCAGGGCGCGCGGCTAAATGAGAGCCACCACCGCGACACCCTAATTAGCAACGGGCGTGCCAAGGGGCGGAACCACTGTAGTCGCTGAATTTACAGGTTATCAGGGGGCGGAGGGAGGATGGGGAGTCAATACTTTGGCTCCACCTTTTTTCGGTACGCGTCAAAATTTTGCAACGATGCGCCCCCCCTCCCCTGAAGAAGACCTGCGTGGGGATTTCCCCCTAAAGTCCTACTAGAGGGAGACCGATCAGTAACAGAGGACGACTATGAGCAGGGGGGCAGGTCATGAAGAAGAAACTGGCGAAGGTTATCGAAGTAAGCAGTGACAAGTGTGTGAACTGCCACGCCTGTATCACCGCCTGCCCGGTGAAGTACTGCAACGACGGCAGCGGCGACGCCGTGGAGATCGACCACGACATCTGCATCGCCTGCGGCAGTTGCCTTACCGCCTGCACCCACAATGCCAGGTTGCCGCTGGACGACTTCGACCTCTTCCTGCGCGATCTGCAGGGGGGGGCGAGGATCGTGGCGATCGTCGCCCCGGCTGTGGCGGCAAACTTTCCCGGCGAATACCTCCAGCTGAACGGCTGGCTGAAGTCACTCGGGGTGGAAGGTATATTCGACGTGAGCTTTGGGGCCGAGCTGACGGTGAAGAGCTACCTTGAGCACATCGATAAGAACAAGCCGCGCACCGTCATAGCCCAGCCCTGCCCCGCCATCGTAAGTTTCATCCAGATCTACCGTCCCCAGCTCATAAAGCACCTTGCCCCCGCAGACAGCCCGATGCTGCACACGGTGAAGATGATCAAGCGCTTCTACCCGCAGTACAGCAACTACAAGGTCGCCGTTCTCTCCCCCTGCCTCGCAAAGAAGCGGGAGTTCGAGGAGACCGGTCTTGGCGACTACAATGTCACCTACCGCGCCGTGGCGGACTATCTCGCCGCCTCGAAGATCAGGCTCGCCGACTTCCCCCCCCTCGACTACGACAATCCCCCCGCCGAGCGGGCCGTCCTCTTCTCCACCCCGGGAGGGCTTTTGCGCACGGCATCCCGGGAGGTACCGGAGATCGGGTTGGTGACCAGGAAGATCGAAGGGGTTGCTACGATCTACCACTACCTGAAGAAGCTCACGGAAGGGATAGAGAAAGGGAGCGCGCCGCTCCTGGTCGACTGCCTGAACTGCGAGATGGGGTGCAACGGCGGGCCGGGGACCCTGAACCAGCAGAAGTCTCCGGACGAGGTCGAGGAGCTGATCGAGAAGCGAAACCAGGAGATGCAGGGGAGACACCGGAAGAGCGGCCCCTTCGCGAACGCGCGGGGGAAGCGGGCCCTGAAGAAGCTGGTGGAGAAGTATTGGGAGCCGGGGCTGTACCAGAGGAGCTATCTCGACCTGTCAGGGAACAACACGCTCAAAAAGCCGAGCGAGCGCGAGCTCTCCGAGGTGTACCGCAGGATGGCGAAGTTCTCCGAAGCCGACCTGTACAACTGCAGCGCCTGCGGCTACGGGGAATGCAGGGGAATGGCCACCGCCGTTTTCAACGGGCTGAACAAGCCGGAGAACTGCCACTACTACAAGGAACATCAGATCGTGGTGGAAAAGGAGCAGATAGAGGAGCTGAAAAGCACCATCGAAAGCAGGCGGGAGGACGAGATCGCCATCGCGGGGAACGTCACCACGGCCCTCACCGAGATGGACGCCACCAACGCCTCGGTGGCACAGATGTCCAGGGCGCTGATGGAGCTTTTCCAGAGCCAGGAAGCGGAGTTCGCGCAGCTCGTGAAGGAAGTCCAGGGCTCCAGCGAGACGACGGAAAAGTTCGCACCTATCGCCACCGCCATAGAGGACATAGCGGACAAGACGAACCTCCTCGCGCTGAACGCCTCCATCGAGGCGGCACGTGCCGGCGACGTGGGGCGCGGCTTTGCCGTGGTGGCAAACGAGGTAAAGGCCCTCGCGGAGACCTCCCGCAAGGAGGCGGCGAAGATAAAGCCGTATTCCGACGAGCTGAGGATCGTGTACGGCAGGATCAGGCAAAAGGCGGAAGCCGCCTGCACCAGCTTCGCCAGCACCGCACAGCTGGTGACGGACGTGAGCCGTTCCACCGAGCAGATGTCACAGGTAACGACCGAGATAAGCAGCGAAGCGCAAAAGCTGACGCACAGCTAGGGAGTCCACCGGCGTCCATGCAGGCCGGGACAAGCCGCGAGGCGTTCCCGGCAGTCCACCCAAGGTAGGCCGGGATAAGCCGCCAGGCGTTCCCGGCAGTCCACCAAACGTAGGCCGGGATAAGCCGGGAGGCGTTCCCGGCAATCCACCCAAGGTAGGCCGGGATAAGCCGCCAGGCGTTCCCGGCAGTCCACCAAACGTAGGCCGGGATAAGCCGCGAGGCGTTCCCGGCACTCCACCAAACGTAGGCCGGGATAAGCCGCCAGGCGTTCCCGGCAGTCCACCAAACGTAAGCCGGGATAAGCCGCGAGGCCTTCCCGGCAATCCACCCAAGGTACGCCGGGATAAGCCGCCAAGCGTTCCCGGCAGTCCACCGCAGACGAAGCCGCAAGCAGCGAATGCCGGAAACGCTAGCGCTTATTGCGGCCTACATGGCAGTGTGCCACTGCCGACGTTGAAAGTATAACTTTCACCAATGAGTTCACTCACCTCCGCACCTTCTCCGCACATATTCATCCATTGACACCGGCACTTTGGAAAGGGTAGTATGAGTCCGCCAAATCGGCGATTTTAATGATGACGGAGCAGAACCAAGGTTAACTCCCCTGCAGCAGGTCCCCCCCGACCTCCCGGGTCGCCGTCGATCAAACCAGCTAAACAAAAACCTCATCGAACCCGCGCCGCGACGGCAGAGGCTCCTCTGCGCGCCTTCCCCCGCCCCGGCACACTACATTTGAAAAGGAGCTTTACGTGAAGCCTACCCACGCGGCTTGCACCCACAAAACCGCCGGCATCGCCCTCCTCTGCCTTATTCCGCTCCTCGTTACCGGCTGCGGCGACCGCAAGATCGATGCGAAGAAGATCACCGCCTCCCCCGGCGCCACGGCCGCCCCGCCGGTGATAACCGCAAATCCTGCCGCACCGGCCCCGGCCGCACCGGCTGCAACCGCCCAAACGGCTGCCACGGCTCCCCACGAGGCAGACGACAACGCCGGAGCAGCGACAGGTGGCACCACCGCCCCTGCCGCGACCGCCGCGGCACCCGCGGCGACCGGTACCGCCGCGACACCGAGCGAGAAGAAGGCGGCAGGCGTGAAGGGGGCGAAGGAGCCGGGGAAGAAGTTCCTCGCCGGTGAGGACCCCGAATTCGCGAAAGAGAAGGGTTGGCCCGTAAAGTATCCGAAGCCGCTCCCGGGCGCCATCCTCCCGTCGAAGCGAATCGTCGCCTACTACGGCAATCCCCTCTCCAAACGGATGGGGGCGCTCGGCGAGTTCCAGAAAGACGACATGCTGCGTCGTCTGAAGCGCGAGGTGGCCCGCTGGGAAGCGGCGGACCCGGGGGTCCCGGTCCAGCCGGCACTGCACCTCATCGCCGTCGTCGCGCAGGGCGAGCCTGGAAAGGCCGGAAAGTACCGCATGATCATGCCGGACGCCGTGGTGAACCAGGTATACGGCTGGGCAAAGGAAGCGGGGGCGATCCTCTTCATCGACATCCAGACCGGGCACGACAACATCCGCACCATACTGCCGCGCTTCGAGTGGCTCCTCAAGAACCCCGACGTGCACCTGGGGATCGACCCGGAGTTCAACCTGATCAAGAGCGGTGCCCGCCCCGGTTCCAAGATCGGAACGTACGACGCCGCCGACATCAACTACGTGAGCGAATACCTCCAGAACCTGGTGCAGAAGTACCACATCCCGCCGAAGGTGCTGACGGTGCACAGGTTCACCAGGAACGGCGTCACCAACTACAGGAAGATTGCCCTGCGACCCGAGGTGCAGATCGTCATGAACATGGACGGCTGGGGCGCTCCGTGGCTGAAGCGCGACTCCTACAAGGACTACATCGTCGCCGAGCCGGTGGAACTGACCGGGTTCAAGCTCTTCTACCACAACGACACGAAGAAGGGGGATCCGCTCCTCACCCCGCAGGAGGTCCTCAAACTGACCCCCAAGCCGTTCTACGTCCAGTACCAGTAGGATAAAAGTTCCGTCATTTAGCGCAGGGCCGGCGCCCGGAGAGCCGATTCTCTCCCCGCCGGCCCTGCCTTTTGGCAGATTAGAAAGTCTCCGCGTCCCTCCCCTCGATCCAGCCCCTCCCCTCTTTTGACACTCCTCCGCAACGACACGCATTACAAGCGTAAACATGCGATTTTTCAAGCACATAATACTCCTTGACAACGCGGGCTGCGGTGATTATATTTGCTGCAGATCATTTCTTAGGAGGATTATAATGAAGAAGGTTGATCCACTGGTTGTAGTAAACGAACAGTATCAGCTTCTGAAAGAAAGATTGTATGCGGCACGAAACGCACAGGAAAAAAACGTGATATTGCGCAGGCTGGTAAACCTCCTCGGAGTCATGCAGTTCCTCATCACCAGCAGCAAGGTCCCCCACTGAAGTGATCCGGCCGCGTGAGCGTCGGCCCTCCCCCATTCATCCCTCCGACACGACGCCGACACCTCTTCATGCAGCTAGAGCTCGCAGGCCCCTCCGTAAGGACGGGGCCTGTTTTTGTATCCTGCCCTGGGGTCAGGCTTTGCATTTGGGGATTTGCGGGGTCCCCCACAGCCAAATAACCAAATGCGAAGCCTGACCCCACGCATGACCTTCCGGCACGACGCCGACACTCCATGACGCTGGAGCTGACAGGCCCCACCGCAAGGACGGGGACTGTTTCTGTATTCTGCCCGGGGTCAGGCTTCGCATTTGCGCATTTGCGGATTGCACCAAAACCAAATACCCAAATGCAAAGCCTGACCCCAGGCCCTCTCCGTGGTAAACTGAAGTGTCCGCACATCCCCATTCCATCGCCGGAGCGTGCTATGAAAAAGAGCCTCGTCGCAGTCCTGGTTCCTCTCTGCCTCCTGGTGTTACTCACCGGCAGCGCAGCGCACGCCGACAGCGCTCGCCCCGGGTACCAGTCGACAGGAAGGCTGGCACCGGAGGAGCTGGAAGAGCTGCTGGCGCCGATCGCGCTCTACCCCGACCCGCTCCTCGCCCAGCTCCTTCCCGCCGCCACCTTCACCGACCAGATCGTCTACGCCGCCCGCTTCCTGGAGCGCTACGGGAGCTCTGCGCGAATAGACGGGGAGGAGTGGGACGTGAGCGTGAAGGCGATCGCCCACTACCCGGAGGTCCTCTTCATGATGGAGCGGGAATACCAGTGGACGGTGACCGTGGGGCAGGCGTTCCTGAACCAGGAACCGGAGGTGCTGGACGCGATCCAGCGGCTGCGCGAGAGGGCTTACGCAGCAGGGAAGCTCCGCTCCACGAGGGAGGAGCAGGTCATCGTGCAGGCCGGATATATCCGGATCGTCCCCGCTGACCCGCTCTATCTCTACGTGCCGCGCTACGACCCTCGGACCGTGTACCTGGAGGAGCGCCCCGACGACGCGCCCCCCATCACCTACGGATTCGGCTTCACCATCGGATCCTGGCTGAACAGGGACTGCGACTGGGGGGGACGACGCGTCTACTACCACGGCTGGCGCGACCGCGGCTGGGTGAAACGCTCGCGCCCCCACGTGCAGCTCCGCAACAAGGCGTACGTCGGCGACAAGGCAAAGGAGATCAGGATCGACCGCTCCGTCGCCGCGCGCGACAACAGCCGGTATCGGCAGGAACTGCGCACTTCCTCCAGGAGCGCCGCGCGCCCGGCGGAATCACCGGCGGTGAGGGTCCGCCGGGGACCGCAGCTGCGCCCGCCTGCAGGGGGAGCACAACCGGGGGGGAATGCCCCCGCAGGAAGGGAAGCTCCGCGCACGCACGCCCCCGCTACATCTTCCCACTCACCTGCTTCCCCCTCCCCTGCGTCACCGTCACCGTCACCGTCACCGGCGACGACGGCGCCCGCGCCGACGACAGCGCCAGCGGCACCCCCAGCACCCGCCCCCGCGACGCCGGCGGTTCCCTTCCCCCACGCCATCGCACCGGACACCCGCGGCAGATAAGGTCAGGCGTCGCAAACTCTCCCTGATACAGAAAGAGCCCGGAGGGTCTCCCCCGGGCTCTCTGCGTACCGGCTGCAATTCCTGCCTGCTCAGGCGTCCAGCATCTCCCGTACCTTTCTCGCCAGGGCCGTCGCCTGGACCGGCTTCATCATCAGCTCGACCCCTTCCGCCAGGATCCCGTGGTCCTCGATCCTGTCCGCGGTGTAGCCGCTCAGCAGGAGGACGCGCAGTGCCGGGTTCATGGCGCGCAGCTCGTCGCACGCCTCCTTGCCGCTCTTTTTCGGCATGATCACATCGAAGAGGGCGAGATCGATCTCGTCGGCATGCCTGGAATAAAGCTCGACCGCCTCCGCCCCGTCGTGCGCCACCATGACCTTGTAGCCAAATTCCTTCAGCACGGTGCGCACCAGGTCGCGCACCGCCGGCTCGTCTTCGGCAAGAAGTATCGTCTCCTTCCCCCCTTCCGGGCGCGGCAGGGGCACGGTCTCCACCTTTTCCTCGGCAGGGGCGATTTCGGGAAGGTACACGCTGAAGGTCGTCCCCACCCCTCGTTCGCTCACGACCGTGATGTAGCCGCCGTGCTGCTTCACGATGCCGTACACGATGGAGAGCCCGAGCCCCGTCCCCCGCCCCGTCTCCTTCGTGGTAAAGAACGGCTCGAAGATTTTCTTCAGCGTCTGGGGATCCATCCCGGTACCGGTATCGGTGACGGTAAGAAGCACGTGCCAGCCCCGTGCGGAGCAGCCGTGCTCGCGGCAGAAGTCGTCGTCAAGTTCCACCCTCTGCGTGCCTATGCGCAGCGTCCCTCCAGACGGCATGGCGTCGCGCGCATTGGTCGCGAGGTTCATGAGGACCTGCTCGATCTGCCCGCCGTCCGCGAGGACCACGAGCGGCTGCTCCCCAAAATCGCTGTGCAGCGCGACGTCCTCGCCGATGATGCGGCACAGGAACTTCATGTGCTTGCGCCCGAGGGTGTTCAGGTCGGTCGGTACGAGGAGCATGTGCTGCTTCCTGCTGAAGGCGAGGAGGCTCCCGGTGAGGTGCGAGGCGCGGCTTGCGGCGGCAATGATCTGCTCCATGTGCTTGCGCCGGAAATCCTCCTTTTCCAGGGAATGCTGCAAAAGCTCACCGAACCCTATGATGACGGTGAGGATGTTGTTGAAATCGTGCGCGACGCCCCCTGCCAGCTGCCCTACCGCCTCCATCTTCTGGGATTGACGCAGCTGGGCCTCCAGCCTCTTTTGCTCCGAGATGTCCTCCTTGAAGGCCATGAAGTTGGCGATCTCGCCGGTGCTCTTCCTGACGGGAAAGATGGTGGCTCGCTCCCAGAAGAGCTCCCCGTCCTTCTTCATGTTGTGTATCTCGCCGCTCCAGACCCTGCCGGAGCGCACCGTCTCCCACAGGGAGGCGTACACCTCCTGCGGCATCTGCCCCGACTTGAAGATGCGCGGGTTCTCCCCTATGACCTCCTCCGGAAGGTACCCGTATACCTCGGTGATTTTCGGGTTTACGTACTCGATGGTGCCTTCGGTATCGGTCACCAGGACGCCGACGGGACTCTGCATCAGCGCCTGGGAGAGCATGAGGAGCTGTTCTTCGGCGCGCTTTCGCTGGGAGATGTCGGTGAAGGTCACCACCGCGCCGACCAGGCGGCCGTCCTCCACGATGGGGTTACTGGCATACTCCACCGGGAAGCTCGTGCCGTCCTTCCTCCAGAAGACCTCGTCGTCCGCATGATGGGTCATGCCGTCCCTGAACGTCGCGTAGATAGGGCACTCCTCCACAGGGTAGACGCCGCCGTTCTCCCTGGAGTGATGTATCGTCGAGTGCTGGTGCGATCCGAGAAGCTCCTCCTGGGAAAACCCGCTCATTATCGCGGCGGCCGGATTGATGAAGGTGACGCGCCCTTCCAGATCGAGCCCGTAAATCCCCTCCTCCACCGTATCGAGGATAAGCTGCATCTGGCGCCTCGTCTTGTCGTGCGCCTCCTCGGATCGCTTCCGCTCAGTTATATCGAGGAGTGACCCGACGATCCCGCCGGGAGAACCGTCGGCAGCAGGGTAGATCCCCTTGTGGAAGATAACGTCATGCTCGGTGCCGTCGGCGAACGCTACCCGCGCCTCGTAAACCTGCACACCGCGCTCTCTCAGCAGCGCCTCGTCCGCCTTCTGGTAGATTTCGGCAAGGTGGTCCGGCTGGAAGTCCGACGCCATCTTCCCCACCAGCCGCTCCATCGGCATGCCGAAAGCCCGCTCAAAGGCCTCGTTGCACCCGAGAAAGACACCGCTGGTGTCCTTGTAGAAAAGTGGAAAGGGAATGGTATCGATGAGAGCGCGAAAGAACCTGAGCTGCCGCTGCAGCTCACCCTTCTGGGCGTCGAGCTCCGAGAGCACAGCATTGAAGGCGTCCGCCAGCACCCCGATTTCGTTCTCCGACTTCACCTCGATGCGGTGGCCGAATGCCTCCTTCTTTTCCGAGAGCTCCCGTACCTGCGCAGTTACCCGCAGCAGCGGCGCCACCAGGTGGTTGGTGCAAAGGGATACGCCGAGAACGGAAGCGGCCAGCGCCAGCACGAGGGCGAGGAAGACGTAGCGCTGCGCCCCGTACACCGGGGAGTACGCCTCGGACTGCGGCAAATTGCCGCCGAGTATCCACCCGGTGGAGGAGAGCCGCTTGAAGGAGGCTATCATCGGCACTCCCCTGGAATTCACAGTCTCCCCCGTCCCTTCGAATCCGCGCGTCGCCGCGTCGAAAAGCCGGTTTTTGCCCGGGGTGGTGTCCCTTTTCAACACACGCGAGGGATCCGGGTGCATTAGGAGCGTTCTGGAGCTGTCAAAGAGGTAGAGATACCCCTTCTCCCCGAGTTTCACCGACGAGAGGGCGCCGACGAAATTCTTCTTCAGGAGATCGATGCTCCCGCCGAGCACCGCTATGACCTTTCCGTTTCGATCGAGTATGGGGGTGGTGAACATGATGACCGGGCGGGGGGCGTTCTGGTTCAGAACGAACGGATCGGGGATCTGGGGCCGGCCAGTCGCTACGGTCCTCTTAATGCAGTCTCTGGCCCGGAGCTCCTCTCCCGGCAGTGATACCCCCTCCGGCACCGCCGCCATGACCTTTCCGGCAGGGGAGAAGAGGTAGACGCCATTGTCGAAGATGGCAAGGGAATCGGGACGCGCTGAGATGTAGCTCGCAGCACCGGCCGGCTCGGCGATCATCGCGGGGGTCAGTCCGAAAGCCAGACCGTGCAGTTCCGTCTGCAGGGTACGCAATTTATCATCGACCTGGGCGGCCACCGCCGAGATCATGGCGGACTGCTGGGAAAAAACCATCTGCTTGAGATGGTTTTCCAGGTAGCCAAGCGCCAATAGCGCGCACGCGGAGAGGAGCACAGCCAAAAGCGCGGAAATCGCCACAGTCATCTTCGTTCTCAAGCTCACAAAAGCCACTGACTTCTCGGCCCTCCACCGCTTCGCTGTATTGCACTGCCAGGGACGCCACTTCTGTGAACGTTTCTTAGGCAGCTTCCTGCCAGGGAGCCTGCGCCTCAGGCACCTCCACGCGTCCCCACCCCGTTCGGCGGGGGGTGGCACCGGTGGCACGCTCCATGTATGTGTGACTCCGGGAACCAACCCCGGATAAAGGAGAAAGAGGATGTCCACGGAAAAAGAAGACCAGACAGCACAGATCTCCGCCGAGGCCGCTGCAGCACGGCTCGGCACGACGCCACTGAAGATCCTCATGCTCCTCAAACAAAAAAAGCTGGAGGGCGAGTGCCGTGAGGGAAGCTGGTGGATCACCGAGTCGTCGCTTCAGTCGTACCACCCGGACGAAGCTGTCGGCGCGACGACTTCCTGCCGGACTGGCTGCAGCGGCTCCTGCGGCTGCCACTAGGGTCGGGACGGAGACCGAAGCGCATCAACTGAATCAGGAGACAAAGGATATGCCCCTCGTCATCAAACCATCGGATCTGAAGTACCGCTACCCTAGGGTGGTGGAAACGCGAGACCTGCCGAAGTTTCGGGGGAAGCCGGACGATGCCCCTTTCAACCGCAACGACCTCTACGAAGTCCTCCCGGTGCTGGAGGCGGTCATGGACGACCTGCGGCGGGACGACGCCGACACCCTCCACCTCCTGGAGGACCTGATGAACCAGGACCTCCCCCGTTTCATCGCCACCCGCGGCGAAGTCTTCGACTTTCTCTCCAACTGTGCCCGCGACTCCCTCGCCGCAGACCTGTAGTCCCCGCCTGCCGCGCCTGGACGGAGGTTCATCCATCAGTTCGCAGGAACAAGATATTGTTTTCCACGAAGCACTGCAGAAGGCCCAACGCTCCCCCGGATTACGATAACCTCAGCGCACGGGGGGAGCGCCCGCGGTCGAGGAGGAGTCCCGCCCCCTTCTTCTGCCGTTTCACCTCGTACATCAGCGCGTCCCCGCGCGCCAGGAGCTCATCGATCGAACAGGGGTGCGCCGGGTCGTAATGCGTTATGCCGAAACTGAGTGAGAGGGGATAGCGCAGTCCCGGGCTTTCGTTGTGCGCTGCGACCGCCTGCTGGAGCCTCGCTGCGAGCGCTTCCCCGGTCGACTCCCCCCCCTCCAGCGACATGGCGGCGAACTCGTCCCCGCCAAGGCGGGCGATGACGTCGGAGCTGCGCAGGGAACCTCGCAGGATCGCCGCGGTATCGACCAGTGCCCGGTCACCCTCCCCGTGCCCCAGCGTATCGTTTATCCACTTCATGCCGTCCAGATCGACATAGATGAGGAGAAACCCCTTGCGGAGACGGTTCGATACCTTTATCTGCTGTTCCGCCAGCACGAGGAAGCCGCGGCGGTTCGAGAGCCCGGTGAGCTGGTCGCAGAGAGAGAGCTCGCGCAGCTTCTCTTCCGTCTCCTTCTGCTCCGTGATGTCTTCCTTTACCGCCACGAAACCGGTGGTGACGCCATGGGCATCGAGGACAGGAGCGATATACGCCCGCTCCCAGTAGAGGGAGCCGTCCTTTTTCCTGTTGCAGAATTCCCCGCGCCACGGCTTTCTCTCCCGCAGCGCAAGCCACATATCCCGGTACACTTCCACGTCCGTGAGTCCAGTCTTCAGGAGGCGGGGGTTGCGGCCGAGTACTTCCTCGGGGGAGTAGCCTGTGAGCTCGGAGAATTTGGGGTTTACGTAGGAGATGCTCCCGGAGAGATCGGTAATGACCACAGACACGGGGCTTTGCTCCACCACGCGGGAGAACTGGCGCAGCCTTTCTTCCGTCTCCCAATGGGCTGTGACATCCTGGATCGTCCCCGCGCTGCGCACCCCCCTCCCCCTCTCGTCGAGGTAGGTGCGGCAGTGCTCATGCAGGTGCTTTATCCTCCCGTCTGGGAAAAAGAGGCGGTGCTCGACGGTACAGAGCTCCCCGCTCTCCCGGCAGCAGGCATAGTCATGGACAATCGCCGCGCGCTCCTCAGGGTGGTGCAGCGAAAGGAAGTATTCCAGCGAAGGCTTAGCACCCCGCTCGAGCTCCACGATACGGCACAGCTCGTCGGACCAGGAGAGGGTGCCAGAGAGGTGGTCGAGCTCCCAGTTCCCGACGTGGGAGATCATCTGCGCCTCTTTCAGTCGCTGCTCGCTCCTGGAGAGCTCCGCCGCCCTCTCGGCTACCAGCGACTCGAGGTCGTCGCGATGGCGTGCCAGTTCCTCCTCGGCTTTTTTCCGCTCCGAGATATCCTCTACCACCGCGATGAGATAGGCGACCTTCCCGTCCACACTTCGGAGGGGAGCGAGGGTGAGGGAAACCCATATCGCGTGCCCCCTCTTGTGCAGGTAGCGCTTTTGCAGCGTGTAGCTGGGAAGCTCATCGCGCAATACCTTGCGCAACTGCTCGTCGCTCACGGCCATATCGTCCGGGTGAGTGATCTCCCGGTAGCCGAAGGAAGTGAGCTCCCTGTCGCTGTACCCGAGCATGGAGCAAAAGGCGCAGTTTACCCGCAGCCACGATCCGTCCGTGGAGAGGTGCGCCATTCCTATCGCCGTCTGCTCGAACGTTGCCTCGAAAAGGTCCTGTGTCTCACGCAGGGAGCGCAGCAGGAGCCTCTTCAGGGAAATGGCGGAGACAGTCAGAAAGAGAAAGCCGCAAAGACCGCAGACCACATACCTCGTGACTTCGCTCTTGATCAGCGCGCCGATCAAGGGGAGGCAAAAGAGGATCCATCCCGCACCCCCGACGACGTAGAGGGACAGGAAGCGAACTGTGCTGGAGGGGGACCTGTTACTGTCCATCGTTTCCTCAAAGGACGGCCCCTTGCCGGATGCCCTCCAGAAGCTGCAGGCCTAGAAGGCCTCGAACGCCCTCTGCTCCCATTCGGAGAACATGCGGTCCAGCTGGAGCAAGATGAGAAGCTGGTCGCCGTGATGTATGACTCCCGATATGACGTCAGAGTCGACACTGGAGGTCACCAGGTTCGGAGGGGGCTGAATGTCGGAGCTGGCGATGCGGATGACCTCGGAGACGCCGTCCACAACGAACCCCATGAGGGTGCCGGCCACGTCCATCACCATGATGCGGGTGTGCTGGTCGTGGTCGGCCGGCATCATGTTGAAACGCCCCCTGAGCGAGACAATAGGAATGACCTTTCCGCGCAGATTGATGATCCCCTCGATGCAGTGGGGGGTGTTTGGGACGTGGGTAATGGCGGTCATCCGGATGATCTCCCGAACCCTCAGCACCTCGACTGCGTATTCCTCGTTTGCCAGCCGGAAGCTGACCAGCTGGATCAAGGCACCACTTACCCCCACCTTCCTTGCTACCGTGTCTCTAGACATCGTAACCGTTCCTCTTTTCCGTCCTGGTAATTTTGACCTATTTAATGAACCAAAAGCCTCATAATCGCCATTCTTACCTCTTCGGCGGAGGCAGGGAATGGCAATTTAGTGCCTGAATGTCGTTCTCTAATTATAACTTCGACAAGGAACGGGAAATCTTGAGCGGCAGGCACGTTTTAGGCAGAAAAAAATGATCTGGGAGAAATGTAGGGCGGAATAAGGGAAGCGTTTCCGGCAGTCCGATGGGGATGGACGCCGGGAACCCCTGCGGCTTATCCCGGCCTGCAACTACAACTGATAAAAAATGGGCGGGCCGCCGTGATGGCGCCCGCCCCTTTTCTCTCGAGAATGGAAATGCTACCCGAAGGAGCGCTCCCGCTCCTCCAGGTGGTGTTCTGCTGCGTCCTCTTCCTGGGACCCCCTTTCGGCTTTGACCCGATCGAGATGCCAGATCCCCTCGTTGTACTCAGCGATGGTGCGGTCGGTGGAAAACTTCCCGCTATAGGCGCTGTTGATGATGCTCTTGCGCGTCCACCCCTCCCTGTCGTGATAGGCGGCCGCGACCCGCTTCTGAGCCTCGACGTAGCTGCGGAAGTCCGCCGCCACCATCCAGGGGTCGCGGGGTGAGGTGATGGCCTGCACGATGGGGTCGAAGATCCCGGTCTCGAACATGCTGAAGTGGCCGCTCTGGAGGAGCCAGATCACCCGGGCGAGGTCCGGATCGCTGGCGATGACCGCATGGGGATAATAATTCGGCCTGAGTTGTTCCACTTCCTGAGCGGTGAGGCCGAAGCGGAAGAAGTTCTCCTCCCCCACCTCCTCGAGGATCTCTATGTTCGCGCCGTCGAGCGTCCCGATGGTGAGCGCGCCGTTCATCATGAACTTCATGTTGCCGGTGCCCGACGCCTCTTTCCCGGCGGTGGAGATCTGCTCTGAGAGATCGGTCCCCGGGCAGATGTACTCCATGGCGGTGACCCGGTAGTTCGGGAGGAAAGCGACCTTCAGGAGGTCCCCCACGTCCGGATCGTCGTTTACCACCTTCGCCACGTTGTTCACGAGCTTTATGATGAGCTTCGCCATGTAATAGCCGGGGGCTGCCTTCCCCGCGATCAGCACGCAGCGGTTCGTCCACCCCGCCGTGTCACCGCGCTTGATACGGTCGTAGAGATGGATCACGTGCAGCACGTTCAGAAGCTGCCGCTTGTACTCGTGGATCCTTTTCACCTGCACGTCGAAGAGGCTTTCGGTGTTGAAGGTGACACCGCACTTCGCCTCCACGAGGGACGCAAGCCGCGCCTTGTTCTCCTGCTTTACGCTGTGCCAGCGCTCGCGGAAAGCCGGGTCGTCCGCATATGGGGCGAGCTCCCTTATGCGCCCAAGGTCGGCCACCCAGCCGTTCCCGATGGTATCAGTGATGAGTCTGTTCAATCCGGGGTTGCACCAGGCAAGCCAGCGGCGCGGCGTCACACCGTTCGTCTTGTTGTTGAACTTCTCGGGCCAGAACTCGTAGAAATCGCGGAAAAGCCCCTCGGAGAGGAGATGGGAGTGCAGCGCCGCGACGCCGTTCACGGAAAAGCTCCCCACGATCGCGAGGTACGCCATGCGCACCTGCTGCGGCTCCCCTTCCTCGATTATGGACATCCGTCGCAGCCGGTCGCTGTCCCCCGGCCAGCGCTTCGCTACCTCTTTCAGGAAGCGGGCGTTGATCTCCAGCACTATCTCCAGGGAACGGGGGAGGAGCTGCTGAAACATCGGCAGCGGCCACCGCTCCAGCGCTTCGGGAAGGAGCGTATGGTTCGTGTACGCCATGGTGCGGGTGGTGATTCCCCACGCCTCGTCCCACCCAAGACCATTCTCGTCCATGAGGATGCGCATGAGCTCCGGCACGGCGCAGCTCGGGTGGGTGTCGTTCAGCTGGAAGCAGTTCTTCTCTGCGAAGTCCGCGAAATCCTCCTTGTGCGCCTTCCAGCGGGCGACGACGTCCTGCAGGCTCGCCGACGCGAGGAAGTACTGCTGGCGCAGACGGAGGGCCTTCCCGTTTTCGCTGGCGTCGTTCGGGTAGAGGACCATGGTGATGTTTTCCGCCTCGTTCTTCGTTGCGACGCTTTCGGTGTAACTTCCCGCGTTGAATTCGTCGAGGTCGAATACATCGGTCGCCGCCGCCTTCCAGAGCCGGAGCGTGTTCACCGTGCCGTTGCGGTAGCCGGGAATGGGGATGTCGTACGGAACCGCAAGAACGTCGCGGGTGTCGGCCCAGCGGTAGGAGGTCTCTCCGCTCTCGGTGCGGAAGCTTTCGCAACGCCCGCCGAAGCTGATGCGCTGGGTGTACTCGGGGCGCTCCACCTCCCAGGGGTTGCCGTCGCGCAGCCAGTGGTCAGGCTCCTCGACCTGCCTGCCGTCCACGATGCGCTGGCGGAACATGCCGTACTCGTAGCGGATCCCGTACCCCATGACCGGGAGCTCCAGCGTCGCGCAGCTGTCCAGGAAGCAGGCTGCCAGCCTCCCGAGACCACCGTTTCCGAGCCCCGCATCGATCTCCTCGGCGGAAAGGTCCTCGAGTTTCAGGCCGAGTTCCAGAAGGGCCCTCGACGCCTCGTCCGTAATGCCGAGGTTCAGCAGGGCATTCCCCAGCGCCCGCCCCATGAGAAATTCGAGGGAGAGATAGTAGCCGTGCTTGCAGTCGGCATCGAGATAGGCGTAACGGGTATTGTTCCAGCGCTCCATGAGCCTCTCACGAATGGTGAAGGCGAGCGCCTTATAGTAGTAACGGGGGGACCTGCAGTACTTGTCTCGCCCCAGGTGGCAGGTATAGTGATGCCGGAACCCTTCCTTGAGTCCCGGCACGTCCATCGGCAGAGGCGGCAGCTCGGTGAGTCCCGGGCTGTACACGACCTTCTTCCGCTGCTTGATGCTCTGCATCGTCCAGTCTCCTTTTCTGCGGCTCTGTGGTTCAACCGTCGACGGTTATTCTAGCAGGGTGCTGCAATTACTAAACCATAATAAATACTAAGGTTTGCTGGGGTTTTTGCAATGGGAAATCTGGCGCGGCGACCGCTCCGGGAGGGGGGCAGCAGCGCCGGGATCGCATGAGAGAAGGGTTTACCTGAGGGGGTAAAAAGAGGGGATTTCGGGTGAAGCTAGCGGGGGACGAGCATCGCCTCGACGCGATTGCGCCCACCGATCTTCGCCCGGTACAGCGCCTCGTCGGCGTGCCGGAACAGGGACTCCACACCGTCCACCAGCGGCGAAGGGTAAGTCGCCACCCCGAGGCTGACCGTCACCGCGAGGTCCCGCATCGGCGCGGGCCACGAGATTGCCTGCACCGCCTGACGCAGACGCTCGGCAACTACCACCCCGTCGGAGAGGGAGGTCGAGGGCAAAAGGAGCACGAACTCCTCGCCGCCGTAGCGGGCAGCGATGTCGTAGGTGCGCAGCGACGCTTTCGTGACCGCCGCGATCTCCGCAAGGACGGCGTCGCCGCACTGGTGTCCGTAGGTGTCGTTTATCTTTTTGAAGCGGTCGATGTCCAGTATCACCAGCGTCAGCTCCTGGCTGCTGCGCTTCACCCGCACGAACTCCTTTTCCAGCACCTCGGTAAGGTAGCGGCGGTTGTACAGGTTGGTGAGGTGATCGAGGTTGTTGAGCTCCTTCAGGAGGGCGTTCGCCCTCTTCAGCTCGTCCTGGAGGGACTTTATCTTCATCTGGACGCGGACCCGCGCCACCAGCTCGCCTGCGTCAAACGGCTTTGTGACGTAGTCGCTCGCCCCCTCGTTGAGACCGCGGATCTTCGACTGTGGATCCATGGCGACGGTCAACATGATGATCGGGATGTCGGAGAGCTCCGGGCGGGAGTTCACCAGCTGCAGGAACTTGAAGCCGTTCATGCGCGGCATCTCCACGTCGCAAATGACGAGATCGCTCCCCCCCTCGACGAGGGACTTGAACCCTTCCAGCCCGTCGTGGGCCACCCGGTATTGGTCGAATAGCCCCTCGCTCCTCAGGGTGCAGACAACCTGCTCCCGAATCAGTTGAGAATCGTCTATCACCAAAACGCTGCTGGGCATGGGTACTCCGGAGAAGTATCGTTTGGCACGGTAGCAGTAGAGGCCCGGGGCCGGCCCGCGACCCCGGTAGCGAGCGGGGTCCGGACGCTCGCCGGCTCGATCAGGAGGACATCATTATCATCTTTTCTAATTATAAGCAACTAGGAGCTGGCGAAGCGGAACGGCCTGAGGCGATTTTTTCCATTCCCCTACTGGCTGCGAGCGGGCTTTCGCCCCCTCTCCCCGTCGTTTCGGGGGCGCGGGTTCGGTTTCGCCGGGTGCTGCGCGGGCTTGTTCTGCTGGGATTTCTGCGGCTGCTGCGCCTTCTGTTGCTGCGGGTTTCTTTGAGGCTGCTGTGCCTTTTGCTGATTCCCCTCTCCCCTGCTGTACGATTTGAGGCGCCCGATGATCTCCCTGGACCAGGCGATATCCCCCTCGCAGCAGTGCTGGGCTATGAATTCCACCTCCTGCGGAGCGGCTTTTTTGGAGCGCAGCTGATGGAGAATGCGGATCAGTTCCCTCGACCAGAAGTATTCCTTTATCTTCTTCCTGCCGTCTATCTCTTCGTAGGTGTAATAGGTGCACGGGACGACGCTTTTAAGCCAGGCGGCGGAGACGCGCAGGCGGTTTGCAGCGGCGACGATCCCGAAGGTGTCCTCCCCCTCTTCTTCCTCGGGGGAAGCGGCAACAGCCACTCCCTCCTCACGCTCGGCAAGATGGCCAAGTTGCGAGGAGATCTCGTCCAGCGCTTCGCTTTGCAAGTCGGACGCGGCGACCTCGCAGCGGCGCATTTCCCCTTCCCTCCCGAAACGCAGAGCCACAAGGGGCACCCCGTCCCCTTCGCGGGCAGCGAGGACAACCTCAAATTCAGCCGCCTGCGCGACAGACGGGTCCTCCTCCGCAGCCGCATTGAGGAGGGTCTCCTTCAGCGGCCCCTCCTTCAACTGGAGATATGCCTCTCCCTGCAGCTTTTCCAGACACTCTGCGATCTGTTCCAACTGACTCATGAAACCCCCTGGTGCGAAAATGTTCCCGGCTGCACTCACGATGCAAAGGACGATTCGTCGACTGAAAGCGCGAATACTTTTTCCATTTACACCGACCTCAAAAAAGAGTAAAGAGCGGAGCCGGAGAACCGAGGAGTGATTATAAACCTGAAGCGGTGAGAAAGTCCACGGCAACCGACGTAAAGATGCCAGGACGGCCTCGACGCAGTGACACCGTGCCGGAAGGCTTCAGGTGCGGAACCTGAAAAAGCACGCGAGAAGCAAGGACTTGGAAGGAGAATGTGATGTCCATCGAGTGGAATGACGATCTGAACACCGGAGTGAAGGAAATTGATGCCCAGCACAAAGAGCTCTTCAGCCGTTTCAACCTCCTGCTGACGAGTTGCAACGAGGGGAAGGGAAAAGAGGAGGTGCTGCGCCTCCTGATCTTTCTGGGGGATTACGTAAAGACGCACTTCGCCACGGAGGAGGCGCTTCAACTTAGCCATGCCTACCCCGGCTATCAGGAGCACAAGGCGCAGCACAGAAGCTTTACCAGCGAGGTCGACCGTCTGACAAAGCAGGTTTCCGAGGAGGGGGCCACCCTCTCTTTGGTCATCCTCACAAACAAGACGATGGTGAAATGGCTCCTGGAGCACATAAGCAGGTCGGACATGGATTTCGCCGAGTTCCTCGCAAAAGAGTAGTACAGGCTGCCGTCACATGGTTGTGACGACCTCCCTCCCCTGCGCACCATCGATGTAGGCCGGAATAAGCGAAGCGTTTCCGGCAGCTCCGTCCGTGGTTGTACCTATGCCGGGAACGCCTGCGGCTTATCCCGGCCTACAACACCTCCATGCACCTGACAGAATGTAGGCCGGAATAAGGGAAGCGTTTCCGGCAACTCCGTCCGCGGTTGTACCTATGCCGAAAACGCCTGCGGCTTATCCCGGCCCTACAACTACAACACCCCGATTTGCCTCACACAAAAAAGAAGGGGGGCTCGACGGAGCCCCCCACTGATTGCATCAAAGGGAAGAGATGACTACGGGAAGTTGATGTCGAGCTGCGTCGTGAAGGTGTTGTTCCCCGCCGCCTCTTTCCTGTTGTAGATGTCGTAGCCAAAGATCACGGAAACGTTCTTCGCAAATGCCCAGGACGCGCCGATGTTGAGGGCTCCCATGGCGCTGTGGCCGCCCTGGTAGTCGACCGCGAGCCACAGCTTGTCCGAGATCTCGCTCATGGTCCGGTCCCAGGAGAGGAGCACGCCGTCGTTGGAAGGAGCGCCGGCGTTGGAGACGAGGGCACGCTCGGAGCCGCTGAAGTAACCGGCGGAGAGCCTGCCGAGGGAAGGGATCGCGCCGATTGCGGGGATCGTTTTCGCCACCAGGCCGTAGGCGATGTTCTGCCCTGCCACGACGCCACCTGCAATGTCTTTCCTCTGGGAAGGGCCGACGTTGTACATACCCGCGGCGAGTGCGGGGGAGCCTTTGAAGAGTGAATCTTCCGGGGTGCCGAGCTTAAAGTTCCCGCTCCAGGGATGGTTGTCATTCGGGGCGCTGGCGATGACGAGGTAGTCGAAACCGATCTCCATCTGGATCTTTTCAAAAGGGAGGACCCCCACCGTCGCGCCTATGTCCATCGTATTGGCATCCCGGGTGCCGGTGTTGCCGGCCATCTTCGGGGTGGCGGAGGCCCTGAAGTAGTTGTCGATCCCCAGGTGAGCGACCTTGAAGGGCTGCACGTCGGTGGAAGGAATCCAGATCTGCGTTGACGGCGTTGCCAGGGCGGAACCTGCTGCTGCCAGGGAAAGTGTCATTGCCAAGCCCAGAATTCTAGCGATTTTTGTCATCTCTTACTCCTTTGTAATGGGATTGAATAAGGCGTTTCTTTTCACATCGACTCCTTTCCTACCTACTACGACCAGCCCTCCTTTCGGCTATGACTCAACAAAGACACCTTTACCGCTCACTGTAAGGCCCCTTGCCTGTTGAAACAGTTATCCGGGGATAGCACGACACATGCCATCTGTAGCTTCAGAGAAAAAGAGTTGCTCTTTTGAGGGGTTAGAAGGAGAAAGTCGCGAGGATTTTATGCAGGAGGATATTTAATGAGCACAGCGGGATGGGGCGTGGCTACTTTTTAGGCATCAACACCGAGAGACGGCGCCGCGTAAAATAGTTTGAGGGCGGGTAAAAAAAAAGAGGCCTCCCTCTGTGGAGACCTCTGTGGTATCTGATGAACGTTGCCGGATCCTATTCGGAGCCCATGGTGGTCGTCGTCTTTTCCTCAACGGGCTGCGGTTTACCGGCAATCCCCTTCGCGATTCCGAACATGACCAGGACCGCCGGGATGACCTGCACGACGATGATCAGGGCGCAGAAACCGAGAAAAGCCCACACAAAGATACCGCTCCCATCATCCGGTTCCGCTGCCGCATAGGCATTGGCTACCGTTCCGAAAACTACGCCGAATGGAATTGCTCTTTTCATGGCACCCTCCCTTTCGCGTTAAAAGGCTGAACAGAAACCCTTATTTGCAAAGGCGCATTTTACCGCCTGCCTGATCTCGTCACGCCCGAAAGGCTTCAGGACGTGGTAGAAGATCCCCTCCTTGCGCACCTTGCGAACCAGCGCGAGGGGGAGATCGTCGGAGACGAGGATGATGCTCATCTCCTTGTTCAGCTGCTTCAGTATCGGGACGAGCTCGGCAATGCCGGCATCGTCGAACTCCTCCCCGAGCAGGACGACCTGTGCGCGTTTCTTGAGAACGAGGTAGAGCGCCTGCGCAGCCGACCCGGTGACGCTGACCTCGTATCCTTCCTCGGTGAGGAGTTCCGCCAGCATCTTCCTGGCGCTCTGGTCTTTATCCACCACCAGCACATTGGTCATATGGCCTCCACATGCGGCGGGAATGCGCCCGCAGGCACGATCAGCTCTTCGCCTCTCTCCCCTCCTTTCGGGCGGAAAAAAGCCCCTTCAACATCCCCCCGAGAAGTACCACGGCCGGGACGAACTGAAAGGCGATGATGAGGGCGACAAAACCGCAAAAGGCGGCGATCAGCATCGGGCTGCCACCGGTGGAGCCGCCTGCTGCGTTGGCGGGAGTTGCTGCAACGGCAGTTGCCAGGGTCGCTTTGGCGAGTGTTTTCATGGCATCCTCCTGTTGTCTTCCATACCTTTGAAGGTGCAACAGGAAAGCCACTTTTACGGCCGTGCGGTATACGTTTAAATACCTGTAATTCCGGCACTTTTGAGCATTATAGCGTCTACAAGAATGGTTGTATTGTATAGCGGAAATATACGAAAATGGCGGTAGCTCGCCGCCGGCGTGCTCTCTCGGGAGACGTTTCGTCCGTTATTCCGGTACCTTCGGGCGATCCGTTGAGGTGTATAAAAAAAAGATACGGCGGGTGGATAAAAAGGAAGGAACGAGCGGGTGCGTCAGGCGATGTGAAAGCCGCCCCGCTCCTCTCTCAGGAACCCTTCCCGCTGCAGCTGGTGCAGGTTTTTGAGGAGGGAATCGGGCTCGAGAGGAAGGGCGAGGAGAAGCTTCTCGGCAGTGCTGCCGGGATCGGCGAGGAGCGCCTTCAGGATCCAGCTTCGCTGCTCGCGATTGGAGCCGCAAAAGGGGGACTGTCTGGTGTGGTGGGCGCTCCTGCGCCCGGGATTTGCCACCTCCCTCTTCAGCAGCGCACCTGCATCCATGAGGGCGTAGTACCAGTGCCGGGGATCGATGCGGTCCACGGTCTGTGCGACGAGCGGGAGGATGGCGCGGTCGGGAACCGCCTCACTGTCGGGAAAGAATCGGTGCAGAAAGAGGGCGCGTATGTTTGTCTCGATGAAAACGGTCGGCTCCCCAAAGGCAAAGGCGGCGACGGCGCGGGCGGTGTATTGACCGATCCCCGGAAGGGTTTCGAGAAGCTCCACATCCGCCGGAAGCTCCCCGTCAAAGCGCTCCATCACCTCCCCGGCACAGCGCTGCAGAAAAAGGGCGCGCCGGTTGTACCCGAGCCCCTGCCACCGGGAGAGGACCTCCGAGAGGGGAGCGAGCGCCAGATCGCGGAAGGAGGGGAAGCTCGCCAGAAAATCGGCGTATTTCGGCACTACCCGCTGCACCTGGGTCTGCTGCAGCATCAGTTCGGAAACGAGCACCGCGTACGGGTCGTGCGTCTCGCGCCACGGGAGCTTCCGCCCGAACTGGCGGTAGTGGCTGTACACCTCTTCCCTGAAGCGTTCCACCTGCTCAGCGGTAAGAATCCCTGTCACGACGCCCTCCGCAACTCCACCAGAGTAGCACCCCACCCCCCCCCGTCGTCCCCGGCGAGGCGGAAGGAGGAAACTTGCGGGAGCCTGCGCAAAAGTGCGTGGGTACTCTCGCGCAGCGTCCCGCTTCCCTTGCCGTGAATGATCCTCACCGAAAAGATGCCGCGGGCGACGCACTCGGCGAGATAGTCGGGGATGAGGTCCTTTATCTCACGCGGGTTGAAGAGGTGCAGGTCGAGAACGCCGTCGATGGGGAGGACGACGGCATCGTCGTGCTCGGGAGGGTTCAGCGCCACGGCTCGTGATAACCGTTGTGGCGCACCTTGCCGTACTCCAGCTGATCAGCAGGAATCCCCTTCTTCATCTCGTTCGGGTGCCCTATTCCGATGACAGAAAGGACGTGCATGTGCTGCGGGATCCCCAGAAGCTCGCGGACGTACTCCTCGGAACTCTTCCCGGAGGCGTGCGAGCGCAACCGGATCTGCACCCAGCAACTCCCGAGCCCAAGGGAGGTCGCGGTCATCTGCAGCAAAATAGCGGCAAGGGACGAGTCCTCGATCCACACGTCGCACTTCTGCGGGTCGGCTATCACCACGACCGCCAATGCGGCATTTTTGAGAAATGACGCGCTGTGCGCCTTCGACTGGGCGAGCCCGTTCAGAAGCTGCCGGTCGTCCACCACGATGAACTCCCACGGCTTGAGGTCGCGCGAGGACGGGGAGCGCAGCAACGACTCCACCAGGAGCGCCACGGACTCCTGGTCAACCGGCTCCGGCGTGTAGGAGCGGATGCTGCGACGCTTGCGCAGCAGCTCTATCATACTCTCCATCTCTACGCCCCCTTTATGGAATAGATCACATCGTACTCGGGCACTTCCGGCAAGTGCGGGTGCTGCTTGCGCACGTATTCCCAGGTCCAGATATTGCCGATATACCCCTCGCAATCGTCGTAGCCGCAGGAGTACCCCGCTCCCCCTTTGGAGGCGCGTTCACACTGGCCGCACCATTGCCAACCCGCGGCCGAGTCGCCCCCTGCCAGCTGCGACTTCTTCTGTACCGACTTTTCCTCCATCGCATATCTCCTTTCTTCGTCCGAAGCGGTTACGGCCGATTCAGGCGCACCGCTCCTTTTACCACTTTCCGGCAGCGATAATCGCATAGAAAGAGGGCGCAGAAAAGGGAAAAGATGCAGGAAGAACGGCCGTGTGAGCGCCCCGGCACCTTCTGGGGTCAGGCTTTGCATTTGGTGATTTGACTCTTCCAGATACCCAAATGCAAAGCCTGACCCCGGCAATGGCACCCCTCTTCTTGCCCCGCCTGGAGCCGGGCCTGGGATGGCTCGTTCCGGAAGAGGTGAATCTCTGCGTCCAGAAAATCATTGACCTCGACTAACACAAGTGGTACCTAACCAGATCTGCGGCGAGAGCTCATCCGCGTACACCTGAAGTCGGACCACCATGCATCTCGGGGCTTCCCCGATTACATCACAGGAGGGAAAGATATGACCAAAAAAGGGATCGTGTGCAAGATTGTTTCCCTGGCCGCAGTAGTGGCCGCAACCGCAGGACTGGCACTTGCCTCGGCAGGGGGCGCCGGCATCAGCGCAGACGAGGCGCTGCAGAAGCTTCTGGACGGCAACAAGAGCTACGTAGCGAACAAGCTCGGCACCTGTGCCGCCACCGACACGCAGGCTCGCCAGAAACTGGCCAAGAGCCAGCACCCGTACGCAGTCATCCTCTCCTGCTCCGATTCCCGCGTCCCGCCCGAGCTGATCTTTGACAAGTCCGTAGGCGAAATTTTCGTGGTCCGCGTCGCAGGCAACGTGCCCGACCCGATCGTCATCGGCAGCATCGAATACGCGACCGAGCACCTCGGCTCCCCGCTGATCATGGTCCTTGGCCACGAGCGTTGCGGCGCGGTGAAGGCGACTGTGGACGCGAAAGGGAAGCCGGAAGGGAACATCGGCGCCATCGTGAAGGAAATTCTCCCGAACGCGAAGAAGGCGAAGCAGATCAGCAAAGGGAAGAGCGCAGAAGAAGTTGTTGAGTGCGCTGTAGAGCTCAACGCCAAAGCTGTCGCAGCTGCCCTGACCAAGCGCTCCAAGGTGCTCGCAGAGCAGGTGAAGGAAGGGAAGGTCAAGATCGTGACCGCAAAGTATGACCTGGACGACGGCCAGGTGACCCTGCTGAAGTAGTATCACCACGAAAGACCAAAGGGCCGGCAAATGCCGGCCCTTTTTCTGTCAATCCTCTGAAGGAGAGGTTAAGGTGATAACAGGGAGGAGCGAGCGGTCGACCTGCCACATCCGATCCGCCCCCAGCTCCGACAACGCCTGCCGCAGCCTCAGCGCATCGTCCACCACCCGGACGACATCCACCCCGTAGCAAACCTGCCGCACCTTCTGCAGATACTGAGCCCCACCCTTCAGGAGCGACAGGACACCGCCATAGTTTCCGCTTCTCCAGTGATGCAGCGCCACGGCGATCTGCAAAAGCCCCTGGTAAAAATCACGCAGTTCCCCCTGCTCGCGCACCCAGAGCTCCTCCAGCGTTTCGTGGCACTCGAACCACTCCCTTTTGTTGAACTCGTCGATCGCCTTCACGAGCTCCAACGGCGCGCTGCCGCTTCCGCACTCCATGGTTTCTCTCCTTTTACCGATCCACTGACAGAGTATACGATGCCGTGCCGGAAAGAAGAAGATACTTCCGGCCTCCTTCCTTTCGATCCTCACTTCGTCTGCTATAATTTTTCCCGCCGGAGATCTGATGACGATGGAGGGGAAAATCGTGCCGCCAGGAAGGAGCAGGCTGAACGTTGCCGTTGCAGGCGCCGGCATGACTGGTGCCTACCTGTACAGGCTGCTGACAAACGCAGGGTGCCGCGTTCACCTCTTCGACCGGGAGCAAAACACCCAGTGCGGCCTTACACCGTGCGCCTGGGGGACAACCTCCGATTTCACGAGGCTCGTACAGAAAGCCGGCCTCGACCCTGCGAAGTACATCCTCAAAAAACTGGAGACCGTAGTCATCGACGGGCTGAAGGTGAACGCAGAGCTCCTCACTTTCGACAAGCCCGCACTGATCCACGACCTCCTCGGCGGCGCGACCTATTGTTGCGCTCCCCCCCCGACGACCGGCTACGACAGGATAATAGACGCAACCGGTGCTCACAGGGCGCTCCTGCCGCCGATCGAAGACGATGTCATCCTCAACTGCTGCCAGTACCTGGTGGAGACCGACGCCCCGCTGGAAAACCGGGTCCGCATCGTCGGCGTAGGATATGCCTGGTGCTTCCCCCTTTCCGACCGGCGCTACCACATGGGGTGCGGCACCCTCCTGGAGGACCCCCGCGCCGTACTGAAGAGGATGGGGTGGTTCCAGAGCGAGACGGAGCGGTACAAGATGCAGACCCTTTGCGGCTGCCTGGGGACAATTCGTCTGACAGGACCGCACCAGTCCCTCCCCTTCGTCGTTCCGGGCACTCCCTCCATCTGGGGAATTGGCGAGGCGATAGGGTGCGTGGCGCCGCTGGTTGGCGACGGCATCGCCCCCGGGATGCGCAGCGTTGAGCTGCTCCTCGATAACTGGGAGAAACCGGCAGGATACCAGGAAGCGATCCTCTCGGAGTTCCAGTGGATGAAGGAGGAGCGCGACGTGGTGGATGCGCTGAAAAGGGGTGAGACGGTGGGAATCCGGGAAGCCCGCATCCTCCTGAAAAACTCCCGCCGCATGAACCTGCAGGTCGGCATAAAAGAAGTGTGGGGCATTCTGAAGATCCTGGCGGCAAACTACGTCACCCGCGCCAATCCCGGCTGATCCGCCGAGCCGCGCTCGCTTCCGTGAAGGAGATACGATGGAAGAAACAGATCTCACAAGGCTCGAGACTGTCACCCGCTTCTTTTCCGGCACCGGCTTCTCCTATGACCAGGTCGTCAACATCTGCACCGCCGGCTTCGACCGGTACTGGAAGAAGGTGATCCTCGAGCAGATCCCTCCTTCACCGACGCGCATCATCGACCAGGCATGCGGCACCGGCATTCTGACCTTCGCCATCGCGCGCAGGTTTCCGCAGTGCACCGTCACGGGGGTGGAACTTCGGGAAGAGTATCTGTCGCTCGCCAGGGAAAAGGCACAGCGGGAAGGGATCAAGAACGTGAAGTTTCTTCTCGGGAGAGCGGAAGAGGTAATCGTCCCCGGGGAGCAGGATTGCATTACCTCCTCGTACCTCGCAAAGTATGCAGACCTCGGGGAGCTCGCAAAAAACGCCCGCCGGATGCTGCGTCCCGGGGGGGTGATGGTGCTGCACGATTTTACCTACCCCGCCAACCGTGCCGTCCTCCCCTTCTGGCATGGCTGCTTTACCCTCATGCGCAGCTTCGGCGGGCGCTACTTCCCGGAGTGGCGCACGGTCTTTGAGGAACTCCCCGGTTTCCTGCGCGACACCCGCTGGCTTCCAAAGACCCTGGAGGCGCTGGAGTCTCACGATTTCTGCGAGATAAAGACCCGTTCCCTCACCTTCGGAAGCGCAGCCCTCGTCACGGCACGCAAGCCCCCCGCGACGCAGCATCAAAAAGATCTATAAGCTCCCACGGTGTTCGCAGCGCCACTTTCCCCAGGTGATCGTCCCTGAGATCGGCTGCGATCTCGGCGACCGCATCCTGCAGCGACCGTTCCCGCTCCTTCTTCATGCCACTCGCCACATCCTCGAAAAGCTCCCGCACCTCGCCGGAGACTTCCAGCTCGCCGCCGGAGAGCCCCAGCACGATGTGCGGCAGCAGCGCTCCCCCAAAGAAGAGGAGCGCGGGAGAGAGAGCGGTGAGATCGTCTGCGCGAACAGATCCCCTCTGAAGTGCGAGCTCCACCTCCTGCAGGTCGTCGGCGATCTGGTACGCTGCGCCGATCTTCACGCCATACTGGCGCCAGCGGCGAGCCGCCTCCTCGCCCCCCTTCGCCGCGACCGCCCCGAGCTCGCAGGCGGCGCCGAAAAGGATGGCGGTCTTCAGGTGGATGAGCTTTCGGTAGACCCCCTTCGTCACCCTCCCCTTTTTTAACTCCCCGAGAAGCGCATCGACTCCGAGCGGCTCCTGGTAAGCCCCGAGCGCGACCTCCGCGATCGCCTCCGACACGATGCGGCCATCCTCGCGCCCAAGTTCGCTCATCATCCTGATCGCGGAGGCGAAGATCACATCCCCGAGGAGCACCGCACGCCGGGCACCGTCGAGGCTCCAGAGAGCGGCATGGTCCCGGCGGAAACGGTGCTGATCGACGAAGTCGTCATGTATGAGTGAAGCGGTATGTATCAGCTCGACGGCGACGGCTCGCGGCAAGGCGGCGGGGAGTTCCCCGCCAAGGGTCTCCGCCACCAGGCAAAGGAGAAGCCCCCGCATTTTCTTCCCGCTCTTCAGGGGCGCCATCTCGCCGGTGAAGCCGAAGGGGGCGGAAGCATCCAGGAGCCGGTCCAGCGTCAGATCAAAAGCTGCATCCAGGCGAGGCTTCACCCCCTCTGCGTACTGCAGGAACCCTTCGCGCATTGAACCTCCCGTCCTTTTGAACCTTCGCTCATCTGGTTTAGACACCGAGCCTCCAGAGGAGCATACCGAGGCCGAGGAAAATTACACCCAGGCTTATGCATTTAAGGACCGTCTCGTAGCGCGCCATGAGGATCGACTCAGCGCTCCCGTGCGGGGGGGAGATCCGCCGCAGCTCCTTGTAGGGGCGCGACACCTTTATCTCCACGAGGCTGATGAACGCCATGGAGAGTGCCACGACGAGCGCCGTCAACGAGAGACGGTTGGTCTGCATCACGTAACCGGAAAGGACAGGGAGCGCCCCCCAGGAGAAGGCAAACCAGCGGTCAGTGTGGAAACGTCCCTCGAACAACTCCAGGTTGTAGGCAAAGGCAAAGAACCCTTCGAGGAGTGCGAGGATGGAAAGGAAGGGAACCGCGACGACCATGTAGTAGATCGCCGGAGCGTAGGCAAGCGCAAGGGCGATGATGGCAAGTCCCCACAGCTCCCGCCGGCTGAATACCTCCCCCCACGGCTTCACCCCGCGGCTGCCGAGGGCGTCCAGCGCGTGGGCGGCGACCCCGAGCCCGAAAAAGAAGATGAAGACGATGGCAAAAACCCTGTCGTAGCTGACCTCCGCCGCCAGCAGGGAGCCGATGACGGAAAAGGAAAGGACCATGCCGGTGTAAGGGAGAAACAAAAGCCCGAGGAAGGTGCGCAGGCGCTTTGGTCCCCGTTTCGGCACGTACCACTCGCCAAGCCTCTCAACAGCACCACTATCTGCCACCGCCCCCCCTATCCTCCCGGTCCGATATGAAGAAGCCGGGAGGGAAGTCCGAAAGAAGATTTACCGTGCCGAATGTCACCACCCTCTTCAACACCCCTTCAGGGGTCAGCTCCACGACCTGTGCCGGCAGCCACGTCCCCTTCTCGATGACAAATCGGTACCGCGTCAACACCCCGGGGAGGAAGTGATCGCTCGCCACGCTCTCCACGACCAGTCGCCCCCCCTCGTCCGTCACCTTCATATCTCCACGGCGCTGGTCGGTGAGGCTGTGGCCGATGTTGCGTATGAGGAGGCCGAGATCCGTCTGGTCGATGCGTTGCCCCGAAGGGTCAGCCAGAAGCCGGTTGTCCGGTGAGAGCCTCTTTTTGAAGACGGCGCCAATTCCCCCGGGGCGCACGAGGATCTTTCCTTCGGCGTCGCAGCAGATGAGGGAGGTGCCGCGGTGAGGGTGATGCATATCGATGCGGAAGTCGCGCGGCTTGCGAAAGCTGTACAGGAAGCTCTTCGTGATCTGAAGCTTGCCGTTTCGGTACTCAGCCACCTCCGTCTCCGTCTGGTATCCGCGAACCTTCTGCCACGAGCTGTTCAGATGAGAGATTATTTCCACCGCTGTCGGTCCCGAGCCCACGTTTTCTCCAGGCGATGCGGCTGCGAGAAAAGACGGAGAAGCTACAAGGAACAGAAGTGGGAGAGCAATCCCCTTTATCATTTCCCCCTCCCCTCCCGGACAAAAAGATTCAGCCTCTTTCTTAATTCACGACTATCGCGGCGTCGATGAGGTTATCGCACCTTCTCATTATTGCCATTTACGCGGGCGATAATAAAATCAAGACAGGTTCCAGTCCCCGACGAGGCGAGGCGGCAATGTCCATCATCCCTGTCTATATTCCTCCCGATTTCGACACACCGGAACTCTTGCAGGCGCGCACGGTGCGCACAGAGCCCGCTCCCGCCGACGGCGTCGTCCCGAGAGACTTCCACGGCACCTCCAACCACCCGGAGTACGTGCACCTCGGCGGCGGTCACTGGCTTCTCGCCCGCGAAAGCCGCATGGACGCCGTGATGGTTCTCAAGGAAAGCGCCCTCGAAGTGGTGGAGGCGCGCCGGGTAAGGAAGGGAGATCCCGTCGTCATCGGGAGAACGGAAAACGGCGAAGAAGGGATCTACGTGCACAGCACCGGGTTTGTGTGCGACGATCCTGAACTTTGCGACAAGTTCACCTTCCGCAGCCGCGGCACCAGGGAGACCCCCTTTTCACGCTCCTATGACGAAATGTACCGTGTCCTGCGCCACGACCGGGAGCACGGCCACATAGTGTGGGTACTCGGCCCCGCCGTCGCCTTCGACAAGGATAGCAGGGATGCCATGCAATTCATGGTGGAGGCAGGCTATTGCCACGCGCTCCTTGCGGGGAACGCGCTCGCCACCCACGACCTCGAGGCGGCACATTTCCGCACCGGACTCGGGCAGGACATCTACACCCAGACGCTGCGCCCCAGGGGACACTACAACCACCTGGACATACTGAACGAGGTGCGGCAGGCAGGCTCCATCTCGAAGGCGATCCGGGAACTGAACCTGCAAGACGGCATCATCGCCGCCTGCGAGCGGTGCCGGGTTCCCTACCTCCTCGCCGGCTCCATACGGGACGACGGGCCGCTCCCGGAGGTCATTTCCGACGTCTACCAGGCGCAGGACGCCATGCGGCAGTACGCGCGCCGCGCCACCACGGTCCTCGCCCTGGCGACACAGCTGCACAGCATCGCCTTCGGCAACATGGTGCCGAGCTACCACGTCATGGAGGACGGCACGGTGCGCCCTGTCTTTTTCTATGTGGTGGACATGACGGAGTTCTGCGTCGACAAGCTCGCCAACCGCGGCTCCGCGCAGGCGATGGCCATCCTGACGAACGTGCAGGATTTCATGGTCAACATCTGGCACAACCTGAAGTAGCAGCGAGAGCGATCATGACAGGCACCATAGAAATCATAGGGGTACCGATCGACCTCGGACAGACCCACCGCGGCGTCGACCTCGGCCCAGGCGCTGTGCGCTATGCCGGACTCGCCCATCGTCTCGCCTCCCTCGGGTACCACATCCACGACAGCGGTAACCTCGCGGTCCCGATCAGGGAGACGGTGAACGAAGAGCGCGGGCAGCATTACCTCCCGGCGATCAAGCAGACGTGTGAGGCCGCCTATCACGCCGGTCGCGCTGCTGTGGAAGGGGGGCGGGTCCCGATTTTCATCGGAGGAGACCACACCATCGGCATCGGCTCCATAGGGGGGACAACCCACATATCCCCCGCGGGACTCATCTGGATTGATGCGCACGGCGACTTCAACACGCCGCAGAGCTCCCCTTCCGGCAACATCCACGGTATGACCCTCGCGGTGCTCCTGGGGCACGGGTACCCACAGCTCGTCGAGGTGGGGCGCCCCGGGGCGAAGGTTTCCCCCGAGGACGTGGTGGTGATCGGGATCAGGGACCTGGACGCCGAGGAACGGACGCAGCTGCGCAAGAGTGGCGTCGCCGTCTACACCATGAGGGACATAGACGAGCGCGGCGCCGGTAACGTCATGAGGGAGGCACTGGAGCGACTGGAGCACCGGGACCGGCTTCACGTAAGCCTCGACATGGACTGCATCGACCCCCTGTCAGCCCCAGGGGTAGGCACCCCCTCCCCCGGCGGATTCACCTATCGGGAGGCGCAACTTCTCATGGAGATCATCGCCGATGCCGGCCGCCACTGCGCGCTGGACATCGTGGAAATAAACCCGATACTGGACGAGAAGAACCGGACGGCGCTACTGGCCGTGGAACTCGCGGCCTCGCTTTTTGGCAAAAGGATCTACTAGGGATAGAGGCACCGTGAGGAGCGGGGCGCGGCACGGAACGGGAGAGGAACTATCTGGAGTAAAAGGAGGCAACCGATGGGAAGCTTTCTGATCACATGCACTTCCTGCGGGACGGAGAACCGCATCCCGGAGGAGAAGGAAGGGGTACCCGGGCACTGCGGCAATTGCAAGGCGGAGCTCCCCCCTCTGTACGCGCACCCACGGGTGCTCTCCGAGGCGGCCTTCGACGACTTCGTGAGCAGCTACAGGGGACCGGTCCTTGCCGAGTTCTGGGCGCCGTGGTGACCGCACTGTGTCTCGTTCGCACCGGTGGTGCGACAGGTTGCAGAATCAATAGCGGGAAAGGGTGCGGTGGTGCAGGTGAACACCGATGAAAACCCGAATCTGGCGGGGCGGTACGGAGTCCGGGGCATCCCGGCCATATTCCTGATTAAGCAGGGGAAGGTGGCGGATCAACTGACGGGAGCGCAGCCGCTGCAGGCCATTCTAAGCTGGTTCCAGCGCCACGCTGGGTAAAGGGTACTGCAGGCTTCAACTTCAAAGGGATGGCTGCTTGGGCACCGAGCGCAGGCAGCCGCCGTGCGTTTATTGCACCAGAGGTGCAGCTCAACGGACTCGCGGCACGCCGCAAAAACCCTCGCCGCGTGAGGGTACCGCAACTATCCCCTCTTCCCCTTCCCCTGTACCCCCTGCAGTATCATCTCGTACTCCTCCGGCGTGTTCACGTTTCGAAAGGAAAGGAGGTGCGGATCGATCCTTTCCACCTCCTCGCAGGAAACCTTCACCACCGAAAGGGTGTTGAAGCAATCGATGATCCGGTATCTCCCCTCCGAAAGACTTTCCTGCATCGGGTCGCAACAGCGCCTGCTATACACGGCGTGCAGCGGCTCTACTCCGCCATGGTTCTCAGGGATGATGATGTCCCCTTCCTCACCCCTCCCGCACAGGTAACGGATCAAGCTTTCGTTCAGAAATGGCATGTCGCAGGCCACGACGAAAACGTGCTGCGTGGCGGCGTGCATGAGCCCTGCATGAATTCCAGCGAGCGCCCCTGCGCCGGGGTAGAAGTCGGGCACCTTCGGGCACGGAATAAAGTCGTAGAGCTCAGGCGTGTTCGTTACCAGGAGGAGCTCGGGGAATAGTACCTTCAGCTTCCGGTAGGTCCGACCTATGAAGGTCTCCCCTTCAATGGGGAGTAGGGCCTTGTTCCTCTTCATCCTGCTGGAAGCCCCCCCTGCCAGGATGACCCCTGTAATGCCGGAGAGTTCTCCCCCCCCTCCTGGAATAACCATGCTCCCTGCTCCTTGTATACGGCTTAATCCTGTTGCTTATAATTGCAAAGCTCTGTACTATGGCCGCATGATTTCAGCGCGAAAAACGCTTATGCGGCGGGACTTTGCGGGAAAAAAACGTTTTTTTGTTCCGGTAATGTATACCTGGTTGACAACTACTAAGAAATACATTTAATTATCGCCACCATATTTGCGCTTTCCAAACAGCGTAACATGCTGGGTAAACAGGACTTCAGCCAGGCGTCTAACAGTTCGTGATCCTATATCACCACCCTCACTGATACAACAATTAAAAAAGGAGAACTGCATGGAAAAAGCGAAGGTCATCGCCATTGAAGAGGAAATCAGCGAAAGAGAAAACGGTGTTCGTGAAATTCGGGACACCACGGCAAACCCTGCCCCCCTCGGACTCCTTGGCTTCGGCATGACGACCATCTGTCTTAACTTGCACAATGCCGGCTTCTTCCCGATCGACACGATGATTCTCGGCATGGGGATTTTCTACGGCGGCATGGCACAGGTCATCGCCGGTATCATGGAGTGGAAGAAGAACAACACCTTCGGCACCACCGCCTTCACCTCTTACGGCCTCTTCTGGCTTTCCCTGGTCGGCATCCTGGTCATGCCGAAGCTCGGCATCGGGCAGGCTCCGAGCACCGCGGCGCTCGTTGCCTATCTTGCTCTCTGGGGCTCCTTCACTGCAGTCCTCTGGCTTTGCACCTTCAGGCTGAACCGTGCGCTTCAGGTGATCTTCGGGCTCCTGACCGCCCTCTTCTTCCTCCTTGCCATCGGTGACGCGCTGGAAAACCCCGGCATCAAGCTCGTGGCCGGCTACGAAGGGATCATCTGCGGTCTCTCCGCGGTGTACTGCGGCCTTGCCCAGGTCATCAACGAGGTTTACGGCAAGACTCTCCTCCCCCTCGGCCCAGTAGGAAAGTCCGCCCACTAACAAAAGGCCACATAATCCAGAAAAAGGGGAGCTTCAGCCGGCCAAGCCGCGAAGTTCCCCTTTTTTTGTCGTGGGGGATAATCATTTTTTGTCCGCAGATTACGCAGATCTCGCAGATTTAAATCTGAAGCATGACGTACGAGATAAGTGCAGCTCCTGTAAAAATGTGCGTAATCTGCGAAATCTGCGGATAAGGGTGGTTTATACTTTGCCATTGTAATCGGAGGTCATTCGCTCCAGCCATAGCACCACACCTACCCGAAGGGAGGGATGAGCATGAGCACTGAAGCGGACGGAGAAAGACCCTGCTCTTCCGATGCGGAGCAGCAGAAATTCATCCAGCGCCTGCAGGAGTTGCACGCCTTCCCGGAACCGGCGCCTATCACCCTCACCAACGTCTACAAGGAGATCCCCATATCGCACCCGGCGACGATACGGGAAGTGAATGGAAAATATGTGGAGTTGAACACTTCCGAGCTCCAGCTGGCGAGCATCTCACAGTGCGACGAGGCATACCTGCAGTCGCCCCTTCTCGACTGGACGCTGCTCGGCCGACTCTGCAGCATCGACATGAGGCGATCCTCCGTGAAGCTCGGCGACTTCAGAGAGGCAGAGCTGGACGTGTTGAAAAGAAAGACGGTAAGGGTCCGGCTGAAGAAACCGGTTACCGTGCGGCTCAAAACAGAGCACGAAACGATTGTGGGGGCGGTGCACGATGTCTCTCTCGGGGGGAGTTGCATCAACACGGTGGTAAGAGACGGCCTTTCAGAAGGGGGGACGTTGGAGATGGAGCTGTCACTGCCGGCGCTCGATACCGACTGTCTGTGCATCCCGTGCAAGGTCGTCGCGATCGAGGGAGATGCCCCCCCTTTCCGGTGCAGTTTCAGTTTCGACCATACCAGCAGAAGCGAGCAGGTCCTGTCGGTCTTCATATACCAGCGACAACTGGAGATCGTCAGGGAGCTGAAAGAGGCCCTCTGCTAGGGAGCACCCCTCGGGAAAGGGCTACTCCTTCTCCAGCTTCTTGAGGAGTTTCTCCTCGTACTCAGGGAGGAGGTCGAGGGAGAGGGGGCGCTTGCGCATCATCTCCAGCTTCATCAGCTTGAAGTTGAGCTCCCGCACCTTCTTCGTCCGTTTTTCCCCCTCATCGAGGTCGAGTACGAGGCGCCTGAGCGAAGAGACCTCGTTTGTGAGCTCCACCTCCGGAGGGACGCAGCCGGCGTTCTTCAGGATCTTGTACGCCATCCGCAAATCTTCCGGTACGCCGCTCAGATCCTCCATCTCCAGAGGTTGCCCTTTGCCCCGCAGGTTTTTGAACTCGCCGCGGTCGATCGCTTCCTGGATCCTGCGTTCAGCTATGGCAGCAAAAATGTCCATAGATACCAGTCTTGCAGATTGTTCTTCGGGAAGTCAAGGGGGGGGAGGTGAAGGGCGCCGGCAGCGCTGCAACAGCTGCCGGCGGCACTTTGGCAGGAACTCATTCGCGCTCCTCTTTTTTTTCCCCCTTCGTCCTCTTCCGGTCGGGCTCCTTCTTCTGCTGCGCCAGATCGTCTCCTTTCTTCACCGCGGTCTTCCGGATCGGCAGAAGACCCGGAAGGGCACCCCCGGGAGAGGCGTCGCTCTCGCTCCCCCGCTCGACTACTCCCTTATGCGGCACCTTCGGAAGATCGGTCTTGCGCGTCATGGTGGCGAAAACCAATGGCACCAGCATGAGCCCGAAGAGGAGGCCCCACGACACTCGCCGCCCGGGAAAACGGAGCAGGGGGAATATCTCTGTCTCATCCCGCCTCCCCCCCCCACAGAGCTCCCCCCTTCCCTGCGGCAGTCGCTCAAGGTCCGCCAGAAACTCCTCCGCGGTCGGGTATCGATCTGCACGATCCGGCGCGAGCGCTTTGGCGATGACCGCCTGGATCCCTGTGCGCCCCCCCCCCTGCGCGGCGCAGCTGGAACTCGGAGCGCCCCCACTCGCAGAAGACCCCGCCTTTTCCAGCCGCTGCAGGAGCTCACCCACGGCCTGGAGATCGCCGGCGACATCGCCATCCGCTCCTTCCCCACTTTTCCCCGCGCAGCTCCGTCTCACCCCCCAGCTGGTGAGCTTTGGAGAGCCGTCGCTGGCAAAGGCCACCGTCTCCTCGCAGATGTTGCCGTGCACGATCCCGTTCTCATGCAGGAATTTCACCCCCTGCAGGAGGGCCCGGCCAACTGCCACTACATCTCCGCTGCGCACACCCCCCTCCCTTATCAGGTGATCCCCCAGGGAGGAAGGGAAATGCTCCGTCACCAGGAGTATCGTGCCGGAGACCTCCCTGCAGAGGTGGACCGCGGCGAGATATTCAGTCGCGTGCCTCTGTACGATCTTCGCTGCCCTCAGAAACCGCTCCCTGGAAAGGTCATCGGTAAATACATCTGAAGGGATCTCCCTGATCGCAACCTTGCGCCCGAGGACCGCATGAACTCCTTCAAAGAGCCTCCCGGGGCCGCGGAAGGGGATCTGGTCTTTCACCCTGTACGGCCCGATTTCTCTGTCGATCATGGCGTCACCTCATCGCTTTGCACTCGCTGGATACCCACGACGCCTCACCCACAAAAGAGAGAGCTACACTTCACCTGGCTCTTCAACTGTCGCTACGTATACCATCGATTTCACGAGGACCTGGAGCTGCGAACAGTTGAGAGCGGAACCAGGAAAAAGAGGAGGGGAAACGTAAAAAGGTTAGAGCACCGGGATTGCTAGTCAAGTTTGCTCACCCTTTGCGCACTGAATATACGGGCGGATAATGTGCTGAGGAAACAGGAGGTTGGAATGTCTTTCCTGGAGAAGTTCTGCAGGGAGGAGGAGAAAAAAAGGGGGGCAAAATTGTCGGGGCAACAGGTGGTTGGAACGTCAAGGGGGAGCGCCGGCGCCGGCTGCTCCCCCTCGGATCGGTACTTACCCCGCCGCCCGGCTCTGCACCGGCTTTCCTTCCTCGAGCGGCCCGAGGATCCTCACCAGCTTCGCGGCAATCTCCTTCGGCGAGAGTACGTAGTCCACTGCACCGGTATCGGCGGCAGCCTTCGGCATGCCGAAGATGATGGAGGTTTCCTTGTCCTGGGCGATGGTGACGCCGCCGATCCCCTTTATGTGCCGGATTCCCTCGGCGCCATCCTTACCCATCCCGGTGAGTATGATGCCGATAATCTTCCCCCCGAAGAACTGCTTGTCCAGCGACATCATGGTGACGTCCACAGCGGGCTGCACGTAATTCACCCGCGGCCCGTCGATCAGTCTCACCTGCTGGTTCTTGTCGAGGGCAAGGTGGTACCCGCCGGGGGCGACATACACCTGGCCGTCCCAGAGAAAGGCACCATCCTCTGCCAGCGAGACCGGCATGGCAGAGACCTTGTCCAGAGCCTTCGCAATGCGTGAATCCATGATGGCGGCCACATGCTGCACCACGATGATGGCGCCCTTTACAGGGGGGAGCTCGCTAAAAAGCTCTTCCAGCGTCGGGGGACCGCCTGTCGATACCCCGATTACCACCACATTTCTCTTGCTCATGCCGCAACCTCTGCATCTGCCTCTTTCAGCAGGCTGGTGTAATAGTTCAGGGCCGCGATGAGGGTGGACTGCCCGAACGGCTTCGTCATGTAGTCGGTCACGTACTCCTGCAGCCCGTCCATCTTCTCGTCCGGCTCCCCCTTCCCGGTCAGCATGACGATGATGTTCCCGTCGTAGAAGCCGCGGGCGACGATTTCCCTGATGGTGTCCCAGCCGTCCAGCCCAGGCATCATGATGTCCATGAGGATAACCCCCTTGAACCCCTCCTCCAGGCGGGCGAGGCAGTGCGTCCCGTCCTCGGCTACGGTAAGGTCGATCCCTGCCGACTGACAGATGATCTCCACCGTTACACGCACACCTTCGTTGTCGTCGACGATCATTACTTTCTTGCTCATAAGTTCCTCTCTGTGTATGCTCCGGATTTTCAAGCTGCGAGCTTTAATGTGAAAAAAATCGTGGTTCCCTGCCCAGCCCCCGGGCTCTCCGCCCAGATGCTCCCCTTGTGGTTTTGAACGATCCGCTTGCAAAGTGCCAGCCCCAGTCCCTGCGTGTTCACGTCGTGGCGGGCGGTGTCCGCCTTGAAGAATTCGTCAAAGATCAGTTCGCAGTGCTCCGCGTCGAGACCGACCCCGTCGTCCTCCACACCGATGGTGACGGTCTCCGTCGCCATGATCCCCCAGACCCGGACCTTCCCCTGCTGCGCCGCGTAACGGGCGGCATTGGAGAAGAGGTTCTCGAAGAGGAGCGCGAGCTGGTCGGTGGCTCCCAGCACGGTGAGGGCCGGATCGAGCTCTATGCAGCAGGAGACCCCGCGCTCCTGCAGGAGAGGAGCGCTTCTGACCACGGCATCCTGCACCACTGCCGCCAGCCGCACAGGGGCCAGTTCCACCGGCACGGAACCGCTGGAGAGGCGCACCAGTTCGACGACCTTCGTGGTGAGCCCGAGGATCTGGTTCGCGCTTCTCTCGCAGACCTCCAGCATCCTCTGCACCGACTGGTCGTGCACCTTCTCCTTCACCATCGGAAGGAGGGCGAAGAGAGGCGTGATCGGCGTCCTCAGGTCGTGGCTTAGCTGAACCATGAGGGAGCGGACGAGGCTGGAATGGCGAAGCCGCGCCTCGAGCTTCGTGCGCTCCATTTCCGAATTGCGCAGATCCGTTATATCGCGCAGCGTCTGGATGCCGCCGACCCGGTTCCCCTGCATGTCGTAGAGAGGAGCGGCCGCACTCCAGAGGAAACGCTCCTCTCCCCGCACCAGGAGCTTCACTTCCGCCGACAGCGTCTGGCCGTCCCTGCGCAGCCTGTCGTAGCAGACATCCTCCTCCCCTTCCTCCTCCAGAAGGTCGATGAGGATTCTCCTGCGCATCCCGTAGAAGGGGACGGCGTAGGCGTAGTCACCGTCCCCGAGGACCTTTTCCTTCCCGACCCCGGTGAGCTTCTCCAGCGCCCGGTTCCAGGCGATCACCCTCCTTTCCTCGTCGACCACAAAGGTCGGGTCAGGAAGGAATTCCAGGATATCGGCAAGACGCTGGTACGAGTCGCGAGCCTCCCGCTCCGCCGCCTCGCGACGGACGATGTCCTCCTTCAGCGCCTGATTCGCAGCGGCGAGCTGTGCCGTGCGCGCTCCCACAACCTCCTCGAGCCCCGCCATCTTCATTTCGGCCTGCAGCGAGAGGTGCCACTTTGCGGTCAGGGTGCTGGCGAGCTGGCACACCTCGATGGCGTCGAACGGCTTTTTGAGGATCAGCAAACGGTCCCCGACGTCGAGGCGCTTCGTGAGCTGCTGCCAGGAGTAGTCGGAGTAGGCCGTACAGATCACCACCTGGACCTTCGGGTCGATCTGCCAGAGGCGCTCCACCGTCTCCATCCCGTCCCACCCCGGCGGCATCCTCATGTCGACGAAGGCGAGGGCGTAGGGGCTACCTGCTTCCAGCGCCTCCCGCACCTTCGCCACCCCCTCAGCCCCCTGGTAGGCGGAATCGAGGGTGAAACGGACCGGAGAACTCTGGAGCTCCACCCCGAAGAGGGCAGCCTCCATCTCCTCAAGATCCGAGACAGCCTCCGGGGGGAGGAGGATCTTGCGGAAGTCCTCGTGGATGGCTGGGGTGTCATCGATCAGCAATATGCGGCGGTTCTCTTCCGTGTTCATGTGGCTCCTCCCCCTCTCCGGGGGTGTTGGTGAAACTGGCGCCGGGACGGTGCCCCGCGGTGAACTTCGTTGCGACCTCGCCGGTCGCGCTTTTCCTGTCAGGAGTGGTCTAGCGGGAGCTCCAGGGTGAAGATCGCCCCCTGTCCGCGACCTGCGCTGGAGGCCGTCAACGTCCCCCCCATCTCCTTTGCGGCGAGGGCGCAGCTGTGCAGCCCGAAGCCGTGCCCTTTCTTTCTGGTGGTGAACCCGTGGTTGAATACGCGGTCCAGGTTCTCCGGGGCGATCCCCTCCCCTTCGTCGCAGACCTGGATGCGCAGCCGGCTCCCCTTCGTGTCGAGACGGAGAATCAGGCGGTGCGAACCGTCCGGGACTGCGTCCATGGCGTTCTTTGCGTTGCTGATGAGGTTCACCAGTATCTGCAAGACGCGCCCCTTGTCGAGGGGGACGACCGGGACCTCGGCAAACTCCTTCACCACCGTCACCTGGTGGCGCGTCAGGGATCCCGCGTTCATGCGCAAGGCATCCTCCAGGAGCTCAGCCACCTGCACCGGCTCGATCAGTCGCGACGAGCCGGCGTACGACTGCTGCGTGGAGACGATCTCCTTTATGTGATCGACGCTCCTGGTAAGCCGCGCAAGCTCCCCCTGGAGCGCCTCCTGCTCTTCGGCCATCGCCATGGAAAGCTTCTCCAGGTAGCCGGGGAGGAGACGTCCCCTCGGATCCTCGGTAAAGAAGGCGCCAAGATCGTCCGAGCGGGACTTTATGAGCTCCACCGCGCGCTGCAGCCCCACCCCCTTCGGCTCGCTGAGGGCGCGCTGCAGGACCGCAGCTGAAACATTTACGCTGTTCAACACGTTCCCCACGTTGTGCAGCACGTTCGTGGCTATCTCCGCCATCCCCGCCTGGCGCGCTGCCGCGAGAAGCTCGCTCTGCGCCTCGGAAAGCTCACTCGTCCGCTCCCGCACCCGCTCCTCCAGCCTTTCGTACAAAAGGGCGTTCTCCAGGGAGACCGCGAGCTGCCCCGCCATCAGGCGCACCGCATCGAGCCTCCCGGTGGAAAAGACCCCGCGGCTCAAGGTGTTTTCCAGGACAAGGAGGGCGCACGGGGCTCCGTGGCTGAAGATCGGCACCAGCATCAGCGAGCAGCGATCCATCCCCTGGAGGTACGGGTCGCGGCAGAAGCGCTCATCGTGCACCGCGTCGTCGACAAGGAGTGGCTCCCGTGTGCGCTGCACGTAGCGCAGCGGTGCCAGGGGGATAAGGGATCCGGCATCCTTCACCGCAATCGGCGCCGCGTCCCCGGAACGGACAACAAACCACCCCTTTTCCTCCTCGGACCACAGGACAAGGCGCACGGCGGTCGCGCCGGTCGCCCCCTTCAGCACCTCCTCGAGCCTCGTGTGCAGCCCCTTCAGACTCCGTTCCGAGCTCAGTGCCTGGGAGGCGGCCAGCACCGCCAGAAGGTCGAGGGAGTCGGTGGAGACCGATGCGCCGATCTGGCCGTCCTCGGAGCGACGCTGCTTCACGGCACCGGAAAGGAAGGGGAAAAGCAGGTCGAGCTGCTGCACCTTCCCGGAGGCTCCCCATGCCTCGTAGAGGTATCGCGCCTCCACCATGAGCTTGCGCCCCGCCCGCTGCATCCCCGACTCCAGGAAAAAGAGGGCGCCGCGCTCCGCTATCAGCGCCCGGTGCCACGGGCGCTGCCGCTGTTCCGCCGCGAGGAGCGCCTCGTCGAAGGAAAAGGCAGCCCTCGCGCGTTCCCCCAGCGCCCAGTGCTCCTCCGCTTCCACGAAGTGAACCAGATGGAGGAAGTTCTCCGGGATCTCCGCGGCCCGCGCTCTCAGCCACCCCTTTTCAGCGGCGAGAGCCTCGATGAGCACTTCGCGCTCGTCCCCTGCCGCGCCCCGCACCCTCCGTGCGAGGGCGAGTGCCTGCAAAAGGTGACCGAGCGCGCTCTTGTAAAACCCCTCGATATAGGGAAGAAGCGGGTACGCCTGTGCCGCGTGTCTCGAGAGCCCCTCGTCATCGCCAAAGATGAGGGCGCACAGCGAGCGGTGGATGTGGTATTTCGCCTTCCCCAGCGGGAAGCCGGCCATCTCCGCCTCGAAGGAGGCTTCGTCGAAGGAGGGATCCTCCAGGCTCCCGAGTGACGAGGTCTCCCCGACGAGCGCCCGCCACAGCTGCAGGCTGACGCGGAAGACCGGGTGGGAAAAGGTGTTCCCCGTGCGCGTGGCAAAGTCGAGGGCGCGGTCCAGTTCTTCCCTGAAGGAGGCGAGGGTCGATGCGCTGTCGAGGATCGCCGCCAGGGCAGGATGGAAGGTAAAGCAGGCGAACTGCAGGTCCCCCTTGCGCAGGAGCCCTTCGCGCGCCAAGAGCGCCTCCCGCACGCTGAGCTCCAGAAGCTGCCCCCAGTGCGCCGCGATCAGCGCGAAGCAGTGTCGCACCCAGGCGGTTTCCAGCTCGTACCCGCGGGCCTCCCCGATCGCCAGGGCACGCTGGGCGATGCGCCAGCCGGTGACGAAATCGTTCCTGAGGGCCATGGTGACGAGGGGAGCCGCGGCAAAGCCGATGAGGAGCGAGGCAGAGGGGCCGTGCTCCATCCAGAGACGCTGGCTCTGGAGCTGTACCCGGAAGCAGAGCATCGGATCGCTGAAGAAGGCCGGCGCCACCATGTGGTGCAGAAGACGTGCGGCGGCAAGAACGAGGGGATCGCGCACCTCCGGCCGCTCGTCCGCATCCTCCCCCTGCGCCCAGAGGTAGAGCCGCTCAAGCCCCCCGGCGATCTCCGCCTCGTCGGCACCGGGAGCAGGGAAACCGAGCCGCTGCAGGAGAGCGAGCCCGAGGAGCACGCCTTCTGTCTGCCGCCCCCGATTGGTGAGGCTGCTTATCTGGATGCAGGCAGCCTCCACCAATTCGAGCGCAGTGCTGCACCCCTCGATGGAGCGGTATACCCGGTCCCCTTCCTCCAGTCGCCCGAGGCTGTAAAGGGCGTTATGCCACGCCGTCTCCAACAGGGCGAGGAGCGGCTCGCTGCGGAGTTCTTCTTCCTTCTCGCAGCAGCGGATCGCCCCCCGGAGGAATCGCTCCATCGCAGCGTAGTCGGCGGTCACCTTGGCGTCCTGCGCCCCTTTCCAGAAAAGGAGTGCAGCAGAGCGCAGCTCCTCCAATCCGTTCAGAAGGTCGAGGCAGCGCAGGTACTGCTCGGCGGCCAGAAGGGCGAGATGCGGCAATGGCGCCAGACGGCGGGCGAGCTCGAGGTGCAGCCCAATCCGCTCTTTTTCCCCCATGCCGTCGTAGACGCACTGCTGCCAGCGGTCGTGGCGGAAACGGAGGGCATTGCCGCCGTCGGTGCCTCCTCCCTGCTCCAGGATGAGGACCCCGTCCTCCAGCGCGGCGGCGAGTCCCGGGAGCCCGCACGAGCCGGAGGCGACGGAGAGGACCCCCTCGTCCACACTCCCCCCGAGAGCGGCGACCGTTTTCAGGACCATTGCCGCTTCCTCCGGAAGGGAGGCGAGCCGCTGCGAGAGAACCTCCAGGACGTCGCCGCTGCCGAGGTAGTGCCGCACCGCGCTCTCGTCCCAGTTCCACCCCTCCCCGCCGAGGCGCAGTATGCCGTCGTTTCTGAGGGCGTTTACAAATTCCAGCGTGTCGTAGGGGTTGCCGCCGGTGCGGGGGGCTACGGCGCGCGCGAGCGCCGCGCTCTCCCGGTGCTTCAGGCGCAGCATCTCCCCTAAGAGACGTTCCACCCCCTCCGCCGGAAGGTTCTGGAGCCGCAGCACGAGTGCTACCGAGGGGAGAGCTTCCCAGCGGCGCAGCAGGGGGGTCAGCGGGTGGGTGGCGTCGACTTCCGGCTCCCGGTAGGCCCCGACGAGAAGAAAGCCGTCCAGCTCCTGGTCGGAGAGGAGATCGTCGAGAAACGCAAAGGAGCTCTGCCCGGCCCACTGCAGATCGTCGAGGAACATGACGAGCGGCTGCTCCGGGGAAACGACCGTGCGCAGCACGGTCAGCGCCCCCCTGAAGAGCCGGGCCTGCGCCTCCACCGGATCGTCCGGCATGAGCTCGGGGGGGACTGAAAGGACCGCCGCAAACTCCGGGAGGGACCCGGCGACGAGCCCCGCACTCTGACCGAGAGCCGCCAGGAGGCGCTCCCGGCAGGAGGAGAGGCGCTCCTCCGGCTCCGCGAGGATAAGGCGCCCCACGGCGCGCAGCGCCTGGACCGTGGCGGTGGAAGCGGGGTCGCGGCGATACTGGTCGAACTTTCCGGAGACGAACCAGCCGCGGCGCGCAGTGACGACCGCGCGGAGCTCGTTTACCAGCGCGGTCTTCCCCACTCCCGCCCCGCCGGCAATGAAGGCAGCCGCCCCGCGCCCCTCCAGCGCACCGTCCAGGACTTCGGCGAGAGCGGCTATCTCCCGGTCGCGACCGATGAGGCGCGAAGGGGGGGTGAGTCGCAGCGGGAAGTCGCGCTCCCCGAGCGGAAAGGATGAGGCGGGATCGCGCAGCAGCCGTTTCAGGTCGTGGGCCACCCCCGCCGCGCTCTGGTACCGGGCATCCGGCTCCTTCTCCAGGAGTCGCATGACGATGGCGGAAAAAAGGGGGGGGAGCGCCTCGTTGACCTCACCGGGGGGGAGCGGATTCCTCCCCAGGATGTCGTGGATCAGTTGCAGAGGGTCTGAGTGCTGGAAAGGGGGGCGTCCGGCGGCGAGCCGGTACAGGACGGCGCCGAGGGCGTACAAGTCGGCGCGCTCGTCGACGGAGCGCCCGGTGCGGCCGGTCTGCTCAGGTGCGAGGTAGTGAAGGTCCCCCGCGATCTCGTTGTGGTGCACAAAGGGAGGGCGCTCCTCTGCGAAGGTCGTGGCGAGGCTGTAGTCTATGAGGAGAGGGGCGAGCCCTGAGCCGCTCAGGAGAATGTTTCCCGGGGCGATGTTCTTGTGCGCCACCCCCGCCCGGTGCAGCGCGGCCACAGTGTCGGCGAGGCGCGTGCAGATCGTCAGGCACTCATGGAGCTTTACCCCCTGCTGCAGCAGATCCTCCAGAGGACGGGCGCTGCTGTCCTCCATGGCGATCGTCCCCGCGGGATATTCCCCGGCGGCAAGCCGCGGCACCCCCGCGATCCCCGCGAGGCGCTCCATGATCCCCCTTTCGTGCTGGAAGCGCTTCAGGGAGTTAGGTCCGAGGATCTCCTTACAGACGACGCTCCCACCCTGCGGCAGCCACAGACGATAGACGCGGGTCAGCTCACGCCGGAAGAGGACCTCTTCGCGGGGGGCCGGTGGGGCCCCTTCCCAGGCAGGGTATTCGTATGCATATGCTCTTTGCGCTGGAGTCATTGTCGTCTGTTGCCACTTCGGCGTGGCCCGTTCAGTGGGACTATCCCCTCTGCACTCGTACCGTCCGTGCTCTATCGGCACAATGTCGGGAAACTTTACTCGAAGACCTTAATGAGATGCGGGCACAGAGGGGATCTCCCCCTGCACCGGGATCTCCAGGGTAAAAGCCGCGCCCCGCCCTTCCCCATCGCTCTCCGCATGGAGGACCCCCCCCATTTCCTTCGCGGCCAGTGCGCAGCTGTGCAGCCCGAAGCCGTGGCCGTCCTTTCTGGTGGTGAAGCCATGAGTGAAGATGCGCGACAGGTTCTCCGGAGCGATCCCCACTCCGTCGTCGCGCACGCAGACCCGCAGCGCCCCCTCCGATCCATACTCCACCGACAGGGTCATCCGGTGCTCCCCGTGCACGCCGTCCATGGCGTACTTCGAGTTGCTGATCAGGTTCACGAGGATCAGAAGGACCCTCGACTTGTCCAGCGGCAGTGGCGGGACCTCGGTGAATTCCCGCACGACCTGCACCTGGTGCCGCTTCAGCGCCCCCTCGTTCATGGTGAGGGCGTCCTCCAGAAGCTCCGTTATGCGCACCATCTCCACCAGCGCGCCCCCACGGGCGTACGACTGCTGGGTAGCGACGATCGCCTTTATGTGCTCCACGCTCTTTGTAAGTTGCCCGAGCTCCACAAGGACGGTCTGCTGCTCCCCTTCCAGGGCGAGTGCGAGCTTTTCCAGGTAGCCGGGGAGGATCTTCCCCTTTTCGTCCTCGGACAGAAAGTGCGGCAGATCCTCGGCGTGCTCCTTCAGGAGCGACACGGCCCTGGCGAGCCCGGCGACGCGGGAGTCGCGCAGCGAGTTCGCCACGATCCCTGCGGAGACGTTGACGCTGTTTAAGACGTTCCCCACGTTGTGCAGCACGTTCGTGGCTATCTCCGCCATCCCCGCCTGGCGCGCGGTGGCAAGAAGCTCGCTCTGGGCCCGGTGCAGCTCGCCGGTGCGCTGCGCCACCCGCTCTTCGAGCTTGTGCACGAGCTCGTCCTGGGCCTGGGCAAGGCTCGCTGTCATCTGCACGATGGAGGAGCGCAGGCGCCCCAGCTCACCGAAGAAGCCGGCAGCGGGGAGCCTCGTGTTGCGGGAGCCGCCGGCGCTCACCTCGGCGGCATACGTCTCGATGGCGCCGAGTGGTCGCAGCAGTATCCGGCGCAGGAGCTGGAAAAGGATCAGTACAAGGCAGCTGTTCAGGGTGACGATCCCCGCAACGGTGCTTACAAGGAAGTCGCGCAGAGCCTCCTGCATGAAGCGCGGCGTGACGTAGACCTCGACCGTACCGATCCGGCTCCCGTACCTGATGATCGGGGCGGATGCCTTCAGGAGCTCTTCCCCTTTCAGCGGCCCCGTTACCTTCGCCACATGCCACTGCGCGTCGCGGCCGGCCCCGGTGATGACCGCGCCATCGGAGGAGTACACGACCACGCCGTACACCTCCCCCTCCTCCAGCGAGCTCGTCACGACCCTCTCCACCTGCTCCATGTCGAAGTTCCAGAGGGGAAGCTCGAGACTGGTGGCGAGCTGGGCGGCGGTGCCGTTCATCTCCTCGTGCAGCTCCACGGTGCGCACGCTCTGTTCGCGGCAGAAGTTGAATACCGCAAAGGCGGACCACACGACGGTGGAGACCACAAGGAGTGTGAATATGACGATCTGGCTGAGGGATCTGTTCTTTTGCATGATCTTCCCGAAAGGCACGACAGCGGGATCCCCTACGGGGAAACCTTCGCGCTCCCCTGCTGGTATTTCACCCTGTAGCGCTCCAGCTCCTGGAACCATTCCGCCGGGACCTTACCCGCACCGTAGTACTTCTCCAGGATGCGCAGGTAGCTGCCGTTCCTGATGATCCTGGAGAAGGCCTCGTTCACCTTCTCTCCGATCCTTTTCCCGTCCGGGTAGTGGGCGCTGATCATGATGGTGATCGGCCCGGTCGCGTGCGGCAGCTCCAGCGCGGTGAAGAGCTGCGCCTCGCGGGGAAAGAGCCTGCGCGCCGTGTACTCGCCGGTCTCCCGGATGACCCCGCACAGGTCGAGCCTGCCGTCCTTCAGCATCCGGAAGAGGGACTCCTCGGTGTCCACCTCCGTGACGGAGATGGAGTTCTTCTCGAAGTACTCCCGGTTTTCCAGGGTGCCGCGCAGGACGCCGATCCGGTACCCCTTCAGGTCCTCGGGGGAATGGAACCGTATCCCCTTGCGGTGTCTTGGGGCGTAATAGAAGAAGGCGGTGCGGTACAGGGCGACCGGAACGATGGCGCTGAACTGCTGCCCCTGGAAGTTTTCCGGGTCCCCCAGGTGGTTGTTCTGGTGGTCGGTGTACAGCCTCTTCAGGGGAAAGTAGCGGATCACGCTCTTCAGGTGCATCTCGGTAAAGACCGCGTGCACGATCTCCCCGGCCATCCCGTCCCCGGGGAGGCTCGAGGCGTAGAAGGGGGGTGTCTCGCTGGAGCCGAACTCGATGACCCCCTGCGCCCCCAGGGTGGAGCGGTACGTCTCGCTGCTGGGAGCGCCGTCGGACTGGTACAGCGCCACTATTTCCGCGAGGCGCCCGCTTTTCCTGAGCCGCGCCACACCACGCAGATACGCCTCTCTGATCTTCCCCCCCCGCGCATCGCTGCGGTTCACGATGAGGGAAAAGGAGAGGCTCTCTGCGCGGGCCTGCAGCGGGCGGAGCTTCAGGCTTTCGTCCGCGGCGTATTTGCGGAGGAGCTGCTGCGAAACGATTTCCGGGAGGAGCACGAGATCGATCTCGTTCTCCTTCACCTTGCGCAGGAGCGCCTTCGGCTCGTCGCTCACAACCTTCATCCCCGCCAGCGCGGCAGGGGTCTCCTCCCCCTTCACGACGCCGATGCGATACCCCTTGAGAGCCCGGACATCCCCTTTCCAGGTCAGCAACTCGCGATGCGCCCCCTCGCTGAAGTAGTAGAACTGCCTGAGAGAGCAGCACGGCAGCACCGTGAGCTTTGCCAGCTCACCTTTGCTAAAGAGGGAAGGAGAGCCGAGAAAAGCCGGAGCCCCGTCGAAAAGGAGGGAGCGCCTGGCGAGGCTGCGCACCGGGAGTACCTCCACCTCCACCGGGAGGCTCCCCTCCTGCATCGCGGCCTGCACGATCGCTGCAGCCATACCAAGCCCGGGGGTCTGGGAGTCGATCACGGGGGGATACTGGTACGATGCGACCTTCAGCGCCTCGTCACGGACGATGAGCTTCGGGCCGAAGCGGGGCGCCGTCGCCCCCGCCGTCCCCGGGAGGGAGAGGAGAAGCGCAGCCAGTGCCGTAAAAAGAATGACCGTTCTTTTTCTCATAGAGATTCCTGTCTTTCCCGCACCGGGGGCTAGTCCACCACCGCAGCGGCAGAGAAGGCGTTCACCTTGTCCCACAGCTCGATGTGCATGCTGAACGGGTTGGTCTGCGTGAGGTAGATGGTGATCTTCTCCTCTTTCGGGTCGACGCCGAACCTCGTGGAGAATATCCCTGCCCACTCGAACACCCCCACGCTCCCCGCGTCGACGTCGTGCCCCCGTTCAGTCTCGATGGCGAAGCCGAGCCCGAACTTCCACCCCTTGCCGTGGAGAAGGGTCTCGTCCAGATCGCCGATGTGGTTCGTGGCGGTCATCCACTCCACCGTCTTGCGACCGAGGACCCTCACACCGTCAAGCTCCCCCTTGTTGAGGAGCATCTGGCAGAAGCGGAAGTAGTCGGCAGCAGTCGACAGAACGCCTGCTCCTCCGGAGTTGTAGGTGCGGGGCCCGCTGTACGGAAAGCTGGCGGAAAAGTAGTAGTTCCCGTCCTGCTTCACCCCGTCGGAGAAGGGGGTCACCTTCCCGTCCCTGCTCTCCCAGAGGGCCGAAAGGCGCTCCCTCTTTTCCGGCGGAAGGAAAAAGGAGGTGTCGGTCATTTTCAGCGGCTTGAAGAGCCTCTCTTCCAGGAACTCCGGCAGCGTCATCCCCGACACCACCTCCACCACATAGCCGAGTACATCGTAGGAGAGGCTGTAGTCGTAGCTCTCGCCAGGGTGCGCCATGAGCGGGAGTCGCCCCAGAGTCTTCACCATCTCCCCCATCGTCCCCTCCGTCTCGCTGAGACCGTCAGAGATCCCCGCCTCGCTGTACAGTTCCGCGAGCCCCTTGTGCCGCGCATCCGGAAGCCAGTTCGCCAGAAAGCGGTAGGAGAGACCGGCTGTGTGGGTGAGCAGGTCGCGGATGGTGATCTCGCGCTTGGCCGGGACGAGACGATAGGGGAGCTTCGAACCCTTCGGGGGGGCCACCATGACCTTCGGGTTCTTGAACTCGGGGATGTACTTCGACACCGGGTCGGAGAGGAGGATGCGCCCCTCCTCGTTCAGCATCATGATGGCGGCGGCGGTAAGGGGCTTTGTCATGGAGGCGATCCGGAAGATGGTGTCCTTGCGCATAGCCCTGTCGCTGTCCGCCCGTCCGAAGTTGTTGAAGTAGGCGATCTTGCCGTGGCGGGCGATGAGGACGATACCGCCGGCGACCTTCCCCTCGTCCACGGCGCGCTTCAGCATGGCGTCGAGCTGGCCGAGCCTCTGCGGCGAGAGCCCCACCGCGTCCGGCGAAGCGGTCGGGAGAGGGTCCCCGGCGCGCGAGGACGCGGGGAAGCAGAGTCCGATAACGAGCAGCGGCGCGACAAGCAGCGACGTGGCACGGGAAAAAATCGTTCGACCAGTCATCACAGGTACTCCTCCCTATCCTTCCAGCCGCCGAAGCGAACGATTTTGATGCAGCATTCTGCAAAGCTGCCGCTTTTCAAACAGAAGCTCCCCCTGCCGTCGTGGCAGGACTTCCTTCCTTCGTGTATATCGGCGAAAGTGGTGAGAAAAAAAGGACTACAGCGGGGTGGTTCGATTATTTTCCCTTCATTTCGGGAAGCCCTTCGCCTCGGGAAGGATCAACAGCGCCGCCCGGGCATCCACAAGCCCTGCGAGAACCCGCGTCCCCCCTTTGCGAGGTCGGCGCGTGGGTACATTACCATGAAGCACTGCAGAAGGCCTCACGTTCCCCCCTTTGCGAAGGTTCATCCGGGAATTCTGGGGAAGGGTGGGTACATGGCCACGAAGCACTGCAGAAGGCCTAACGTTCCCCCCTTTGCGAAGGGGGGCAGGGGGGATTTGATCTTCAAGTCTCCTCCAGAACCGCAGCCCGTTTAACAGTACATCTCGGACATCGAACCGCAGTGCTGCGGATCAACGACATACGCCCCACCAGTTTTTTGCAAAGTGGAAATCAAAAAATCGCTTGAGATCACAGCAGTTGCGCACTTGCAGTAGGGTCCTGGCCAAGTCAAATCCCCCCTGTCCCCCCTTCGCAAAGGAGGGGACGCGAGGCCTCGTGCCGCCCTTCATTGGAACATACTACGGCTTTCCCGGAATTCGCGTAAGAACCTTTGCGAAGGGGGGGGATTTGAACCGCAGCGGTTCCACAATACCGGCAGGTTGTCAATTGAAGGACCATCAACGGCCGGGGAGTAAAGGTTTCGCACCATCCTTGCGCCCCCAAACAGGCGATTTTAAGTTGAATTTCATCCCCGACTGTACTAGATTCTTCTGGTCAAACACTGCCCACGCCTGAAAGTCCCGATGAAGCGCGGTTTTACTCGCACCAGGCTCCCCGGAAGAACGGGGCTGGCCCCGCGGTGCATGGGAGGAAGGAATGCGATCGACTTCGTATGTGCACTTTGACGACTACACCTGCGAGGTGAGAAGCCACTGCCACCTCGAAAACCTCGAACAGACGATGGGGCACAACCGCTCTGACGCCGGCAACTGCCACGATCCGGAAACGTCACCGCAGGAGCACTCGGCAGAGCATCCGACCCGCTTCGACCAGACCACCCCCCACAGGGAAAAGCCCTAGATGAGTCTCGGGGGGGCGAGCCGCCCCCCCTCCCCTCACGCTTTCCTTGCCTCCCGGCCGGAAAGCTCCTACTATAAGAAGTAGGAATCGAGATCGGAGCAGCCCGTGTCCCCTTTGAAAATCCTCCAGAAATACTTCGACGGCAACCTCATCGGGTTCGAGACGGTGAGCGAACACAGCCGCATCGTTGCCGACAAGGCGCTCTCCATAGCGCGCTCGCAGCGGCACCTCGCCCTCGACCTCCCCTTCATCGAGGAGGCAGCCCTCCTGCACGACATCGGCGTCTCCCGGATACATGCCCCCGACATGCACTGTTTCGGGAAGGCCCCTTACATATGCCACGGCATTCTCGGCAGGGAGATCCTGGAGCGCGAGGGGATGCCGCGCCACGCCCTGGTATGCGAGCGCCACATCGGGGTTGGACTCACTGCCCTGGAAATCGTCGCGCAGAAGCTCCCCCTGCCCCAGAGAGAGATGTCACCGATCTCCGACGAGGAACGCATCGTCACTCTCGCCGACCTCTTCTTCTCCAAGAAGCAGGGGGAGCTGGACAGGGAGAAGAGCGTGCACGAGGTGCGCAGGTCTCTGGCCCGTTTCGGCGAGGAGAAGGTTGCCATCTTCGACAGCTGGCTCGGCCACTTCGGCATCCTCCCGACCTGACTTTTTCCCTGCAGTTGTTAATTAACAAAATCCTCCCCCCCATCCCCCTTTACTTTTTCCGTAAGCAATTTATGGTATAGTTGGCCTGACTTTCGGCGCACTCGTCAACGCCACCCCGCGTCGCGGCGCCTCTGCCAACGCCCACCCCCTCTTGCGGCTATTGCTCATTGCAAAAGTCAGGTGCCGATCCTCCCTCACGGGGGGAAGGCGCGAGCGATCGATCAAAGCGGAAAGGACCTCTTCCCATGGCGAAGCCGCTGCACGTCCTCATTGTGGAAGACTCCGAGGACGACGCACTCCTTCTCGTCTTCGAGCTGAAGCGCGGCGACTACTCCCCCGTCGCCAAACGGGTGGAGAGCGCTGCCGCGATGGAGGCCGCCCTCCAGGACGAGAGGTGGGACGTGGTGATCTCCGACTATGTCCTCCCCGGTTTCAGCGGACTGGATGCCCTGAACCTCGTGCGCAGGAGCGGGCTCGACCTCCCCTTTATCATCGTCTCCGGGAAGATCGGTGAGGACACCGCGGTGAACGCCATGAAGGCGGGGGCGAACGACTACTTCATCAAGGGGAACATCTCCCGCATCGTCCCCGCCATTGAGCGGGAGATGCAGGAAGCGGAGGTGCGCCGCAAAAGACGCGAAGCGGAAGCGGCGCTGGTGCGCAGCGAGAGGCGCTACAAGAGGCTCGTCGACGCGGTCACCGACTACATCTACACGGTGAAGCTGAAGGATGGCCAGGTCGTGAAGACCTCCCACGGGCCGGGGTGCCTCCCAATCACCGGCTACAGCCACGACGACTACGTCAACAACCCCTTCCTGTGGTACCAGATGATCGTGGAGGAGGACCGTCCCGCTGTCATGCACCTCACCGAGGAGCTCCTGAAGGGGAAGGAAGTGCCGGGGCTGGAACACCGGCTCGTGCACAAGGACGGCTCGATCCGCTGGGTCATCAACACGATCGTTCCCCGGCACAACGATGCGGGGGAGCTCATCGCCTACGACGGGCTCATAAAGGACATAACGGAGAGAAAGCGCGCCGAGGAGAGTCTGAAGCTGCAAGGGGCGGCGCTGGAGGCTGCGGCGAACGCCATCGTCATCACGGACAGCGAAGGGCACGTCATCTGGGTGAACCCCGCCTTCATCAAGATGACCGGGTATCAGGACGAGGAGGCGATGAAGAAGCCGCTCAGCTTTCTGAAGTCGGACCTTCACGACCTGAAGTTCTACCGCGAGCTGTGGGCCACCATAAACTCCGGAAAGGTGTGGCACGGCGAGATGGTGAACCGGCGCAGCGACGGCTCCCTCTACCCGGAAGAGCAGACGATCACGCCGGTAACCGACGAGAAAGGGCGTATCCAGAACTTCATCTGCATAAAGCAGGACATAACGGAGCGCAAGGCCGCGGAGCGTGCACTCCTCGAGAACGCGAGCATGCTGAAGGAGATGGAGATAGCAAAGGAGATCCAGCTCTCTCTCCTCCCCTCCACCCCTCCACCCCTCCCCGGCATCGAGTGCGCCTGCCGCTGCGTCCCCGCCACCCATATAGGGGGGGACTACTACGACCTCTTTCTGCAGAACGAGGAGGTCGACATGGTGATCGCCGACGTATCCGGGCACAACGTCGGGGCGGCACTGATGATGGTGGAGACCCGCAGCGTCCTGCGCGCCCAGCACCAGACGCAGCAAAGGCCCGCTGAGATTGTCTCCTCGCTGAACGAAATCCTCTACGGCGATCTGAGCCGCGCCGAGCTCTTCATCAGCATGGCGTACCTGAGCTACAACATGGAAACGCACCTCTTGACCTACACCAACGCGGGGCACCCTCCCCCCCTCCTGTACCGCCCGGGGAGTCACACCTTCTACCCCCTCGACGCGGATGGGCTGATCCTCGGTGTGCACAGCGGGGTGCGCTTCGACGAGCTCTCCATGCACACCGAGAAAGGGGACATCCTCCTCCTGTACACCGACGGCGTCACCGAGTCGGAAGGTCCGGAGGGAGAGCTCTTCGGCCTGAAGCGCCTGCGCGATGTCCTCTCCGCCTGCCACACCCTCTCCTCGGAACAGATCATCAACTCCGTTCTGGATGCAGTGTACAGTTTCACCGGCACGAAGTCCTCCAACGACGACATCTCCATGATGTTGTTGAAGTTTGTATGACTGTGCTTGACGTCGCCCCTGTCGGCATGTAAACATGATGCATCCAAAAGGGGTGGCATAAATGGCAAAGAAGATTTACGTGGCCGCGACCGGTCAGAACTGCGGCAAGACCACAATCAGCATCTCCCTCATGCATCTCGCCCGGAAGAAATACAAGCGGGTGGGCTTCATCAAGCCGTTCGGCCCCAAAACTCTCATGCACAACGATTTCCTGGTGGACATGGACGCCCTCCTCATGGCGAAGGCATTCGGCATGGAAGAGGACCTGCCGATCATGTCACCGGTGGCGCTGCACAAGGACTTCACAAAGCTCTATCTGGCGGGGAAACTCGACGGGCTGTCGCTGGCAAACTGCGTGGTGCAGGCGGTGCGGGAGATGGAGGAGAAGTACGACTTCCTCATCATCGAGGGGGCGGGTCACGGCGGCGTGGGGGCGGTGATCGGGCTTTCAAACGCGAAGGTGGCAAAGCTCATCGACGCGCCGGTCATGATCGTTTCGGAAAGCGGCATCGGACGCGTCATAGACGCGGTGCACCTGAACCTCGCCCTGTACGAGCGTGAGGGGGCGGACGTGCGGGGAATCATCGTCAACAAGCTGATCAGCAAGAAGAAGGACGTCACCAAGAAGTTCCTGCAGATGGCCTTCGCCCCGATGGGGCTTGGCGTCATCGACGGCTTCAACTACTCCGCGGTTCTCGCCAACCCCACCCTCGCGCACATCTGCAAGCTCTTCGACCTGCCGCTGCAGGGGGACCACAACGAGCGCAGCCGCATCATCAACAACATCCACCTCGGAGCCGCCTCCTCCCAGACGGTCATCGACTCCCTGAAAGACTCCACCCTGATGATCCTGACAAGTTCCCGCGACGAGCTCATCGTCACGCTGTCGAGCTTGTACCACATCCCGGCCTACAAGCAGAAGATCGCGGGACTCGTCGTCTGCGGCCACACCCCCGTTTCGCGCATCAGCCAGCAGATCCTGAACGACAGCAACATCCCCTATATCCGTGTGGAGAGGGAAACCGCCTCGGTCTACTCCGCTCTCGCCGAGGATGTAGCGAAGATCACCTTCGAGGACGAGGAGAAACTCGCCTGGATCATGGCCAATGCCGAGAACAGCATGGACCTGGAGGCGATCGACGCGCTCCTGTAGCGCCCCTCCCCGGCGCCCGTTTCTGCTGCCGCGCCCCGCGTTCAGCGCGCATGGCGAGGGTCTAGATTTTCGACGCCGGGGGTTTTTCCTCCTGCTCCGACTGGCACTGCACGCAGTGTGTCGCGTACGGCATGACATTGAGGCGGGCGATCCCGATCGGCTCGCCGCACTCCTGGCATATCCCGTACGTCCCCTCTTCCAGCTTGCGCTCCGCCTCTTCGAGCTTCGTCAGCTCCTCCCGCCGCACATCCGCGACGCCGAGCCCCTCGTCGGTGAGCTCGGAGAGCATGCTCGCTTCCCCGTTGTCCTGGGGGATGTCGTACTGACTGCTCAGGTCCTCCGCCCTGTTGTGAAAGACTTCCTCCCTCAGTTCGGCCCAAAGCCTCCGTTTCCTTTCCAGCAGAAGGTTCTTGAGCTCCTCGGCATCCTGTTCCTGTGACATCGCTGAATCTCCTTGCAAAGGTGCCAGAGCCGGGACCTGCCTCCTCGGTTCTTGCCGCGCCGTTACCGCCCCGCCCTCAGGGGGCCGCGTTCTCCTCGCAGACGGGGCAATGCAGTTCGCCGCTCTCAGGTTCGATCTCCAGCTCGGATCCGCAAACAGCGCATACCCTTTCGGTCTCCTTGATCTTGCTCACGACCTCGGTGAGAGGGATCCTGCTGTTATAGCGACTTCTCCTCATAGTCAAACCTCCTTTCCGGCAGGGTAGCGAACCGTACTAGTATACCCGAAAGATTGGAATTGCTACCTCGCGACTCTTTTCCTGTGAATCCCCCTCCTCCCCTGCTCCAATCAGCTCCCGGACCAAATCCTGAAGCCTCCCGAATCGATGTGCACAAACCCTTCCCTCGGGTAGTAACCGACCCCGCCGCAGGCGAGAGAATAGGCATATTCCCTCAAGGTATCGGTCGCGATGCCGGGGATCATGATGTCGATGGCCCTTCCCTTCGTATGCAGGCTGCTTTTCGCCACCCCTCTGCTCTCGCGCCCCAGCAGGGCGTTCAACTCCGGCGAGCGGTAGCCGGAGACCACGTGGATGTCGTTCCCCCCGCCGAGGTTCTTGTCGATCAGGTTCAGGTATTCGATGACCTGGACGTCCATGGAGGCACTCTTCCCCGTGTAGCGGCAGCGCAGGATGTTGTTGATCGCTTCCATGGCGGCGGCGTCGTAGTTGCCGAAGAGGTCGCGATAGGTGACAGCGAGGCGCTCCCTGCTATGGATATTATAAAAAGAAAGCCTCCCTTCTGGAAGCGTTCCGTATCCAGCCGTCTCGGCGAGCGCCGGGAGCCCCCTCAGAAGAAACGCGGCACCAAAAAGCGCCCCCTTCAGAACCTTTCTTCTACTCCAGCTCAGGTTGAACAATAGACCCTCCTCTCTTGGCTGCACAAACGCCTGATCCCGAAAAATGAAAAAGCCGGGGCCGAATATCGCGTCGATATTTCGGCAACCCGGCTGTCTCGGTGAGACCCTGTAGGCTTTCCGTCACTTCCTCGCGGAAGTTTTAGTATTTTCGATTAACCATATCTCCGGCGGAATGCGGGGGAGGATAGCACGGCAGCGGGAATCACGGTGTGACCGCTGTCACGCTGGCGGAGGTTACCGGCCGCGCCGCCCCCCGTTTCTTAGGTAGATGTCCAGGTTCACCCCCGGAGGGAGGGGGTCACCGTCCATGGTGGGAGGAAGTGTCGGTGTCGCGGAGCTGCTCCCCGTGGCGTAGTGGACGACGCAGGCGCGCCCGTCGTCGTCGAGCCAGAGTGTCTCCCGGTCCTCTACCCCCGTCTCCTCGCCGGAGAGATATTCCCGCGTCCCCTTGCGCTGGCATTCGAGCGGGTCGTAGACCTCCTGCAGCGACTCGAGGCAGCGCTCCAGACGGCGGGCCCGCGCCAGGACATCCTTCGTCGCCTGCGCGAGTTCTTTCTTCCCGGCGAGCTCCCGGAACTCCATGGTGGCAGAGAACCCCTTCTCGATCCACCCCATCCCCCCCTGTTCCACCCCCCAGGCGGTCACCACGACACCGGATGCGGTCGTCTCCACCGAGAGCTGCGGACAGCAGGCAGGTGCCTTCCCGGACCAGGTGCGCGTGCGGCTGATATCGGCGAAGACCGCGGTGCTGCAGCGCGCAAGGGAGGAGATATCTGCGGCGCCCGCCACGGCAGGAACGAGGAAAAGGAGGAAAGAAAGTGCGCGTGCCATAACAGCCCTCCCCTACACTACTCGAACTCCACCACGCTCGGCCCGGGTGGAGGGGCGAACGACCCCTTCCGCTTGATCCCCCCACCCGAGAAGAGGAGATAGCCGTATTTGCCGTAGTGGGTGATCTTCTGCACGTACTTATCGGCAGCGCTCTCCGACAGCGGAAGGAAAAGCGCCGCGATCTTCCCCGGCGCGAGGCGGTTCTCGCGCACCAGGAAGAGGAGATCGTCCCCGCCGGAAAATTCCTCCCCCTGAACCGTGAAGGTCCCGCGCGAGACAGATACCTCCCGCGGCAGTGCCGGGAGGAGGCCTGCCGCGGGCTCGCCGCAGATGAGGAGGTCGTTCGCCGCGAGGATCTCGCGGCCGGCGTTTTCCTCGTACAGAACGATGGAGTCACCCTGGTCGAGTGAACGAAGGAGGAGCTTCAGCGTCTCCGGCTTCGCGCGACACCCTTTCGTCACAACCGTTACGACGCCGCGCGCCCCTTTCAGCCTGTTGACCGTCGGCGGCAGCTCTGCCTGGGAGAGGAGGCGGAAGACCTCCGCGCCCGGGTCGAGAAGGAGGCGGCTCGGCGGGGTCTTCGTGCTGAGGGTGAAGGGGTTGCCGGAGGCCGCTACCTGCACGACTGTCCCCGTCTCCTCCCTCTCGCCCTCCACCCGCACCGGCACCTCCAGCTCGAAAGTGGGGCGAGCCTGCTGCACCGTTCCGGCCACCTGCCACTGGCTACCGGAGCGGCTGCGCGTAGCGTTCGCAAGGGAGAGCTTCGGGCCGCCCGGGCGCTCCAGCCACTGCTTCATGAAGGGAGCGAGGTCCTTCCCTCCCGCGCGGGAAAAGGCGGCGATGAAGTCGTCCCAGCTTGCAGTTCCATACATCCTCTTCTGGCGCACCTCGCGAAGCGCCTGGAAGAAGGGGTCGTCCCCGATCTTTCGCCTCACCATGTGAAAGAGCATGGCGCCTTTTCCGTAGCCAATGGCACGGGATGCGGAGTCGACCCTTCCGATAAAACGCCGCAGGGGGAACTCCTTTTCCGGAGTGACGAGGGAGGCGTAGTCGGAGAGAATCTGCAGCCGGTACTCGCGCGCCTCCTGGGGAGACTCCTTCTCCTTCAGGAGGTAATCGGCGAGGTAGGTCACCAGCCCTTCCGACCAGTTGCCGGTCTCGAGGTCCGCCTCGATGCCGTTACCCCACCAGGAGTGGGCGATCTCGTGGGGAAAGCTGGTATTGATGATGAAGGGGAGCCTGATAACGGTACTTCCCAGGAGCGTGTAGGAGGGAAGGCCGTAGCCGGTGGGGAAGAAGTTTTCCACCACGGCGAACTTCTCGAAGGGATAGGTGCCAAAGAGCGCGCTGTAAAAGGTGATGTAGCGCGTCGCCGCGTCCAGGTACCGGTCGGAGAGCGAAGCGTTGTCGGGGTAGAAGTAGGTGTACAGATCGATCTCGCCGAGCTTTCTGTGCGCGATCCGGTACGGACCTGCGGAGAGGGAAAGCTCTCCCACCGGATGCGCCTCAGCCCATTCAGAGCGGGACACTCCCCCTTTCGTCTCATGGGAGATCCTGCGCCCGGAAGTGAGCGCCTCCGTTCCGGCCGGGGCCTCCACCCGCACGGAACGCGCCAGAGGCACAGCGGGAGGGGTCGGGTACCAGTGCGACCCGGCGCCGAGGAAGGTGCCGCGAGAGGTGATGGCTCCGCTCACGCCGTAGGTCGGCTCCTCACTGCTCGACGGATGTTCCGCTACCTGGTCGTTGAATTCTGCACGGAAAGCTATCGTAAGAGCTGCGGGACCTTCCGTTCCACCGAGGTCGACGGAAAGAATGCCGCCGTGGAAGGTGAAGGGAACCTTTTTCGAGTGAACTGACACGCGCTGGACAGTCGCTGACGGCGCGAGGAAGAGTTCCACTTTACCAGGAGAAGCAAGGGTGACGGTCGTCTCTCCCGCCACGAGGTGCTTCTCCGGCTGCAGGGAGATTGAGAGCTCTTGCCGCAGTACCGGAGATGCGCCCCCTGGGGCTGCGAGAAGAATGGATGGAAAGGAGAAAAGGATGCAAAAGAGGAAAATGCTGACTGCATAACTTCTTCCTTCACTCACGGACATTGGTGAAAAGCGCACTACAGCACCTCCGGCAATCACTGCAACAAAGAACATGGAGGCATTATAAGAGAGAGTCGGAGACGGTCAAGTGATTACGCGGCAGTTATGAGAATAACGGTTTCCACTGTGACTTTGTCAGGAACTTTGAGAGGAAAATGGTGAGGGGGGGACTACCACTCCTTGTTCCAGGTGAGGATGATGCCGCTCCCGGACCTGCCGTCCCGCACGAAGCCTGAATCCCACGAGTACGCGAGATGAAGGGACGAGTCCCAGAAGAAGCCGGTGTCGAAATTGGCGGAGAGGGCAAACCCTTCCCTTTTGCTGAATACCACTTCATTCCCGTCCGTGAGCCGGGCAAGATCCCCTCCGATATAGGAGGCGCGCAGCCCGAGGTAGCTGAAAAAGGTAAGCTGACGGCGAAATTCAGCAGAGGCGAGGAGGTAGTTCGCGACGATCAGCTCGTTGAACATCGTTCCTTCATAATCGGGACGGTACAGGTCGTCAGTCTCTGTCGGAAAGGGGCCGCCGCTGATGCGGAAGGCGTTGAAGCGGTCGATGCTGCTTGTCTTGGCGGTGCCGCCGTGGATGCTAAGGAGGAGCCGGTTTTTTTCCGAGAGCCCCGGGATGTCGGCAGCCGCCATGGCATATCCGGAAAACTGGAGGTAGTCGCGGGTGTGCGCCTCGCTAAAGACGGTGCTCCCCAGGGTATGGAAGTCGGACCAGCGGTCGCGGTGCATGAACTGGAGATCGAATCCGGCGGCCGTGCCGCGGTGCGGCAGCTCGAGGATGTTGCGGATCATGCCGTCGTAGCGCAGGCGCAACTTCGTGCCGTAGAGCATGGTGTCGGGGGGGACCACCGCATCGGGAGCGGTATCGCTGCTCTTCTTCGCGTAGAAATAGCCGACATTGGCCAGGAGCTGCACCCGGATGTCGTTGTCGATCTCGTAGGGGGGAATCGGAAAACGGAGGCCGGGGCCGATCGACCCGATGAGCGTCCCCCAGTACAGGGAGGATCCGTTGATTTCGCGGTTGTTAAGAACCTCTTTCCGGTCGAATGGCCGGGTGTCGTTCTCGAAGCGCAGCACCAGTTCCAGCGGCCCCTTTCCCCGGTCGTACTCCAGGTCGTTCACAAAGCCGCTGACGAGATCGCGCGTGCGGGAGTTGGCCCAGAAGCGCCTGAAAAAGAGGCTGAAAATAGGGGTGCCGTCCTGGTTGCCCACTTTCGGCATGGCGTACGCCCCGCCGAGAGTGATGGCGGACACATGACTGCGGTCCCTCGGCGGGATCTCCACCTCTCTACCCATGAAGAGAGTGCGGTACTCCCTCCCGGCGAGTGGAGTCTTGTTCGGTGCCATTGCCAGGAAGGGGTCGTGGGTTTCGGGTGAGGCTTTTGGTTCCTCGGCACGAGCGAGATCTTCAGAGGTCAGCAGAGGCAGGGTAAGAAAGAGAGGCAGGGAAATAAGCAGGATCTTTCCTATGGATAAGAGCAGGTTCAGCATCTCCCCCCCCGTTTTGATAGCAAAATTTGAGCCCTCTCATGCTTTGCGGCAACCAAAGTCTAATGCCGTCACTCGGAAATTCAACTCCCTTTCCATCTGCATATGCTGGAGTCCGGTGAGGCCTGTATCCTTCAAGGAACCTGTTCCTTTAGCAGGGCACGAGCTCAGGCGTCCCCTCCCTTTCAAGGGGAGGGACAGGGTGGGGATGGGTAGAGTTGGCCGCGCCGACCCCATCCCCCTCCTGTCCTCCCCCTTGAAAGGGGAGGAACGCGCTGCCGGCGGCTTGCTCTCACTCATCTCCTCCACGCCAGTGGCGCCGCGCTGGAGCACAGGCTTCCCAGCCTGTAGCCGCGGCGCCAGCGGCGCGGTCTGTGGCGGCCGCGCCGCCATCGCAGGCAAGATGCCTACGCTCCAGCGCGGGGCAAACTGATCTCCTGCAATGACCTTCCCCTCTATTCCAGAGTGAACCATTAGATCCCGCTGCGTCTCGCAAAATCCTGCATATCCCCCTTGACACCCTATGGTTACCATCTGGTAAGGTTACCATACGATAAACAATTGGAGGCGGTATGGAGCAGCTCACCTCCCGGCAGCAGCAGGTGCTGGACATCATCACGGAATACTTCAACGAATACGGCTACCCCCCGAGTCTGCGCGACATCGGCAAGAAGCTCTCGGTGAGCGGGACACTGGGGGTCATGAAGCACCTGGAAGCTCTGGAGAAGAAAGGGTACATCCGCCGCCACGAGGGGAGTTCCCGCGGGATCTCTCTCGTTCAACAGGCCCAGGGGACAGCGCTCCCGATCGTGGGCACGGTACGCGCCGGAGCGCTGCACCCCGCCTTTGAGGATATACAGGGATACTTCGCAGTCGACCAGTCGCAGCTGCGGGGCGGAGGCTCCTTCTTTCTGCGGGTAAAGGGGGACTCCATGATCCACGCCCACATAAAGGAAGGGGACCTGGCCCTGGTGCGCCCGCAGCCGACCGCTGCGAACCGCGACATCGTGGTGGCTATGGTGGAGGGGGAGGCGACGCTGAAGCGCTTTTACCGCGAAGGGCGCCAGATCCGCCTCCAGCCTGAAAATCCGAACTACTCGGCCATCATCGTGAAGGAAGGGGAAGGGGAAGTCTCCATTGTGGGAAAGGTAGTCGGCATCTACCGGCAGATGGAGTGAGCCGATGGAGAGGCACGGGGAGATGATACGGGTCGCAGCGATCTTCGCACCCGGCAGCACCATAAGGCCGGTGTGGTTCGAGTGGCGCAAGAAGAAACATGCAGTGACGGAGCTTTCCTACTTCTGGAAGGACAGGGAGGGGGATGCCACGAGGTTGCATTTCGCGGTAAGCGACGGCGCGAACCTCTTCGAGCTGATCTACAACTCGTCCGACCACAACTGGACCCTGGAGGGGGTGGTGGACGAGTAGGCCGGCGGGTGCGCGGCTGGCCGCGGCCGTTTCGGCTGCTCTATCGCCGCCCGCCGCGCCTCGTGCGGCAGCACAAAACCTTTGTTTTTTCATCCCCTCTGCGCTACTCTGCCCTCTCTCGTTTTATCATTCAGAGACGGAAGAAGCCATGAGCCTGGAGCACACCCGCACCATCATGCACATCGACATGAACGCATTCTTTGCGTCGGTCGAGCAACAGAGCAACCCCAATCTGCGCGGCAAGCCGATCGCCGTCATCGGTGCGGCGAAGCGCACCGTCATCACCACCTGTTCCTACGAGGCCCGCGCCTTTGGGGTAAAGACCGGGATGAACACTTGGGAGGCGCGCCAGAAGTGCCCGGAGCTCATCCTGGTGGTGGGAAACAACCGTAAATACACCTACACCTCGACGCAGATCGTGGCGATCATGCGGGAGTACACACCGATGGTGGAGGTCTTCTCCATCGACGAGGCATTCCTCGATGTCACCGGATCGCTCGCCCTCTTCGGCTCCGCAGAGGAGATAGCCCGCGCCATCAAATCCCGCATCCGGGAGCGGTTCGGCCTTACCTGCTCCGTGGGGATCGCCCCCAACAAGCTCCTCGCGAAACTTGCCTCCGACATGCAGAAGCCGGACGGGCTCACCGTCATCGCCCCCGATCAGGTCAGGAAGGTTCTCGAACGGATGCCGATCAAGGAGCTGTGCGGCATCGGGTCGAAAATGCAGCAGCACCTCGCCAAGTTCGGGATCCGCACCTGCGGCGAACTTGCCAGGTTCCCTGTGGATATCCTCAGGAAGAGCTTCGGTGTGACCGGCGAAAGGCTGCACTACATGGCGCTCGGCGTAGACGACTCGCCTGTCGTGCCGAGCGAGGAGGCGGAAGAGGTAAAAAGCGTCGGGCACAGCACGACGCTCGACCACGACCTGACCGAGCGGGACGACATCGTGCGCTACCTCCTGCAGCTCGCCGAGATGGTCGGACGCCGCGCGAGGAAGTACCAGGTCGCAGGAAAGACCGTCACCCTCACCGTCCGCTATGCCGACTTCACCACCTTCGGAAAGCAGACCACCCTCCCCTCCCATACGAACAACAGCGACGAGATCTACCGCGCCTCCGTGAAGCTTCTGGACACCATCGTCCTCACGCAGCCGGTGCGCCTCCTCGGGGTGAAGATCAGCAATCTGCGCTACCACAACCAGCAGCTCGCCCTCTTTCCCGAGGAGCAGAAGAAGGCGGCCCTGGCAAGCGCCATGGATGACGTAAACAACCGCTTCGGCGAGTTTTCCGTTACCTTTGGGACGCTGCTCGGGAGTGATGGCGGGTCGAAGGTCATCTCTCCAGCCTGGCGGCCGGAGGGGGTGCGTAACGTCGATGTGGACTAGAAGCCGGGAATGCCGGCGGGCACCTGATCCCAGTAGGTGACAGAACCGTTGTGCCACTTCACGATCTGAACGTTCCCGTCGTGGGAGATCACCAGCACGATCGCCTCGTGCAACTCCTGGCAGAGACGGTACGCGGCACGGTGGCGGGTGCCCACCCCTTCACTGGAGACAGGCTCCACAACGGACCCCTCTATATCAAGAGCGTGATTTACCGTCGCCACCTTGTCGATGTCCCCCGAAATGACCCCGCCGAAACCGAGAAGCTCCTGTCGCTTCGTTATAACCACCGCCCCGTCCACCGCAGCAAGCACCCCCATGAAGTGGGCCACATCGAATATCGCCTCATCGAGCAGGGCTATAGCCTCGTCGTTGCTGGTCACATACTCCTGCCACCCCACCATCTTTCCAGCCTCGTACGGGCCATGCACCTCTGCCATGGTGTTCATGATCTGCAGCGTCAGTCTGCGGAAGCGCTCGCGCGACTCGAGTTCCAGGAACTGGTACTTGATGGTCATGTAGCGGTTGTCGCCAAGAATCTCCTGGGTCATTTCCGGCGGGAGATAGACCAGCATGCCGCCGTGATGAGAGTTGCGCACCACGCTGACGATGCGTCGCATGACCTGTTGCCCCACGTTCTTCCCGAATTCCGGATCGAGCGTGGCCCACCGCGTCTCGGAGCGTGCGCGGGCGGCGAGATGCATCTCCCACATCTCCGCTCGCACCGTGGCGAGGCTGTCGGCGATCCAGCGTGAGTTGAAGACATCGAGAGTGGGGCAATTGATCTGTCCACCGATGAGAGAAGCGACGATCTCCGAGCCGACGCAGACAGTGATGTGGCCAGGGCCGGTTACATAAACCACGAGGGCGAGGGGAAGGGGTGCGAACGTCTTGCGGCCGCCGTACACCGACTGCATCCAGCGCGCGCCAGAATGCACGAGACCCCAGATGTGGGCGCCGTCGCCGGAGACGGTGGTCACACCGATGAGGGTCCGGTGGAAATCGGCAGCGGGGGCGAGGCGATGGAGCTCATACTCGTTGAAAGGGCGGAGCTTCGAGAAGATGAGGCGATGCAGCCCCGTTGGGGGCCCCTCCTCCACCGGGAAGAGCTCCGCGTCGCGCAGGATGAGGCGAAACATGATAGGGCGCTCTTCCTCCCGCAGAAGGCTCGCCTGGTAGCAGATGGAAATGACCTGTTCCAGGACCACGGGATCGGGGAGCTGCAGAGAAGTATCACCCCCTGCGCAGCAGAGTCTCTCGATGAAACTGGGACTGCGCCATTGCTGATAGATGAACTCGACGAGATCGTGCGGGTAGGCATGCCCTTCCGTTCCTTTGCATACCGAAGTGTACATCCTCACCTCCCTGCCATTGACCGCTCCCGTTTTCGCCTTAGGAATCAGTATATTCCTCTGGCGGAGACATTGGCAACAGAGGGAGCAAAGAGTGCAGCGGGAGGAGGGAGCGGCTCCCTGCTCCCCATGGTTACGCGGCTGGCGCCGCGGCACAGGCTGGAAAGCCTATGCTCCAGCGCGACGATCACCGTCACATGTAGGCCGGGATAAGCCGCAGGCGTTCCCGGCATTGCTGTAAAGCTGGTACGAGATCCCCCTTCCCGCACCATGGGGCGCCCCACGCTGGAGCACAGGCATCTTGCCTGCGTTGGCGGCGGAGCCGCCACAGGTTACGCGGCTGGCGCCGCGGCACAGGCTGGGAAGCCTATGCTCCAGCGCGGCGATCACCGTCACATGTAGGCCGGGATAAGCCGCAGGCGTTCCCGGCATCGCAGTGAAGCTGGTACGAGATCGGCCTCCCCGCACCACGGGGCACCCCACGCTGGAGCGCAGGCATCTTGCCTGCGTTGGCGGCGAAGCCGCCACCGCGGCTCACGCCCCCGCGGAATGGGGTAAGAATCTTCGGCAGGATATACTCGGGTAACTACCTCTGGGGAAACGGTGGGGCTTCCAACGAGAGAGCCTGCAAGAAACCGGCGCGCGGATGCGCGCCAGCGGTCATCGCTAGCCTACAGGTTCCACACCCTTACTCCCGCATCGAGCATCGCCTTGCTGTCGTACATCCCCTTGACGTCAATCAGCACGGGGTTTTTCCCCATTAGCTTCACCACCTGGTCAAGGGTCCACTTGCGGTACTGCGCGTGAGCAACAGCTGCCACAACTGCGACGGCAGGCTTCAGCTCTTCTGGGCTGAGCAGCTTCACCCCATACTCCCTCGCAGCCTCTTCACGGTCCGCCAGCGGATCGCTAACCTGCACCTCGGCCCCATAATCCTGCAACTCGTGGATGATGTCGAACACCTTCGAGTTCCTCAGATCCGGGCAGTCCTCCTTGAAGGTCAGCCCCAGCACGGTGATGCAATTTCCCCGAACGCTGTGCCCGGCACGTATCATCTCCTTTACGGCGCGGTGTGCTATGAAGCGCCCCATCCCGTCGTTGATCCTCCTGCCGGCCAGAATTACCTGCGGGATGTACCCCGTTTTCTCCGCCTTGTGCGTGAGATAGTACGGATCGACGCCGATGCAGTGCCCCCCTACCAGTCCGGGCTTGAACTTCAGGAAGTTCCACTTGCTCCCTGCGGCGGCGAGCACCGCGGTCGTATCGATCCCCAGCCTGTCAAAGATGAGGGCGAGCTCGTTCATCAACGCGATATTCAGGTCGCGCTGCGTGTTCTCGATGACCTTCGCAGCCTCCGCCACCTTGATGGAGGGAGCGCGGTGCACGGCGCAGACAACCGAGGAGTATACCGATGCGACGATCTCCAGCGTCTCCTCGTCCTGCCCCGACACCACCTTCGTAATCCTGGTGAAGGTATGCTCCTTGTCGCCGGGGTTGATCCGCTCCGGGCTGTACCCGATGGTGAAATCCCTCCCGCTGGCAAGCCCCGAGACCTTCTCCAGTATCGGGAGGCAGACCTCCTCCGTCACCCCCGGATAGACCGTCGATTCGTACACCACGATGTCGCCACGCTTCAGCGCCTTCCCGACCGTCTCCGTCGCCTTCATCAACAGCCTCAGGTCCGGCTGCTTCGCCTTGTCCACAGGCGTCGGAACTGCGACGATGTGAAAATCCGCCCTCTTCAGATCTTCCACACTGTCGGTGAAGAGGATGTCCGCGGAGCCAAGATCCTCGCTCGTCACCTCACCGGTCCGGTCTATTCCATCTCGCAGTTCCGCGATCCTTCTCGGATTGATGTCGAACCCGACCGTGCGCCGCACCTTTCCGAAGGCAATGGCTACGGGAAGGCCGACGTATCCGAGCCCCACCACCGATATCTTCCTTTCAGAACCCATAATTTCACTCCTCTCCAGCCAGATTGCATGGCACTGGTTTTGTCTGCCCGGACAGCGCCGGGGCTAACTAAAACATTAGCATGCAGTAATTTTTTAACCATGCAGGGGGTGATACCAGTGCGCGTCAGGGGGTGCCCCCTCTGCATGAACCGACAGATGATGCAGGCGCGCCATCAGGGTAAAGGGGGACCGTGGACAACAGGGGAAACCTCAAGAAAAAGAGGATCTTCAGGAGCCCCCGAGCTTTACACTCTGCCGTGATTTTGCTACTATGTGGCCGCTTTTTCCCCCTTCAAAAGGTTATGTAATGTCTGAATTGACTCCCATGATGCGCCAGTACCTTGAGATCAAGGCCAACTACCCCGATACCATCCTTTTCTTCAGGCTCGGCGACTTCTATGAAATGTTCCTCGATGACGCGCTGAAAGCGTCCCGCATCCTCGGCATCACCCTCACCTCCCGCAACAAGAACTCCGACGGAGCCGAAGTCCCCCTCTGCGGCATTCCCTACCACTCCTGCACCCCTTACATCGCGAAGCTGATTGAGGCTGGCGAAAAGGTGGCGATCTGCGAGCAGACGGAAGACCCGAAGGCTGCCAAGGGGATCGTGAAGCGCGAGGTGGTAAAGGTCATCACCCCTGGTCTCGTGGTTGACGACGCATCGCTCTCGCCGAAGGAGAACAATTTCCTCCTCGCCCTCTTTTGCGACGACGCGCGCTACGGCCTGGCCTTTCTCGACCTTTCCACAGGCGACTTCCGGGTCACCGAGCTAGAGGACCTGCAAGGGGCGCTCGCAGAGGCGGCATGCATTGCCCCGCGCGAAGTGATCCTTCCCGCTGCGTTTCGCGAGCCGAAGATGGCGCGGGAGGTCGCGACCCTGACCGTGGAGCGGGCCATCACCTACTTCGACGAGTGGGTGTACGACCTCGACTACTGCCAGCGGCTTATCGGGAACCAGTTCAACGGCGCGACCGCGGCGACGCTCGGGTGCGAGGGGCTCACATGCGCCCTTCCCGCCGCCGGAGCGATCCTGCACTACCTCCTGGAGACGCAGAAAGGGAACGCGCCGCACGTCACCGGAATCAGCCGCTACCAGCAAAACGAGCATCTTCTCCTCGACGAGTCGACGAGACGAAACCTGGAGCTCACCGCCACCATCTCCGAGGGGAAGCGGCGGGGCTCGCTCCTTGGCCTCATGGACCGCACCATCACCGCGATGGGAGGCAGAAAGCTCAAGCAGTGGATCAACTATCCCCTCATGGATCTCGGGCGCGTCGTGAAGCGCCAGGATGCGGTGCAGGAACTTATGGAGGCGCCGGGTGCGCGCAGGGAGCTGCGCGAGCTCCTGGACGGCGTCTATGACCTGGAAAGACTGAACGGCCGCATCAGCCTGGCGTCCGCCTCCGCAAAGGACCTCGCCGCGCTGAAGGATTCCCTCCTGCGCGTCCCCCCCATCAAGGAGAAGCTCGCCGAACTCTCCTCCCCTCTCCTTCAGGAGGTGAACTCGGGGACCGATCCGCTGGAGGAGATCTCTGCACTCATCGGCGCGGCGATCGTGGAGAATCCCCCCTTCGTCCTCAGGGACGGCGGCATCATCGCCGACGGCTTCAACGCGGAGCTCGACGAACTGCGTGCCATCAGCCGCGAAGGGAAAGGGTTCATCGCGCGCCTGGAGGCGCAGGAGAAGGCGCGCACCGGGATCGGATCCCTGAAGATCCGCTACAACAAGGTCTTCGGGTACTACATCGAGGTGACGAAGACAAACCTCGCTTCCATTCCCGAGGATTACATCCGGAGGCAGACGCTCGCCAACGCGGAGCGCTTCGTCACCACCGAGCTCAAGGAATACGAAGAGAAGGTGCTCGGCGCCGAGGAACGGATCAGGGAGCTGGAATTCTCCCTCTTCCAGGAGGTGCGTGAGGCGGCAGCGGCGCAGGGGGAGCGGATCGCCCGCACCGCGGACCGGCTGGCCACCCTCGATGTGCTCGCCAGCCTCGCCGAGCTCGCCCACGACCGCGGCTACTGCCGCCCGCTCATGCACGAGGGGCACGAACTGGTCATCACTGACGGCCGCCACGCGGTCATCGAGGAGATGCACCAGCAGGAGCGCTTCGTCCCGAACGACACGGTGCTCGACAACGGCGAGAACCAGCTCCTCATCATCACCGGCCCGAACATGGCCGGCAAGTCGACCTTCATGCGCCAGGTCGCCCTCATCGCCCTGATGGCGCAGATGGGGAGCTTCGTGCCCGCCGCCGAGGCGCGCATGCCCCTCATCGACCGCATCTTCACCCGCGTAGGCGCTTCCGACAATCTGGCGCGCGGCCACTCCACCTTCATGGTGGAGATGATGGAGAGCGCGAACATCCTGCGCGGCGCCACGAGCCGCAGCCTGGTGATCCTGGACGAGATCGGGCGCGGCACTTCCACCTTCGACGGCGTTTCCATCGCCTGGGCGGTCGCCGAGTTCCTGCACGACAACAAGAAGCATGCGGCGAAGACGCTCTTTGCGACCCACTACCACGAGCTCACCGAGCTCGCAGTGACCCGAAGCGGCATCAAGAACTTCAACATCGCGGTCCGGGAGTGGAACGACCGCATCATCTTCCTGCGCAAGATCGTGCCGGGGGGCGCCTCCCACTCCTACGGCATCCAGGTCGCCCGTCTCGCCGGTCTTCCGTCAGAGGTGATCGAACGGGCGAAGGAGATCCTGCAGAACCTGGAGAAGGGGGAATTCGCCGAAGAAGGGGTGCCGCGCATCGCTGCAGGGCGGAAGAAGTCGAGCCCCCCCTCCCCCCAGCTCTCCCTCTTCGGGAGCGGCGAGGATCTGCTGAGAGAACGGCTCAAGGGGGTGGAGGTGACGACCCTCACACCTCTGGAGGCGCTGAACCTCGTCGATGAACTGAAAAGGATGATGCAGCCATGACTCACGGGATAAATCGATGAACCGTCGAGACTTTCTGAAATACGCGGCGCTCTCCGCGCCGTACCAGCAGCTCCTGCTGCGCCAGTTCCTGACCCGCGAGGCGCCCCTTCTCCTCGCCCCCTTCTTCCCGGCTCTCGCCCTCGCGCAGGGGGGCACCTCCGTTACGGAGCTCAAGCACTGGTCCACCCCCGACTACACCCGGCTCTCCATCGCGGTGAGCGAGGAGGCACGCTTCGAGTACCACAAGCTCCCGGGGCGCCTTTATCTGGACATTTTCGGAGCGCGGATCGCTCCCGGCGTGAAGGACTTGAGCGTCGGGGACGGGTTGCTGAAGAGCGTGCGGATCGCGCAGTACAACGCCTCCACCGTGAGGGTCGTCCTCGATCTCGACAGCATCAAGGAGAGCAAGGTCTTCACCTTCTCCGATCCCTTCCGCATCATCGTGGACATAAAGGGGGAGCGCCGGCAGGAGATATCGGCGACGAAAGAAGTCATCGAGACGGCGAAGCCCGAGCCGGTGGCGGAGAAGGCGAAAAAGCCGAAGGAGCGCTTCAAGGCAGGGAGGATCAGGAGGATCGTGGTAGACCCGGGGCACGGCGGGCACGATCCGGGCGCCGTGAGCCCGACGGGGACGAGGGAAAAGGACATCGTGCTGCAGGTCGGCCTGAAGCTCGCCGAGAAGATCCGGGAGGAGCTGGGGATCGACACGGTCATGACCCGCTCCACCGATGTCTTCATCGAGCTGCAGGAGAGAACCGCCATCGCAAACCGCGTCGGGGCGGATCTCTTCGTCTCGGTCCACGCCAACGCCTCCTTGAACAGGAATGCCAACGGCATAGAGACGTACTATCTGAATCTCGCGAAGACAGAGAAGGCAGCGCAGCTGGCCGCGAAGGAAAACGGGACGAGTCTCGAGAAGGTGAGCATGCTGCAGGCGGTACTTTTCGACCTGATGGCGAACTACAAGCTAAACGATTCTGCGCACCTGGCGGACGAGGTGCAGAAGTCGCTGCACAAGAAGGCGCTGACGGCGTACCCGGGGGTGAAGAACCTCGGGGTGAAGCAGGGGCCTTTCTACGTACTGGTGGGGGCGACGATGCCGAGTATCCTGGTGGAGACGGCGTTCGTCTCCAACGAGAGGGACGAGCAGAAGCTGAAGGAGCCGGAGTACCAGGACGTGACGGCAGAAGGGATCATGCTCGGACTGAAGGGGTATATCTCGTCGTTGAACAAGGCGTAGGGCGCCGCCGGACTGGTCGGACTGGTCGGACTGGTCGGACTGGTCGGACTGGTCGGACTGGTCGGACTGGTCGGACTGGTCGGACTGGTCGGACTGGTCGGACTGGTCGGACTGGTCGGACTGGTCGGACTGGTCGGACTGGTCGGACTGGTCGGACTGGTCGGACTGGTTGGACTGGTTGGAGAAACGGAAAGAGGCGGATCCTTACGGACCCGCCTCTTTTGCGTTTGCAGCTTCTGCTCTTTACGGCTTGATCGTCGCCACCGCGCGCTCGATCCTCTTCTTCGTCTCCTCGACCCCGAGGACGTGGATCATCTCGTAGATCCCCGGAGACGCCGTCACCCCCGAAAGAGCTATGCGCACTGCCGGTCCGATCTGGCCGAGCTTGATCCCCTTCTCCTCGCAGATCTCCTTGAAGAGCTGCTCGATCGCTTCCACCGTCAACGCAGGGAGCGCCTCCAGCTTTGCCACCAGGGCACCGAGAAGCTCGGGCGCCTCGGCAGTGAAATGCTTCGCAGCCCCTTTCGCGTCGTAGTCGAAGTCGCTGTTGTAGTAGAAGATCGCGCCGTCGGCGAGCTCCAGCATGGTGCGCGCCCTCTCCTGCAGCGTCTTCACGACCTCCACGAGGCTCGGCCCGGTGGCGGGGTCGACCTGGCGCTGCTTCAGGAACGGGGTCACCAGCTGCGCCAGGCGCTCCGGGTCACCGGTCTTTATGTAGTGCGCATTGAGCCACAGGAGCTTATCCGGGTTGAAGACGCCGGCGGATCTGCCGACGTTCTCGATGGAGAATTTCTCCACCAGATCGGACAGCGTAAAGATCTCCTCGTCGCCGTAGCTCCACCCGAGGCGCACCAGGTAGTTCACCATCGCCTCCGGCAGGTACCCCATGTCGCGGTACGCCATGACGCTCGTCGCCCCATGCCGCTTGGAGAGCCTCGTCTTGTCCGCGCCGAGAATCATCGGCACGTGTGCAAAGTGCGGCACCGGGAATTCCAGCGCCTCGTAAAGGAGGATCTGGCGCGGCGTGTTGTTCACGTGGTCGTCACCGCGGATCACGGTGGTGATCCCCATGACCGCGTCGTCGATGACCACCACGAAGTTGTAGGTCGGGGTCCCGTCGCTGCGCTGGATGATCAGGTCGTCGAGCTCCTTGTTTTCAAACGAGATGGTTCCCTTGATGAGGTCCACCCAGGCGGAGGTCCCGTCGTGCGGCGTCCTGAAGCGCACCACGTACGGCTTCCCCGGCTGGTCCGGCAGGTCGCGGCACGTCCCGTCGTACTTCGGCTTCCCTCCTGCCTTGAGCGCCGCCTCCCTCTTCGCCTCGAGTTCCTCGGCGGAGCAGTAGCACTTGTACGCCTTGCCGCTGGCCAGAAGCTTCTCCACATACTCGCGGTAGATGGGGAAGTTGTCGGACTGGTAGAACGGCCCCTCGTCCCAGTCGAGCCCGAGCCAGGTCATCCCTTCCAGAATGGCGTCCACCGACTCCTGCGTGGAGCGCGCCACGTCGGTGTCCTCGATCCTCAGGATGAACTTGCCATGCTGCTTTCTGGCCAGGAGCCAGTTAAAGAGGGCGGTGCGCGCACCCCCGACGTGGAGGTACCCGGTGGGGCTCGGTGCGAAACGCAATCGTACTTCGGACATGAGAGTGACTCCTTCGGTTCAGTAAAAATATCAACAAGTACAGGTGGCAAAGGCGCTGAAGCGCGTCAACCTAGCGGTTATTCGTCCGAATCGTCATCTTCGCTCTGCGGCGCTTTCTCCCCGGGGACGCGATACCCCTCGGAGGCCCAGGTGCCGAGATCGATCATCTTGCACCGTTCGGAACAAAAGGGGCGCCAGGGGTTGTTGGTCAGCGTCGTCGACTTGCGACACTGGGGACACCGGATGATGGTCGGTGTGGTCATTTTATCCTCTCCGTAAATAATCCCCCAGCAACGCGTTGCTGGAGGATTGATTATCGGTTCAAAGGTCTGGTAACAGCGTCTACTCGGGAAGAACGATCGCGCCCTTCCCGACTTTCGCGGAAATCCCCTCCGCATCCTCCTTCGAAAGACGTTTCCCGATCCGCAGCCGGTACCATACCCCGTTTTCCTGCGAGCGGGATTCGGCCACATAGGCGGCGAGCCCCTTTTCCGCAAGCTTCGCCTGGGCCGCATCGGCCTCCGCCTTGTCGCGGTAGGAGGCCACCTGCACCACGAAACGCCCCTCGGCGGGAGCTGTCTTCGCGGCACTTTCCGCATCCGCTGCAGGTGCAGGCGCGGCGGACTGGGCCGGGGGAGCCTCCGGCTTTTTCAGGTTGGTATTGATCCCGCTGCCGATCGCCCCTTTGCTCCCTGCCGGGAGGGTATTGTAGAAAGTCAGGGACGGCTCCGCCGCCGGTGCCTTCGCCTGTGCAGCGGCGGCATCTTCCTTCTTCGGTGCGGCCTGCGCCACCACGGGAGGTGCTGCAACCTGCGGAGTGCGGTACAGGATCCGCCCCGTCAGAAGCCCGGCGCCAAAGGAGAGCGCCAGCGCCGCCACGCCTGCGACCAGGAAGACCCCGTACGACTGCCTCCTCGGCCGGTTCTTCTGTACTGGCTTCCTGTCGATCTTCTGGGTGGTTCGCTTGTCGTGGTAGTCAAGCACCATGATGTTGCCCCTACATGCGCTCCGGAGCGGAAATCCCGAGGACCGTCAACGCGTTCTTTATGGTGATCGCCACGCAGTGCAGGAGGAAGAGCCGGGCGTTGGAGAGCTGTTGCTCTTCGGGAATGATGACACGACTTTTGTTGTAATAGCTGTGGAACTGGGCCGCAAGATCCTGCAGATAATAGGTGATGCGATGCGGCTCGAAGTTCACCGCGCTTGACTCCAGCGTCTCCGGGAAGGTCGCCAGCGTCTTGATGAGGGACATCTCCTCCGCGGTCTGCAAGAGGTCGAGCTGCGGCGCGGAGAGATCGACGGTCACCCCCTTCTCCTGGGCTGCCTCGAAGATGCTCCTGATGCGGGCGTGCGCGTACTGCACGTAGTACACCGGGTTGTCGGTGCTCTGGCGCTTGGCGAGCTCGAGGTCGAAGTCCAGCTGGCTGTCGGAGCGGCGCATGAGGAAGAAGAAGCGCGCTGCGTCGCGGCCGACCTCGTCGACGACTTCCTTCAGGGTGTCGAACTGGCCGCTCCTGGTGGACATCGCCACCGGTACGCCGTCGCGCAGGAGAGAAACAAGCTGCACGAGGATGATCTTCAGGTCGTCCGGGTTGCGCCCGAGCCCCTGCACGATCCCCTTCAGGCGCGGCACGTAGCCGTGGTGATCGGCGCCCCAGACGTCGATGACCCAGTCGAAACCGCGGCCGAACTTGTCGCGGTGATAGGCGATGTCGGAGGCAAAGTAGGTAGTGACCCCGTTGCTGCGCACCACGACGCGGTCCTTGTCGTCGCCGTAGTCGGTGGTACGGAACCAGAGGGCACCTTCCTGCTCGTAGATCAGCCCCTTTTCCTGCATCTCCTCGATGGCTGCGGGAACCTTCCCGTCGTCAAAAAGGGACTGCTCGGAGAACCAGTGATCGTGGCGCACACCGAAGGCAGCGAGGTCGTCCTCGATACCCTTCAGGATCACGTTGCCGCCGTATTTGGCGAAAAAGGCCACACCTTCATCTTCGGAGACCTGGAGATAGCTGTCGCCGTATGCCTTCACGGCATCGGCGGCGATGTCCTTGATGTAGGCGCCCTGGTAGCAGTTCTCCGGAAAGTCGACCTGCTGACCGAGGAGCTCGCGGTAGCGCAGGAGGACTGAGAGACCGAGGGTGTTCATCTGGTTTCCGGCGTCGTTGATGTAGTATTCGCGCTGCACCTCGAAGCCGGCGGCTTCCAGGAGAGAGGCAACGGCATCGCCGGTGGCGGCCCCCCTGCCGTGACCGATGTGCAGCGGCCCCGTGGGGTTGGCGCTCACGAACTCCACCTGGACCTTCTTCCCGCGGCCAACGGTGCTCTTGCCGAACTCGGCGCCGGCGCCGGAGATGACGTTCAGCGTCTCGCGCCAGGCGGAAGGCTTGATGCGGAAATTGATGAACCCGGGTCCCGCGATCTCGACGGAATCGACAAGCTCTGTGCTCCCCTTGAGCTTCGCGACGATGATCTCCGCCACGGCGCGCGGAGCCTTCTTCTCACCTTTTGCCATCAGCATGGCCACGTTGGTAGCGAAGTCGCCGTGCTCAGGGTGAGACGGCTTCTCCACGACAATGGCAGGGGCCGTTGCGCTGGCAAGCGTGCCGTCCGCGATACACCCCTCTATTCCTTTCCGGATGCACGCCCTCAGCTGCTCCTTCATGAATTACCCCCCTTTTCACAGTCCGCCGCGCTGTCGTCGACGGCCTTTATGCTGATGTCTCTACTGAAATCGGGGCAGCGTGCCCCGAGGTCCGTTACGCAGAACTTTTTGGCGCAGTTCTCGCGCCAGGCGCAGATTACACAGCTCTGCATGCTCATTTTCCGTTCCTTTCTGATGCTGACGCCCCCTTCCCTTCCGGGAGGAGAAGACGTCTTCTGTCCGGAGGGGGCTACGGTTCGGTCTTTTGCGCCCCTCTCTTGTCGACCTTCGGCTCCGACTTCGCCTTCTTCTCAACCTTCCCTGCGGATTTAGGGGCTGCCTTCGCCGCCGGCTTCTGCTCCGCCTTGGCAACAGGCTTCTGCTCCGCCTTGGCAACCGGTTTCTGCTCTGTCTTTGCGACCGGTTTCTGTTGTGCAACCTTCGTTGCAGGCTTCGGCTCCGCCGTCTGACTACTTTCCAGCACCGGTTTCGGGGGTGCCTGCTGCTGCCCCTGTGCCGCGCTTCCCTCCACCTTCTGCGCCGTCTGCACAGGTTTCTGTGCTGAGGGCGGGGCTGCCCCCTGTTCCGCGGCGGGAAACTGGTAGATCGTCTCGTTGCTGCGCACAAGACCGAAATCGCGACGTGCGATGCTCTCCAGGTATCGGCGGTCGGTCTGCAGCGCGGAGACTTCCCGTTTCAGCTTCTCATTCTCTCCCTTCAGTTCAGCCAGGCGCTGCTGCATCTCGTCACGGTCGCGGTGCAGCCGGCTGATCATCAACAGCCCGCGGTCACCGAAGACGGTGAAGAAGAGGATGAACGCCATGATGGCCGCCGGAGCGAGGAAGAACCGCTTCTGCATCGTTACCCCGCGGAAATGACAGAGGAGAAGTACTCGATCGTCTTCATGAGCCCCTCGTCGACGACAACCTTCGGCTCCCACGCAAGCCTCTTTTTTGCCAGCGTTATGTCAGGCTGGCGCTGGCGCGGATCGTCGGCGGGGAGCGGCTTGTAGGTTATGCGCGAGGATGACCCGGTAAGGGCGATGATCTTCTCGGCAAAGTCGAGAATGGACGTTTCACAGGGATTGCCGAGATTGACGGGGCCTATGAAATCGGGGGCTTCCATCATGCGCACCAGCCCCTCCACGAGATCGGAGACAAAGCAGAAGGACCTCGTCTGCTCCCCTTTCCCGTACACCGTGATGTCCTCGCCGCGCAGCGCCTGCAGAATGAAGTTGGAGACCACCCGGCCGTCGTTTTCCGCCATGCGCGGCCCGTAGGTGTTGAAGATGCGCACGATCTTTATGTCCACCCCGTTCTGCCGATGGTAGTCCATCATGAGGGTCTCCGCGACCCTCTTCCCTTCGTCGTAGCAGCTCCTGATCCCCAGGGTATTCACATTTCCCCAGTAGTCCTCCGTCTGCGGGTGGATCTGGGGGTCGCCGTACACCTCGGAGGTCGAGGCCTGGAGGATTCTCGCCTTCACCCTTTTGGCGAGGCCGAGCATGTTTATCGTCCCCATGACGCTCGTCTTGATCGTCTTCACCGGGTTGTACTGGTAGTGAATCGGAGAGGCGGGACAGGCGAGATTGTAGATCCGGTCGACCTCTAAGAGGACCGGCTGGGTAATGTCGTGGCGGATGAGCTCGAAACCGTGGGAATCAAGAAGATGGGAGATGTTGCTTTTACTGCCGGTGAAAAAGTTGTCCAGGCAGATAACCTCGTGACCTTCCTTCAACAGCCTTTCGCACAGATGAGAACCGATAAAGCCGGCGCCGCCGGTCACGAGAACACGCATGAAGCCTTTTCCCTCCACTGTCGCTGCACGGCTCCGGGTCATCCGACCCGAAGCCGTTCAAGTGATCTTCCTTAGAATCCGGCCTTGCCGTTCCTGCCGATAGGCTGGTACTCGAACCCGTTGCTGCGGATCCGTTCCGGCTTGTACAGGTTCCTGCCGTCGAAAATGAGCGGGTTGACCAGGAGGTTCTTGATCCGCTCGAAATCGGGGTTTCTGTACTCGTTCCACTCGGTGATGATGACGAGGGCGTCCGCCCCCTTCAGGATGTCGTACATGTTGTGGCTGTAGGAGATCCGGTCCCCGAAATGCTTCTGTGCTTCCTTTATCGCCTCCGGGTCGTGGGCGCGGACCTGCGCCCCGAGCTCGAGGAGCCGGGAGATGATCGTCAAGGACGGCGCCTCGCGCATGTCGTCGGTGCGCGGCTTGAAGGAAAGGCCCCACACGGCGAAGGTCTTCCCTTCGAGCGGTTTAGCCCCGCCGGAGCCGAGGCGCGCCTCGATCTTGTTCGGCAATACCAGCTTCTGCCGCTCGTTCGCCTCCTCCACCGCCTTCAGGAGGATGAAGTCGTAGTTGCACTCCTCGGCGGTGCGGGCCAGCGCCTTCACGTCCTTCGGGAAGCAGGAGCCGCCGTAGCCGACGCCGGGGAAGAGGAAGTCGTAGCCTATGCGGGAGTCGGAGCCGATACCCTCGCGGACCGCCATGACGTCCGCGCCCATCTTGTCGCAGAGGTTCGATATCTGGTTCATGAAGGTGATCTTGGTCGCCAGCATCGCGTTCGCCGCGTACTTGGTCATCTCGGCGCTGCGGATGTCCATGATGATGAGGCGGTCCGACTTGCGCATGAAGGGGGAGTACAGCTCCTTCATGAGCTCTGCGGTGCGCACATTGTCCGTACCGATAACGACACGGTCCGGTTTCATGAAGTCATCGATGGCGGCGCCTTCCTTCAGGAATTCGGGGTTAGAGACGACGTCGAACTCGTAGTCCACACCGCGCAGCGCGAGCTCCTCCGCAATGGCGGCGCGCACCTTGTCGGCGGTCCCCACCGGCACCGTCGACTTGTCCACCACAATCCTGAACCCGGTCATGTGGCGCCCGATGTCGCGCGCCACCCCCAGGACGTACTGCAGGTCGGCGGAGCCGTCCTCACCGGGAGGGGTCCCGACCGCTATGAAGTTAACCAGGGAATCCTTGACGGCGGCGGCGATATCCGTGGTGAAGGTAAGGCGACCTTCCTCGCAGTTTCGCAGCACCATCTCCTTTAGTCCCGGCTCGTAAATGGGGATTATTCCCTCTTTGAGTCCGTTGATCTTTTCTTCGCTGATGTCGACGCAGACGACGTCGTTACCGCTTTCGGCAAAGCAGGTTCCCGCGACAAGACCGACATAACCGGATCCAACTACGCAAATCTTCATCTGGATTACCTCCATGGACCGCGTGTGCGGCCCTGTCTGAGATTAGCAGCTCTATATACCACAAAAGGAAGTTACTACGCCAGACTTTTCCCGGACAACAAAGCCCGTGAAAGGGCAGCGAATTCAGGCAACGAGAGGGTCTCGCCGCGCCTCCCTCCGTCGATACCACTCTTGGCAAGCCCTTCCAGAAGGGCCTCATCTGTCTCCACTACGCGTGCGCCGCGCAGGGCGTTGTAAAGGGTCTTTCTCCTCTGGCTGAAGGCGCCTTTCACCAGGAGCCGGAAGAAGCGGACATCCCCCACCTCGACCCGCGGAGCCGGCAGCGGCGTGAAGGTAAGAACCGCCGAATCTACCTTCGGGATCGGCCGGAAGGAACCGGGCTTCACGATGAACTCCCTGCGGATGTCGAAGTGCAGCCCGAGCAAAACAGTGAGTATCCCGTAGTCCTTGCACGCCGGCGGCGCGACCAGTCTGTCCCCCACCTCTTTCTGGAGCATGAGGGTGAGGCTCTGGAAGAGGTCGCAGCAGTCGAGGAAGCGGAAAAGAACCTGGGAGGAGATATTGTACGGCAGGTTCGCCGCCACCTTCCACTTTCCGGCGCTGCGCTGCGTGAGGATCTCCCGCAGGTCTACGCGCAGGATGTCGCCATGCTCCACCTCCACGTTCTGCGCGCCGGAGAATTCAGCTCCTAGCACGGGGATGAGCTCGCGGTCGAGCTCCACGGCGAGAAGACGCGCGCCGCTCTCCGCCAGCAGACGGGAGAGAGCCCCCCGCCCAGGTCCGACCTCGAGGATAAAATCCTCCGGAGTCGGCTTTACGCAGGAAACGATGCGCGTGAGAACACCGCTGTCCACCAGAAAGTTTTGGCCCAGCGCTTTTTTGGCGCGAATTTTCTCCATCACATCCCCTCCGTAAGTCGTGCCGCCAGGCGATCCAGGGGCCACACCGGGAGCGCGTCCAGGTCAAGGCCGCTCGAGATCCCGGCGGACAGGTAGAAATCCCCCGGCACCGCGATCATCGCCGCGTTGTCGGCACAGAGCCTGGGGGTGGGGATGTAAAGCTCGACCCCTTTCTCATCGCACATCTTCTGCATGGAGAGGCGAAGCGCGCTGTTGCACGCGACACCGCCGGCAACCACGAGCCGGTTCAGCCCCGTCTCCACGAGGGCCGCGGCAGTCTTCTGGGTAAGGACGTCGCAGACCGCCCACTGGAAAGAGGCCGCAAGGTCGTGAATGCCCGCTTCCGCCGACTCGGGGTGCTTCTTCACGTGAGTCAGCACCGCAGTCTTCAAGCCGCTGAAGCTGAAATTGTAGCTGCCGTCATTGAGGAGCGGGCGGGGAAAGCGGATCGCTCCGGGATCACCCTGGGCTGCCAGCCGGTCGATCGCCACGCCGCCGGGGTACGGCAGACCGAGGAGCTTCGCCACCTTGTCGAAGGCCTCACCTGCAGCGTCGTCCACCGTTTGTCCGAGCGTCCGATAGCGCCCGACGCCGTCCACGCGATAGAGGTGGGAGTGGCCGCCGGAGACTGCGAGAGCGAGAAAAGGGAACTCCACCGGGCGCTCCAGCATGACTGCCAGCAGGTGCCCTTCGATGTGGTTCACCCCGATGAGGGGAATGCCGCATCCGAAGGCGAGTCCTTTGGCGGCGGAGAGCCCCACGAGGAGCGCGCCGGCAAGGCCCGGCCCCTGGGTCACCGCAATCCCCTTCAGGTCGGCGGGGGTTACGCCCGCCCCTTCGAGGGCTTGCGTGACGACTGTCGAGACAGCTTCGAGGTGCTGGCGGGAGGCGATTTCCGGGACGACCCCGCCATATTCGGCATGGACCGCTATCTGGGAGGAGACGATGTTGGAGCGGATAACACGACCGTCCGCCACCACGGCGGCAGCCGTCTCATCGCATGAAGATTCTAGAGCAAGTAAAAGCATATAAATCGGAACCCGAGCAAAAGTGATGTATCCAGTAAATTATTGCACGATTCGAGGACATACGAAGTCCTTCTATCGAATGATCAGTGGGAAGAAGGGGCATGCGCCGGCTGAACTGGAACAGACGCGGCTCGCGCCGCGGGACAGGCTGGGAAGCCTGTGCTCCAGCGCGAGTTCAACATTCGCCGCGGGAGACCAACTTCTTCCCTCTGCCGACGTACGGTGCCCGCGCGCTGGAGCGCAGGCATCTTGCCTGCGATGGCGGCGTCAGCCGCCATGGAAGCAGACGCGGCTCGCGCCGCGCGACAGGCTGGGAAGCCTGTCCTCCAGCGAGGGTTCGACATTCGCTTCCGGAGATCATCTTCCCCTTCAGCCGCCGCATCCGGGAAAAAGCAAAGAGGGCACGAGCAACCGCGCCCTCTCCTGAAAACTTCCCGCAGCACCGGACTACAGCAGGTTTGCCGCCAGCTCCGCGAGCTCGGAGCGCTCACCCTTCGTCATGGTGATATGCGCCGAGATCTTCTGATCCTTCAGCCGCTCCACTACGTAGGTGAGACCGTTACTCTCGGCGTCGACATAGGGGTTGTCGATCTGGTACGGGTCGCCGGTCAACACGATCTTCGTCCCCTCCCCCGCCCGCGTCACGATCGTCTTGATCTCATGCGGAGTGAGGTTCTGCGCCTCGTCGACTATCATGTACTGCATCGGGATGGAGCGCCCGCGGATGTAGGTGAGGGGCTCTATCTCCAGGATTCCCATCGCCATGAGCTCTTTGTACCCCTTGCTGTGCCGTTTCTCCCCTTCATGCCCCGTCAGGAGGAGCTCGACGTTGTCGAAGATCGGCTGCATCCAGGGGGTGAGCTTCTCCTCGATGTCCCCCGGCAGAAAGCCGAGGTCGCGACCCATCGGGAAAACCGGGCGAGACACGAGGAGCCTGTTGTACACATTCTCCTCCGCCGTCTTCTGCAGACCGGCGGCTATGGCGAGAAGCGTTTTTCCGGTCCCTGCCTTCCCCATCAGCGTCACGATCTTTACCTCGTCGTCAAGGAGTGCGTCGAGCGCAAACGACTGCTCACGGTTCCTCGGAAAGACGCTCCAGACCCCTTCCTTCCCGACCCCGCGCAGCGGCACCACACGGCCGGACGAGCTATCCAAACGTCCAAGCGCGCTGTGGCCGGGGTTGCCGAATTCGCTGAGCGCTACGAACTGGTTCGGATGCAGCCCCGCGGGCCAGTCGAGCCACCCCTGGCTGTAAAAGCGGTCGACGAGGTCGGCGCCGACCTCCACGCTGGCATAGCCGGTAAAGAGGGAATCGATGCTCACCTTGTCCGACTCGTAGTCCTCGGCGCTGAGGCCGAGAGCGTCCGCCTTGATGCGCAGGTTCGTGTCCTTTGTGACCAGTATCACCGGGACGTCCGGGCGCTGCGCCATGAGGTCGACGGCGACCGCAAGGATCCTGTTGTCGCCGCGCTCTTCCCGCAGCTCGGGGGGGAGCATCTTCAGCACTTTCTCCTCGCAGATCTCCACCCGCAGCGTCCCGCCGCTTTGCAGCTGGATCCCCTTGATGAGAGAGCCCCCCTTGCGCATTTTGTCGAGGATGCGGGAGACCTGGCGGGCGTTTCTCCCCGTCTCGTTCATGTCCTTCTTGAACCTGTCGATCTCCTCGATGACGGTAATGGGGACGATGATCGAATGTTCCTCGAACTTTTCCAGGGCCTGCGGGTCGTAGAGGAGGACGTTGGTATCAAGAACAAATGTTTTCATAGAGGCCTCAGTGAAAAAGTGTCGGTGGTCAGGAATGGCTTGCAGCTCTGGGGTGCCGGAGTACACCGCAACCTTGGAGGAGCCTTCACTGAAGACGTAACGGCAGTGGTCGTAGTCAATGCAGCGCCTTCAGAAAGCGCTCGATGTCCTGGGGCGTGTTGAAGTAGCCGGGGCTTACCCGCACCGTCCCCGTGGGGAAGGTGCCGATGGTCCTGTGCGCGTCCGGTGCGCAATGAAGTCCCACGCGTACGCAGATGTCGTGCTCGGTGTCGAGAGTGTAGCCGATTTCGGAGGGGTCCCGCCCTTCGATGGTGAAGGAGAGAGCGCCGCCGCGGTCGCCGCTCTCCGGACCATACAGCGTCACCCCCGGAATCTTGCGCAGCCCCTCCACAAGCTGGTCCACAAGGACTTTTTCCTTCTGGCGGATCGTCTCAAGCCCCACCTCCTGCACGAACTCCACACCCGCCTTCAGCCCGGCAAGGGCATGGGTGCTCATGGTGCCGCTCTCGAAGCGCTCCGGGAGCTCTTCCGGCGGCTCCGGGCTCGATGAGCTGGCGCCGGTGCCGCCGACCTGCAGCGGGTCGAGCTTCACCTCTGCACCGAGGGCGAGTATCCCGGTCCCCGCGGGACCAAAGAGAGCCTTGTGTCCCGGAGCGGCGAGAAGATCGATGCCGAGGGCCGCAATGTCGATCGGAAGGTAACCTGCGCTCTGCGCCGCGTCCACCAGCACAAGCGCCCCACTCCCCTTGGCCACCTTCACGATCGCCTCCAGAGGCTGGATCGTGCCGGTCACGTTGGAGCAGTGCGAGAAGGCGACAAGCCTCGTGTTTTTCTGCATCGCCCCGGCGATGGCGTGCTCGGATACGACGCCGTCCTTCCCTGCGGGAACGAAGGTGACCTCGACGCCGCGCTTGCGGGCAAGATACAGCGGCCGCACGAGGGCGTTGTGCTCCATGGAGGTAGTAACGACGTGGTCGCCGGCGGCGAGAAGCCCGTTCACGGCTATATTGAGGGATTCGGTAGCGCTGTGGGTGAAGATGAGGCGGGAAATCTGCTTGACGCCGAAGAACTCCGCGAGGAGCGCCCGGGTCTCGAATACAAGCCTGGACGCGGCGAGTGACTGACCGTACCCTCCCCTCCCCGGCGCGACCCCGATCTCCCTTATCACCTTGTCCATGGCGAGGTACACGGATTCCGGTTTCGGGAACGATGTTGCGGCGTTATCGAGGAAGAGGGACATAACCATGTACTAACATTTTACCTCTTGTTTGGCAACCGCTTTCATGAGTATCTGCGCGCACGGCGCAGGCTAAGCCGGTCAAGGGATGAGACATTCCGGCTCCCCCTGCACCACACCGAGGTACTCCAGGAAGCGCCGGATCATGAGCCCCTCCGTGGCAGTCATCGCTTCGTCGCTCTCATCTGTCTCGTTGAGTTTCCCGCCAGCCATCATCCCATGACCGCCGGCGCTCCCGTAGCCGTCGACAACGGTCCTGAGGAGCTCCCCCGCGTTCAATTCCTGCGACTCCGTCCTGATGGAGAGGATCATCTGGCGGTTCACGTGCCCCATGCAAAGCGCGGTCTCGACCCCTTCCAGCCGCACCACCAGGTCGGCAAACTCGGCGACGACTTCCGGGAACTGCACATGCTTCAGCGATGCCACCAGCACATTGCCGTAAATCCGGGCGTGCCTGAGACCGGAGTGCAGCGCGGCAAAGTACTCGCGGGGGAGTCTCGGGCGCACGATGGAGTTCAGGAGGACCTTGTTGGCCAGGGGAAAAAGGGTGAGATACGCCTCGCGGTCGGGGCGCTTCGCCTCCCTCCCCAGATCCTGCGTCTCCGACTTGATGGCGTAGAAAAGAGCGGTGGCGAGCTTAGTACCAATAGAGATCCCCTGCACCCGCAGATACTCGTAGAGGATGGTGCTGGTGGCCCCGTAGTCGGGCCGGATGTCGATCCACTTGCAGGTGGCGCTCCCCTCGCGCATCGGGTGGTGGTCGATGACGAGGTCAACGCGGGCGCCGGGGGGGAGCGCGTTGTTCCCGGTGCCGGGCTGGCTGTCGAGGAGGCAGACGACGGGGAAGGCCTTCAGTTCGATCAGTTGAAAGGGGGTAAGGGGGATCTGGAGATTCTTGGCCATCGCCAGGTTTTCGCTGCGGCCGATCATCCCGGAAAAGGCGATGATCGCTTCCCTGTTGGTGCGCACCGCGAAGAGGTGGCGAAGAGCCATCGCGGAGGCGAGGGCGTCGGGATCGGGGTTGTCGTGCACCACGATGAGTATCTTGCCGCGCCCCCCCACCCAGTTGAGGAGGGCATCGGTGTACCCTTTGAGGTCCGGAAGTCTTCCGTTGAGAGCCAAATCTGTCCCCCCCTTCTGAAGGGAAGTATAACAGGGATGCGCGAAGGGGAGCAACAGAGCGGGAATTGCAAAGGAAGAAGCAGACAATGTAGGCCGGGATAAGCCGCAGGCGTTCCCGGCAATGTCGGCGACACGTTTGCGGCAGACTGGCAGGGAACTGGAGCGGCACCCGCAAGAGGAAATCCCCCCTGTCCCCCCTTCGCAAAGGAGGGAACGTTAGGCGGGCCTGCTCTTTTATGGCACCCCCTCACCGAGCTCCGCAGAACGACCAAAAAGGACGCGAAAACGGGATCATGACTCCCTGCCACTGTCCAAAAACTTGACTTACGTCAAAACTTTCCATGCAGCAACTGCGCGGTCACCACGAAGGGGGTCTTGCCGTTCGACTTTGTCTCCTGTATATCGGGGATGACGGTGGGGATGGCAAATTTCACCTTGCCGTTCTCCACCTCCGCAAACGATTTTACTGAACGGACCGTACCGTACGCTGCGCCGAGGAGCGCCCCCCCTCCGAAACCGTAGCCAAGGTACTCCAGGTGCCGGCTCGGCTCCTTCGTGAACGCCATCACGGCGGCACCGATGAGGCCGCCGGTGATCCCGCCGTAGAGCGCATCGAGGAAGACCTCTTTGAAGTTTTCGGCAGCCGCGAGGCAGGGTGAGGACACCAGACAAAAGATCAAAGCTGCCACTGTGGACTTTTTCCAAGACGTCACGAAACTCTCCTCCATCAGAAACAAGTGCGGGATCACGACCTCATCAGCAACAAACGGGCCGATTCCTTTCTCAGGGGGAGTTTTTTTGAAGAAAAGCTGCAACGGAGCACCAGGCGCGGCGCCACCGAGATGTGAGCGGAGGGAGCGGGAGGGTTGCGGAGAGGAACGACGGAAGGACGAGACGATAACTACGCCATTTAGCGCAGCTTTCTGTTGCGGATTCGCTACAGTGCGGCAAGCAGCCCCTGGACCAGGCGCAGTTCATCCTCCTTGCTGGAGACCGTTCCGTTCAGCCGCGCCGAAAGGGCGGCATCGAGGAGCTCACGGTAGCGAGGTCCCTTCTGTACGCCGAGACGCTGCAGGTCCTCGCCGTTGATGAGCGGGCGCACTCCGCTTAGCTTCGTGAAATAAAGAGAGATCGCCCGCTTGACCTCGGCGTGCTGGCTGCGGGCCATGAGGTAGAGGAGCACCTCCACGGTCAGACTGCGCAGGAAGAAGTAGATCTCGCTGTTTTCCAGCTTGCCGTTGGAGTAGATACGCTTTTCCATGGCAGTCACGAGGAGCGCTCCGTCCTTTCTCATCTCGTAGAGCTTTTCCTTGTAATGCTCCGCCACAGAGAGTCGGGTGCAGGTCCCCCAGAACTGCTCGTCTGTGAGGGGATCGCACATCGCCAGAAAGTACACGGCCCACCGCTCGTAGGGGCGCTCCAGGAAGAGGAGGTCGAACCAGGAGAGGATTTCCCGCACACCCTCAAGCACATTCTGTACGGCGGGGGTGAACTCCAGATCGGGGCGGATGAAGCGGAAGAGCCCGAGGTTCGCCATCCGGTAGATCCCCTTCAGCGGCTCCTTCTCTTTCAGGATATGCACCAGCTCCGAGAGGAGGCGCCGGCCGCCGAGCTTGTCGAGGAATTCCATCTTCACCGCGTTCTTGATGAGATTCTCCGTGTGCTTCGCGATCCTGAAGGCGAGGCGCTGCTCAAAGCGGATGGCGCGAAAGACCCGGGTGGGATCCTCCACAAAGGAGAGGTTGTGCAGCACCCTGATGACCCCGTCCTGCAGGTCGCGGTTGGCGCCGAAGAAGTCGATGAGCCTCCCGAAATAGGCGCTGTTTAGCCGGATCGCGAGGGTATTGACGGTGAAGTCGCGACGGTAGAGATCCATCTTGAGGGACGAGCGCTCCACGGTCGGCAGCGCTCCGGGAGAAACGTAGTATTCGAGGCGTGTGCTCGCCACATCGATCTTTGAGCCGTCGGGGAAGACGATGACGGCGGTGCCGAACTTCTGGTGGCTCTTCACCCGGCACCCGTACTGCGCCGCAAAGGCGTCGGCGAATATGATTCCATCCCCCTCCACCGTGACGTCGATATCCTTGTTCACCACCCCGAGGAGAAGGTCGCGCACGAAGCCGCCAACCGCGTAGACCGGGAGCTCCAGCCTGTCGCCGACCTCCCCCAGGTTCCTGAGGATCGTCACCACCCGCGGGGGGAGGTGCTTGTTCATGAGACCCACGATCTCGCGACTCTTCACCGGGAGGGAGTCGCGCGCCAGATCGTACAGCGCCTCCCCTCCGTAGCCGTAGCGCAAGAGGTCGGTACGGGTGATCACCCCGATAAGCTCCCCCTGGGCGACGACTGGCACCAGACGGGCGTCGTTGCCGACGATGTAGGTCTGGATCTCGGTAATCGGCGTCTCAGGGTCGGCGATCATGAACTCGGTGTGCATGTAGTCCGCGACCGATACCACGCCGAGGTTGTGGTACATCGCCTTCTCCACCGTCTTTCTGGAGATGATCCCCTTCACCTTCCCCTCGACGTCCACGACCGGCATGGCGGTGACGTTGTAGCGCACCAGGAGCTCCCGTGCCTCCTCTATCGTCGTCTTCAGAGGGATCGACTTCACCGGTGCGGACATGATGTCCTGCGCGGTCCGCCTCGGATTGACGCGGCTTCGCAGCACGGACTCGAGGAGCTCCAGTGTCTGGATGAGGGTGAGCCCCTTCACCGTGGCGGAGGCGGCGGTTGCGTGCCCCCCTCCCCCCAACTCCTCCAGTATCTCCCCTACCCGCACCTCCGGAATGCGGCTGCGCGCCACGAGGTAGATCCGGTCCCCCATCCCCACGACGATAAAGAGCGCGTTCAGGTTCTCCATGTCACGCATCATGTGGGCAAGCCCCGCGATATCACCGACGTAGTGATCCAGCGAGGCGTGAGCTATGGAGACGTCGACCCCTTTTAGCGTCGTGGTCTTCATCGATTTGAGGAGGTCGTTCAGCAGGGAGACCTGCTCCACCGTGAGTTCGCGGCTGATGGAGTCCGCCACCTCGTTCAGGTTGGCGCCCCGCTCGAGGAGCCACGCGGCGGCGACATAGTCCTCCGTCGTCGTGGAGGGGAAGGTCAGGTTCCCGGTATCCTCGTAGATGCCGAGCATCATTACCGTCGCCTCCTGGGGGGTCACCGCTGTTTTCCGCTGCTGCAGGAGGGTCACCAGAAGGGTCGTGCTCGAGCCGCAGGAGCGGATGCTGCCGCCGCTTGGGTCGAGGTCCCCTGCCGCCTTCGGGTGGTGGTCGTAGATATGGATCTCCAGGCCGCGGCGGCGCACGATCTCGGCAAACCTGGCGATACGGGAGGAGTGCTGGCAATCGACGAGGATGAGCCGGGTGACGGCATTGAGGTCGAGGTCCTTCAGGCGGGTGAATTCGGCGGCAACCGCGGGGAACTTTACGAAGAAGTCCCGGACTCCCTTTTCCTGGGAGCCCGAGAAGACAAGGAGGGCTTCAGGGTAGATCTTCTTTGCCGCGACCATCGAGCCGAGGCAATCGAAATCGGCGTTCACATGGGTGGTGATTACATCCATCAGAACAGGGTGACCCCCGCGTACGCGACTACCCGCCGCCGGTCACCTGTTACATCACCGCTGGTGGCGTAAGAATCGAGCCGCGCTCTCGTCGCCCCGAGAGCCTTTGCAGCCACCATCATCACCGTCGTGGGGACGACGCCGCACATGCTGATCCACTGCTGGCGGCAGGAGGTGAGGAGCCCCTCGGGGTTGAGGGCGAGGACCTGGCTGAGCGCTATGTCGTCCTTCACGCGCGCCGCGTCGTCCGATTCGTAGTGCGTCATGTCGGAGCTCGCGACGATGAGGACCTCTTCGCCGTATTCGCGAATCGCCTGGACGATCCCCTCACCGATGTCGCGGCAGCTCTCGAAATCGTAGCTGGAAAGGCAGAGTGCGGCGATGCTGACCTCGGGGTTTCGGTACATGAGGAAAGGGAGTTGCACCTCCAGGGAGTGCTCGAAGCGGTGGGCGAGCTCGTCTTCCTTCAGGAGGGGGACATGCTTCAGAATGAGCTTCGAGAGCCTGCTGTTGATCGGGACAGGACCGAGGGGGGTGTCCCACTGCCCGGTAGGGAAAAGGGCGGCGGCGGACCCCATGCCGGTGTGGTTGGGGCACAGGACGATGACGGAGGAAGGGATCTGCAGCTGGCCGTACACGGAGCCTGCGACCTTTCCTGAATAGATGAAGCCCGCGTGCGGGGCGACGATGCCGATCGCCTTCTCCGAGCCGTTTTTCGGCATGAGCTCCGCGAGTTCCTCGCGCAGCGCCTCGGCATCCGATTTGTAGAACCTTCCTGCTACCGCCGGCTGACGTACCATGTGCACCTCCTGGAGATCACTATGGGGGACACGGGCAGCTTTCCCGAGATGCCCTCTGCCTGAAGCACGGCGACGCTTCCGCCTATCACATTTCGTGCCTGAGGAAGCTGGAACCGATACCCGTAGAGATTCTAGCGCAGTAGCCCCTATGCATCAATAGCGTCAAGTGGTAATGCCGGCTGCTCGGCGTTTGGATCGTGCGGGGCGAGCTCCTGGATTTCCTTCAGGGATGGGAGCCCGCCGAGGTCCTTCAGGCTGAATAGCTCGAGAAACTCGCGGCTCGTCCCGTAAATGAGAGGCTTGCCGGGGACGTCCTTTTTCCCCATGATGCGCAGGAGCTTCTTCTCCAGGAGATTCTTCAGGACCCCCCCGGAGTCGACCCCGCGCAGGTATTCTATCTCGCCGCGGGTGATCGGCTGACGGTAGGCGATGATGGAAAGGGTCTCCAGTGCCGACTGGCTGAACTTCACCGTCTTTGTCTTCGTCAGGCGCCGCAGGAAATCGGCGTTTTCCGGGCGACTGCGCAGCTGGTAGCCCCCCCCGACCTGGCACAGGGTGATGCCGCGCTCCCCCTGCTCGTACTCCTCCATGAGCTCCTCGAGGGCCTCGCGTATCTCGGGGCGCTCGTACTCCTCGAGGATCGTGCAAAGCCGGTCGAGGGTGAGCGGCTGGTCATGCACAAAAATCAGGCTCTCTACGATCGATTTCAGGGATCTTGCCAAAGAGGCTCCTCCGTAACCGCCTCCTGCTCGCGGCAGGAGATCCAGATCGATCCCAGGCTCTCGGCCTGGACGACCTTTATCATCTTCATCTTGCAGAGCTCCAGGATGGAGAGGAAGGTCACCACCAGGAGCTCGCGGGTGGCGCCGTCGGGAAAGAGGGACTCGAAGCTCATGCCGTCACCGCCGTGCAGGATGGCAAGGACCTGGCTGATCCGCTCCGCGATGCTGATCCCGTCCGCCTCCACCTCGTGATAGGCGGGGACCGAAACCTTGGAGAGGACGCGGCGGAAAGCCTCGACGAGCTCGAAGATCTCCACCTCCGCCACCTCTTCCAGCGGCTCGATGTCGGCGAGCTCGGGAGAGGGAAATTTTCTCGCGAAGGTGTCGCGACCGAGCAGATGCCGCCCGGCAAGCTCCTGCCCCGCCTCCCGGTAGCGCTGGTATTCGAGGAGCCGGCGCACCAGCTCGGCCCTCGGGTCCTCCACCGCCCCCCCCTCCTCCTCTTCCTGCGTCAGCGGGAGGAGCATGCGCGACTTGATCTGGATCAGGGTCGCCGCCATGACGAGGAACTCCCCCGCGATGTCGAGGTTCAGCTCCTTCAGGATCTCCAGGTAATCGAGATATTGCCGCGTGATCTCCGCGATGGGGATGTTGTAGATGTCCACCTCGTTTTTCTTGATGAGGTGGAGGAGGAGATCAAGAGGCCCCTCGAACTCCCCCACCTTTATCTGGTAGGCGCTCTCAAGGGCGTCCGAAAAGAGGGTGGTTTGGGGGTTCTCCAGTGGCAAGAATCGAATCTCCGGTTCGGTGCAATCAGTACTCGCAGGAAGGGCGAACGGGAAAGCTCCCGTCCGCCCCGCGTGTGTCGAACGAAATAACTACAGTTTGAGCGCCTCGCGCACCTCTTCCATCGTCATCTTGGCAACCGCTTCGGCCTTGCGGGCGCCGTCGGCGAGCACATCCTGGACGAGCCCCTTCTGCGCCGCCAGCTCTTCGCGGCGGGCACGGAACGGCGCCAGGGTCTCCACGACCGCCTCGGCGAGGATCTTTTTGCAGTCGACGCAGCCGATCTGGGCGCCGCGGCAGGCAGTCACCACCTCCTCTCGCTTCTCTTCCGCCACATAGAGAGAGTGGAGGGTGAAGGCGACGCAGCGGTCCGGCTCACCCGGATCCTTGCGATAGACGCGCTCAGCATCTGTCACCATCCCCATCAGTTTTTTCCTCGTCTCTTCCGCCGTCTCGCCGAGGAAGATGGCATTGTTGTACGACTTGCTCATCTTGCGGCCGTCCAGCCCGAGGACCTTCGGCGTCTCCGTGAGAAGAGCGGCCGGCTCGGGGAAGACTTCACCGTAGAGATAATTGAAGCGGCGGGCGATCTCCCTGGTGATCTCCAGGTGCGGCAGCTGGTCCTGGCCGACCGGCACCTGCAGCGCCTTGTACACCAGGATGTCGCTGGCCATGAGGACCGGGTAGCCGAGGAACCCCATGGTGGAGAGGTCCTTGGTGGTGAGGTTTTCCTGCATCTCCTTGTACGTCGGGTTTCTTTCCAGCCAGGAGACGGGGGTGATCATGGAGAGGATCAGGTTGAGCTCCGCGTGCTGCGGCACCCTGCTCTGCTCGAAGATGACGCTCTTTTCAGGATCGATCCCGAAGGCCAGCCAGTCGAGCACCATCTCGTAGATGCTCTCGCGGATCCCCGCGGTGCTGGCGTACTCGGTGGTGAGGGAGTGCCAGTCAGCGACGAAGAAGAAACACTCGTAGGAACGCTGCAGTTCCCTCCAGTTGGAGAGCACACCGTGGTAGTGCCCGAGGTGCAGTTTTCCGGTAGGTCTCATGCCGCTAACGATGCGTTTGCTCATTCTTTTACGACTCCTTTTTGAATTCCAGCTTTAGCAGGGGGAGCTTGAACCGCGCTCCGCCCGAGAAGGATTTATTATGGTGCGGGAATAATCACCGCATCATCAACCGCGTCACGCCAAACACCATCCCGCTCTGAGGGCCTGCGAGGAGCTGCACCCCGAAGGTCAGCGCCGGGAGAAGGAGGTAGCTGAAGACATCGGTGAAGAAGACCAGCAGGACGATGAGGACCATGCCGAACGGCTCTAGCCGCGCCAGGAGCATCGATTGACGGTACGGCAAAAGCCCCACCGCGACCCTTCCGCCGTCCAGGGGGGGGACCGGGATCAGGTTGAAGATCGCCAGGAGCAGGTTGATATACACCGAGAAGGCGAGCATCAGGGTGATCGGGTCAAGGAAAGTCGCGAGCGAGGAGCCGCCGGGGATGGCGCCATCGAGGAGCACAATGCCGCGCAGCGCGAGTGCCGATGCGGTGGCGAGCAGGAAATTGGTGACTGGTCCCGCGACCGCGACCCAGATCATGTCGCGTTTCGGCTTGCGCAGGCGGCTGAAGTTCACCGGGACCGGCTTGGCCCACCCGATCCCCACGAAGAAGACCATGAGGGTGCCGAGAATGTCGAGGTGTTTCAGGGGGTTCAGGGTGAGCCGTCCGAGGGAGCGGGCGGTATCGTCTCCGAACCGGCTGGCGATATAGCCATGAGACACCTCGTGGCAGGTAATCGCCATGAGAGCCGGAACGAGCATGATGGAAATCTTCAGGAAAAACGATTCCATGAGGTCCTTTTTGCGGGGAAATCCTGCACTTGAATCTTTCTTCTCTAGCAGATCGGGGGAGGAAAGTCAATGAAGCAGCAGGAATGTGAAGATACTAAGAAATGTGCATTGACAGATAGAGAAAAACTTTTCCGGGAAAGCGCAAAAGACGTGGAGACACAGAGAGGATCTAGAGAAATTTAACCTGCTCCTTGAGCAAAAGTCGTGTCATTCAGGAATGGTCATGATATAAAGCGTCTGCTAAAGCAGGTACCGCGCAGCTTCCGTGCGCGGCAGAAAAAATGTGGTGGTGGCGGATGAGACGAACTGCACTATCTTCTCTTATTTTGGCGGCACTTCTTGCGGGGTGCTCCGCGGTAAATACTGACGGACTCGTAGGCAACGTCCGCCGCGAGTATTACGTCAGTCCCACCGGGAATTTCAAGGTCCACGTCCCACCGCTTCACGAAGATGCCACTGTCAGAGACTACTCGCGCCCCGACCGCTCCGGCGTCCTCTTCGAGGACACCTACTGTCGCCAGTATGTGATCTGGGAGGAGCCGACCGATCTTGGTGGCCTCTCCTTCGAGGAAGGGATCTATCGCCCCGCGCTGGAGGCACTGAAGTACGACGGCGCGACCATCATCGACAGCGATATCGTCGAGACGCTGCACGGTCAGGCCGCTTCAGTGCGCTACAGGCAGCGCGGGACGCCGTGCGTCACCCAGTCGGCCGAAAGACATGACGGCAGCATGGCACAGGCGCACCAGGAGTCTGAGATACTGGAGTACATCCTTTACAAGGACGGAATAAAGTACGCGTTGAGCTACGTGCTGGGGGATCCTCGAAACATCCACCAGGACGCCTCCCTGAACAAGAAACTCGACCCATTCCTTGCAGGCTTCGAGATCACCCGCGAACCAGAAGAGACGGCGCCAGCCCCGGCGGAGTAAGTCCGGCCCCTTCCGACCTCAAGGCAAATCCCCCCTGTCCACCCTTCGCAAAGGGGGGAACGCGAGGTTCCGTCCCGCGCTTCGTTGAAACATCCGCCTCGTTCCCAAGCTCAGGCTTGGGAACGCGATTGCCCGCGAGGCTCCGCCTCGCCAAACGCGCGACTCCGCTGACGCGGATGCAAAGCCGGAGCTTTGCACGCAAGTGCGTTCCCAAGATGACCTTGGGAACGAGCGGGTGACGACGCCGGCATGCACGGTAGCCCTTCCCCTCTTTCAGCCTTTCCTTTGCGCGATTTTCTTTGCGCCCTTTGCGCCTTTGCGGTGGGGGTGACTCGTTCCCAAGCTCCAGCTTGGGAACGCTATTGCCTGCGAGGCTCCGCCTCGCCAAACGCGCGACTCCGCTGACGCGGATGCAAAGCCGGAGCTTTGCACGCAAGTGCGTTCCGAAGATGACCTTGGGAACGAGCGGGTGACGACGCCGGCATGCGCGGTAGCCCCTTCCCCTCTTTCAGCCTTTCCTTTGCGCGGTTTTCTTTGCGCCCTTTGCGCCTTTGCGGTGGGTGCTAAAGGTTTTTCTCCCCCAGCTGAATCATCTGATCCGTAATCTCGGTAAAACTCACATCGTGACTCACCAGGAAAAGCTGGTCGTACCAGTGCTCCGTCACTTCCTCCTGCCCGACATCTATCGCCCGGAAGGCCCGCGCGAGGTTCTCCCTCCTGTCCGCGTCCAGGTTCGAGGTTGGCTCGTCGAAGAATGCCACCCGGGCGCCGATCGTCTGCAAGAGAGCGAGACGCAGCGCCACGACAGCGCTCATCATCTGCCCTCCTGAAAGCTGGTCGTCGGTCCGCTCCCTCACCGAGCCCTCCACCAGGTCCTTCAGCACGACCTGATAGTTCTCCCCCCAGTACAGTTCCTCATCCGACTCGGCGATGTTCCGGTAGATCCTGTCTGCCCGGAAGCTGATCTCCTCCCTGAAGCGCTCGGAAAGCTGCGCGGAGACATTCTTGAAGACCTGGTTGCGCAGAAACTTCACGAGGGCGCCCTGTTCGTTCAGTTCATCTATCGCGCCCTTCTTTTTCTCAACCTCCTGCGCCAGAGCCGTGAGGAGCGCCACCTCTCCCTCCAGGCGGCGGGCACTCTCGGCGAGGCTGACGAGCTCGGCGCTGAGCGTGGCAATCCGGGTCACCAGAATCTCCCGAGAGCCACGGGCGGCCTCGTGCCTGTCGGCGCAATAGGCCCCCTGCAATGTCTGTATCTCCTGCGAGCGGGCCACACGCTCCCTCTCCAGCGCTGCCAGGCGATCCTGGTACTTCGCCAGCGTATCCTCGCGCTTTGGCAATTCTTCAGCCGCCTTCTGGTTTGCGATGTAGCTGTCGCGTGCTTCCCTGAATTTGGCGAGGTCAGCCTCGGCGGCAGCGATTCCGGCGTCTACCCCGTCGTAGCGGGAGAGGGACTCCTTCACGGCTACGTGCACCCCCCGTTGCGACTCCAGCTTCTTCTCCTGCTCCGAGATTGCGTCCCCGCGGGCCTCCAGCCTCTTTCTCCTGGCCGCGAGTTCCTCCTGCGCCCTTTTCAGCTCGTCCCCTTTCGCGCGCAGTTCCACCTCTTGCCGCTCACACCGCTGGACCGGCTCCTCGGCGCTCACCAGCCGAGCGGAGAGAGCCTCCTGCAGGGAGGCAACAAGATGGTGAACCCGCGTCCTCCACTCCTCCACCTCGCGCCGCCGCTCTGCTACCGTCTCAGGGAGCGTCAGCTGCAGCGCGGTTTGAAGTTGGAGAAGGTCGGCGGGAATTCCGGACGCCGTGCCCCACACCGCTGCCGCAGCAACGAGCCCTTCCGGTGCAACGGGCTGGAGCGCACGGGAAAAATCGAGCTCCGCCTTCTCTTGATCAGCGGCGAGCCTCTGGAGGTCAGCGCGCACCTTCTGCAACGAGAGGAGTTCCTTCTCCGCGCTTTCCGCCTCGGCAAGAGCGGCCGCGACCTCCCGGGCTCCGGCGTCCAGCTCCGCCATCTTCCCATCAAGGAGATCGAGCCGCGCCTCGAGGTCGGCGCCGCCATTGGAGGAGAGATTCTGGCACGCCTCGTGGAAATACGGGCACTGACCGGAGGCGAGCTTCTCTCTCCCCTCGACAAGGCTCAGCTTCCGCCCCTGCAGTTCCGCCCTCTCGGCGTGTACCTTTTTCAGCTCCTCCTTCAGAGCCGGCAGCCTCTCTGCCCTGGAGCGCACATCCCCTTCCGTCTCGAGGAGCTTTCCCTTTTCCCGCACCTCCACGGCTATCGCCTCCAGCCGGTCGAGGGAGGCGAAAAGATACGGCACCGCCCGCTCCACCTGGTGCAGCGGCAAGAGCCGGAAGTCCGCCGCCACCTGCTGCGCTTCGGCCAGTCTCCGGCGGCACTCCTCCCCTTCCGTCTTCAGTGCCGCCGATCGCGTCGCAACAGCGGTTTCCTCTTCGGAAAGGCGCGCTGCATCCTGCTCGATCTGCTGCGCACTCTCCAGCTGCTCTCGCCGCTCGATCTCCAGCCTGCCGGCGAGGGTCGAGATCTCCTTTTCCAGCGCCGCACCCTGGCGCTCCAGCTGAAGCTTCGCCTGCTCTTCCTGCCGCAGCGTTTTCAGGCGCTCCTCCGCGAAATCGTAGCTTTCTTTCCCTGCGGCGGCCTCAGCAGTCGCGGCAGCTGCGGCACGGGACTGCTCCACCAGGAGTTGCTGGGCGGCGACGTGGTCCTTGCCGGAGGCGATCCGCTCCTCTACCCCCTTCAGCTCACCAACCGAGAGATCGAGTTTCCTCTTTTCCTCATCGAGTGTGGCAAGCTCGGCGGAGATCTTTTCCAGCCCTGCATTCTGCGATGCCAGCTCGGCACGTCTGGCCGCCTCGCCATCCCTCACGGCAGAAGCCTCGGCGAGCTTCGCAGGGAGGGCAGCGACCTGCTCCTCGCGCCCGGCCACCTCGGCCTTCAGCGTCTCGGCCTTTGCCTGAATGGCGCTCATGAGGGTCTTCGTGCCGTCGAAGGTCTTGCGCCAGGCGTCGATGCCGAGGATCTCATCAAAGGCGTCCTGGCGCTTGGTCGGCTGCTTGATCACGAAAGGCCCCAGGAAATCGTTCTGGAACGGCCCGATGACGAGCTTGAACTGGTCAGCGAGCGGACGGCCGTTGTTCAGCCCAAGGAGCGTGGCGATGCGCGCCTCCGTCTCCTGCAGATTGGCGTGATCCTCCACCTCGAAGACATCCCCCACCTTCTTCGCCAGAAGCCACTTCGCCGCCGCTCCCACCGTGCGGGTGGCACGGTAGAGCTCGCCATCGGCTGGCTGGAAGACGACGCTGATCTCCCCTTTTTTGGCTCCTATGGAGAGGAAACGCTCCGCGCGCGAGACGAAGTCCTGGGCATTGACCCCGAAGAGGCAATAACCGATCGCCTCGAAGATGGTGCTCTTGCCGACGCCGTTTGGCCCGCACAGGACGTTGATTCCCGCGGAAAAGGAAAGGACGGTGTCGCGGTGCGACTTGATATTCTTCAGCTCCAGCGACAGTATCAGCATCCGTTCGTTCTCCCGTTGGAGAGGAGGCCGAGGAGTTCCTCACCCTCCACGTCACCCTTCAGAACCCGGTCCCGCAGGTCGAGACAGAGGCGGACAAGCTCTTCCTCGCGCCCCTGGTAGGAGCTTTTGGCGGCTATGAGCTCGGAAAGGACGTCGCGCTCTATGTCCGCGAGGCTCTTTTTCACCGTCTCTCCTTCGCCGCTTCGGGCAACGAGCGAGAGATTGTTCTTCACCTCGATGTGGAGGGGGTCGCAAATCGACTCCACCGCGAGCTTCAACCTCTCGCGTCCCAGCTCGAAGGGGTGGAAGCGCACGCGCCCCGAAAGGCGCAGCTCCAGGAGAAGCCGGCGTGGATCATCCCGCCCCGCCAGTTTTTTCTGGAGCTGCTCCGTGAGTCGCGATAGCGCCGTCTCCACACAGTCGGCGCCGTCGAGATCTATCGATGAGACGATCATCGGCCGGGGGGACGTCTCGCGGAACTGGTGCTCCGCCGTGCCGCACGGCTGCAGCGTCACAAGGTAGTATCCCTTGGGGTAACGCTCCTCCCCGAAGTTCACGCACTCCGGAGCGCCGGGGTTGAAGGCGAAGGGACGGCCTTCGGGAGTGTGCACGAGGTACGGCTTGTGCCCGTGCCCGAGCGCCAGGTAATCGAAGCACGACGCCAGCGGCAGCGCCTCGTCCGGGTGCATGTTGCCTATCTCCACCGGCGAGTACGACCAGATGCCGACGTGGAAGAGAAGGATGTTGCGGCTGGTGGTGATCGCCTCGCAAATCCGCTCCACGTGCGCTCCCGCCTGGGAGCCGACATATCCTTGCCCGTAGATGTTGACCCCGGCGATCTCGATGTGGCCGCCGCTCCCGGTTTCAGCGTCAAAGGTGTCGAAGCGGTAGCCGCCGGCCTCGGTGCGGGCCGGGCGCAGGAGGCGGATGTACCCGAGCTGGGAGAGAGCCTCCATCCAGGAGACGCTGTCGCGACGGTGGATCCAGTCGTGGTTCCCTTCCACCGCGACGCAGGGGATACCGGCATCGCGCAGCGGCTGCAGCGTTTCGATCGTCCTTGCGAAGGTCCTGGGGAGGATCTGGCCGGTATGGAAGAGATCGCCGCCAATGAGGACGAAGTCCACCTTTTCGGCAACAGCGTCCGCCACGATACCGGAGAGGACATGGAAGAAATCGCGGTAGCGTTCCGCCTCGCAGCCAGAAGAGCGGTAGGTTTTCCCGAGGTGAATGTCGGAGGTGTGGATGAAGCGAACGGACATGCAGGGAGCCCCTCCAGGAAAGCTTGAAGAAATCCCGACAGAGCGGGACGAAGTGCACAAAAGAGACGTAACGGCAGGGAGTTGTGAAACCGTAATTGCCGGAATAGGAGGTTATAGCCCCGAGGTGGTGTGGAAGTCAAGGGCGGAGGGAGCCGCGGTGCATTAAGAGGGTTGCGTAGGTGCGGGGTCAGGAGCGGGGTCAGGCTTTGCATTTTGCGATTTGACGATACTCGGGGGATAGAGGAGTGCGGGGGCAGGCTTTGCATTATGCGATTTGACAAAAAGGTCGGGGGAAAACTCTTACTGAACTCCTCAACTGCGAAGCCTGACCCCACAGATGGTGTGACGCCACAGATGTGCCCCCATAGATGAAGAGGGATGCAGCGGCGTATTTACCTAGGGTGCGGGGTCAGGAAGGGGTGCGAGGGCAAGCTTCGCATTTTGCGATTTGACGATACTCGGGGGAGTATACTGAAATCCCCAAATGCAAAGCCTGACCCCACACATGACCCCAGACACAGAGGGATGCAGCGGCGTATTTACCTGCGGAAGATCTCGGAGAAGAAGAGCTTCATATGCTCCCACGAGCGCCGGTCGGCTGACTGGTTGTACGCTACACCCTTGGCAGGGTCATTTCCTGAATCGGGATTGGTGAAGCTGTGGACCGCGCCACCGTAGGAGATCATCTGCCAGTCGACCCGGGCAAGACGCATCTCTTGCTGGAAGGCTACGACCTGATCATGCGGCACGATTGGATCGTCCGCGCCATGAAGCACCAGAATCTTCCCCCTTATGTTCAGCGCATCCGCGGGAACGGGAGTATCGAGGCCGCCGTGGAAGGAGACGACGCCGGCAAGCGGTGCCCCGCTTCGCGCCAGTTCAAGGGCGGCGGTTCCTCCAAAGCAGTAGCCGATGGCGGCCAGACGGGTCGGATCGACTTCCGGCATCTTACGTAGTTCATCAAGGGCAGCCCTACCGCGGTCCCGGAGGAGCTTCCGGTCGGCCTTGTACTTCCCTGCTTCCTTGGCGGCAGCCTCCGGAGTGGCGGGGCGGATTCCCTGGCCATAGACATCCGCCGCAAACGCCACATACCCCATTACCGCCAGCTGGTCGACCCGCTTCTTTACATAGGGCCCGATCCCGGTCCATTCGTGAAAGACCAGGATTCCCGGGCGCTTCCCTTTCACCGAGTCGTCATAGGCCACGTATCCTTCCAGCACCGCGCCGCCCTGCCGGTAGGTCACCGTCTTCGTCACGAGCTTCGCCTCCACTGTCTGAGCCACGAGAAGAAATAGAAAGCTCCACACCACCGATCTCATCTGTCACCTCCACTGGAACTGTCGAAGCAGCATGTGCTGCTTCATCTGGAAGTCTAGCATGAGATCACAGAGTCTTCCCTCAGATCAAGGAGGCAAGATCACGGCGATATGCGGCAACTCTTTTACTGGTACGGATCCGCCCACTCCTGCTGCTGTGCCTCCCCGGCCGCCACCTTCAGCGGCGTCTTGTCATGCACCGCGAGCACCTCGATCCCTGCCTTACCCTCCAACGGGCAGACGTTCTCGCATATCCCGCACCCGTTGCAAAGATCGTCCACTACATACGGCTGCTTCAGCTCGACCGGCTTCCCGTTCAGATCCGTCGTCCGCACCGTCTCGGCCTGAATCGCCTTCTTCGGCATCGGACAGTGCTCCTCGCACACAATGCAATTTGTCTTCTTCGCGAAAGGGAGGCAGACATTCTTGTCAAACGAAGCCTTCCCTATCACCGCCCGCCTCTTCTCCTCGACCGGCAGGCTCGGAATCGCCGCAGTGGGGCATACTTGCCCGCACAATGTGCAGTTATACTCGCAGTATCCGAGCCTCGGGATCATCATGGGAGTAAAGATCCCTCCAACGCCGCCGTGCAGCACGGAGGGGTACAGCGCACCCTTCAAGCACACCTTCATGCACTCCCCGCAACGCACACATTTATCGAGGAATTCATCCTCATCCTTCACCCCAGGAGGGCGCAACATTCGCGCATTTGCCTCCGGGGAGCGGAAGCGGAAGGCACCGGCGAGGAGAAAACCGGAAAGAGCGCCGCCGATCAGTACCCGGCGCTCCGGAAGGAAGGGACGCCCCTCCCGGCGAGGGGGCTCAAGAACGAAATGCGCCTTCCGCTGCCGGCACCAGTCGACGCACTCCAGGCACAGGAGGCACTCTTCCTTTAGCTGCACCCCCTCGCGAAACGTCGACGGACAGGCGCTCTTGCACTTTGCGCAGTCGTCGCAAAGGGTGGCAGGGACGCGGCTGAAAATAGAGAAACGTGACAGAAGACCTAGGAGCGTGCCGAGCGGGCAGATGTTTCTGCACCAGTTGCGCCTCTCGTATCGCTCAAGGAAGATGATCCCGCCGAGCATCAGCGCGGAGAGGAAGGCGAGCGGGTAAAAGGTCTCGCGGAAGGGAAGCAGGTAGTCGTGCAGCAGGTTGTAGGCGGGCGCGATGTGATCGCGGCGTGCGCCGATCAGGCGATACACCCCGACCCACCCCTGCCGTGCCGTGTCGCCGATGAGGGGGTACAGGAAAAATGTCAGTCCACGCACAAGAATCGCCAGCGGGTCGAGAAGCCCTGCGAGATTGACCCGGAAGAGAGCCGCGAAAAGGAGCGGGAGTAACAGCCAATACTTGAAGTTCCCCTTGAGAAGCTGGATCGGCCCCGATTTCCTGATGCGGCCGGTGACGAGGTCGAGGATCGTGCCGAGCGGACAGATCCAGCCGCAGAAAAAGCGCCCGAGGAGCGCTGTGAAGAGGAGCATCAAGAGGGCGGGGAAAAGGAGCCAGGTAAAGGAGCGCGCGGCAGCGAGGTATGTTGCGAGGACAAGAGGGTCGCTTCTGAAAAAGCTGTTGATGGCGGCAGGGACGGTGTCACTGCCGCGATACTCGGTGCTGACAAAGAGAGCGAAAAAGATGAAAAGGAAGAGGAGTTGGCTTACGCGCGCCATCCGCATTTTCTTCATAAGCTCATCTACCCCCTACACCTGCATAAGGCGCACTTTCTTCAGGTCGATCTCCCCAAGGCCGCGCCTGTGCGCCGCCACAGTCACCGCGATATCCTCCGGCTTCAGCCCGAAAAGGGTGGTGGCATAGGCGTCGATCGCGACGATGTCGGTGGAGGCGAGGACCTTGTTAAGGATCTTCACGTCCGCAAGGTTCCCCCCTTGCGGCCCGTTGTCCGTCAATATCCTTGTGGCGTCCACGACCACCAGGTGGCTCTTCAGCACCCTGTTCACATCGGCGAGGGACTCGTCTATCTTGCGGTGGATGGAACCGCGATTCCTGCCCATCACCCCCATGACGTTCTTCAGCCCGGCTGTGACCCTGGTGAGGCCGTGATTCTTGGCGACCGGCACGTTGATAAAAACATTGGCATCCAGCGCCTCGTCGTACAGGTCCCACTCCGGGAGCGCCTTGCCGTTCAGGGTCACCTTCCTGTAGCGCTCCACCTCCATGAACTTGAGCTCCACGTTTTTCATCCCCGCCAGTGCGGCCTTGATACCGCTGTTGACGTAGCAGCGCCTCTCGTCGTTGCAGGGGCGGTCGAATACCTTCACCTTCTTCGCACCGGCCGCCAGCGCCTCCTGCACGACGGTCTTTACCACAGTGGGGTTTGTGTTCGCCGCCTGCTCCGGGCTTCTGTCCCATCCGATGTTCGGCTTCACCACGACTACATCCCCTTTTTTCACAAAGCGCTTCATGCCGCCGAGGGCGGCAATGGCGCTGCGTGTCGCTGCAGCATGATCGCGATTGGTCGCCACGGCAACGACAGGACCTTGCGCCGCGAAGAGATCACGCACAAAGAACCGGTGGAAAAGAGCAGCAAGCCCAGCAAACTTCAGAAAAGCACGCCGTTTCATACTCGTTCCTCCTCTTGAAAAGAAAGGTGCGCAACTGCAAAGCGGAGCCTGCCGGCGGCAGACGCGCGGGGGTAAATAATCAACAGCGAGAGCACAGCAGATCAGGTTGAGAATGGATTAGGTGGCAAGCAGGATGTGACGCCTGTAGTGAAACGTGCTTAATATACTCTGATAGGGCGGAGTGTCAACCAGTCGTGAAGGTGGGGTCAAAAAGGGGCTGTATAAAGAGGAAAGTCTGTGGCCGGGGGGGATCGGGGGAGCGTGGGTACATTGCCACGAAGTGCTGCAAAAGGGCCAACGTTCCCCCCTTTGCGAAGGTTCTTCCGGGGATTCTGGGGAACGCGCTACAAAGAATCCGGGTGCCTCCACGCTGGAGCGTAGGCATCTTGCCTGCGATGGCGGCGCAGCCGCCACAGACCGCGCGGCTGGCGCCGCGGTACAGGCTGGGAAGCCTGTGCTCCAGCGCGGCGCCACTAGTGTCCCCTCACGTCAAGGGAAGCGACCGGGCTGAATTCCCGGAATTCCCAGAAGAACCTTTGCGAAGGGGGGGACGCGAGGCCTCGTGCGGCCCTTCGTTGGAACATGCTACGGCTTCCCCGAAATTCTCGGATGAGCCTTTCGCAAAGGGTGGGAGGTAATAGCCCTGCCTACCCATTTGAGGGACAGTGACCTGGCTCCCCAGAATTCCGAAGAGCCAAGTGAGAGGGATCAGCTTGCTGCTGGAGAGGTTTTTTTGCCGGGCTTGTCCGCGCAGACGTGGAGCTGGCAATGGAGGCACTTCCGGAGATAGAGGAGGGACATGCCGTTCATGTGGAAATAGTTGCCGCAGCGGGGGCATCTCGCGAGGGCTGAGTAGGTCATTATCACGATGAGGAGCGCGAACCACACCCAGAAGACAGGAAGAGCATCCCAGAAACTGTGAGTTAGCCGCTGTGCGATCCACATGAGCGGCATGTACACCGCTATGAGTATCCACAAGAGGAGGCGCCGCTTTCTTACCTTCTGAAGCCCCGGACCCCAATCTTCCACCGTCTCCTGCGGCACCCCGTCCTGCTCGTCACGATCCACCTGCATTTTCTCCGGTCCTTCGCCTACGACGCCTGCCCCTCCCCGTTTTCGGGGTTCTTCGTCTGGGACGGCTCCTGCCGATACCGGATGGTGAGCCCTTTCAGGAAGTTCCTCAACACCTGGTCGCCGCACGGCTTGTAGTTTTCATGCCCCTCTGCGCGAAAGAAGGCGTTGACTTCCGATTTTGAGAGCTTCACCTGGGCGAGCCTCAGGACGTCCATAATATCACCATCCTTCAGCTGAAGCGCAACTCTTATTTTCTTCAGAATGGCATTGTTTGAAAGAGGGATCGCACTTCCCGGCGGATCTCCCTTTGTAGCGCTCTGGGCGCCGCGCTTTTTCAGTATCAGGCCGTCGAGAAAGAGACACAGTGTCTGTTCGCTGCACTCCTGGTAACCTTCCTCCCCCTCTTTTCTGAGATAAGAAGTGATTTCGGACTGCTTCACACTGTGGCCCACCAGCCGGAAAATCTCCACCATTGCCGTGTTGTTCAGACTCAGTGCGTAGCGCACTCTTCGTATTACGTCGTTGCAGTTCAACTTCGTCTCCTTTCTTGGACCTCTACCTTACGCCCGCTCCTCTGCCTATTGAGCGCTAAAGCGCCTGCAGCGCGCTTTCGATGCGGCGGCAAAGGGTCTTCAGCACCTTGATACGCGCGTAGTACTTGTCGTTTGCCTCTACAAGAACCCACGGCGCTATTTCCGTACTGGTGCGGTCCACCATTTCGCAGACAGCCGTCTTGTACTCGTCCCACTTCTCGCGGTTGCGCCAGTCATCCTGCGTGATCTTGAACCGCTTGAACTCGACCTTCTCGCGCTCTTCGAACCGGCGCAGCTGCTCATCCTTGCTGATCGCCAGCCAGAACTTCACCACGATCATGTGGTGGCGCACCAACTGCTCCTCAAAGTCGTTGATCTCGCTGTAGGCGCGCGTCCAGTCCGCGTCGGAGGCAAGGTGCTCGACCCGCTCCACAAGGACCCTGCCGTACCAGGAGCGGTCAAAGACGGCGAAACGCCCTCGGCGGGGAAGCTTGCGCCAGAAGCGCCACAGGTACGGCTGCAGGCTCTCCTCTTCCGTCGGTGAGGATATTGGGACGACCCGATACTGCCGGGCGTCGAGCGCCTGCGTGACGCGCCGGATCGCTCCCCCCTTCCCTGCCGCATCGTTCCCCTCAAAGACCGCCACCACTGAGATCTTGTTGAAATCGGGGTGGCGGGAAAGAAGATTAAGCGTCCCCTGCCACTTTGCCAGCTCGTCCTCGTAGCGTGCCTTCGGGAGCGACTTCGTAAGATCGAGCGCGCCGATGATGCACAGCCCGTCAATCGCGGTGGTGACCGGCGGAAAGTAATCGTGCGCCGGCTTGCCGTTTTGTGCGTCGAGCCGCTGGCGCAGCGCCTGCTGGATCGTCTTTGCTATGGCCAGACTGCGGTAGCGGGGATCGCTCCCTTCCACGATGATCCAGGGAGAGCTCGCGGTGCTGGTACTGCGCAGCATCCGCTCGGAGACCTGGTGAAACTTGTCATAGAGCTTGTAGTGCTCCCAGTCCGTCTCGGTGACGCGCCACCTGGTGCGCGGGTCCTTCTCCAGCTCCTTCAGCCGTATTTTCTGCTGTTTATCGGAAAGATGCAGCCAGAACTTGAGAATCAGACCACCTTCGTCGCTCAACTCCTTTTCAAAGCGCACGATCCGCTCCAGGCGCTGGTCGAGCTCCGCGTTCTTTATCTGCCCGTACACGTTTTCCACCAGGGGTGCGGAGTACCAGGTGCCGATGAAGATAGCGATCTTCCCCTTCGGGGGGAGCGCCCGCCAGTAGCGCCACAGCGGCGGGAGCTCCCGCTCTTCGTCCGTGAGGTCTCGCAGCGCGTGCGTCTCGATGTGGCGGGGATCCATCCACTCGTTGAGGAGATTTACCGTCTCCCCCTTCCCGGCGCAGTCGACGCCGGCGATGAGAATGAGCACCGGGAACTTGCGGGACTCGAGAAGCTCGTACTGCGCATCAAGGAGCTCCCGTCTCAGTGCCGGGACTTCCCGCTTGTACGCCGCTTCGTCAATCTTGTGGCCGAGCTCTGCGGATTCGAACACGGGCGCGCCTCCTGGGACAACGGGATCACTGCCACTTGCTGTATGGGTGCAGCACCAGGCTCGCATTGGCATAGCGCCTGTCGTCGCTCACCTCGTCCCCTGCCCAGGGGGGAAGCTCCACGTGCTGTCCGGCATCCTCCAGCTCAACCTCCGCCACGATAAGGCCTGCGTTCTCCCCGGAAAACACATCGACTTCCCACTTCAACCCGCTGTGCATCACCTCGTAACGCACCTTCTCGATGAGAGGGGGAACACACAGATTCTGCAGCATCTCCTCGGCGTCGAAAAGAGGGAGCGGGTACTCGTACTCGAGAGCGGTGTTCCCGTGTCGCGCCCCCTTGATGGTGATGACCGCCATCTCTCCCACAACCCTGACCCGAACGATGCGCTCCTTGTCGAGGGAGAGGTATCCCTGCCGGTAAGCTTTCCCCTCCCCGGCGAGGGCGCGCCAGCTGTCGTCTTTCACCAGAAACTTCCGTTCGATTTCCTTCGGCATCACGGTTCTCCCTCAGACACCCTGAGCACCTCTTATATAGTCGGCAACACAATGCACAAATGAAATCTTTTTTTCTCTCTTTGAAATTATGCCATCGCTCCCGCGCCTGAACATCGCTTTGCAAAAGGAGATGACATAGCACGGTGCAGGAGAAGTGAATCTATTGTGACATATAATCTCACCTGAGTGTGAGAGCGGCATCTTGTGGAGAGTGCTCGCCGCCGGACAAAAAGAGGGCGCCCCAGTGCAGGACGCCCCTTTTCTTTGTTGCTGTTGATATCGGTCGATTCGTCGGAGTGGCCGCGCAGCTATCTCCGGAGGACCTTTACCACCGCGGAGTAATCCTCTTCTCCGCGGCCGTCCAGCACAGCCTGCTGATACTGCCTGCACACCGTCTCTGCAGCGGGCAGGTCGAGATCGACCGCGCGTGCCGTCTCGATGACCTGCTTGAGCTGGTCGTGCACGTATTTGAGCGCGAGGTTCCTGGAGAAATCCCCCCTGGCGATGCTGCGCCCCTTGGAATGGAAAAGAGGACACGCCACCCCGCCGGAATCGAGCACCTCCAGGATCTTGTCCGCCTTGAACCCCATCTTCTCGCCGAAGATGATCCCCTCGGAGAGGGCCTGTATCAGTTCTGCCTGCACCATGTTCACGACGAACTTCATGCGGGTGGCATCACCGACGTTGCCGCCTATATGGATGATATTGAGGCCGAAATAGGAGAACGTTTCACGGCAGCGGCCGAGGAGTGAGGCATCCCCGCTGGCGACGATGGTGAGGAGTCCGTTTGCAGCATGCTCCTTGGTGCCCCACACCGGTGCCTCGAGGAACATGACGCGCCGTTCAATGGCGGCTTCGGCAAGTTTCTTCGTCGTATCAAGGGAGTGGGTCCCCATATCGACGAAGATGGTTCCAGGGTCGATCCCCTGGAGGACGCCGCCCTCGCCGAAAATGAGGGAGTCCACGCCGCCGAGGCATTCGGGGAGGATCACGATCACCATGTCCTGCCCCTTGGCGGTGTGGAAGGGAGATACACCAGCCGTCGCCCCACGCTTCACGAGGTCCGCGACGGCCTCCGCATCCGGGTCGTACACGGTGAGATCATAATCCGATTTGGTGAGATTGGCCGCCATGTGCCGCCCCACCGTCCCCAACCCAACGAAGCCGATCTTCTTGATCATACGACCCTCCTAAATGGCAAGTTAATAGCACGGCTGGCGGACGGATAAATTAACGGGGATGCCAGGCGGGTCACATTATACCGGAACAATGTGAAGTGGCAAGACTTGTCTCTGGGAGGAGCGGAGTTGCTGAAATAGGAAATTGATCTTCAGGGGCAGAATGTTGCAGCCACGCTGGAGGATAGGCTTCACAGCCTGTCCCGCGGCGCCGGCCGCGCAGAGCCCGGTGGCGGCTGCGCCGCCATCGCAGGCAAGGATGCCTACGCTCCAGCGCGAGGGCCCCTTCCCGTGGCTCAAGGAGAGAACGTGGTCTTCGGGGCAAACGCTGAAGCCACGCTGGAGGATAGGCTTCCCAGCCTGTCCCGCGGCGCCGGCCGCGCAGAGCCTGGTGGCGGCTGCGCCGCCATCGCAGGCAAGGATGCCTACGCTCCAGCGCGAGGGCCCCTTCCCGTGGCTCAAGGAGAGAACGTGGTCTTCGGGGCAAACGCTGAAGCTACGCTGGAGGATAGGCTTCCCAGCCTGTCCCGCGGCGCCGGCCGCGCAAAACCTGGTGGCGGCTGCGCCGCCATCGCAGGCAAGGATGCCTACGCTCCAGCGCGAGGGCCCCCTCCGGTGGCTCAAGGAGAGAACGTGGTCTTCGGGGCAAACGCTGAAGCCACGCTGGAGGATAGGCTTCCCAGCCTGTCCCGCGGCGCCGGCCGCGCAAAACCTGGTGGCGGCTGCGCCGCCATCGCAGGCAAGACACCTGCGCTCCTTGGCACAACTACCGCGATTTCTGCACCCCTACCCGGTCGCACAGGTGGAAGAGGGGACAGGTGGAGCAAAGAGGGGAAACAGGAAGGCACTGGTTCTGCCCGAAGGTCACCAGCAGGTCGTTGATGGTGAGCCAGTACTGGCGCGGCAGTTCGCGCCGCAATACCTGCTCCGTTTCATCCGGGGAGTTGGTGACGACATACCCCCACCTGTTGCAGATTCTGTGCACGTGGATATCGACACAGATCCCGGGCTTCCCATACCCCAAGGTCACCACGAGATTTGCTGTCTTTCTCCCTACCCCTTTAAATTTCAGAAGCTCGTCGATCTCCTCCGGAACCCTCGAGCCGTACTTCTCCACCAGCTCGCGGGAGATCTCCTTGATCTGCCCTGCCTTGTTGCGGTAGAAGCCGACGGGATAGATCGCCTGCTCAATCTCTTCAACGGAAAGAAGCGCCATCTGCTCGGGGGTGTCGGCAAGGCGAAAGAGACGGTCCGAAGCTTCTCCTGTCGTCTTGTCCTTGGTGCGCAAGGAGAGGATGCAGGAGACCAGCACCTTGAAAGGGTCACCGCTGCGCTGCGAGACGATGGTGACCGCGGGTGTCACCCAGGCGGTCACGGCTCCGGCAAGGAGAGCCATCGCCTCGTGGATCTGCTCCCCCTTCAACGAAGCCCCCTGTTGCGGCAGATGCGCATGATGAGCACTCCGAGGATGGTGAGTGAGAGTCCGCCGCAAACCAGCAATATCCCGATGCTCGTTCCGCTGCCGAGCCCCCATAGATCCTGCCCGCGCACAAAACCGAGACAGGCGAGCCCGGCAAAGGTGGCGATGCCGCCGAATAAATAGATGCCCAACGCCACGAAGGCCCACGCCATTCCGGGACTCTTTGCCATAAATCCTCCTCTCCTTTCAGCTGCTACCTCTTTATACAGTTTGATGGGCAAGCAGGCAACAGCGGAGTAAGGCGCAAGCGACTCTGAAATACTTTCCGGCAGCCGTTGCACAAAATATCAAAACCCCTATAATGATCCGTGCCCTTTTTCCAGAAATCTCACCGCGGACAAATGCTCCTTCAGCATACGCGCACGACCCTATCTCCCACAGGCGCCCTTCCCTACCCCAACCGCCTACAAGGAAGCCAACTGCATGAAAAAACTGGTCGACCTGCACGTTCACTCCACTTTCTCCGATGGCGTCTGCACCCCTCAAGAACTTGTCTCCATGGCGAAGTCGGCCGGTCTCACGGCCATCGCCATTGCCGATCATGACACTGTCGCCGGCGTCGACCAGGCTATAACGGCAGGGATAGCGGTCGGCGTGGAGGTGCTGCCGGCTATCGAATTCTCCGTCGAGTTCAAGGGGTACCGGGACGTGCATCTCCTCGGATACTGCCTGGACCACCGCGACCCCATTCTCCTCGATACCCTCGATGCCTTCAGGGAAAAACGGGAGAAGCGCGGCGGCGCGATCGTGGAGCGGCTCAATGAAAAGCTGCGCTTCGAGGGGAGAGAGAGGATCTCGCAGGAGGCGGTGTCGGCGCTGGCAGGCGGGTCGCTCGGGCGCCCCCACATCGCGCAGATCCTGATCAGGCAAGGTCTGGTGAAGGACATGCAGGAGGCGTTCGTACGCTACCTCATTCCCTGCGACGTGCCGAAGCGCTACTTCCCCATAGCCGAGGCGATCGACCTCATCAGGAGGCTGCACGGCGCGGCCGTGCTCGCCCACCCCATGCACATCACGAAGGAGCACTGCGAGCTCGTTTCCATAATAGATTCCCTCGTTCCGCTCGGACTCGACGGGATCGAAAGCTGGCACAACGGCGCCACGGCAAACGACAGCGCCTTTCTCTCGGCAGTCGCGGAAAAACGGGGGCTTATCTGCACCGGAGGGTCCGACTTTCACGGTATCGAGGAAGGTGTTGCCATGGGGATCGGAAGGGGTGAGCTGCAGGTGGGATATGAGAGTGTCGCCCTGCTGAAGGGGCTGCACGAAGGGCGCCTTATTCCAGGCGCACCCTCTTCACCCCCTCCAGCGCGCCGAGGCCGTGCAGGAGATCGGCGGGAGTGTCCTTAGAAATCTGCTTCACCTGAAAATCGACGCCGATACGCTGGTGCTCCACGTCCCGATCGAACCGAAGCTGCAGCGCCGTCAGGTTTGAACCCGCCAAAACAGCCTCCACCCTCGAGATGAAGCTCGGGGTATCCTCCCCTACAACCCTCACGCTGATGTAGGTATCGCGGCTCAACTTCTTCTCGACTTCCTTCAAAAGGAGGAGATTCGCCAGGGCGACGGCGGTGGCAACGACCGCGAGGCCGTACATCCCTATGCCGCACGCGACGCCGAGCCCTGCCGCAACCCACAGGCAGGCGGCGGTGGTGAGCCCACGCACCGCGGCCTGGTCCCGGATGATCGCTCCCGCACCGAGAAAACCGATGCCGGTCACCACCTGGGCGGCGACGCGTGCAGGGTCCACACCGACCGGGACCTTGCCGGAGAAGTTTCCGAAAATGGTGTAAAACTCGATGGAGCTTGCTACAAAAAGGCAGGAGCCGAGCGAGACCAGAAGGTGCGTGCGAAACCCCGCGGGGCGGCCGTGGATCTCCCTCTCCAGCCCGATGATCCCACCGAGGAAGGAGGAGAGAAGCAAGCGCCCCGCCATGACCAGATCCAGGTCAACCGAATCCACGACCTACTCCTCCTGAATGCTCAGCTGCAGCGTCACCGTCTTCGAGCGGGATCCGGAGCGGATTACCAGCGGCAGACGCAAAAGCCCCTGGCTGAGCTCCGCGGCTCCGGAAAGCTCGAGCGACAGCCCGCCCTCCTCTTCCGCTGCGACATGCGACTCTGGCGCCTTCACCTCCGGCGCCTTCACTTCCGGATAAAGGGGTATGTCAGGCGCCGCCACCGGGTGCTCCTCGTAGTGCGGCATGTGAGGCTCTTCCTGCGCTGCCGGAGCCTGAGGCTCCTCTACCGGTGCCACAGGCTCCTCGACCGGAGTCTCTACAACCTCCTTCATGCTCTCCGGCCCGACGATCCCCTCCAGCCCCTTGCGGCGCAGATCGAGCAGCACCGACTTCACCAGCGCGAGGAGGGGCTGGATCACCCCTTCCCCCTCCTGGCTCGACGCCTCGAAACTGGGCATGCCGGAAGCGTTCAGCATCCGGTTCAGGTCGGCGGCCGGAAGCGCATCGGGGAGATCCTTCTTGTTGTACTGGAAGACGGTCGGCACAGACTCGAGGCTCGTGCCGTACCCGCCGAGATGGGCGTTCAGCTTCTCCAGGCTTTCGCGGTTGGCGGAGACGCGGTCGATGGAGGAGTCGGCGACGAAGACGATACCGTCGGCCCCCTTCAGAACCATCTTCCACGCGGCGGCGTCGATCGTCTCTCCGGAAATGGTGTACAGATGGAAGCGGACGCGAAACCCGTGCACGTTGCTGTCCCCCGGGGGGGTGAAGTCGAAGAAGAGCATACGGGCGTCCTTCACCTGCATCCCCTTCATAGCGCCGCGAAACTCCGGTTTCAGCTTCCCGAATATGTGGCGCAGGCTGGTGCCCTTCCCGGAGAGCCCCGGTCCGAAGTACACCACCTTTGCGTTGATTTCACGTTTTGCCTGATTTACCAGAGCCATCTAAGCCCCCTTCATTACCTGTCTTTTTTTGCCAAGAGAATCCTGCGGGCCTGCGTGGCGACCACGGTGGAGACGTTCTTGCTCTTTGCCACCGCGGCAAGGTCCTTTTCCGAGAGGGTCGCCACGAAGCGCAGCGCCGTCTGCAGCGGCGTCTTGTGGTTCCACGCCAGCGCCCGTCTGATCTGATAATTCTTCACCCACTCCTTGTTGGCGCAGATGACGCGCATGATCTCGTCGTTTTGTACCGCCGACTTCGCTACGGCGAGTACCTCCGACTCCGTCAGGCGCGGGTTTTTGACGACTGCCGCAGAGACGAGCTTGTTGGAGTCCTTGATGAGGATGCTGCGCCACTCCTTGTCGCCGGTGAGCGCCATCTTGATCTTTTCCGAGACCTTCATGTCCTGGGAGAGCTGGTACTTGGAGCGGAACTCCTCGCTCTCCTCGTCGACCTCGCCGTCATCCTCTTCTTCAATCGGAGACGCGCCCTCACCATCGGGGAGCTCGGGAAGTGCCAGCGAAAACACCCCCTGCTGGACGAGAAAGGTAGCGGTCTGCTCGCCGAGATGCGGATGTTCCCGGAAGAGTCCGGCGAGCTCCGGCTTTCCGTAATGGAGCCGGGCGAGCGCGTCGACGAGCCGCGGGTGCAACTCGGGGTTGGAGAGAAGCCGGGTGAGTACCGGGAGGTCGAGTCCCTTCAGCGTCCCCATCGCCCGTGCCTTCACCTCCGGGTCCGGGTCGTGGCAGAGGTAGTATACCAGCAGCACAAGATCCGTCTCGGGCAGTTGCACCGCCCCGGCGGCCGCCTGCAGCTTCGCATCCCTGGAAGCAGCCGCCCCGACGTAGGGAGCGGCTGCCGCGGAAATGGTGAAAGTCTTCGCTGTGCTCACGACGCTCCGTTCGCTACTGCTGGGCCTTAACGACCTGCCCTGCTATACCGTTCGTCTTCAATGTGCGAGCAGCCTTTTCGGCAGAGACGCGGTCCGGGAAGGCGCCGGCGCGCACCTTGGTGACCGACACAGGGGTATTCGCACTCTTCATGAGGAGCTTTATCCCCATGTCGAAAAGACGGTTCTGCTCGAGAGTGGCCTTCTTCTCGCGCAGGTACGAACCTGCGTAGACGGCATAACGCCCGTTCTCGGGGAGGATGAAAGCGCTCGGCGCCACAGTCTTTAGACGATCGAGCTGCTCCTTTGCCTCGTCGTGGTCGGCAAAGTCGGCAAGGAAGAGGCGGTGCATCGTCTCCCCCTTCTTCACCTTCGTCTTTACCACCTTCGGAATGCCGGCCTTTTTCACCTTTGCCACCACGTTGTCGACCTCACTCTCAGGGAGGTCGCCGATCTCCACGGCGTAGGCGGCACGTGCGGGAGTCGCGGCTGCCTTGGCGCCCCCTGCGGTACCTTCAGGCGCTGCCTCCTTCCCTTTGGCGCCCTGGGGCGCTGCAGTCTGGGCGGGTTTCCCTTCCTTGGCGCCTTTGGCTGCTGCGGCACCCTTGGAGCCGTTTGGCTGTGCAGCTGCCGTCTGCGCCTGTTGCGCGGGCTTGGCGGCGGGTTTGGCAGGGATCGGCGCCTTGGCGACTGCGGCACCTTTGGCCGGAGCCGGTGCCGGAGCGGGTTTCGCGGGGGCCGGCTTCGCCGCCTGCTGGGCGGGTTTCGCAGCGGCCGGTGCGGCAGGTTTGGCAGCAGCGGGTGCGGCAGGGGCGGGCTTTGCGGCGGCGGCTGGTGCAGGAGCCGGTCTCGCGCCGTGAGCAGGAGCGCCAGGCTGCCCAGGCTTGGCCGCGGGCGCCGCGGCCCCTTGCGGTTGCGGCTTCGCACCCTGGTCCGCGGCAGGCGCTGCGGCGGGAGCGGGATGTCCCGCCTGGGCAACCTGGGCGGGCGCGGGCACAGCCGCCGTCTGCGCAGGGCGCGGAGGAAGCGGTCTCTTCACCTGCACTGTCGAAGTCGGCGCCGGTGCCTGCTCCGGGGCGGCTGCCTCCTGACGAGGCTTTATAAGCCCGGTAAAGAAGTAGAGGTAGACGAAGGCGAGGATGAGCAGCAAGAGGACCAGCAACTGCTTGGAGCTCTTCTTTTCTGCACCCTGCCCATCACGACCCGAAAAAAATGACTTCGCCATCGACAACTTCCTCCCTTGCGTTTCCTTAAGTGATACTTACTGCCTGGCCGCCGGAACCACGCGGTGCATCTGCAGCTTTCAAACGTGTGATGTTAGCACTTTACAGCGGAATTTGCTGCGCCCGTATCAGCACAGACGGCGGCCCCGCCGGAACTTCCGGACGGCTTTTTTGGCTGCGGCAAAAACAGGCAAAGCGCGTTCGGGGGAACGCGCCGCCTTGGGTAGTGCGTTTCTTTTGAGGTGAACCGTGCTTCCCTAGTGTCCGTTCTTCCCGTTCGTGGCACCCTTCTGTGACTCCGTGATGATCTTCTGGCTCAGGTGGGACGGGACCTCTTCGTAGTGCGAGAACTCCGCCGAGAACATGCCGCGGTCACTGGTCATGGAGCGGAGGTCGTTGGAGTAGGTCAACACCTCCGACATCGGGACGACGGCACGGATGATCTGGGAGTTCGCTTTCGGCTCCACCCCCACGACCTTGCCGCGCCTGGAGTTCAGGTCGCCGATGACGTCGCCCATGTTCTCGTCCGGCACCGTTATCTTCATATTCATGATAGGCTCGAGGAGCACCGGCTTGCACTGCTCCATCGCCTTCTTGAATGCCATCGACCCCGCGACCTTGAAGGCAAGCTCTGAGGAGTCGACGGTGTGGAACGAACCGTCGAAAAGGGCGACCTTGAAGTCGACCACGGGGTAGCCGGCGAGGAACCCCTCCTTTGCCGCATCCTGGATGCCGCGGTCGACAGCGGGGATGTACTGGCGCGGAATGACGCCGCCCACGATCTTGTCCTCGAACTGGTACCCTTCGCCGCGCCCGGTCGGGGTGATCTCGATCCAGCAGTCTCCGTACTGGCCGCGCCCCCCCGACTGCTTCTTGTATTTCCCCTGTACCTTCGCGGAGCCGCGCACCGTTTCGAGGTACGGTACCTTCGGCGTCTTCAGGATCACGTCGACGCCGAACTTGCGCTTCATCTTCTCCACGATGACTTCGAGATGCACCTGCCCCATCCCGGAGATGATGAACTCCTTCGTCTGGGGATCGCGGTGCGTCTCCATGGTCGGCTCTTCCTCGATGATGCGGGCGAGTGCGGAGTGGATCTTGTCCTCGTCCGCCTTCGTTTTCGGCGCGATGGCGTAGGAGATGACCGGCTGCAGGAGCTTCGCGGGCTCATAGACGATCGGCTTCCCCTCTTCGCAGAGGGTGTCTCCGGTAACCGTCTCCTTGAGCTTCGAGACCGCCACGATGTCCCCTGCCACCGCCTGCTTTATCGGGTGCTGCTTCTTCCCTTCGAGCTCGTAGATCTGCCCGATGCGCTCCTGGACCCCCTTGGAGGAGTTGTACACCACCGAGTCGGAGTTGAGCACGCCGGAGAAGACGCGGAAGATGGTGATCTTTCCGGTGTAGGGGTCGGAGGTCGTCTTGAAGACCTGCGCGGAGAACGGCTCGCTCTCCGAGGGCTTGCGCTCCAGGATCTCGTCGGAGCCAGGCTTCGTCCCCACCGCCGGGGTGCGATCAAGCGGAGAAGGGAGATAGCCGCATACCGCGTCAAGGAGCTGCGCGACCCCTATATTCATGGTGGCGGAACCGCACAGTACCGGGGTGAAGGTGTTGCGCAGCGTGCCGACTCTGAGCCCGTCGAGAATCTCCTCCTCGGTCAGGTCCCCTGTCTCCAGAAACTTCTCGGTAAGGGCGTCGTACGCCTCGGCCACCGTCTCCACCATCCGCTCACGCAGGCGCGTTGCCTCGGCAAGGTACTCCGCGGGAATTTCCGTTTCGCCGAAGCTTCCCGAGAGGTCCTTCTCGTAACGGTACGCCTTCATCTTCACGAGGTCGATGACGCCGGAGAAGTTCTCCTCCGATCCGAGGGGCATCTGGATCGCCACGCCGCGGGCCCCGAGCGCCTTCTCCATGTCGTCTATGGCGCGCAAGAAGTTCGCCCTCTCGCGGTCCATCTTGTTGACGAAGGCGATGCGCGCAACCTCGAATTCGTTCGCCCACTCCCAGACCTCTTCGGTCTGCACCTTCACGCCGGAGATGGCGGAGAGGAGAACGACGGCGCAGTCGAGAGCCCTCATGCAGGCGCGGGTGTCGGCGATGAAGTTGCCGTAGCCCGGGGTGTCGACGAGGTGAATGGAGCAGGTCTTCCACTCGCAGTGGTCCAGCGAAGAGGTGATGGAGATCTTTCTCTTGATCTCCTCCGGTTCAAAATCCATCGTCGAGGTGCCGTCGTCGACCCTGCCGAGGCGGTCGATCATGCCGGTGTTGAAGAGAATCGCCTCCGCAAGCGAGGTTTTTCCCGCACCTCCGTGAGCTACAATACCCAGGTTTCTCAGCCTCGATGTCTCATACCTTCCCATAGCGCCCCCCTAAACGATTACAGTTAGAGTCGGTTTGAGTTTTCCCAAACCGTTACAGACGTGAGCAAGAACAACGACTGACCTTCAACGATGTGCTGTGATGTGCGTGATTTTTTCCCGGAAACCTCCTCTCATCCCTGTTTCAGATTTTGAACTTCACCCGGAGCGTGCTACTTGTTCCTCTGGTAGATGATCCTCAGCCCCTCGAGGGTGAGGAACTCGTCGACCTCCTCGATGGTGTTCGACTCCGGCGCGATGAGGGAGGCGAGCCCGCCGGTGGCGATGACCTTTGCCGACTCCTTGCCGTCCGCCTGCATGCGCTGCACGATGCCGTCGACCAGTCCCACGTAGCCGAAGAAGATCCCGGCCTGCATGGAGTTCACCGTGTTCTTCGCGATGATCGTCGGTGGGCGCACGATCTCAACCCGGGGCAACTTGCTCGCCTTCTGGAAGAGCGCCTCCATGGAGATCATGAGTCCGGGGGCGATGGCGCCGCCGCAGTACTCCCCCTTCCTGTTGACGTAGTCAAAGGTGGTGGCGGTGCCGAAGTCGACGATGATGAGCGCCCGGCGGTGTTTCTCGAACCCCGCGATGGCGTTCACGATGCGGTCGGCGCCGACTTCCTTCGGGTTGTCGTAATGGATCGGCATCCCTGTCTTGATGCCGGGTCCGACGATGTAGGGGGTGATGCCGAAGTACTGCTGGGCGAGCCTTTCGAGGACGCCGGTGAGGGTGGGGACCACGGAGGAGATGATGATATCGCTCACATCGCCGAAACCGATGTCGGCGAGGCGAAAGAGATCGTGAAAGAGGATGCCGTATTCGTCCGCGGTCCTCGATTTGTCGGTGGACACGCGCCAGTCACGGACAAGCCTCTTCTCGTCGTAGATTCCCAACACGATATTGCTGTTGCCAACATCGATCACCAGCAGCAAAAGATACCCCTCCTCACATAGCAGTGCTTCAATATATATACTTCGGCGGACCAGTCAGACCAGTCAGACCAGTCAGACCAGTCAGACCAGTCAGACCAGTCAGACCAGTCAGACCAGTCGGACCAGTCCGATCTCGGTGCTACGCCCTCTTCTGCAGCGTCACATCCCCGGAAAGCACCGTCTCCACGGCGCCATCCGGCCGCTCCACCAGCAGCGCGCCGAACTGGTCCACCCCGCGCGCCACGCCCTGCAGGACCCGGTCCCCCATGACAACTGTGACTCCGCGATCCCGCAGGTCCGAGCGCGCCAGCCACTCCTCACGCACCGGCCTCTCCCCCTGGGTGAGGAAAAGATCGTACAGGGAGTCCAGCTCTTCCAGGAGAACGCGGGTGAAAGCTACCCGGTCGACGGCGACTCCACCCTCTTCCATCAGTGAGGTCGCCGGGTGGCGCAGCCCGTTGCCTAACTGCTCCGCGGTCATGTTCAGGTTCACCCCGATCCCCAGCACCACGAAGTTCACCTGCTCTGTCTCCGCGTTCATCTCGTTCAGGAGACCGCATACCTTCTTTCCCGAAACGAGGAGATCGTTGGGCCACTTGATCTCGGAGACCAGTGTGGTGCACTTTTCCACGGCCCGGGCCACGGCAACCACGGAGAGAAAGGTTAGCTGACAGGCGGCAAGCGGTGCAATGGGTGGGCGCAGTATCACCGAGCAGTAAAGATTGACTCCGGGGGGGGAGAGCCAGGTGCGCCCGAGCCTCCCCTTCCCCGCTGTCTGGGTATCCGCCAGCACGACGGTCCCCTCGGCGGCCCCTTCTTCGGCGAGCCTGAAGGCGTGGGTGTTGGTGGAATCGATCTCCTTGAGGCAGATGATCTCACGCCCGACCCGGCGGGTGGCGAGCCCGGAGCCTATGTCCATCGGGGCGAGGAGATCGGCGGGGGACAGAAGGGAGTACCCCTTCGCGGGGACCGCGTTTATCCGGTACCCCTTCAGGCGCAGCCCCTTGATGTGCTTCCAGATGGCGGTACGGGATACCCCAAGACGCGCGCTCAACTCTTCACCGGAAAGGAATCCCTCGGTCTCGCGCAAAAAGTGCAGTATCCTCTCGTCCACCCCTGCTCTGCTCAATACTCCTCCATCAGCATGGAGATATCCATCGCGCGGACCGAGTGGGTCAGAGCCCCGACGGAGATGATGTCCACACCGGTCTGGGCGATCCCCCTGATGGTCTGGAGGTTCACGCCGCCGGAAGCCTCCACCAGCGCCCTCCCGGCGATAAGTTGCACCGCCTCGCGCATCTCGTCATTGGTCATGTTGTCGAGCATGATGATGTCGGCGCCCGCCTCCAGCGCCTGCTTTACATCGTCCAGCGTCTCCGTCTCCACCTCTATCTTCAGGGTGTGCGGGATGTAGGCGCGGGCCATGCGCACCGCATTGGCGATCCCCCCCGCTGCCGCGATGTGATTTTCCTTGATGAGAACTCCGTCGTAGAGCCCGGTGCGGTGGTTCGTGCCGCCGCCGACGCGCACCGCGTACTTCTCCAGCACCCTGAGCCCCGGGGTGGTCTTCCTGGTGTCCACGACGCGCGCCGAGGTACCGTCGAGCTCCTGCACGTACTGCGCGGTCTGGGTGGCGATGCCGCACATGCGCTGCATGAGGTTGAGGCTCACCCGCTCCCCCTGCAGGAGGGATGCGGCGTCGCCGGTTACTTCAGCTATCAGGTCGCCCTTGGCGAGCTTTTCGCCGTCGGAAAAATGCGCCTGGAACGAAAGGGAGGGATCGACGAGCTCGAAAACGCGACGCGCAACCGCTATCCCGGCAAGGACCATCGGCTCCTTCGCGATGAGGCGGGCACGCATGGTGCGCGGCGCGGAAAGCACGGCAAGTGTGGTAATGTCGCCAGTGTGAATGTCCTCGGCGAGCGCATTCTCAATAATACGGTCAAGTCCCTGCATCTATTACTCCTCGTTGTAAAGAGGCTTTTTTTATAGCACAGGTTAACATACCCCGCAACCGCTATTAATGACAATGCAGAGCCCCGCCTAGCGCCATTCCGCGGGCACGCCGGCGCGGTCAGCTTCCTGCTGGAGGATCTTCAACTCCTCCTGAAGCTCCGTTATCCTCGCCTGGTCCTTGTCGATCTCCGCGGCGAGCTCGTTCGAGGCGACCCGGTCCTTCGGACGCTGGAAAATGACGTGTCGCCGGCGCGACTCGGTCAGCCGCTGCTGCTTTGCCGAGAGGCCGTTTTGCAAGGTGGCGATCTGGGTGCGCGCGGTCTCGAAGCGGCTGCGCCACCAGAGCCCGGTGCGGCCGCCATAGGTGTCGCCGGAAGGTTTTCCAACGACAGAGGGAAGGGTCTGTGCGGGTGCGGTGGAGCCGCCAGGCGCACCGCCGGTACCCCCACCGACCGCCCCGCCAGGCGCACCTTGCGGCGACGGCTCCGGCGGTCCGAAATCGCGCACCCGGACCTTGTCGCGATAGCTGTTTGGGACGTTCTTTATGTTGTCGGTAAAATGAAGGACGCCCCGGCTGTCTTTCCACTCGTATACCGGGGCGCCCTGGCAGATGAGAGGCATCTGCAGCAACAGAACTGTGATAAGGGCTACTCTTCTCATGACTTCCCCCACGACCTGCGACTCCTCGTTTCCTCTCCCGCCACCGTCCTCAAAAGGTGACCGGTCGGGAGAGATGCGGCTCTTCCAGTACCTACTATAGATAGTACTGTGAGCCCCGCCAAAGTGCAGGAAAAAGAGGAGAGTTGCAGCAGTAATCTGCGGTATTAAAAGACAATTTTTTAATTTGACGCCCCCTGAGCGGGTGTGTATACTACCCGGCTGTTGCCCCGCCGACACCTCTTTATTAATCCCTGTTTTCAAGGAGTATCTTCATGCAGTTTCGTGTCGCCATCCTCACTGTACTACTTCTCTGTGCCGCCCCGCAGATGCTCCTTGCGAAAGAGACCAAGGACATCAAGTATTCTTTCAAGAATGCTGATCCTGTCACATTCAGTCACGACATTCACCTGAAGCAATATAACAACAATTGCCGGATCTGCCACAACACCATCTACGATCTGAAAGATCGTCGGCACTACACCATGCAGGAGATGGAAAAGACCAAGTCCTGTGGTGCGTGTCACACCGGTGTGAAGGCCTTCAGCGTTGCGACTGACAAAGACTGTGTCAACTGTCACAAAGGGAAGGCGCGCGACATAGAGTACAGCATGAAGGGCGCGCCCGACGCGACCTTCAGCCACTCCTCTCACCTCGCAAAGCTCGGCGGGAAGTGCAAGGCGTGCCACAACGGCAAGACGATCATTACCGGACAGCACGTCACCATGGCCGAGATGGAAAAAGGGAAAAGCTGCGGCGCCTGCCACAACGACAAGAAGGCGTTCACCGCTGCCGGAAACTGCGGCAACTGCCACAAGGGGATGAAGACGCGGGAGATCACCTTCAAGTCCAAGGGGATCGCCCCTGCCCTCTTCAGCCACAAGGTTCACACCGCCGCCTACAGCTGCAAGGAGTGCCACACGAAGCTCTTCCCGTACCAGGCAGGGGTGAAACACGCCACCATGGCGCAGATGGAGAAGGGGAAATCGTGCGGCGCCTGCCATGACGGCAAGACCACCTTCAGCGCGGCCGGCGACTGCAACAAGTGCCACAAGGGTTACAAGCCGGGGAACATCACCTTCAAAAACCCCGGCGGCCCGGTGAAGTTCAGCCACGAGTATCACCTCGGCATGTACAAGTGCCAGGACTGCCACACCAAGATCTTCCCGTACAAGGCGGGGGTAAAGCACTACACCATGTTCCAGATGGACCAGGGGAAATCGTGCGGCGCCTGCCACAACCAGAAGGACGCCTTCGGGTCGACCGGCGACTGCGACAAGTGCCACACGAAGTAACCTCGAGCGAGGCGCTCTGACGTTAGATACTGAGCAGTAAAAAGAAGGGGCGCGTTCCCAGGACGCGCCCCTTCTCCTTTTCCGGACTCCGCTGAAACGTGCCGGAGATCCCCCCTCCCTCGACGATCCCCCCTTTTCCGCCATCAATGTGCATAGCAGGTACAGGCGCCCCCTCATCGTTCAAGTTCTGAACACCACCCCAGCCAGCGACCAACGTCCCATCGACCAGTTCCTCCATGATTCCCGCGCGGTTCCTCCCTCTCTCCCCCATCCGCATGTGGCACCCGTATTGAAGAATCCTCATGCAGCACATGAATGATTTGCGGTTCGACCGAAAAGCGTCCTGCCGTCTGCACAGGGGGGTAAGCGAGAAAAACAGGGGCTTCCCTGCAGAGGAGGAAAAATGAAGACATCGGATCTAACAGTGATGCTATGTGCCGTGGCTCTTGTAGGCGCCGGGGGAACCGTTCTGGGAACGCCGGTACAGCTGCTGAGCGGGAGCTACTTCAAGGCTGGTGCGGGGATACAGTCGACCGGCGGCTACGAGGAGAGCAGACGGTGGATCCCCGATTTCGAAGACGAATACTTTGATGTGGCCTCGATCAGAAACGGCCCGCAACAGTCGCAGACGTCTCTCACCATTGACGACGGAGACAGATACCAGATCCACTTCCAGACCCGCCACAGCTACGAACGGGGAGGTTTCAGCGACTCCATCCTCGACCTTCTCCTTCTGGTGAACGAAAAGACCACTTTCTCGGTGACCGGATCATTCGTCCCGGGAGGGACGGTGACCTGGTACGGGAACACCTTTGCAATCACTGATTCCGCAACACGGGAGGAAGTCGTCGGAAACACTCTCGAGCCGGGGAGGTACCTCCTCAGCTTCCACGATTACATCACCTACAACGAAAATGCGCTGTCCAGCAACGGGAGCGGGGTCGTTCAGGTCCCGGCGCACGGCAACTCCACGGGGGACTACACCGTTACCTTTACCCCCGCCACGCCTCCGACACCCGGTCGCGACCCCACGAAGATCCTTATCCTGGGACTCTGCGTGGCAGGGGGGACCGTCGCCGGATTACTATGGAAGAGACGGTCACCGACGCAGTAACCGCCGAAAAAAGCCTGTGGCACATTCGCCACAGGCTTTTTTCTTTTATCGAGAATGAAGCACGGTCTTCCGGTCGTACGCGCCACGGGATCTGCCGGAAACGCTCCGCTTATTCCGGCCTACATGTGAAATCGGCACCGGCGAGGCATAAAAAAGGCCGCATCCGAGGATGCGGCCTTTTGTGCTCTAGCGAGAGAAATTACTTCGCTGCGGGAGCTGCAGCCGGAGCTGCCGGTGCTGCCGGAGCTGCTTCTTCTTTCTTGGCAGCTTTCTTTGCTTTCTTCGCTTTCTTTGCTTTCTTGGCTTTTTTAGCCGGAGCTTTTTCTTCTTTCTTCACTTCAGCAGCCGGAGCAGCCGGAGCAGCCGGAGCGGTGGTGTCAGCAGCGAAAACAACGCCAGCAAAAGCAACAGCAACGAGAGCAGCAACGATGGAGGAAACTACTTTTTTCATTTTGAGACTCCTAAAAAATTGATAAAGGCGCAAACCTTTTGCTCTTCATTTAGCACGCGGCATGCCAATCGCCTTCACCGAGATAACACCTTGAAATTACAGGCATGCAAATTGAGTGAAGCAGCGCGACGCACTGAAGAGCACCCTGTATGCTCCAGCTGCCGCCTCATTTGAGGTAGCTGGTGCCGGTCCTCATGAGAGGGGGCGCCGGGGGGTTATTCCTCCTTTTATAGCGTGACATCGGGATTCGGCTTTGTGCTATTATGGTGAAACTGAAGGAGTTAAATATCGTTAGAAAGAAGGTGCCTTAGATGAGAACGAAGGAGTCGGGAAGCAGCCGCAAGTCCACCAGCACGACGAAGGCGAACTCCAAAAAGCAGATCACTGCAAAAAATCCTTCACAGCAGAAAGGCAGAACCAGCTCCAGCAGTAAGAGCAGCCAGACGGCACGCAAATCCTCATCGGGCAAAAAGGGCTCTCAAAGGTAGCCCATACGAACGAACATACAAACCGCATCAGGAAAAGCCCGCGCAGGCAGACTGCACGGGCTTTGTTTTTTGGCATCAACAAAAGATGCACAGAAGCAGCACCATCCTCCCTCCTGACAGTGCAGAACTGTACGGGCAACATTAATTTACCGTGTGTAAAAAAAACTGATAAAAGTTTGGTAGAGTCATTAGCTTGTAGTGTACGTCCTTCTCCAAAGTTGCTATTATTCCCCGGGTCTTACCTGCACCCCGTCAGCTATGACTTCATATGTGTGACGGCAGGCGGCAGAAGTCATCTCACCAGACGAGGAACAGTTTCCGGATGGCAGAATCCACGGAAGTCAGAAAAGCTGCGAGTTCTGCAATGGATGGGTTTACGCAGAGGCCTTCCCATGGCTATAGAACGGCCCCTAATCCTTCCAGCCCCACCCTCACCGTTCATACACCGGTCGACGCGGACGCTGCGGTCTTGGCGGCGGAGCAGCAGATCAGGGAACGTTACGTCCCGCCGTACATTGTAGTTAACGACAGGTTCGAAGCTGTCCACCTCTCCGGTCATGCCTCCACTTTCCTCCACCTCCCATCAGGCGATCTGCCGCGTGACCTCCTGAAACTTGTCGACGAGAAGTTGCGCTCTCCCCTGCACGCACTTCTTGCGAGTGCGTTCGCTGAAGGGAGAGACGTGTCGCTGCGCGGCATTAAGATGCACGGCAACGGAGCCGAGGCCATCGTCAATCTCGTCGCCACCCCTCTTCTGCAGCCTTACGCGGCGGAGAAGCTGGTGATGCTCGCCTTTGAGCCCGATTCACCACCGCCCCCTACGACTGCGGCTGTAGAGCACTTCCAGATCGCATTGCAGGCGGCTCGGGCAGCGACGTGGGAATGGGACATCGTGAGCGACAACAGCATGTGGTCGCCTCAGCTCTGGGAGTTGTACGGACTCGAATCGGGAAGTTGCCCCGCCTGTTTCGAGTCGTGGATAGCGGTGGTGCACCCCGCCGACCGCGCCGAGGCGGTGCTCCACGCACGGGAAGCTGCGCGGCAGGGTATCGAGTTTGATCTCGAGTACCGCATCCTCCGTCCAAACGGAGAGACGCGCTGGTTGCAGTGCCTGGGGCGGCCGCTTTGCAATGAGGAAGGGGCGCTGCGGCGCTACGTGGGGATCGTGCTCGACGTCACCGGGAGGAAGCGCTCCGAGGTTGCGTTGCGGGACGCCATGGCCCAGGTGGAGCAGAACCGGTCGCAGTTCGAGGCAGTCTTTGATTCCGTCGCTGACGGAATCGTTATCTGCGACATGGAGGGAAGCTTCATCTTCGTCAACGCCGCGCAGGCACGCATCAACGAATTCGCCAGCAGAGAGGAAATGAGGCGCGTTCTGGAGGACCGCGCCGGCCAGATTTTCGAGCTGCGCACGCTGGAGCGGGAGGTCGTCCCGCAGGAGGAGTGGCCACTATCGCGGGTGCTAAAGGGTGAGTCGGTGGTGGATGTGGAGTTGCACTGCAGGCGACGCGACACCGGGCGTGAGTGGTACTTCAGCTTCAGCGCGGAGCCGGTGCGGGATAAAAACGGAGAACAGATCCTCGCGGTCGTGATAACCCGGGACATCACGGAGCGGAAGGCGGCTGAAGAGGCGCTGCAGCGCAGCTCAGTGAGGATGAACATTCTGGCCGAGACCGCAAGCGAGCTCCTGGAGAGCAAGGACCCCCAGAAGGTGGTGGAGAAGCTTTGCCTCAGGGTGATGAAGTTCCTCGATTGCCACGTCTTTTTCAACTTCCTCCTCGACGAGGAGACGATGCGCCTGCGCCTCAATGCCCATGCCGGAATCCCCGAAAGTGAGGCGCGCGCCATCGAGTGGCTGGACCTCGGTGTTGCCGTGTGCGGTTGCGTGGCACAGGAAGGGTGCCGCATCGTTGCGGAAGAGATCTCCACGACATCGGACCCCAGAACTGCGCTGGTCAAGTCGTACGGTGTGCAGGCCTACGCCTGCCACCCGCTCGTGTCGGAAGGAAAGGTAATCGGCACCCTGTCTTTCGGCACCCGCAGCAAGAGCGCCTTCACGGAAGACGACCTGTCCCTCATGAAGGCGGTGGCCGACCAGGTCTCCCTTGCCATGGAGCGAAAGATAAACGAGAAGAAGCTGCGCCAGGCGAAGGATGCCGCAGAGGCGGCGAACAGGGCCAAGAGCCGCTTCCTGGCAAACATGAGCCACGAGCTGCGCACCCCGATGACCGGTGTCCTCGGGATGATCGAGCTCGCGCTCGGCGGCACCCTCGAAGAGGAACAGCGCGAACACCTGGAGACGGCCGACCGCTGCGCCCGGTCGCTGCTGAGAATCCTCAACGACATCCTGGACCTTACCAAGGTGGAGGCAGGGAAGATCTCCCTGGAGAGGAAGCCATTCCCCCTGGAGAAATGCCTGCACAGCGCCACGGAGATCCTGGTGGCGAAGGCTCGCCGCAAGGGATTGCAGCTCACGACGTCGTTGCAGGCGGGGCTCCCGGAAATCGTGGTGGGGGACCAGGTGCGGCTCAGGCAGGTCCTGACGAACCTGCTCGGCAATGCGGTGAAGTTCACCGAACGCGGAAGTGTCGATCTGCGGGTAGAGTCGGGGGAGCGCTCCGGCGACGGCACAAGGATCTTCACCTTCTCCGTCACCGACACGGGGATCGGCATACCGGACGACAAGAAACATCTTCTTTTCAGCTCCTTCAGCCAGGTCGACGACTCCAACACCCGGTTGTACGGGGGGACCGGCCTCGGTCTCACCATCTGCAAGGAGCTGGTGGAGCGGATGGGGGGAACTGTTTCCTTTGAGAGCAGGGCCGGGGTCGGCAGCACCTTCTCCTTCACCGTTCCTCTCGAGGAAACCCCTCCCGCCGATGACGCGGCACCGGATCGTGCGCACCTCCCTGTCCAGAGCGAGCCGGCACAACAGGGGGGCGCGGTCTCCCCTCGCCTCCTCGTGGTCGAGGACGACGCAGTGATCAGGCACCTTCTCGCCACCATGCTGGGACGCCTGCAATTCGAGCTCGACATAGCGGAAGACGGCGAGCACGCCGTAGAGATGTGGGAGGAGAAAAAGCACCACCTCATTCTCATGGACATCCAGATGCCGCGCATGGACGGGTTCGAGGCGACGAAGGCGATACGTGAGAAGGAGGATACGGAGGAAGGGGCCCGGACCATCATCGTGGCGATGACCGCCCATGCATCGCAGGAAGACGAGGGGCGATGCCGTGCGGCAGGGATGGACGCCTATCTGACGAAGCCGATCGATTTCAAGAAGACGGTGACGATGATCAGGGAGCTTGTGGCGCAACGGTAGGAGCGATGCCCCGACAGGCCGCGCCAGGGGGCGCTTCAGCCGGGACATCGCGTAAGGCAGGAGGAAAGGTCAGATAGGGGTCTGCTTCAGTCCCTTCACGATGCCGGCGCCCTCCGGTTTTTTACCTGTGCAGCTCACCGTCGCCTTTTCCCACGCCTCCGCTAATTTGCCGCTGTCATCTTTTGCCGTCCCGTCTTCCATCTTCTCCAGAAGAGCCATGGCGTAGTTGTAGTCCGCGTTGCAACGCGCCTCCCTGGCATCGGCGCCTGTGCAGGTAGCGGCCACCTTCGCCCACGCCATGGCAGCCGCCTCGGTATTGTCTGCCTCCTCAAAGTCTGCAGCGCGGTTCCATTCGGCTGCGCACCTGTAGATCCCGGCATTCTCCGCCGCCTCCCTCGAAATGTCCCCCGTGCACATGGCCGCGGCGCTCTCCCACGCGCTGGCGGCGCGCGTGAGGTCGCTGTCGGTATATTCCTTTCCTCCCGAAACTTCCTCAGCGTAGAGGCACCCGGACAGACACCGGTACAGGCCGACCATCCCCGTGGCAAGGAAGGAGATTTCGGTGGGGCAGCTGGCGGTGACCTTGTCCCAGGCGCTGGCCGCCCGGTTCGCCTCGCTGATGGTCATGGTCTCGGCATCTTTCTCAGATGCGCTCCTCGCCCTGTTGAGATCGGCCTGGCAGTCGGCAAACGCAAAAGCTGGAGTGATTACCGAAAGAAGTGCCGCGAAGGACCCGGCGATGATGCGCAACTTGCAACTCGTCCTTTTCATGGTGACCTCCTCTTAAATGGGTAAACCGAACCCGCCCTCTGAGCTATTCCCTTTTTTCAAGACCCGCTTCTGGGTGCAAACAAATGGCATTAGACGTTACTAAGCTGTATGCGTGCCAAGAGTAAATCCCGAAGCATCAACCACTTACACTTCAGGTGGCGGCCACGATGAGCGACAGTTGAACAACAGCAAGAGACATAGATGCACAACTGGCCGCCACCCACTCGGAGCAGCAGGAAATGGGAGATGCCTTTCTGGAACAAAAGGTGGAGGGGGAAGGCCGTGAAAAGCTCGCCTAAGGAGGGGGTGTATAATTTCCACAGGACCCATGCTGGGAGGTATGTCAATGGCCGAGGTCTATATCGGTTGCAGCGGTTACAGCTACCGCCACTGGCGGGGAAACTTTTACCCGGATGATCTGCCCACGAAGAAATGGTTTTCTCACTACCAGACGTTGTTTTCCACCGTCGAGCTCAATGTCACCTTCTACCGCACCCCCAACGCCGAAACCTTCAGGCGCTGGCACGATGAAAGCCCGGGCCACTTTGTCTTCGCGGTGAAGGGGAGCCGCTTTATCACCCACATCAAGAAGCTTCTGGATCCGGAGGTGAACCTGGAAAGGTTCTTCCTCCCGGCCTTCGAGCTGAAGGAAAAGATGAGCGTTGTACTCTGGCAGCTCCCACCGAGCTTCAAGGTGGACCTGGAGCGCCTCGCCCCCTTCCTCGCCCAGTTGGACAACTACCGGGTGCGCCACACCATCGAGTTCAGACACGAGAGCTGGTTCATCCCGGAAGTGACCGAGCTGCTGCAAAAGCATGGCGTCACCTTCTGCATGGCGGACTGGCCCCCCTTCCTCGACGCTCCTCCGCCGACGACAGATTTCGTGTACATCCGCAGGCACGGCTACCGCGGCACCTACAACGGCAACTACACCTCGGAAACTATCGCGCAAGACGCAACGCGGATCGAGCAGTATCTCGCCGAGGGGCGGGACGTGTACATCTACTACAACAACGATCTGGGGGGGCACGCACCGAGAAATGCGGTTGAACTGTCGGGGATCCTGCAGGAAAGGGGGAGAGAGAAAGAGGCGCAGCGGTAAGCGTTCGTTACTGCGGGCTCCCCGATGCGGGACAGCCCCCCCTGCCCGGTGGAGAGGGGGAGCCATCTATTGAGGAGGAAATTGAGACCTACTTCAGGAGTTTGATGACGTACATGGTGACGACCATGTTCAGCGCCGTGAATAGAACGATTCCGAGGGAGATGTAGAAAATGTAGTCCACCGTGCCGCTGACTCTCTCAGCGGCATCCGAGCTACCCTGCTTCGCTGCCGTCACCTCGGTGATCGCAGAAGCCTTCGCGCTGTTTAGTCCATCGACCACCCCTTTCATTTCGCTGCTGAAAGTGGCGGCGATCTCCTGCATTCCCTGCAAGGTCTGCTGATTATCCTGCTTGAGCTGCTCGATGTGCTCCAGAAACGTCTGCACGTCGCCTAAGAGGTCATTGAGCGAGCTTCCCTTGCTGTTCTTTATCTCTTCGAGGCAGCTCGCGATCCTGCCCACAAGCTGCTCCAGTGTAGTTACCTGCTCGCCGGACAGCGTGGCCGGGGAACTCCCCTCCCCTTCCCCTTCCACAACGGGAGCGGTCAGCGTGAATTGGGGGGCCGAGGCAGCTGCGGCATGCTTCAGCATCGCCGGAAGCTGTCCCGCCTGCGATGTCACAGAGGCGTCTGCCGAATCGACTTCATCCTCCAGCAGCAACTCTTCCAGCGCGTCGTAGGGAAAGCCGCACTCGGGGCAGACGCCGCCGGTAAAGACGACGACATTGGAGCATTCCGGACACTTTATCGGGGGCGTGTCCGCAAAGTGGAAGCCGCATTCGGGACAAAGATCGAGGCCGTCGGGGATATCGGATTTGCACTCAATGCAGGTGGCGCTGGACATGATCCATCCTTTCAATGACGGTGAGAATCGGGGCGTTGTAGCCGTTCACCAGTACGAAGCCCCCCAGCGCTGCCAGGCAACAGAGGGTCAGGAGGGTGAAGGCTGCCAGGAGGGACAGCGCGGACTTTTGCCGACGGTAGAGATAAACCGGGACCAGCAGGGAAAGCCAAAGATCAGCGGCACCGACCGCCTCCCCCGCCTTTTTGCGGGCGCGGAAATCGAGACAGCAGGCGGCGGTGACAAGGAGAAGGACCGACCACCAAAGATGAGCCTGATATGCCAGGGGACGGTATCCCAGTGTCACCCAGATCTGTGTCGCGACGACCGGGACAGCGCTCCCCCAGAGGGGGGAGGAAATGACGATCCAGGGGATCATCCCGGCCCCTTTTCCGGCGCCGGCTTTCGGACTTGCGGCTTCGTCTGCCTTCGCCTTGAGGTATTGAGCGAAGGTGAGCCAATCGGAAGTCCCCTTCCTGGACACCATGGTGTTGAGGTCGAGGTCGCCGTCGGAGACCATCTGATACATGAAAGAAATCGGTACCGGGCCGGTCCGGCCGTCGCCGGTGAGATAGTAGAGATCCTCGTTCTCGGCCTCCTCCAGCTCAGCGGGCGCCGCCTGGAGCTCCGATACTTCCTCGACCTCCCCCTCCTCTTCCGATGGCTTTCTGCGTTTGAAGCGGCTCAGGACCCTGGCGAGGACTCCCTGCGTGGGCGCATGCGCTTCCTCGGCATCCTGCGCCGCCGTCGCGTCGGGAGGCCCGAAGGAAAAGTCTCGATCTATGGGAAATGAGGACGCAGCGGCAGCGGCGAAAGCCGCCTTCGCCGCAAAGGGAGGGGGTGAGGGAGTAGACGCAATAGGAGGGGCGACTTGCGCTGGAGCAGCGCATTTCGGGCACCTTCTCGCCCTCGAGGAAATCTTATGACCACAGTTGTTGCACTCTACCAGAGCCACGCGCGCACCTTCCTTGCCAGTTGCACTCTCACCCGCCGGCGACGGCTAAATCGTCTACTGCCGCGCCCTTTGTGGCGTCACACACCGATCGAGATGAGGTCAAAGGCTTTGCAGCAACTACTGTGCCACTAGCAGGGATGGGGATTCGGCAGGAAAATCAGGGGGTTTAAGGGACGCAAGTCAAACCTTTGGCAGAAAGTGGAATGAGCGTGAGTCAATTTTTTGGGCGATTGCCGGGAACCTGGAGCTATTCACCAAGCGCCGCACGAGGCCTCGCGTCCCCCCCTTTGCGAAGGGGGGAACGTTACGCTTTCTGCAGTGCTTCGTGGCAATGTACCCACGCTCCCCCGGAATTCCCGGAAGAACCTTCGCGAAGGGGGATAGGGCGGGACAGGGGGGATTTGCCCTTGGGATTGCAGGTGGGCAGTCCCCTCCCAGGGTGGGAGGGGACGCGGGTCGAGCATCGTGCAGGGGCCGATCGAGCCGCCCCCGCACGCCGAGGCGAGACGAAACTACTTTGCGGTGTACCAGAACTTGCTGGAGCGCGTCTTGCCGTCCTTGAGCTGGAACTTGCTCATCACGCCGTACTTCCCTTTTTTGGAGAGGTCGAAATCGGCGCCGAAGTGCCCCTGCATCGCCATGAGGTCCTTCGTCTGGGTGCTGCCGTCCGGACCCTGAACCTTCACCGTCGCGGTACCTTCGGTGATCGGCTTGCCGCTCTTGGCATCCTTGAACTCGGCGGCGATGTGGTGGGTCTCCTTCATCCCCTTCGGCATCTCCATCTTCATCGCCTTCATGTGCTCCTTCATGCTCATGACCTTGAAGGTTACCTTTACCCCGTCAACGACTTCCTGATGGGCGACGTCACCCATATCGTGGCCATGCTCCATGTTCATGGAGCCGTGATCCATTGCCGCGAACGCTGCGAAAGGTGCCGAAAGTGCGAGAATTGCTGCGACTGCTACGATGATCTTTTTCACTGGTGTTGTCTCCTTCCTGTTGTTGGATGTAGTGAACTCAATGGTATTTGCGGCACCCGGAGAGGTGCTAGTGCTTCATGCCCGAGTACTTGAGAACTCCGCGTTTCAAGTCGCGCTTTTTCATGAGGACAAAGATCACCGGGGTCATGATCAAGACGTGGACCGCGGAGGAGATCATGCCGCCGATCATCGGCGCCGCGATCGGCTTCATGACGTCCGCGCCGGTGCCGGTGGACCACATGATCGGGATCAGGCCGAGAAGAGCGACCGCGACGGTCATCAGCTTCGGGCGAAGCCTCAGGACAGCTCCCTCGAATGTCGCCTCGTAGATATCCTCCTCGGTGACCGGCCCCTTCAGGAGCCGCTTGTCGAGAGCCTCATGCAGATAGATTACCATTACCACCCCGGTCTCGACCGCAATGCCGTACAGAGCGATGAAGCCGACCCACACCGCCACCGAGAGGTTGTAGCCGAGGGCAGCGACGAGGTAGACCCCTCCCACCAGCGCGAACGGCACCGATAGCATGACCATGCTCGCCTCGAGGGCGGAGTGGAAGGTGAAGAAGAGGAGGATGAAGATGATCACCATGCCGAGAGGGACAAGGACCTGCAGCCGCGCCTTGGCGCGGATCTGGTTCTCCCACTGACCGGACCACGTTACGTAGTATCCCGGCGGGAGCTTCAGGTTTTTCTCCAGGACCGTCTTCGCCTCGGTGACGAAGCTCCCCATGTCGCGCCCGCGTACGTTGAGGAAGACGAGGGAGCGCAGGAGCCCCCCTTCCGAGTTGATCTCGGGAGCGCCGGTGGAGACCTTCAGCTTCGTCACCAGGGAAAGGGAGACCTGGGCGCCTTCCATGCCGGAGACGAGCATGCGCCGGATCGCCGGGATGTTGTCGCGGTAGTCGCGCATGTAGCGGATCCGGATCGGGAAACGGTTTCGCCCCTCGACGGTGGTGGAGAGCATCTCGCCGCCGAGCGCGGTCTCGATTACGTCCTGCACGTCGCCGACACTCACGCCGTAGCGCGCGGCAGCTTCGCGGTCGACGTCGATGTCTATATAGTTGCCGCCGGTGACGCGCTCGGCGACGACGTCCGCCGCCCCCGGAATCGGCTTCAGGATCGCCTCCGCCTGGACCGCGAGGTCCTTCAGGACGTTCAGGTCGGAGCCGAAAATCTTCACGCCGAGGTCGGTGCGCACGCCGGTGGAGAGCATGTTGATGCGGTTGATGATCGGCTGGGTCCAGCCGTTTCGCACCCCGATCTGCTGCAGCTTCCCGTCCAGTTCGGAGACGATGTCAGCCTTGGTGATCCCGGCGCGCCACTGCTCCTTCGGCTTGAGGATGATGATGGACTCGAACATCGATACGGGAGCCGGGTCCGTGGAGGTCTCTGCACGCCCCACCTTGCCGAGCACGTGCTCCACCTCCGGCACGCTCTTTATGATGGTGTCCTGCACCTGAATCAGGCGCTTCGCCTCGGTTATGGAGACGTTGGGTAGCGTCACCGGCATGTACAGCAAGGAGCCCTCGTCGAGCGGCGGCATGAACTCGGAGCCGAGGCTCATGAACATGGGGACCGCGAGCGCGAGCGCAAGGATGTTCAGCGCTATGGTCGTCTTCTTCCACTTGAGGACCCAGCGGATCACCGGCGAGTACAGCCTGATGAAGAAGGTGGAGACCGGGTTCGAGCTCTCCGGCGGCATCTTGCCGCGCATGAAGTAGTACATGAGGACCGGCACCAGGGTGATGGCGATGAATGCCGAGCCCATCATGGAGAAGGTCTTGGTGAAGGCCAGCGGATGGAAGAGCTTCCCCTCCTGCCCCTCTAGCATGAAGACGGGGACGAAGGAGAGGACGATGATGGCAAGGGAGAAGAATATGGCGCGTCCCACCTGCTTCGCGGAGGTGATGACGACCTCCAGGCGCCGTGCTGCGCGCTCCTCCGGCGGCATCTCCGAGAGGTGGCGGTAGCAGTTCTCCACCATGATGACCCCGGCGTCGACGAGGACCCCGATGGCGATGGCGATACCGCCGAGCGACATGATGTTGGAGGTCACCCCCATGAGCTTCATGGTGATGAAGGAGATCAGCACCGAGATCGGCAGCGTGAGGACGATGACGAGCGCGCTCTGGAAGTGGAGGAGGAAGACGAGGATGACGAGCGAAACGACGACCGACTCCTCCAAGAGCGAGTGCTTCAGCGTGTCGATGGCCCGGGCAATGAGGTCGGAGCGGTCGTAGGAGACCATGATCTTCACACCGGGAGGGAGACCCTTCTCCAGCTCCGCGATCTTCCCCTTCACGCGCTTTATGACGTCGTGGGCGTTCTCGCCGTAGCGCATGACCACGATGCCGCCGACCGCCTCACCCTCCCCGTTCATCTCCAGAAGGCCGCGCCGGATGGCGCCTCCCATCTGCACGGTGCCGAGGTTCTTGAGGTAGATCGGCGTCCCCCGCATATCGGCGCCGACGACGATGTTCTCGAGGTCCGCGGTGGACTTCACGTAGCCGCGGCCGCGGATCAGGTACTCCGCGTCGGACTGCTCCATGAGGCGGCCGCCGACGTCCTTGTTCGATGCCTTCACGGCATCCATGACCTTGTTGACCTTTATGTTGTAGGCAAAGAGCTTGTTGGGGTCGAGGTCGATCTGGTACTCGCGCACAAACCCGCCGATGGAGGCGACCTCTGCGACGCCGGGGACCGTATTGAGCTGATAGCGCACGAACCAGTCCTGCAGCGTTCTCAGCTGCTCGAGATCGTACCCTTTCCCCTGGATGGTGTACCAGAAGACGTGCCCGACACCGGTGCCGTCAGGACCAAGTGTCGGCACGACACCCGGCGGGAGGAGCGACGCCGCATAGTTCAGGCGTTCGAGGACGCGTGTGCGGGCCCAGTAGATGTCCGCCTTGTCCTCGAAGATCACGTAGATCATGGAGAAGCCGAAGGCGGACGAGGCGCGCACCGCACGCACCTGCGGGAGCCCCTGCAGGTTCACCGCCAGCGGGTAGGTCACCTGGTCCTCGACGACCTGCGGCGAGCGCCCCGGGTAGTCGGTGAAGACGATGACCTGGTTGTCCGAGAGGTCCGGGATCGCGTCGACAGGAGTCTTGTACACCGACCAGACGCCCCAGGCGATGATCAGGCCAAAGAGCATGAGGACGATGACCCGGTTGCGGGCGGAGTATTCGATGAGTTTTTCGATCATAACGTTACGAGCCTTTCCACAGGGGTGAAACGATACGCCAAAGGCTTAGATTACATCTTCATGTCGTCCATGTTCATCGACCCGCCGGCCGGCGCCTTGCGTGCCGGAGGGGTCGCCGGAGCGGCAGGCGCGCCCCCCTTCTGATCGGTCTTCATTCCCGGCATATTGCTGTGATCCTGACCGCTCCCGCCTTTCAGCTGCGACTCGGAGTCGATGAGGTACCCTCCGGAGACCGCCACCTTTTCCCCGGCCTTCAGGCCGGAAAGGATCTGGACCTGGTCGTCGGTCTGCTGTCCCACCTGAACGTCGCGCGGCTCGAACATCCCCGGCGAGGTCTCCACCCACACCACCTTTCTCTTCCCGGTGTCGATGACCGCGCTCATGGGGACCACGAGAGACTTGCCGAGGGGCACCTTGATGACGGCGTTGACGAACATGTCCGGTTTCAGCCGCATCCCGGGGTTGGGCATCTCCACCCTCACCTTTACGGTCCTCGTCTTCGGATCGAGGAAGGGGTAGATGAAGGCGACGCGCCCCACGAAGGGCTTGCCGGGGAAGGATTGGGAGCGGATCTCCACCCTCTGGCCGATGTGGATGTTGGGGAACTCGTTCTCGTACACCTCCACCTCCACCCAGACGGTGGAGAGGTCGGCGATGTTGAAGAGGACGTCGCCGGTGTTGACGTACTGCCCCTGCTGCACCATCTTCTCGATGACGACGCCGGAAAGGGGGGTGTAGATCGGCAGGCGGATCGTCGGTTTCCCCGCCCTCTCCAGCTCGGCGATCTGGCTGTCCTTCACCCCGAAGAGCTGCAGCCGCTGTCTTGCGGACTGCACGAGCCCATCGCCGTTTTGGGAGATGGCGGTGATGGGGGAATTCTTCAGCTGGTCACGGCTCTTCACAGCCAGGAGGTATTCCTGCTGGGTCGCCAGGAGATCGGGGGAATAGATCTCCGCCACCGGCTGGTTCTTGCTTACCATGGCCCCCACGGCATTCACGTTTAGCTTGTCGATGCGCCCCGCGATCCACGCGGTCACCTTGCTTTGCCGCGACTGGTCGAACTGCACGATACCGACCGCGTTAACCTCCTTGGAAAGAGCGCTCTCTCCGGCGGTCACCGTCGCCACGTTCGCCATGATCTGCTGGGTGGGAGAGACCGAGACATGCCCGAGCATCGCCTGCTGCTCGGCGCTCGGCTGGCCGCCGGCAGCATCGACCTTCTTGATCAGGGCCATGCCGCAGATCGGGCATGTCCCCGGCTTGTCCTTGATGATAAAGGGATGCATCGCGCAGGTATAAAGTACCTTCCCCTCCGCGACCTTCTGCTGCGCAGGCGCTTTATGCTTCCCCTGCCACAGGTACCACCCGCCTCCGGCAGCGGCTGCAAGAACGATGATCGCGATGGGAATTGCCACTCTCTTGTTAAGGGCCATCAATCAGTACCTCATAGGTAGAATCAAAAAAAATCACAACACCCACCGCAAAGGCGCAAAGAGCGCAAAGAACAGCCGCAAAGAAACATCTTTGCTTCCCTTTGATGCATTCAGCCTTTCTTTGCGTGGTTCTCTTTGCGTCCTTTGCGTCTTTGCGGTGGAAGTTCGCCTTTTCCTTTTATCCGACTCGTTCCGACTCGTTCCCAAGCTCCAGCTTGGGAACGCACTTGCCCGCGAGGCTCAGCCTCGCCACTTGAGCGACCATTGATTATCCGCTGCGCGGATGCAAAGCCGGAGCTTTGCTCCCAACTGCGTTCCCAAGATGACCTTGGGAACGACCATGGAGCAGCGGCATACGCGCTAGCCCCCATCCCTCTTTCGGCTTTTCCTTTGCGCGATTTCCTTTGCGTCCTTTGCGTCTTTGCGGTGGAAGTTCGCCTTTTTGTTTATTTCAGCCCGCCGACGAGAGCTTCCAGCTGCGCCAGCTGCATCTGGTACTCCGCCATCGATTCGTAGTACTCGCGCTCGTAGCCGAAGAGGGTATTCCTGCTGTCCAGTAGCGAGAGGAAATCGACCTTGTTGACCCGGTAGCCGATGGTCGCCGACTCCAGCGACTGCTCGGCCTGTGGGATGATCCCGGTCTTGTACAGCTCCACCAGTCTGCGCCTCTTCTCAAGCTTTGCGAGAAGGTCGGCTATCCCGGCATCGACCGTGTTACGGAACATGTTCACCTCGGCCGTCGCCATATTGATCTCGGAATTGGCCTCCGCCACCATCGCATGACGTCGCTTCTGCTGCACCGGGAGGTTGAAGGTCACCCCGAGGCTGTACATGTCGAGCCCTTCATCGTTCATGGAAGGCTGGCGCTGCATGTATTCCAGCGACACGTTGAAGTCCGGGTAGAATTCCCGCTGCGCCAGTTTGCGCCCCGCGGTCGCCTTCTCGATCTGGGCCTGCAGCCCCTTTATCTGCGGGCGCCTCTCCAGAGCGCGGTTTCGCAGCTCCTCTGCGGTGAGAGCCAAAGGAGTGAGCTCGAAATCGGGGATGGTGCCGACCGGCGTGGTGGCCGGGCGGTAAAGGAGCGCATTCAGCGCCGCCACGAGGCTCGCGCGCTGCTGCTCCAGGCCGATCCTCATGTCCAGCATCTTCGACCTCTCCACCTGGGACTTGAAGACGTCCTGCTGCATCCCCTGCCCCACCGAGTACTTCGTCTGGGCGAGGGTGATGAAGTCGTCCATGATCCGTATGTTCTTGTCCACGATGGCAAGCGCCTTGTCGGTGAAGTAGATCTGGTAGTAGTTCTCCTTCACCATCCTGGCGAGCTCGAGCTTGCGCTCCTCATGGGTCCAGTGCAGCGCCTCCGCTTCCCTCGCGGCTACCTCCCCTTTGAGAGCCCTTTTGCCGAAAAACGGGATCTGCTGTGAGATGCCGATCACCTTCTGGGTCATGGGGTCCTTGCTGAAGTTGAACGGATCCGTGATGATGCCGTTTTGCACCTTCAGCATCAGCATGGGGTCTTCGAACGCTGTCGCCTGCGCCGCGCGGTTGGTGAACATCTGCCAGCGCGCTTGCGATCCGGCGAGCTCCGGGTTGTTGCTGAGCGCGGTCTCTACGAGGGCACCAAGGTTTTCAACTGGCGGCTTCGTTTCGGCGGCAGATAGAGTGCCGGCAGAAAGAAGCAGAGTTACGGCAAGGGCGCACAGTCGGAGTCTAGCGTTCATTGTTTAACCTCTCCTGAATTCATGAGTACGGCATGAGCAGGATGTATGCCAAAAGGTAAGTATCTATTTTAGCAAGGCATATTGGGATCTGAAGCGGTAAGAGCAGCAGAGACCAGAGAATATTCTACAGCAGGCCCCAGAATATTCTTCATGCTCATTAGCGTAAGACGTCGGGGCAGCCTGTCGCACTGCGCCACATATCTACCCACCTAGGCCGCTTTCGGCCGCTCCATCGGAAGAGAAACCTTTACCATAGTCCCCTTCCCCAACTCGCTCTCCACCTGCAACATCCCACGATGGCTCTCTATGATCTTCTTCGTCACCGCGAGGCCGAGTCCGGTCCCGTACGTCTTCGTGGTGTAGAACGGCTCGAAGATCTTTTCCAGCATTTCGGGATCGATCCCGGGGCCGGTGTCGCGAAACCGTATCTCGCACATCTCAGGGGCCTGCTCCCCCCGAAGTTCCGTGGAGATGGTGAGACTCCCTCCCGGCGGCGTCGCCTGGAGCGCGTTGATAACGATATTGAGGAATGCCTGCCGCAGCTTCTCGCCGTCCGCCGTGAGTACCACCGGCTCCGCAGGCCTTTCCAGCACAAGGGTCACCTGCCGCTTCTTTGCATCCGCCGCAGTGAGGGTCGCTATCGTTTCCAGCTCCTCCTGGAGGCTGCACGCCTGCATCTCCGCCGGCTGCGGTCGCGCCATGTTGAGGAATCCCTCCACGACGCGGTTCAGCCGCTCCGTCTCCTTTATCTGGATCTCGATGAACTCGTGCTTCGGATCGGCCGGAGGGTAGTCGTCTCTGAGGATCTCCGCTGTGCCGCGGATGGAGCCGAGGGGATTGCGGATCTCGTGCGCCAGCACCGCAGCCATCTCGCCCAGCGTTGAAAGCCTCTCCGAGCGGCGCAACTGCTCCTCAATCGCCATGATCCGTTCCGACTGCTGCTGCAGCTTCTGATACGACTCCTCGAGCCCCCGCGCAGTCTTTTGCAACTCCACCGCACGCTCACGCTCACGTTGCGAGAGGATCCCGGTCACGCCGCCGACGATGTTGTAGAGGATGATTTCCAGGTACTTCTCCATCTCGAGGGTGAGTTCCCCGCCCCATTGAAAGAGTACGTGCGGAGCATAGGCGAAGCTCACAACGATCGAGCATACGAGCCCCCCTCTGAATCCGAACCACAGGGCGGCAAGGATTATCGGCAGGTAGTACAGTCTCTGGAATATGTCGTGCAGGTAAGGGAGATGGAGAGGAGTGAGATAGTGCAGCAGACTTATGGCTACGATGAAGGAAAGGAGGAGAAACGATCTGGTTATAGTTGATCTTTCCATAGGACCTTTTGCTTGTGTATCACGGGGAAAATTTCTCTATGACACTTTTCGGCAAGATTGGGCGGGACTAAAGTATCATCAGCGGCGTATTGTGTCGAGGAACATCGTAGCCGAGCCTTAGCCTCCCTTTCCTCCATCGGTTTCAGGCAACGTCTCTCTGATCCTGCTCAGGATGGAATCCATTGCCTCGTCCATCAGTAGTTCCTGCTGCCGCCTCTTATCGTTGCGGAGAGCCTCCTTTTCATTCGGAACCTGCTCGATCCTTGCAGTCTGAGTGATCTCCCCTTCACCATTGAGCACCTCGTAGTGCACATGCGGACCGGTCGACCTGCCGGAGTTCCCGGAATAGGCGATGACGTCACCGGCCGCCACACGCGTCCCCACCGGCACGGCCAGAGAAGAGTTGTGCCCGTAGAGCGTGCTCTCGCCGTTTTCGTGCTTGATGATGACTGTGCTTCCGTGGCCGCCGTGCAGGCCGGCAAAGGAGACGCGACCGCTGCGGGTTGCACGGACCGGGGTCCCTGCGGGGACGGAAATGTCGATACCGCGGTGAAAGAGGAGCTTGCCGCTACCGAAGGGGTCGACCCGCCACCCCACGCCGGAGGTGACGGTGCCAGTGACGGGGAGGTTCAGATCCGCGCGTGCCAGGAGGGGAAAGACGCAAAGGAAGAATGCTGTAGCGATGCTGCGAACGATCATCTATCAGCTATTCCCGCCACAACCGCCCTTGCCGCAGCATCCAGACGTCGCCGTGGCGCTTTTTCCGACCTCGCGCCCGGTGACCTGCTTGAAATGCTCAGGAGTGACAACCGCATAAAGGTTACTCTTGAAGCCGGCGCCCGTTACCTTCTGCACCAGAGCATCCGGCTGCAAAGCCTTCTTGTCGTAGCCGACAATGACCCACCCCCCTTCCACGTCGACCTCCGTGACCGCGACCCCCTTGAGCTTCTGGAGAGCCGTCGAGATCTTTTTGGAGCAACTGCCACAGGTCATCCCCTTCGTCTCGAGGATGGCAACGGAGTCAGCAGTCGCGCCGACCCGGACATATGATGCGAGGACGCCGAGGAGGACAACGACGGTAATGATGAGAACGGCGCTGAACAGCTTTTTGCTTTTCATAGAATACTCCACAGTGCGTGGGGGGACCCCCGGTGGTACAGCTTCGCACCAGATAATCAAGGGTCGTGCCAATCCGTTCTGTCGAGTGTAAAGGCAGTCATGGCGCGGCGGGACGGCTAGGCGGGTGACGGATTAGAGAGGGTGACCGAACAGACTGAAGAATATTCTCTCGCAGGTGCAGAATATTCTCCACGATGCCGCATGCGCATGGGCCTCCGTGCGCGGGGTCAGGCTTTGCATTTGGGGATTCCGCTAAGCAGCAAACATCAAGCACGGGGTCATGCGCGGGGTCATCATGCGCGGGGTCAGGCTTTGCATTTGGGTATTCCACCTAAGCAGCAAATCCCCAAATGCAAAGCCTGACCCCAGGGTGCTCATTCATCCCCCATCAAGGCTAAGTGGATCGACGGAAAGTCCTTGCGGAGCGGCGGAGTCCCATAAAGGCATGACGCGGGCAAGGGATAACAGCGCCAGAGAATGCCTAAGACGCCCCTCCCTTATCTCCCTGTGAAGTTCCTGCGGCAGAAAGGCTTCGACTACTATGTCCTCACCGGCATCCATTTCACAGGCTTCAGTTAGCGATGCATCCTTTGCCAGCCACATGTGCAGGCGGTTGTTCTGATACGCGGGGTTCGGCTCGGCCCAACCAAGGTACACCCAATTTGACGAGCAGTAACCGGTTTCCTCCCGCAGTTCCCGCCTGGCGGCTGCCTCATGCGTTTCCCCCGGTATGACTAGCCCGGCTGGAAGTTCGACAGTGAAATCTCCGACGCCGAACCGATACTGTCTGACCGTTACGACGCGGTTGTCGGAGGTAATGGCGACAACGCTGACCCAATCGGGAAAATCAAGCACCACTGCCTTGAGAACGCAGGCGTTGCGCGGATTTTCCATCCAGTCGAAACGGACCTTGAATATTGGCAACTCGGGTCCCGGTTCAGAGCCCAGCAGCTTCCACCTTTTTTGATCTGCTTTATTGACCATACCTGGTTCTGCCCCTTTGGTAATTGCTGGATAATTTATGACTTTTCTTCAGCAACGTCTAGATCATTGGCCTCACCTTCAACGCTTCATAGATGCTGAGCAGATAAACCAGACATACCACAGTCACATCAGGCCGCAATGTCATGCGATTGCTAAACCGTTTCAGCTTTTTTCGCTCCTACACCCCGATGCCTATAAAAGTATTAGCTCAAGCGATGATAAACATCGCCAAAGCCAAGGAAAGAGGAATTTTGATGCTCCACGCAGCAAAGATTTGGGAATGGGCCAAAACCCCTCGTAAATAAGTACAGATAAAAGACCCCCCTTGGGAAATGCGTCCCCAAGGGGGGTCCGTCCGGCTCACGGTGTCGGCAATCGCTTCGTCACTCTCGAAGGCGATACCTATTTAGGTGTCGCTGCCTTTCCCGCCTCCTTGGTTGGCGCTTCCCCCACGCCGATATCGAGCTTTGCAACCCCGGCGGGACCGGCTCCAGTGAGCTTCTGCCAGCCACTCCACGGCGCCGCGTGCGGTACCGTCTGCCAGTTGTGATACAGAGCGTTGTCCTTGCCGATCCCGAATAGTTCCGCACGCCCGTCAGAGTTCACTACCGCCGATATCTGCTTGATGGAGCCGCCCAGCTTGTTCCAGCTGCTCCACGGCCCCGTGTGCGGCTTTGTCTGCCAGATGTTATAAACCGCGTCATCTGAGCCGATACCGAAAACCTCGAGCCTCCCGTCGCCGTTGCGGATCACGGCGATCTGCTTCACTATCCCCCCCAGCGAATTCCACGCGCTCCATGGCCCGCCGTGCGGCACCGTTTGCCAGATATTGTGCAGCGCCTTGTCTGGGCCAATGGCGAAGATTTCCAGCCGCCCGTCGGAGTTCACCACAGGAACGATCTGCTTCGCGGCGCCCCCCAGACGATCCCAGCTGCTCCATGGCCCCGTGTGCGCGGCGCTCTGCCAGATGTGGTACAGCGCATCATCCGAACCGATGCCGAAGACCTCCAGCCGCCCGTCGGTGTTGACGGCAACCGCTACCTGCTTGACGAACCCGCCCAGCCGGTTCCACGCGCTCCACGGTCCCGAGTGGGGAGCAGTCTGCCACATGTTGTACAGCGCGTTGTCGGAGCCGATGCCGAAGAGCTCGAGTCTTCCGTCTGTGTTGCAGGCGACGCAGATGTCCTTGACGATCCCTCCCAGCCTGTTCCAGTTGCTCCATGGGCCGCTGTGCGGGGCGAGCTGGTAGTTATTGTACGCGGCATCATCCTTCCCGATCCCGAAGATCTCCAGACGGCCGTCGTTGTTGAGCGCGGTGCACAACTGCTTCACATTGCCGCCAAGGTTGTTCGGTCCGCTCCACGGGCCCGCGTGCGGAACCTGCTGCCATACATTCCAGACGGACCGATCGCTTCCGATGAGGAAGACCTCCAGCCTCCCGTCGCTGTTGATTGCGGCCCTCGCCGTGCTGAAGGGGACGCTGAGTGGGCCGGTGAGGTACTGGGACTTGCCGCACTGCGAGGGTTTGTCCGCATAGACAGGCGAGTCGTAGGGGTCCTTCACCGCATCGGCATAGACAAAAGCGTCATCCGCCGAGGCGGGCACCGGCACGATGCGAGAAAGAGGGGTCCCCTCAGGATTGTGCCCGGTGACCCCGGCGATCCAGTCCCTGGCAAAGGGATCGAAGGAGGCGCCTCCGATGGAGCTCGCGTCGGCTCGACAGGCGGCTGCAAAGGATGTAGAGGCGGCCGTGGTATTTTCCATGACCGCGTTCTGGAACCCGCCGGAATGGCACTGCTCCATCATCACCACAAGTGAATTGAACTTCGGCAGGGTGTGCAGCTTCGTGCCGAAGTCGGAGGCCGTGTAACTTGCCCAGTCGGGATAGCAGCAGATCCAGGCTTGGGGGTCGTACGGCTGGCCGCCGCCATGGTTGTTGATGTGGATAAGAAGCAGATCGTCCGCCTTGAGCAGCCCCCCCACCTTGCTTATCGCCTGGGCGAGCGCCGTATTGCTCCCCTCTCCGTTCACCTTTATCCGATACGGCGTGTTGTCTCCCGGCCACCTGTCCACCGGCTGGGGATCGCCGCTGTAGTTCACGGTACCGTCGTAATTGAGGACGGTGATGTTGGCGGGATCAAAGTGGTAGATGTCCAGAAGCGTCCGGTACAGGAACTCGAGGTCGTTGAGATGCCGATTGTTCGACATCCCCGAAAAGAGGATGGCGTGCCGGGTGCCCGGTGCGTTGGAGATCGCGGTGCGCAGCTGGGGGATGTGCTGCGGCACGTCGGGCATAACCGGAGCCTTCGGCTCTACCGGACCGTGCACAAGCTGAAACGCCTTCGGCGACTCGAAGTAGGCGTGGGGCGGAAACTGCGCGGGTTTAACATCATAGTGGTCACCCGTGGTAGCGTCGTAGAGATGATGCTCGCAGGGGTGCCCCCAGTTGTGATGGGGCTTCAGGTCGACCAGCGCCATTACGGTCGGGCGCGGCAGAGTGTAGCTCTTCGCAAGACCGGTAACGAGCTTCACGCCCGCGTTGAGGGGTTCGGTGTTTATGGACAGGTGAGTTCTGTCGGCGCGCAGATCGTTCCTGGCGTTGAGCTTGCCGAGGGCGTGGTTCTTGATCTTTTCATAGATGTTCTGGGGTATCGGCATAGTCCTCCTCCTTTGGTTCTGCGTGTGTCTGGTTGTGATGAAACCGTTCAAGAAGCGTCCGGAAGGAGCCTTCTCTTCACTCGAGCATCAGCTCGCGGTACGTCTCGGGGTAATCATCCAGATGGGGCGGGAACTCAGTATGGAAGAGTTGCGTCTTGTTGCCGTCGGAGCTTATCAGCAGAGAGAAGGCGGGGTGGCCCCAATTGGCCTTCGGCATGAGGTCGACGAAGACGTAGTATCCGTCGAAAGGCATGGGCTCCTCCTTGCGCCCCACCCTCACCATCACGCCGGCTTTCTTTTGTTGGGTGTCCCAGTGAATGAGGCACCGAGCCTGTTGCTCGCCGGGAATGTGTTGTCGGACGATTTTGACGACATCGGATTCTGATAAGGACATGCTGACCTCCCTGACTACCACCTCCGTGGTGGACCGGCACGTTCAAACGCCGACGTAGAGCGATGTCTTCTGGGAGTTGCGGTAGATGGAGGCACCAAGCACGAATGACTTGAGCCACGCAGGAGCGACGCTTCTCCCCAACGCCGGAGCACTCTCGAACGTCTGATTAAGTCCATCCACAAATATATACTTCGAACTTTTAGTGTCAATGTAGTGGGTGCGTTTGTTCAATGAAGAACGGAGACAAGGAGTAAAAATAATGACCTGTGTAAATATATTTAACATCAGGAGCAGATAGCGCCTAGCACGAAGAAATGCCGCCTTTTATTACGAAGAAGGAATAAAAAAAACAGGCACATCAGGCAATAGCGTCGAATCAGTCGTTGTGTTGCCAATAAAGCATATCGTTGTGCGACTGAATGATCCGCTAAAAAAGGCAGTGCTAGCGGCGTAGTAGAGCGGGACAGTCACGATTAAACAGGATTCGGCTTTTGCCACCGCTCCCACCTTAAGGCAAAGGGGGACAGGCACCTGCGGAGCCTGGGTATAAACCGAGAGTGAACCCGACGTATGGCATGTAAAATCAGCTGGGTAGGCTTTGGTATTCGGAGAAGATGGAACCATAGAGGTGGCAAAAAAATGAGTTTAAATACAAGAGGAGCCAAAAATGTTGGAGGGGAGGAGGTTGATATGTGCCTGAGCGGGTGATGGGATACGCGGAAGCCACTCCCCGTCACTGCAGATTCTCCTCTTGACTTCATATACCCACCGGGGGTATTTTAATACCCAGTGGGGGTATTCACGAAAGCGGGAGAAGCAGATGGCTACAACACCTACGGATAAAGTTTCCACTCGCCTCAAACGAATCGCCGGGCAGGTTGCGGGGATCCAGCGGATGGTCGAGGACAAGCGCTACTGCGTCGATATCTTGAACCAGGTTTCCGCTGTCCGTTCCGCGCTCGACGCCGTCGGAGTGGAGATCCTCACCCGCCACCTCGAGATGTGCGTGGTGAAGCATGGCAGCGGGACTGAACACGAACATGCGAAGCCGATGACACAGGAAGAGCTTCTCGACGAGGTAAAGACTGCGCTCTCGAGATTCCTGAAGTAAATACTGCGCGGGGTCAGGCTTTGCATTTGGGCATTTCCGCAACGCAAATCACCAAATGCAAAGCCTGACCCCAGTAGGCCGGAATAAGCGGCAGCGTTTCCGGCATGCGCTGGTATGCGGCTGCGTCTGCGGTGGACTGCCGGGAACGCCGTGCGGCTTATCCCGGCCTACATGACCGGCTCAGCCCCATCCCCACCCTGTCCTGCCCCCTGAAAGGGAGGGGACATTTTGGCGGGTGAACCCTCGGAGGCTCAGCGCGCGAACGAAGTTTTAGCGGAAGGGAGATATGCGATGTCTGCAGATCATCAAAAAGATGAAGTAAACACGGGAGCACAAGGAACGCCGAACGCTCCCGCGGGAGCCGACCGGTGCGAGCTTTCCCTTACCGGCATGCACTGCGCCTCGTGCGCCGGCCGCATCGAGAAGGCGCTCTCGGAGGCGCCGGGTGTCTCGGCTGCGAACGTGAACTTCGCTACCTCGCGTGCCACGGTGAGCTACCAGCCGCAGCAGACTGATGTGGAGTCGCTGCGTCAACTGGTGCGCGACATGGGGTACGGGGTCATCGTCCCGGCCTCCGGCGGCGCGGAAGGTTCTCCGGAGGATACCTATGCGGCGGAGTCGAGGCTGCGCGAGGAGCAGTACCGCACCCAGAAGACGCGCTTCCTCGTGGCTCTTGCCCTCACCCTGCCGGTCGCGGTGCTGGCGATGGGGGGCCATCTCCTGCCCGGGGCGGCAGACGTCTTCAACTTTTCCGGCAGCGCTTGGGTCCAGCTGATCCTCACCACTCCTGTCCTCTTCTGGGCCGGGCGCGAGTTCTACACCGGAGCCTGGGCGGCGGCGAAACATCGCACAGCGGACATGAATACCCTCGTCGGTCTGGGCACCCTCTCGGCGTATCTTTTCAGCCTCGCCGCTACCGTCGCCCCGTGGCTCATCCATGGCAGCGCGGGTGGCGGTCATGCGGGGGCACCCGCTGTGTACTTCGAGGTGGCGGCGATCATCGTTACCCTCATTCTTATGGGACGCCTTCTGGAAGCGCGCGCCCGCAGCAAGACGAGCGGAGCCATTCGAGAGCTCATCGGGCTGCAGCCAAAGATGGCGCGGGTTGAGCGTGACGGCGTCGTGCAGGATCTCCCGGTGAGCGAGGTACTGGTGGGGGACCTTATCCTGGTGCGTCCCGGCGAGAAGGTCCCGGTGGACGGCGTGCTGGTGGACGGAGCCTCGGCGGTGGACGAGAGCATGCTTACCGGCGAGCCTTTGCCCGTTGAAAAGGGGGCTGGTGACACGGTAATCGGAGCGACCATGAACAAGACGGGATCGTTCCGGATGCGCGCCACGAAGATCGGTCGGGACACCGTCCTGCAGCAGATCGTGCGCATGGTCCAGGAAGCGCAGGGGAGCAAGGCACCGATCCAGCGCCTTGCCGACATCATCGCGAGCTACTTCGTCCCGGTCGTCATCTGCATCGCCATCGCCACCTTCGTTGTGTGGTTCGACGTCTCGCCGCCGGAGACGCGGGTCTCCATGGCGGTCCTCACCTTCGTCTCCGTCCTCATCATCGCCTGCCCTTGCGCACTCGGGCTCGCCACACCTACAGCCATCATGGTCGGCACCGGGCGCGGCGCCCAGAGCGGCATTTTGGTAAAGGGGGGCGAAGCGCTGGAGACTGCACACCGGCTGACCACCATCGTCCTCGACAAGACCGGCACCATCACCCGTGGAGTCCCCGCCGTGACCGATGTGGTGCCGCTGACAACGGACGAGGCGACGCTTCTTCGTATAGCGGCGTCGGCCGAGTACGGAAGCGAGCACCCTCTCGGTGAGGCCATTGTGCGGGCGGCGGACGAGCGTGCCCTCCCCCGCTCTCCTGTGGAGCAGTTTCGGGCCATCGCAGGTTTCGGGGTCGAGGCGGTGGTGGAGGGGAAAAATGTCGTCATCGGGACGGCGAACCTCATGCGCGAGCGAGGGTTGGTCCCCGAGGAGGAGACCTCGCATCGCCTGGCGGACGAGGGGAAGACGCCGATCTATGTGGCGATCGACGGGGCGGTAGCAGGGATCCTCGCCATTGCCGATCCCGTAAAGGAAGAGTCGCCAAGGGCGATCGAGCGGCTGCGGCACCTCGGCCTCGAGGTGGTGATTCTTACCGGTGACAACAGGCGCACGGCAGCGGCGATCGCCCGGCAGGTACGGGTCGACCAGGTGCTCGCGGAGGTCCTCCCCGAGGGTAAAGGGGAAGAGGTAAAGAAGCTCCAGGCGCAGGGGAAAGTGGTGGCCATGGTCGGTGACGGCATAAACGACGCTCCGGCTCTCGCCCAGGCAGACATCGGTATCGCCATGGGGAGCGGCACCGACGTCGCCATGGAGGCGGCAGATATAACACTCGTGCGCGGAGACCTGAACGGAGTCGTCTCCAGCATCGCCCTCTCCAGAGCAACCATCGCCAATATAAAGCAGAACCTCTTCTTTGCCTTCATCTACAACATTCTCGGCATCCCCCTCGCCGCCGGGGTATTCTACCCCCTGACCGGGTGGCTGTTGAGCCCGATCGTGGCATCGCTGGCGATGGCGCTTTCATCGGTGAGTGTGGTAACGAATGCTTTGAGGCTTCGCGGCTTCAAGGTTGAGAAGGGATAACTATGGACTTGTCTCAGATTGTAGTGACCGGCGGCGGGATAGTATTGATTGCATTGACGCTCTGGTTCTTCTTCGGTAAGAGATCGAAGAGTTCACCTGCGGCAAAGGAAGGATTATACGCCTGTCCAATGCACCCGTGGATCACCAGCAATGATCCAGGTGCGGATTGCTCCGTGTGTGGCATGAAGCTGGTGAAGCAGTGACCTAAGCCCTCACTCTTTCACCTTCTCCGCCATATGCTCCCTCTTTCCCAGGAGGTAATAGCTGACACTCAGCCCAACGACAACGGCGGCAATCCCCAGCAGGGCCGTGCCGCCGAGATCCTTCACGTCCAGCGTAATCACCTTTCTCGCTATGGCGATGATCGCCACCGCCACGACTATGCGGGCATGATTTATCGATTCCTCCACGTACGTCTTGATGATCGTCTGCAAGAGCTCGATCCCGATCAGGACGAGCATGAAGAGACCGTAGATGTCGAGCAACTCGTCGATCTCCAAAAGGAAAGCGGGGGCGGAGATGATGTCGGCTAAAATGATCCACCCGAGCTCCACGGTCCCCAAGAGAAGCACCAGCGCCATCATTGCCACGAGAACCAGGATGATCACGGACTCGAGGCGCTTCATGTGATCGAGCAGGGCCTTCCCTCCCTTTTCCATTTCACCCTCCGATGAGCCTCTTAACCGCTTGTCATCGCGGCAGGCGCCTCAGGTCACCCCTTCGGCGCTCGCCGGCTCCTTATCCATTTCTCGAGGGATATCACCGGCAGCACGATCGCCCCCGCGATGAGTGCGTCGAGCAGGGCCTGGGCGTCGAGCGGAGCGAAGTCGAAGATCTCCCGCAACGGCGGCAAATAGACGAAACATGCCTGCAGCAGGAGAAGGATGCCGATCCCCACGAAGATCGTGAGGTTGCTGAAGATTCCCTGGGCAAAGAGGGAATCGCGCAGGGACCGGCAGTTGAGGAGATAGAAGGACTGGGTGAAGATGATGCTGGTGACACAGATCGTTTGCGCCTCCGCGAGGGCGAAGCGATAGCGTGCGGGGGTCACCGGCTCCGGTCCCAAAACACGGTAGAACTCCCACAGGAAAAGGAGGCAAGCCGTCGCAGCCATAACGAGCGCCACCATGACGATCCGTGCCACGATGAACCGGGAAAAGATCGGCTCGTCCGGGGAGCGGGGCTTGCGCTGCATGGCGTTCGGCTCCAGGACCTCGAAGGCGAGAGGCACCGACAGCGTCACGCTGGCAACGAGGTTGATCCACAGGGTCTGGCTCGGCGACATGGCCATCAGGAGCTCGTGCACCCCGGCGACATCGACGGCCGGGAAGAAGAACATGGCGATGGAGAGGGTGCATGCCAGCCCGAGGTTCGTGGGTAGCACGAAAGCGAGGGACTTGACGAGGTTGTCGTACACCCTGCGCCCCTCCTCCACCGCAGCTGCTATGGAGGCGAAGTTGTCGTCCATGAGGACGACCTTCGCCGCCTCTTTCGACACCGCGGTGCCGGTGATCCCCATGGCGACGCCAATATCCGCCCTCTTCAATGCCGGAGCGTCGTTCACACCGTCGCCGGTCATCGCCACCACATGCCCTCTCGACTGGAGCGCCTGCACGAGGCGGATCTTGTGCTCCGGCGCCACGCGGGCAAAGACGTTGCTCCCCGTCACCGCCTCCTGAAGCTCATCGTCGGAGAGGCGGTCGAGCTCACGCCCCTGAACGACCCTTTCTTCCCCGTGCAGGAGGCCGAGCTGGCGCCCTATCGCTTCCGCCGTGACGGGGTGATCCCCCGTTATCATCTTCACCGTGATCCCCGCCCTCCGGCATGCCTTGATGGCGTCTACCGCTTCGGTGCGAGGCGGGTCGATCATGCACAGAAGCCCGGCAAAACCGAGCTCACTTTCCACCATTGCGGGGGAAAGCTCCTCGGCATCGACATCCCCGGTGAGGGCAAAGGCGATCACCCGCATTCCGTGACGCGCGTACGTCTCCATGGCGTCCTGCACGAGTGACCTTTCGACCTCCGCCAGCGTCGAGCGCGCCACCACGGTCTCCGGTGCCCCCTTCACCAGCACCCGCTTCCCCCCCGGGTACCGGTTCAGCGTCGCCATGAACTTCGTGTCCGACTCGAAGGGGATGACGTCCAGGCGCTGGTGGCTCGCGCGCAATGCCTGCTCGTCGATACCCCCTTTCCGTGCCGCGACGACAAGGGCGCCCTCCGTCGGATCCCCGGTGATCCCCCACTCGCCCCCCTCCTCGTGCACTGCCGCATCGTTGCACAGCACCGCCATCGTCATCAGTTCCCGCAACGGCTCGGGGAGCTCAACGAGGCGCCTGCCGTCATGCTCCATCTCCCCTGCCGGCGCATACCCGGTGCCGGAAAAACGGTACTCCTGCCCCTCCAGCCATGCCACCTGCACCGTCATCTCGTTTCGGGTCAGCGTTCCCGTCTTGTCCGAACAGATCACCGAGGTGGACCCGAGAGTCTCCACCGCGGGGAGATGCCGCACCACCGCGTGGCGCGCGGCCATCCGGCGCACACCTATGGCGAGGCAAATCGTTATGACGGCGGGTAGCCCCTCCGGGATCGCAGCCACCGCAAGGGAAATGGCCACCATGAGGGCTTCGTCTACGGGCGCATCTTTGACCCAGATGCCGAACCCCAGGAGGACGACGATGAGGATAATGATGGCGACGGTGATGCCGGTGGTGACCTTCGCAAGCTGCCTCGTCAGGGGAGTCTGCAACTGCGCGCTCTGGTTCAGCAGCCCGCTGATGCGCCCAAGCTCGGTGGCATCCCCTGTGGCGACGACGACGCCGGTGGAGGTGCCCTGCACCACCATCGTCCCGCTGTACGCCATTCCCACCCGCTCTCCGAGGGGGGCATCAGGCGCGACTGCGTCGGTCCGCTTCGCAACGGGAAGGGATTCACCGGTGAGAGCGGCCTCCTCCACGAGGAAATTCTTCACGCGCAGGAGGCGCAGATCGGCGGGGACCTTGTCGCCGCTTTGCAGGGTCACCACGTCCCCCGGAACGAGGTCCTCCGCAGAAATGGCGACCGGACTGCCGTTTCGAAGAGCGGTCGCAGAGTCCGGCACCATGGCGGCAAGGGACTCGATAGCCTTCCCCGCGCGGTATTCCTGCAGGAACCCGATGATGGAGTTGATGACGATCGCTCCGAAGACGACGATCGCATCTTTTTGCCTGCCGAGGAAGAGCGCGAGGGTGCCGGATGCCAGAAGAAGCCAGGCGATCGGATTGTTGAGCTGTCGCCAGAAGATCGTCCACGGTCCGGTGCGATCGCTGCGCGAAAGGGTGTTCCTGCCGTATCTCGCGGCACGCTCGGCGGCGTCACGGTCGCTCAGTCCCCCTTCGGTCGATCCGAGCTCGCCAAGGACCTCGGGGCAGCTTCTGGCATGCCACGCACTTTCCGATCGTTCCATGCGTCCCCTCCTCGTAGGCAACCTCCGCTTCATCTCCTTCACGTGACAATATTATACAAGCCTCACTGACACTGGGGAAATCATACTCACTGACCCGCTAAAGATCGGCAGGAAAAGTGGCAATCACCATTGATATTGCAATAGAGTTTGCTAGCATACTGCACGTGCATCTTCGGGCGTCAAAGAGCTTCCTTACCTATACTGGGAAGAGGTGATCAATTGCTCAACGCTAAAAAGATCGTGGTGGTGCTCCCGGCTTACAACGCGGCACAGACGCTGGAGATGACATACAGGGAAATCCCTTTCGAGTTTGTCGACGAAGTTCTTCTTGTCGACGACGCAAGCAGTGACCAGACAGCTGAAGTAGCATCGCGGCTCGGCATCCACACCATCATTCACCCCAGCAACAAAGGGTACGGCGGAAACCAGAAGACCTGCTACAGGGCGGCCCTCGATCTTGGCGCCGACATCGTGGTGATGCTTCACCCGGACTACCAGTACACCCCGCGCCTCATCACAGCGATGTGCTCGATGATCGCCTACGGCGAGTTCGATGCGATCCTTGGCTCGAGAATCCTTGGGACCGGCGCGCTGAAGGGGGGGATGCCTCCTTACAAGTATGTGGCGAACCGCCTGCTTACCTTCATCGAGAACCTCCTCCTCGGGCACAAGCTCTCCGAGTACCACACGGGGTACCGCGCCTTCTCGCGAGAGGTCCTCCACTCTCTCCCCCTGGAGGCGAACTCCGACGACTTCGTATTCGACAACCAGATCCTTGCGCAGATGATCTGGTGCGGATATCGGATCGGCGAAGTGTCGTGCCCCACCAAATACTTTGCCGAGGCTTCCTCCATAAACTTCCGGCGCAGCGTGGTCTATGCGCTCGGCGTTTTGCAGACGGCACTCACATTCAGGCTTTGCAAGCTGAAGGTGTGTACTTCTTCTCTCTTTGCGCAGCCAGCAACAGCCGCCCAGCCGCCCTTTACCGGCACTCCAGCCATGTGCGAGGCAATCGGCTCGAGAAAGGCAGAGTAATGGGAAGGACGGGAGAGAAAAAAGGTTTGCCGCCTGCTGCCGCATCAGCGCACCCGGACCCCATGGAACGGTGGGTGACCAGTTTCGGGTGGCTGGTACCGGTGTGCGTGGCGCTGGCGGTGTATCACGTTGCGCTGAACAACTTCTTTACCTGGGACGACTTCATCTGGCTCGACAGAGCCCGCACCTTCAAAAACGACTGGCTACAAATCTTCCGGATAGACGTAACGTACTTCGACCCGCTGGTCCATCTCATGTTCCTCTTCGATTCCGCCGTGGGGGGGCTCGACGCGAGGTGGTACCACTGCGTGGACATCGCGCTTCATGCGGCGAACTCCTGCCTCGTGTACAGGTTCGTGCGGCAGCTGAGCGGCGACGCCAGGTCGGCGCTCTATGCAGGAGCTCTCTTTGCGGGCTCGTTCGCGGTCGCCGACGCGGTGCTGTGGTCTTCGTCGCGGGTGGATCTTCTCTCCACCCTCTTCGCGCTGGAGGCGTTGATACTCTTTCTGAAGTACCTCCGCAGCGACGCCAAACGCGACCTCCTCTTCGCACTCATATCTTATATATTGGCGCTCGGCTCCAAGGGGACCCCGCTGGTCCTCCCCGCCATCCTCTTCTGGCTCATCATTCAGGAGAGAAAGGGCCTTGAGCGCGCGGCTGCACTGGTGCCGTTCGTAACGGTCAACGTCCTGTACGTACTACTTCTGAAGGTCAATAGCAGCCAGGCATCGATGCCGATGGAGAAGATGCATCTCAACATCCGCAATCTGCTCTACGCCTTCTGCGACCTCCTTATTCCGGAGGGGACGCTGGCGACACTGGATTTGGCAGCTACAGCGACTGTTCTTTTCATAGTTGTTACGGCGCTGGCGGTGATTTCAAAGCATGAGAAGACGAGGGGCGAGCTGCGAAGGACAGGCTACTGCATCCTTGTGGCTGCACTGGTGCCGGTACTTGTCACGACGGAGTTCAGGCTGCTGGAAAAGGAGGGCAACCCGATCGCCCTCCTCCTGAGCCCCAGCCACCGGATCTATCTTGCCTCGGCAGGAGCTGCGATCTTCGCCGCGGGTGTGCTGCGCTTCCTTGAGGGAGTCATCGCGAGACTCAGTCCAACGGTTGCCACAACTGCGGTCGTGGCCATTCTTGCCGGCGTGATAAGCGTGGACGCCTCGGTGACGCGTGAACGGGATTTTGTGTGGGAATGGAACGGGAAGATTACCCGCGTGGCCTTCGAAGGGCTGCGCGCCTACAGGGATGAGATCGGCGAAGGGGCGCAGCTCGGGCTTATCAGCTTTCCCGGCTCCAACGGATTTCTGACACCGATGGCGAAGGTATGTCTTGGCCGAAATGACCTCACGGTGCTGCAGAAGGCGCAGATGGGGGTTATCGATGAAGCAGAGACAGTCGCCAGGGCCGAAAGGAGCTACCTATTCGTGCTGGGGAACGACTTGCGCATCCACGACAAATCGGTGAAGTTCAGGGAACAACTAGTGCTAAACAGGATGGCGCTGGCGTTTCCGGAGCGGAAGGATTATGCCTTCATGTGCAACAACGCCGGGAAGACGCTCGTGGCGGAGATTACACCGCTGCTGTAACGGCACCAAACGCAAAAAGGCCCTGATCTCTCAGGGCCTTTCTGCTTGACCGTATTTTCCGGCTATGTAATGGTGGCGGTGCAGGGACTTGAACCCCGGACAACACGGATATGAGCCGTGTGCTCTAACCAACTGAGCTACACCGCCGAGCTCTAAATACTACATATATCCTGACTCGCTGCTTCATCCTTCGCTGCGCCTCAAGAGCCTCCGTTTATAGTTCAATCCCCTTTCTTTGTCAAACAAAAAAATCGCGCACACCCCTCCCCTCGGGCAACCGGTTTGCAACCCCGCAAAACTCCGCCGTTTTTGTGACGAATAACCTTGGCAGCATCTTCCGTATCGAATAAGATGTCCCTGTTGCAGATAACCAGTCCCCGTATGCTTTCTTCCTTGTAAACGTATACGCGAAAGGTGTAAACTGCAGTCTGATTTCTGCTTGACTTTTTTTAAGAACTATAATAATTATGCCTCCGTCCTTCCAAGGCAGCTCCAGCAATCATCTGTTTTTAAAATAATCAAGCATCGAAGGCCTATTACGTTTCCGTCTACACCACAGTGATGTAGACGGAAATTTAATGTAACGCTGTTTCATCAGGAGTCTTGTGTAATGACAGAACAGTATCTGATCGATTACATGTACGTGTTTGTCTTCTTGGGACTAGGCGCCATTGCAGCTGCGTCTCCTCTCATCATCTCCAACCTGATCGGTCCCCGTTCAGTACAGAAGAAGACGCTTGAGACCTATGAGTGCGGTATGGATCCGTACGGCAACGCCTGGGACATCAGGTTCAATATTGCATACTACCTGTATGCCCTGATCTTCCTCGCGTTCGACGTCGACATCCTGTACCTCTTCCCGGTCGCAACCGCCTATGACAAAGTCTCCGGCATGCGCGGCATCGTGGAACTGGTCCTGTTCATTGTCATTCTCTCTCTGGCAATCATCTATGCCTGGGTTAAAGGAGTATTTTCGTGGGCGAAGAAAAAGAAAGCTTACTAAGGGTTCATACCTACGCGGAGCTGGCCCATCAGCGCGAGACGAGCGGGCAGCTCTACCACAACCCGGAAGTTCCGTCCGACCAGAAGCCTCTCATCAGCACAGCGATCTCCGAACAGATACTCGATATCTGCCGCGCCAACTCCCTCTGGCCCATGACCTTCGGTCTCGCCTGCTGCGCGATCGAGATGATGTGCCTCGGTATGGCGCGCTTCGACATGTCCCGCTACGGGTTCGAGGTGTTCCGCCCCTCCCCGCGCCAGTGCGACCTGATGATCGTTGCCGGCACGGTGAACAAGAAGATGGCTCCCGCCGTTATCACCCTGTACGAGCAGATGCCCTCCCCGAAGTATGTCATCGCCATGGGGAACTGCGCCATTTCCGGCGGCCCCTTCAAGGTGGAAGAGAACTACAACGTGGTGGAAGGTGTCGATCAGCTGATCCCCGTCGACGTCTACGTTCCCGGTTGCCCGCCGCGTCCGGAAGGGCTCCTGCAGGGGCTCCTCGAACTGCAGGCGAAGATCGCCGGCAAGAAGTACCCGCTCCCGCAGTTCCCGGTCAGCGATACCCCGAAGCGCGTGGTGAAGAACTACGTAGACGAAGTCCAGGAACTCAAGGCCGCCGGCAGACTCGGCTAATTGATCCAAAAACCATATTGAGGCTCAACAGACGATGAGTGCAAAAGACCAGCTGATCAAAGACCTCAAGGCGCTTAAGGCGACGGTAGAAGAGGTCGACTACAAAAGACGCGGCTTCCATGTCGAAGTTGTCCTGGAAAACGACCAGGTTCGCGACTTCGCCAAAGTCATGCGCGACAATGACTTCTACCTCGTGTTCGTAGGTGGCCTGCACACCGCCGAGGGGCTGGAAGTCAACTACCAGTTCGCATCCTTCACCATGCCGTGCCGCATCCAGAGCCGCGCGCCGGTCGATGGCAGCGGCGCCGTCGACACCATTTGCGACATCTTCGATGGCGCGAACTGGCACGAGCGTGAGACGAAGGACATGTACGGCATCGTCTTCACCGGACACCCCTACCTCCAGCCGCTCCTGCTGCCGGAGGAGGACGCCGACCTGAAGCCGCTCCTCAAGTCGGAGAAGAGCGTGAAGGCTGCAGAGAAGGTGCGCTGGGTTGACCCGGAGATCGCGAAGGCAGCCGAGGCTGCAGCAAAAGCGGCAGCGGCAGCAAAGGCTGCAGCAGCAGCGAAGGCCGCAGCGGAAGCGAAGGCGGCAGCCGAAGCGAAAGCGGCAGCAGCAGCCGAAGAGCAGCCGGGCGCAGCCCCCACCGCCGACAAGCCGCTTGAGCCGGTCGCCAGCCTCCAGGCTTCGGCTGAGGCAGAGACCAAGCAAATCGTGGAGCAGGTATGAGCCAGTTAGAGCAAACCAAAAAAGAGCATACGTTCTATCTGAACATGGGCCCGCAGCACCCCTCCACTCACGGGGTTCTGCGCGTACTCCTGGAGATGGACGGCGAGCACTGTCTGGAGAACGAGCCGGTACTCGGTTACGGTCACCGCATGCAGGAGAAGATGGGGGAGTCCCGCACCTGGGCCGGCTTCATGCCGAACACGGCGCGCATGGACTACCTCTCCGCGCTGATCTACAACCACGGCTACGTGGGGCTGGTCGAGCGGATGCTCGGCATCGAGTGCCCGCGCCGCGCCGAGTTCATCCGCGTCATCACCGACGAGCTGAACCGCGTCCAGAGCCACCTCCTCTGGCTCGGCGCCTACCTCCTCGACCTCGGCGCCTTCACCCCGATCATGTACACCTTCGATGACCGCGAGCAGATCCTCGACATCCTCGAAGACGTGACCGGCAGCCGCCTCACCTACTCCTACCACAGGGTCGGCGGGGTTGCGCGCGACATCGACGACAAGTTCATCGACGCCACCCGCGCCTTCATCAAGCGCCTGAGAAGCCGCTTCGTGATCTACGAGGAGCTGGTGAACGGCAACATCATCTTCCTGAAGCGCGTGAAGGACATCGCCTACTTCACCGCCGACATGGCGAAGCGCTACGGCCTGACCGGTCCCTGCCTCAGGGGCGCGGGCATCCCCTACGACATCCGTAAGGCGGAGCCGTACTCCATCTACCCGGAACTCGACTTCGAGATCCCGGTCGGCGAGAAAGGCGACTGCCTCGACGCCTACATGGTGCGCTTCAAGGAGATGGAGCAGAGCCTGCGCATCATCGAGCAGTGCCTGGACAAGCTCCCGGAAGGTCCTTCCCGCGTGAAGGTTCCGCGCCGCGCCAAGATCCCCCAGGGGGACGCCTCCTACTCGGTGGAGACCGGCCACGGCGAGCTCGCCTACTACATGGTTAGCGACGGCACCGACGTGCCGTACCGCCTCAAGATCAGGGTGCCCTCTTTCTCCAACCTGAGCCTCTTGCCGGAGTTGTGCCGCGGCATGCTGCTCGCAGACCTCGCGATGACGATGGGTACCCTCGACTTGGTCATTCCGGAAATTGACAGGTGACGTCTATGGAATTACTGAACATTTTACCGCCTGAGCTGCTCAGAATCGTGATCACCGCGGTCATCATCGTGGCCTTCACCTTCCTGAACTGCATGATCCTCGGTTACGCAGAGAGGAAGCTCGCGGGCTTCTTCCAGATGCGCCCCGGCCCGATGGAAGTCGGCCCCTGGGGGATCCTGCAGCTCATGATCGACGGCGTGAAGCTGATCGCGAAGCAGCTCATCATCCCGAAGGACTCCGGGAAGTTCCTCTTCAGGATCGCCCCGCTCCTCGCCTTCATGCCGGTTGCCCTCTCCTTCATCGTGATCCCCTTCTCGGAGAAGCTGCAGGTGCGCGACCTGGACCTCGGGCTCGTCTTCATGCTCGGCATCATGGCGCTGCATGTAGTCAGTACGCTTCTGGCTGGGTGGGTCTCCAACAACAAGTACGCCCTCTTCGGCGCGATCCGCGCCGTTGCGCAGAACATCGCCTATGAAGTCCCGATGCTCCTGTCGCTCCTTTCGGTCGTGTTCATCAGCAACACCCTGAGCATGCAGGGGATCATCAAGGCACAGGGGCCGCTCTGGAACATCTTCGTGCAGCCGCTCGCCTTCATCATCTACTTCGTGGCAGCGATCGCCGAGACTAACCGCGCACCGTTCGACCTCCCCGAGGCCGAGTCGGAGCTCACCGCGGGCTTCCACACCGAGTACTCCGGGATGGGCTTCTCCCTCTTCGTACTCGGCGAGTACACGAACATGTTCTTCGTGTGCGCCATCGCCACCGTCGTCTTCCTGGGCGGCTGGTCCGGTCCGCCGCTGCCGTTCTTTGCCTACTCCGGGATCATCTGGTTCTTCGCCAAGGTCTACTTCCTCCTCTTCGTCATGATCTGGGTGCGCTGGACCTACCCGAGGACCCGTTTCGACCAACTCCTCAACTTCTGCTGGATGTACCTCATCCCCTTCTCGCTGGTGAATCTGCTTCTTACCGCGGTGGGAGTGAAGCTGGTAAAGTAGCCCCTCCCCTTCTGGCGGGAACCCAGCCTCTCTAGCTAGATCAGGCGGCGGCGAAGGGAAACCGAAGCTGCCGACGAGAGTAACGGCGGGAAACTAAACGCATAGTCTATATCCGCGTCATCGGCGCGTCACGCGCGAGTGCGAGGTTCTAAGGTATGAAAGAGTATTTCGGACAACTATTCACGGGCAGTAAAAGCCTCCTCATCGGACTGAAGGTCACGCTGAAGCAGATGTTCGCTCCCAACGTGACGGTCCACTACCCGCGGGAGAAGATTGCCATCTCCCCGCAGTTCCGCGGCCACACCGACCTGGTGCTGAACCCGGAGACCGGCACCCACAAGTGCATCAGCTGCAACATGTGCGCGCTGGACTGCCCCTGCGGCTGCATCAAGGTCGCCAGTGAGACCCGCGAAGGGGTAAAAGGCAAAGTGCTCACCAGCTACCAGCTGGATTTCACCAAATGCAGCCTGTGCGGCCTTTGCGTCGAAGTCTGCCCCACCTCCGCCCTGGAATACAGCCAGGAGTACGAGCTGGCCGGCTTCACCCGCGAAGAATACCACTACGACCTGCTCAAACGGCTGGAGGCCCGGGGATGATTTACTATCGCTACATAGCCGAACTGCTCTTCGTGCTGTTCACCCTTCTTGTCTTTACCGGGGGCTACATCGCCCTCACCGCCCGTTACCTGATGAACGCGGTCCTCGGCCTTGCCCTGGCGCTCCTCGGTGTGGCCGGTCTCTACTTCCATCTGGGGAGCCCCTTCCTGGCGCTCATGCAGATACTGATCTACGTCGGCGCGGTGTGCATCATCATCGCCTTCGGGATCATGGTAGGTCCCAGGCCGAACCAGCTTGCCGACAAGCGTGCCATGGGGCCGCGCAACGTCTGCCTCTCCATCGGCGCCTGCGCCGCGGCGGCGGGACTCCTCGGCAGCCTCGTCGTCCAGACCGTCTGGGTCCCCGCTGCAGCGAAGGTCGGTGACATGAGTGTCAAATTCATCGGCGAGAGCCTCATGTACCAGTACTGCCTCGCCTTCGAACTTATCTCGGTACTCCTCTTGGCCGCCATCGTCGGCGCCATCATCATCGCGGGTATCGGAAGGGAGGAACCGGGCAAATGCTAATGTTAAGCGATAACCTGAACACCTATCTGATCATCGCCATCCTGCTCCTGGCGCTCGGCGTCTTCGGCATGGTGCGCCACAAGACCTTCATCGGGATGCTGATCTCGGCGGAGTTCATCCTCGCCGGCGCAAGCCTCAACTTCATGGCTTTCAACCGCTTCCTGGCGCCCAATCCGGCGGTGGGGCAGATCTTCACCCTCTTCATCATGGGTCTTGCCGCGGCGGAAGCAGCAGTCGTCGTCAGTCTCGTTCTCATGGTCTATCACCAGTATCGCTCCATCGACCCCGCTGAAGTGCATGACCTGCAGCACTAACGGCACCCGAATTTAAGAAGGAAAAGGGAAAGGCATGGCTACCATAACCACCAGTACACTCTTAGTGGCTCCGATGATTCCGGTGATCACTGCTCTGCTCCTCATGGCGGCGGGCGCGATGAACAAGCCGAACCTTCGGGAAGCTTGCTCCATAACCGGTGCGATCATCACCTTCGTCACCGTCATGAGTCTGTTTCCGCACGTCCTGAACGGCGGGAGCTACGACTACAACCTCGCGACCATCTATCCCGGTGTGTCGGTCAAGTTCCACCTGGACGGCCTCGGACTGATGTTCTCCGGCGTCGCCTCCACGCTCTGGATCTTCGCCTCGATCTACTGCATCGGGTACATGAGGTCCCTGAACGAGCATGCCCAGACCCGCTTCTACGTGTGCTACGCCGTCTCGGTGGGCGCCGGTATCGGGGCCGCCTTCGCCGGCAGCGTGTTCACCCTGTACCTCATGTACGAGATCATCTCCGTGATGACCTACCCGCTGGTCATGCACCACCAGGACTCCGAGGGGTACGAAGGGTCGCGCAAGTACATGATCTACCTCTTCTTCACCTCGAAGGCGTTCCTCCTTCCGGCGATGTGCATCCTGTACGTCCTTTCCGGTACGCTCGACTTCAACTACAGCGGCGTGCTGAACGGGATCGTCCCGGGTACCGCGAACTCCGTACTGGTGGCCCTCTGCTACTTCGGCTTCTTCTTCGGCTTCGCCAAAGCGGGTGTCATGCCCTTCCACAACTGGCTCCCTGACGCGATGGTCGCTCCGACCCCGGTTTCCGCACTTCTCCACGCGGTCGTCGTTGTAAAGGTCGGGGTCTTCTCCATCTGCCGCGTCATGCTGTCGGTCTTCGGCGTGAACCTGCTGCAGTCCTCCGGTCTCGGCCTCTTCACCGCATACTTCGTCTCCGTGACGATTCTCCTCGGCTCCTGCATCGCCCTTACGAAGACGAACCTGAAGGCGCGACTGGCCTACTCCACCGTGAGCCAGCTCTCCTACATCATCCTCGGCGTCGCGATGCTGACTCCGCACGGCATCACCGGCGGTCTGATCCACATCGCCAACCACGCCTTCTCCAAGATCACCCTGTTCTTCGCGGCCGGCTGCATCTTCTGCGCTACCGGGAAGAAAGAGATCCCCGAGCTGGGGCAGCTCGGCTACCGCATGCCGATCACCATGGCAGCCTTCGGCATCGCGTCCCTCTCCATGATCGGCGTGCCGCCGGTCGCGGGCTTCACCTCCAAGTGGTACCTGGCGCTCGCCTCCATGGACATCCACAACGTGATCCTGCTTAGCGTGCTGATCCTCTCCAGCCTCCTGAACGTCGGCTACTTCGCGCCGATCGTCTACACCGCCTTCTTCGGGCAGCGCCCCGAGGGTGAGACCGCGGTGGGCACCCTGGAGACCCAGCCCCTGATTGCACTCATGGTAGTACCCCTCGCCATCACCGGCACCATCTCGGTGCTCATCGGGGTCTATCCGAATCTCCTGCTCAACATCACGAAGCTGATGGGAGGGGCATAATGCAAAACATCATCGTTGCACTGTACGAAAAGAGGGAGATCTTCAGAAAGATCTTCTTCGGGATCCTCGGCTCGGTGGTCGTCCTCGACCTCCTCGTTGAACACCCGCATCACCCGCATTTCTTCGGCGACAAGATCTTCGGCTGGTGGTCGATCTGGGGCGTGGTGATCTGCCTCGCGATGATCATCTTCTGGAAATGGCTTGCTCACGGATTCTTGGAAAGGGACGAGAACTACTATGATAACTAGCGGAATTTTCATGCATCCTGCGGCATGGTTTATTCTCGGCGCTCTTCTTCTGCCGCTCGCTGCGAAGCTGAAGCTGCAGAAGGCGCTCCTGATCGCCATCCCGGTCATCGCCTTCACCCAGATCTACGCCCTCCCCCAGGGGCACGACTTCCTGGTCGGGCACTGGCTCGGCGCCGAGCTGATCTTCGGGCACGTCGACAAGCTCTCCTTCGTCTTCCTCCACGTCTTCACCCTGATGGCCATCATCGGCTGTATCTACGGGCTCCACGTGGAAGAGACCGAGCAGCACATCGCCGCCTTCCTGTACGTCGCGGGCTCGCTCGGCGTCACCTGCGCCGGCGACTACCTGACGATCTTCATCTTCTGGGAACTGATGGCATTTGCCTCCACCTTCCTCGTGTGGTTCCGCAAGAAGAAGAAATCGACCGACGCAGGCTTCAGGTACCTTCTGGTGCACGTGGCGGGCGGTCTGATCCTTCTGGCAGGCATCTTCCTGCGCTACCAGAACATCCACGACCTGCACTTCACCCGCATCCTCGCAGAAGGCGCCACGATCGCCGATTACTTCATCCTGGTGGGCTTCGCGCTGAACGCCGCTGTTCCGCCGATCCACGCCTGGCTCCCGGACGCATACCCCGAGGCTACCGTGGCGGGCGCAGTCTTCATGTGCGCCTTCACCACGAAGACCGCAGTCTACGTCCTCGCGCGTGCCTTCCCGGGCTTCGAGATCCTCATGTGGGCCGGCGCGATCATGACGCTGTACGGCGCAGGCTTCGCTACCATCGAGAATGACGGGCGCCGCATCCTCGCCTACCACATCATCTCCCAGGTCGGATACATGGTGTGCGCGGTCGGTATCGGCACCGAGATGGCGATCAACGGCGCATGCGCCCACGCCTATGCCCACATTCTCTACAAGGCGCTCCTCTTCATGGGTGTCGGCTCCGTCCTGCACATGACCGGCAAGTCCAGGCTCTCCGAACTCGGCGGCCTGTACAAGTGGATGCCGATGACCCTTCTCTTCACCGTGATCGGCGGCATCTCGATTTCCGGCTTCCCGCTTACCTCCGGCTTCGTCTCCAAGTCGATGATCGTGGAAGCGGCCGGCGAGCACCACCACCTGGCGATCATGCTGATGCTTCTCGCCGCCGCGGTCGGTACCTTCCTCTCCGTCGGTCTGAAGCTCCCCTACTTCATCTGGTACGGCGGGCGTCAGTCCTCCTTCGAGGCGAAGGATCCGGGGTGGAACATGCAGCTCGGCATGGGAATCGCGGCCTTCATGTGCATCTTCATCGGCTGCTACCCGGACTTCCTGTACAACATGCTCCCCTTCCCGGTCGAGTACAAGCCGTACTTCGGGTACCACATCTCCGAGTCGCTGCAGATGTTCGCCTTCACCGGGCTTGGCTTCTACCTCCTGATCAAGAAGCTCACCCCGAAGCGCACCGACGTGGCCGCCGAGCACTTCACCGGCCACCTGGAGACCTCCACCGGGCACAGCCATCACCCGACCGGTCCCCTCATCAACCTGGACTTCGACTGGTTCTACCGCAAGGGGGCGCTGGTGGTGATGTGGATCTTCAAAAACCCGCTCTCCGGGCTTAACGAGATCGTCTCCAACATCTACCGCACCGTCGGCACCCGGATGACCATGGCGATCGCCAAAGGCTCCTCCTGGTTCGACTGGAACGGGATCGACGGCTTCATCGACGGCTCCGCCCGCGGCGTTGTCGCCATCGGCGACAAGACCAGGATGCACGTCACCGGTAACCTGCAGCACTACATCGGCGGCTCCGTATTCGGCGTCTTCGTGATCCTCGCCATCGTAATCTTCACCTGATAGGCAACGCACCCCTCCCCTCGCGGGAGGGGGAACGCTTCAGCAGTTGGGCGCGACCCACGAATAAGCATCGCATCCTATAAACGAACGTAGGTACCCATGGAAAAGTATCTGATTGCCAACACTCTAAGCTACCCGATCCTCTCGACGATCATGCTCATCCCGGTGATCGGGGCCTTGATCACCCTCTTCCTCAAGAACGACACGGTGCTCAAAGCGTGGGGTTTAATTGTCACCATCGCCACGCTCGTGGTTTCGTACCCGCTGTACACCGCGTTCGACTCGAGCACCGCGAAGTACCAGTTCGCCGAGGTGCGCACCTGGTTCCCGTCCCTGAACCTCGACTACGTGATCGGGGTTGACGGCATCAGCGTCCTTCTGGTACTCCTGACGACCTTCGTGATGCCGCTGTGCATCCTCTGCTCCTGGAAGTACATCCAGGTGCGCATGAAGGAATTCATCTTCGTCTCCCTCCTCATGGAGACCGCGATGATCGGCGTCTTCGTCAGCCTGAACACCGTCCTCTTCTACATCTTCTGGGAAGGGATGCTGGTGCCGATGTACCTGATGATCGCCGTGTGGGGTGGCGCACGCAAGGACTACGCTTCCATCAAGTTCTTCCTGTACACCTTTGTCGGCTCCATCTTCCTTCTGGTCGCCGTCATCGCACTCTACGTCACCACCGGCACCTTCTTCATCCCGGAGCTGATGGATCACCAGTACAGCTACATGTACCAGATGCTGGTCTTCCTCTCCTTCGCGCTCTCCTTCGCGATCAAGATGCCGATGTACCCGGTGCACACCTGGCTGCCGGCCGCCCACGTCGAGGCGCCGACCGCAGGCTCCGTCATCCTCGCTTCCATCCTGCTGAAGATGGGGGGCTACGGCTTCCTCCGCTTCTGCCTGCCGCTGGCGCCCTCCGCGACCCTTGACATGGTACCGTGGGTCATCGGCTTCTCCGTCCTCGGCATCATCATCGGCGGCTACCTGGCTCTCGCGCAGCAGGATATCAAGAAGCTTATCGCCTACTCCTCCGTCGCCCACATGGGCTTCGTGACGCTGGGGATCTTCCTCCTCAACTCCGTGGGGATCAAGGGCGCGATGCTGCAGATGATCAACCACGGCATCACCACCGGCGCACTCTTTATCTGCGTCGGCCTGATCTACGAGCGTACCCACAGCCGCCAGATCTCGGACAACTCCGCGCTCGGGATGGAAATGCCGATCTACGTGACCTTCCTCGTCATCTTCGGCCTCTCCTCCTTCGGCTTCCCGGGGACGAACTCCTTCGTTTCCGAGTTCATGGTCCTCATCGCGGCCTTCGAGAAGTACCCGGTAGTCGGGGGCTTGAGCATCCTCGGCGCCATCATGGCAGCCGCCTACATGCTGAACCTGCTGCAGAAGATGGTCTGGGCGAACTCCGACGGGCACGCACACGGTCACGGCGATCACGGCGACGCCCACGGCGATGCGCACGGCGCACATGGCGACGCCCACGGCGATCACGGCCATGCACGTCACCTCTGGGACTGCAACCTGCGCGAGATCGGCACCCTGAGCTTCCTCCTCTTCTTCGTGTTCTGGGTCGGCTTCAACCCGAAACCGCTCCTCAACATGATGGACACCAGCGTAAACCACCTCCTCCAGCAGGTCGAGACCGGCAGCAAGGCCCCGACCGCCAAGACCGAGAAGCTTCAGGTCTCCCAGCTGGTGGCTAAATAAGAGAACCGGATCCGAGGCCGGTGGCAGCACCGGCCTCTCTTCAAGAAGTCAACCGAACGTAACAAGATCGTGAGCTGCACAGACTGGGAGCGTTTCCCCCTCCCCCGAGCCCTCAGTCTTCAGCCTTCAGCCTAAAAAAAAGCGAGATCAACTATGCAGATTACCCTGTTGCTCCCCGAGATAGCCCTGTCCCTCATGGTGCTGGTGCTCTTTGCGACGACCCTTGGCAAGTTCAAGGGTGGCACCCTGAATCTCCTGGCTCTCGCCCTGTCCGCCGTCTCCCTCTTCGCCGCCGTTGCCGGCATCGGCGCCAACGGCGTGCTCTTCTACGACGCCTACCGGGTGGACGCGCTGTCCCAGATCTTCAAGGTCATCACCACCCTGGGTCTCTTCCTGGTGATCAGCTCCAGCTCCGGGCTGCGCGGCATCGCTGAGGAACTGAAGGCGGAGTACTACCTCTTCCTCTCCATCGGCTCCTTCGGCCTTGTCTCTCTGGCGAGCTCCGTGGAACTGCTGACGATCCTGATGAGTCTCGAGATCTCGGCTTTCGCCCTCTACGTGATCATCCCCTTCCGTCACGTTGCCGATTACCGCAACCACATGGAAGCGGCGGTGAAGTACTTCCTCTTCGGCACCATCGCCACCGGCCTCATGCTCTTCGGCATGAGCTACATCTTCGGCGTGACCGGGACGACCTACCTCGCGGAACTGGCGAAGGTGGTACCGGGTCTGCTGCACACCAGCCCGCTGGTCGTCGTCGGCATGGTCCTTCTCTTCTGTGGCTTCTTCTACAAGCTGGCCCTCTTCCCGCTGCACTTCCTCGCACCGGACGTGTACACCGGCGCCGCCAACGAGACCACCAGCTTCATCGCCACCGTGCCGAAAGCGACCGCCCTTGCCGTCCTCATCAGGCTGGCGCACGTGACCGGCGCCGAGATCGGCCAGATCACCTGGGTCCTCGCCGTCTTCGCGGTCGGCTCCATGACGCTCGGCAACCTCTCCGCCCTCGTGCAGAAGGATCTGAAGCGACTCCTCGCCTACTCCTCCGTGGCACACGCAGGGTACGTCATGGTCGGTGTCCTTTCCGCCAACGAGCTCGGGCTTGCCTCCGTCATCTACTACATCGGCGGCTACCTGCTCATGAACCTCTCCTGCTTCTACGTCATCTACCAGCTGGCGCCGGCAGGTGAGAACCTGACCTTCGACGATCTGAAGGGTCTGTACAAAAGGTCTCCGCTCCTCGCCTTCGTACTGGCAGCAGGCGCCTTCGGCATGACCGGCATTCCGCCGACGATCGGCTTCACCGGGAAGCTCCTCGTCTTCACCGCCGCCATCCAGAAAGGCTTCTACGCACTGGTCATTCTCGGGGTCATCAACGCAGCGATCTCCGCCTTCTACTACCTGAAGCTGGTTCGCGCCTCCTACAGCCCCGTCGAGGAGACCGGTGAGTGCGTCTGCCTCTCCATGCCGGCGAAAGTACTCGGCGTCTTCTTCATCGCCTCCATCATCCTCACCGGTGTGCTCCCGCAGAGCTTCATCGCCATGGCGAAAGAGGCAGTTGCCGGGATGATCTAAGGCAGCAGACCACGGTTCACGAAAAAGCCCTCTTCCGAAAGGAAGAGGGCTTTTTGCGTTTCGGGGCGCTCGCACCTCCGAAAAGTTCCACGAAGGGGCACGCTCCCCTACGTACCGCTGGCGCCATTCACGCTGGAGCGCAGGCATCCCTGCCTGCGATGGCGGCGCAGCCGCCACAACTCCCTCAGCTCACCTTGCCTTCTGCCAGACATACGCGAAGATGTAGAAAGGTGCACGAATTAAGGGGAGATGCATTATGCACATTCCCAAAGAACCATACTGGCACAGACGCTGCCTGCCCCATTTTGAAGGCGGCAGCCGCCCGCAAGGAGTAACCTTCCGCCTGGCCGACTCTCTGCCACGCCATCTCCTCGGCGAGATCCAGTCACGCCCGTCCCCCACCCGCAGCATCGAAGAGATCAAACGCATGAACCGGATTCTCGACAAAGGTTACGGAGCGGCCTGGCTGTCCATACCGACGGTTGCGTCCATAGTGCAAAATGCCCTCGTATTCTTCGACGGAGATCGCTACAGGTTACACGCTTGGGTCATCATGCCCAATCATGTCCATGTTCTCTTTACTCCAGCTGAAGAATGGACCCTCGACAAGATTCTCCACAGCTGGAAATCCTATTCCGCGCGAGAGGCCAACAAAGGTCTGCTGCGCCGAGGGCGTTTTTGGCAAGAGGAGTATTTTGACCGAGCGATCCAGGATCCACGGGATTTCATAGCTGCTATTCGCTACATTGAAAACAATCCTGTTAAAGCAGCTCTGTGCGAGGAGCCGCACCAGTGGCCGTTCAGCAGCGCATTTTCCGAGACTCGGTAGTCGGCTTCTATGGCGGCTGCGCCGCCAGGACAGGCAAGATGCCTATCCTCCAGCGCGGCGCCGCCCTTTCTGCTGAAGGCCGCTACTTCGAAAGGTGCAACGGAGGTAAGACCTCTCACCTCGCCGCCGCTAGCGCCATTCACGCTGGAGCGCAGGCATCCCTGCCTGCGATGGCGGCGCAGCCGCCACATGTCGCGTACATTGTGGCGCCTGCGCCGCCAGGACAGGCAGGATGCCTATCCTCCAGCGCTGCGCCACCCTTTCTGCTTGAGTCCGCTGCTTCGAAAGGTACAACAAAGTAAGACCTCTCACCTCTCAGCCACTGGCGCCGTTCACGCTGGAGCGCAGGCATCCCTGCCTGCGATGGCGGCGCAGCCGCCACATGCCGCGTACATTGTGGCGGCTGCGCCTCCAGGACGGAGAATATGCCTGTCCTCCAGCGCCGCGCCACCCTTTCTGCTGAAGGCCGCTGCTTCGAAAGGTGCAACGGAGTAAGACCTCTCACCTCGCCGCCGCTGGCGCCATTCACGCTGGAGCGCAGGCATCCCTGCCTGCGATGGCGGCGCAGCCGCCACATACAGTTACCAAAAATTCCTCACAAAATAACCGTTTAGTCGCTGCGAAATCCGCCGATACGTCTACAAAACACTTTCGCAAAACGAGGCGCATCCGTCACTACGGGATGACCTCAAAGGGAGGGGATGGATGTACCAGGCAGCTCCAGATATTTTCAAGGTTGATGACGAAGACGGCATGGTGACCCTTTACAAGAGGCTGGAGGAAAGCTTTCTCGCCGTAACCTTTGGCGACATCTGCGTCCCGGTGAAACTCATCGGTCACGCCACGGCCGAAGAGGCCGCCGCCATTGCTTCATTCAAAGAGATGATCAAAACGATGGCTTCAAGAGAAGCAGGCGAGGCAGCGTAGCCCCCTTCTCCTGAGCCCGACCGATAACCCGCAGCTCCTCAACCCGCAAAGACGCAAAGACCGCCAGGAAATCGGTAAGAGAGAATGAAGTCAGAATTCTCCTTTGACTTTTCCCCCCTGGCGACCTTTGCGTCTTTGCGCTTCACCTTTTGACCCTTCCGCCATACCCCTCCCCAACACGATTGCCCTATTTTTTCAGCAGTTATATGCTATGAGAAGTGTACGATCCACCCCGATCCCGCTGCCGTTTGCGGCACACGCGCGATCCCCGAGTGCCGGGAGCGCCTGCGGCTATCCCGACTCACCTATTTCATCTAAAGGGCCTATTTCCCATGCCATACAACAAGGAAGAGTTGAAGCGCGAGGCGCGGGAGCGCTTCGGAGTCACCGAGTTTCGCCCCGGGCAGGCAGAAATACTGAACGCGGTCATGTCAGGAAGGGATACCCTCGGCCTTCTTCCGACAGGTGCCGGCAAGTCGCTCTGCTACCAGCTCCCCAGCCTTTTCCTCCCGAAGCCGACCCTCGTCGTCTCCCCCCTCATCTCACTTATGCAGGATCAGCAGGAAAAGCTCGAGGAGGCGGATGTGGAAGTCGCGCGCCTCGACTCCACCCTCACCGCATCGGAGACGCGCGAAACAGTCGAAGAGATCTCCCAGGGGGAGCAGACCATCATCTACGTGACTCCGGAGAGGCTGGAAAACCCTAAATACCTGGAGGTCCTGGCAAGCCACGGCGTTTCCCTCTTCGTGGTCGACGAGGCTCATTGCATCTCGCAGTGGGGGCACGATTTCCGCCCTTCCTACCTGGCGCTCCGGGACGCACTCCGGCAACTGGGACGCCCTCCGATTCTCGCTGTCACCGCGACGGCCACACCCGATGTGGCAAACGATATCGTCACTCACCTGGGGATGGACAATCCTCTGATTGTGAGTACCGGCGTCGACCGCGCCAATCTCTTCTGGGAGGTGCGGCGCACCGTGAATTCCACCGAGAAGGCGCAGCAGCTCTCCGAGATCCTGCGCTCCGAGACGGGATCGGGGATCATCTACGTCGCCACCGTGAAGCTCGCGGACGAGCTGTACGAGACGCTGAAGACGAACGGCTTCAACGTCGCCAGGTACCACGGAAAGATGCCGACCAAAGAGAGGGAGGAGACGCAGCGCGCCTTCATGGACGGGGAGTACCAGGTCATCGTGGCGACCAATGCCTTCGGGCTCGGGGTGGACAAGGAGGACATCCGTTTCGTCATCCATTACAACTTCACCAACTCGCTGGAGAGCTATTACCAGGAAGCGGGGCGTGCAGGAAGAGACGGGAACCGGGCGCGGGCGATCCTCCTCTACCGGCTGGAGGACCGCAGGATCCAGGCGTATTTCCTGGGGGGGAAATATCCGAAAAGGGAGGAGTCGCTGAAATTCTACCGGCTGGTGGGCGCCGACCCTGCCCCCCTCAAGACCCTCGCTGCGGCGGCAGGGACAGGAGAGCGGCGGGCTCGCGTCCTGGTGGCGCAGCTGGAGAGCGCCGGGATCGTCTCCCGCTCGAGGCGCGGCATCCACAAACTCCGCGATTTCGCCTCAACCGACGATTTCGACAGCTATCTCGCCGCCTACGAAGAGCGTCACATGAGCGACAGAAAGAAGTTGCGCACCATGATGGACTACGCCGAAGGGACCATGTGCCGCACCATCTTCATAAGCCGCTACTTCAACGAAGAGCTCACCAGCGATTGCTGCGAGCACTGCGACAACTGCAGGGACCGGGCCGCCCGGAGGCTGCCGCAGGTGCGCCGAGCCGAGGTCGGGGCAAAGAGCGTGCGGGAGCCGGAAAGGAGCCAGTGGCATGAGGGGGACGAGGTCGCGCACCGCCAGTTCGGGAAGGGAAAGGTGGAAAAGGTGGAAGGAGAGAATCTCACTGTTGCGTTTTGGGACGGGGGCACACGCAGGGTGCGCTCTTCCTACGTAAAGCCGGCACCCTCCCCTGTCACACCTCGATGAAAAATTCGGCGCCCTCGCCGGTGTTTCGTGCGGTGAGGGTGCCGTGCATGTTCTTTTCGATGATCGTCTTCGACATGTAGAGACCGACGCCGGTCCCCTTGTCCGGCCCCTTCGTGGTGAAGTAGGGGTCGAATATCTTGTGCAGTATCGTCTCGGGGATTCCCCCAGCATTATCCCTGATCGATAGGACTGACTTGCCACGCTCCTGGTATATCCCGATGGTGACTTTGGGGTCCGCGATCTGCCGCTCCATGAAGGCGTCCCGGGCATTCAGCAAAATGTTCAGAAGTACCTGGGAGTACTCGTTCGGAAAGCCGAAAATCACCGGGTCTGCTGTAGCAGAAACCTCGACGTTGATCCCGTACTTCTTGAAGCTCCCTTCGATGATGCCGAGGACCTTCTCCAGCGCCTGCGCCACGTTGAAGTAGTTCTTCTCCTTGTCCGGACTGAAGAAGGTGCGGAAATCGTCGATAGTCTGCGACATGTGGTAGACGATCTGCATGATGGAGTCGATGGAGCTGTCCAGGTATTCCTTGCTGAATTCCCCCGACTCGTGGGCGAGGGAGAGCTCCTGGATCATGAGACCGAGGGAGTTGAGAGGCTGCCTCCACTGGTGGGCGATATTTCCGAGCATCTCGCCGAGGGCGGCCTGGCGGCTTTGCTGCACCAGGAGCCGCTCCTTCTCACGCAACTCCTCCACCGCGCGCAGACGCTCCAGCGTCTCGTCGCGCAGCGCCTCCTCCGCCTCGCGCCGCCTCGCCTCGCGCAGGAGATTCCCGAGGGCAAAGGAGAGGTCCCGCCCCATCTGGCGCAGCAGCGTGACCTGCTGCACGTCGAAAAAGTTGAACTCGGAGGAATACAGGGTAAGCGCTCCCACGACCCGCTCTTCCTCCTTCAGCGCAATAGACGCGGAGGCCCTGATGCCGTGCGCCTTGGCGGCCTCCTGCCACGGCGCGGTGCGGGGGTCATTCTCGAAGTCGTTGCTGACGTAGTAGGTTCCGTTGCGTATCGCGATCGCCATCGGACCGTCGCCGGTCGCTTCGCTGCCGACCCCTACGTGGATCTCGTCCAGGTATTCGGTCGCGCCGCACGCAGCGACCCTGCGCACGGTGCGGTGCTCGTCGTCGACGAGCCCCACCCAGGCAAGGGGGAAGCCGCCGTGTTGAACCGCTATGCGGCAGAAGTCCTCGAAGAGGGAGTGCCAGCCGGAGGCGCGGATGATGGCCTGGTCGATCTCGCTCAACACCTCATAGAGCCGGTTCAGCCGCCGCAGATTCTCTTCCGCAGCAAGCCGCTCCCGGATCTCCCCCTGCAACGTCGTAACAGCGGCTGCGAGCTCTTCCGTCCGCTCCTGCACCCGCTGCTCCAGCTCGTCATGAGCCCGGCGCAGCGTCTCCTCCAGGCGCTTGCGCTCGCGGATCTCCCGCCACGCCACGATCCCCCCGGTGATGGCGCCGCTGCTGTCGCGGATCGGCGCTGCGTCGGCAAGGAGCGGCATCGATTCCCCCCGCGGGGTAACCTGCACGAGCTCGAAGTCGCGAACCGTCTCCCCACCCAGCACCGCCCGCCGCATCGGCAGCTGCTCCAGGGGGAGGGGGGTCGCCCCGTCCGGGAGAAGGGCCTGGAGGCGCCGCACATACTCCTCCACCAGCATCCCCCTTTCTAGTCCGATGAGCTCCCTCCCGTAACGACTGACTCGCTGGACCTGCATCCCTGGAGCATCGGCAATGGTGATGCCGAGCGGAATGTACTCCATGAGGGCGTCGAGGATCTGCTTCCCTTCTTCCGCCTCGGATTTCGCACGCCTGAGCTCCTCTTCCACCTCTTTTCTCTCGGTGATGTCGTAGTTCACCCCGATGAGGCGCACCGGTTTCCCCGACGGGTCACGAAAGACCTGGAAGCGCGCAAAGAGCCAGTGGACGCTTCCGTCCGGCCACAGCACATGCCACTCCCCCTCCACCGGCTCGGTGGTGCTGAAGGCCTGCTGCAGGAGGCATTTGGCGTCCTCCCTCCCCTCCGGGTGCAGGCGCGCCTCCCACTCGGTAAGGGTCCGCGGCTCCCCGGTGTGCTCAACGCCGTACATCGCCTCCATCTCCGGAGACCAGCGGGTGAGCCCGCTTTGCACGTCGTAGTCGAAGGTGCCGATGCGCGCCGCCTGGTACGCCAGGCGCAGTCGCTCCTCGCTGTCGCGCAACGCCTGCTCCGTCCGGTGCCGCTCGACCGCTATCGCCACCTGCCCCGCCACGGCCTTCATGACGGCGAGCTCCTCATCCCTGAACCGGCTCCTCGTGCGCGTACCGAAGGAGAGGGTCCCCAGCACCCGCCCCCGTACCGTAAGCGGATGGCAGGCAAATGCCTCAATGCCGTGGGAGCGGGCGAGCTCGTGGCGCGGGTCCCCGACGCCGGAGGCGTCATCCGCGACGACGGAGCACACCCCCTCTTCCGCGCAATTGCAGATGGACGAGCCGTACGGGAGGTAGGCAACGCGTTGCGCCTCCTCCTCGGTGATGCCGCCGTAGGCGCTCAAATAGAGGCGCTCGCTCTTGCGGTCAGCGAAGTAGCTGAAAAAGAGATGGCAGTCGAGAAAATCCATGACCCGGTGGCCGATGGAGGTGAGCGCCTCCGGAAGTGACACCCCCGCCAGGAGCTCGCCGGCACTTTCCGCAAGAAGGTTCAGTCGCACGTTGCTGCGCTGCAGCGCCTCTTCCGCCTCCTTTTTCTCGGTGATGTTCCGCACGATCTTGGAGGCTCCGATGATGCGTCCCCCGCCATCTCTCAGGGCGGAGATGGTCACCGAGGCGAAGAAATGTGTGCCGTCCTTCGTGACGCGGACAGTTTCGAAGGGCGGGACGCGGTCCCCTGCCGTTACGATGCGCAGGATATTCTGTTCCTCGCTCTGCAACTCGGTGGGGATGAGGGTGGAAACGGGCCTGCCGATGATCTCCTCCGGGCGATAACCGAACATCCGCTCAGCCCCGGCATTCCAGGTGCGGATGACACCGTGGAGGTCCTTGGCGATGATGGCATCCTCCGACGACTCCACGATCGCCGCGAGCCGCGCCTGCGCCTCCTCGTCCTTCCTCCGCTCGGTGATATCGATGATGGATATGACGGCGAGAAGCGGCCTCCCCTCCCCGTCCCGGGCGAGCCTGCCGCGATAGCTGAAGGTACGCTCCCACTTCCTGTCCAGCCGCCGCAGGCGCAACTCGAGGCCGCGCAGCACCTCTCCGTCGAGGATCCGGCACAGCGGCCATTTCTCGTTCGGGACGACCTGGTCGCCGTCCAGAAACTCGAATATCTTCTTGAACTCGGGCATGGTGCGCACGTATTCCTCTTCGTCCCGGAACTCGTGCATCGCGACAGCAGCGGGATTCCAGTGGAACGGCTTCCCCTGCAGGTCGCTTATCACCACCCCCTCGGTCAGGTTGTCGAGGATCGCCTGCATCTGCGCGAGGTTCTCCTCCGCCTTTCGGCTGGTGGCACGCAGCGCCTCTTCCGCCTCCTTCAGATCGGTGATGTCCTCCGCAAAGATAACGATGCCGCCGACAGCGCCTGAAGCGTCCTCCCACGGCCGCAGTTCCCAGCGCACCCACTGCACGGCACCATCCGCCCGCTCGAACGGCTCCCCCTCGGAGCGGAGTACCTCGCCGGCAAAGCCGCGGGCGTGCGCCTCCTTCCACCTCTCAGGTAGCTCCGGGAAGAGGTCGTAATGGCAGATCCCCCGCACGTCGCGCCCCTGCAGGCCGTAGTCCGACAGCCAGCGATTGCTCGCGTAGAGGTAGCGCATCTTCCGGTCGAACATGGCAAGGGCTGCGGGAGCGTGGTCGATGAAAAGCCGCTGCCGCGCCTCGACCTCGCGCAGGGCGTCCTCGGTGCGCTTGCGGTCGGTGAGATCGATGACGGTGATGACGACACCCTCCACCTCCCCTTCGTTGCCGAGATACGGAAAGAAGCGCATGAGAAAGTGCCGGCCGTCCGGAAGGGTGACGTCCCGTTCGCGGGGGGTGCTTGTCTGCAGCACGATCTCGGCATCGTGGGCCAGAGCGCCCCATGCGAGATCGCCGGTAAAGAGAGGGAGTTCTTCCCCTATGGAAGCCGGGGTCAGGTTGAAGATGGAGCCGAAGGCGGGGGTGTACCGTTTGATGCGCAGTGAGCGGTCGAGAAATACGGTGGCGATCTGCGAGCTGGAGAGGACATTCTCCATGTCGCTGGTCAGCCGGTCCAGAGCCTGCACCTTGTCCTGCAGTTCCTCGTTCAGGAGCCTCAGCTCTTCCTGGAGGCAGACGACACCGTCAGCGTCGGCATCGGAGTGCGCCTGACGGCAGCTCTGGCGGTTCTCCTTAAGGATTCCTGCGCTGGCCGGTGCTTTTTTCCGTATCATCGTAGCCTCGAGAGGTGCATCTCTCACTTTGACGATGATAACAGCATTTCGGGGGATTCAAAAGAGGCGGGAAGATTCGGTGGGGCCGCGCCACGTGCGGAATTGCGCGGGGAGAGACGACTGCGGGACCCCTCCCGGATGACCGGGAGGGATATCGTCGGAATCTACAGAGCGGGGAGGGTGTACCCCTCACCGGCGTACTGGATATTTGCCGCATCGTCGCAGCGGGGAGGCGAGACGGCGTGGACCCCGCCGCAGGCCGGGCAAAGAGCGACGAAGGTGGTCATTACAAAGGGGGCGGCGCATCCCTGGCAGCTCGTGGAGAGCCCGCCGCCGGGAACGGCGCGCTCCCTCAGAGAACCGCCGTGCGCGCGTGCCACGAAATCGACCAGCTCCCTACCCTCAGCGTACGGCCCGGCCCCTGCGCCGTGCCCACATCCGCAACTTCCCATGCGAGACTCCTTTTCTTCATGTGGTGGTGAAACTGACCGCAGGATAACCGATGGGGAGCAGTAATTAATTGATGCAGGTCATGAAATAGAAAGTAATGCCGAGAGTGCATCGCCGCTTCATTCATCCGGCGTGCCTGTGAGGTAGCGGTTCCCCGCAGGCCACAGCTCCATCACCTGGCGCATTATCGCCAGCTCCCCGATGTGGTAGGCATTGTGATCGGCGGCGACGAGTATCTCCCTGAGGATGGTGTACTCCGGCGCATGGGGGATCGGGGCCAAGAGATCGGAGCGCCGCGCCATCTCCCGCAGGGCGTCCAGATCGGAATGAAAGCGACGGCAGCTCTCCTGCCACCCTTCCTCGTCCGTGATCTCGTCGGGATGCGGACGGTACCCCTCGGGGTAGCGCGGCGAGACATGCTTCGGGTTCCTGATGAACTCCACGATGTCCCACTGCGCGATGCGAATATGCTCGATGAAGTGCCAGAAGGAATACGGCGTGTTGGGCGGCTTCGCGTTGATGAACTCGAGGGGAAAATCGGCGAGCACCTCATCAAAAGACATGTGGGCGTTGCCGCCCTCCAGAAGCGCCAGGAGTTCCTGCCGCAACGCGGTGTCGACCTTCATGGCGTTACCTCCTTGTTCATGTAGGCCGGGATAAGCCGAAGGCATTCCCGGCATTTCCATTGGGCGCCCGGACAAATAGGTTCCAGCTCTTTCGCTAAAAGTACGCGGCTGGCGCCGCGGCACAGGCTAGGAAGCCTATGCTCCAGCGCCGCGCCACCGTCTCGTGTGGTTGGTTCATGTAGGCCGGGATAAGCCGAAGGCGTTCCCGGCAGTCCACGCGCAGCCGGTAGTGAGGGTAGACGCAGCTACCCCGTACCGATGGAAATTCCCAAAACTGTACTCCCCGCCGCTCCAAAATCAAATCCCGTCTGCAGCGTCCGACGGTCGTTTGACCATCCCCCCTGCCATAATTATAATTTTCTAAGGACTTAACAATCGCCCCTCACCCGGCAGAAGGAGCAGACGTGAATTTTCCTTCAGAGATGCAGATCGCGCCGCTGCGGCGGAAGTTCCGGAAGGCCGCCCTCGGCAGCGGCGTGACCATACTCCGCGGCCTCTCCCATTCCGACCCCGTCCTCGATTTTGCCCGCGCCGCTGCTGCAGGTCTCAAGGCACCCCCCTACCGCCTCGAGTCGCGCTTTCTGTACGACGCGCAGGGGAGCGCCCTCTTCGACCTCATCACGCAGCAGCCGGAGTACTACCTCACCCGCACCGAATCGGCACTCCTGGCAGCGCACTCGGGCGGAATCAGGACGCGCACCGGTCCCGTCCCCCTCGCCGAACTCGGTTCCGGCAGCTCGGTGAAGACCCACCACCTGCTCCAGGCGTGGCTCGATTCCGCCAGTGCCAGTGGGCGCGGGACCCCGGTGCGCTACATCCCCATCGATGTCTCCGAAAGTGCGCTAACCAGCGCCTGCCAAAGCATCTTCGCCAGCCACCCCGCAGTCCGCGTCATCGGAGTGAACAGCGAGTACCACCGGGCCTTCCCCCTCTTTCACGAACTCTCTCCGCTCCTCGTCCTCTTTCTCGGCAGCAGCATCGGCAACTTCCCCGAAGAGGAAACAGCCCCCTTTCTCGCCACCCTGGCAGACGCACTCTCGCCGGGGGACTTCTTTCTTCTCGGAGTCGACCTCGTGAAGGACCGCGCCACCCTCGAGGCCGCCTACAACGACGCCGCCGGGGTCACCGCGCGATTCACCCGCAACATCTTTGCCCGCATGAACCGTGAGCTCGGGAGCGACATCGACGTCTCCGCCATCGAGCATATCGCCTCTTATAACGAGCTCGCGGAGCAGGTCGAGATCTACGCACGCTTCACCCGTCGCCAGCGCCTGCACATCGCCCCCATGCGAACCGAGATCACCATCGAGGCGGGGGAAAGGATCCGCACCGAGATCAGCAGGAAGTACCGCCTGGAGACGCTTCTCCCCTACCTGGAAAGGTCCGGCTTCAGCACCGTGGAGGTCTACAGCGACGAGCGCAAATGGTTCGCGCTCCTCCTCCTGCGGCGCAACGCGCAGCGATAATCCACCCCGGAGGTAGCCATGGCTGAGGATACCTGTGACATCCGCCACGGCTTGTGCGGCATCTGCCCCGCAGGCTGCTTCGTGACCGCATCGCTCGAAAACGGCAAGCTCGTGCAGGTGGAGCCCCGGGAGGAGCATCCGCTCGGTATGCTCTGCCACATCGGGCGCCACTCCCCCCAGGTCGTCCACGACCCCGACCGCCTCCTCTATCCGCTGAAACGCACCGGCGCGAAGGGAAGCTACGACTTCGAGAGGATCTCCTGGGACGAGGCGTTCGACACCATCGTGCGCCGCTTCAGGGAGATAAAGGAAAAATCGGGGCCCGAGGCGCTCGCCATCTACACCGGGCGCGGCTCCTTCGACATGGCCCTTTGCGATCTCTTCCAGCCCGCCGATGCCGTCGTCTCCTCCGCCTGCTCGGTGCTGTTCCCCTTCGGCTCGCCGAACACCCTCGGGGTCGGGGCGCTTTGCTACGTCTCCTACGCCATCATCGCGCCGCACACCACCATGGGGGAGACCCTCCTCACCCTGGAGACCGACCTGGAGCAGGCCGAGCTCATCGTATTGTGGGGGACCAATCCTGCGACGGACTCCCCGCCTCTGGTGCACCGCCAGGTCCTGAAGGCGCGGGAGCGCGGGGCGCACGTCGTCGCCATCGACCCCCGGCGCACAGAGACAGCGCGCGAGGCGGGTGCTGAGTGGATCCCGGTGCGACCCGGCACCGACGGCGCCCTCGCCCTCTCCCTCATCGGCGTCCTCATCGACGAGGAGCTCTATGACGAAAAGTTCGCGCGGGAGTGGACGGTCGGCTTCGACGAGCTCGCCCAGCTGGTCCAGCACTACCGTCCCGACATCGCCGAGGGGATAACCGGCGTCCCCGCCGAAACGATCCGTCAGCTGGCGCGCCGCCTCGCCTCCGTGCGCGGCGCCTGCCCCGTCATGTACACCGGCCTGGAATACTCCGACAGCGGTGTCCAGGCGATCAGGGCGGTATTTACCCTATGGGCGCTGGCGGGGCAGCTCGACGTCCCCGGCGGCCTCCTCTTTCGCATGAAGGAGAACATCTTCCCGCAGAACCGCTCCAGGCTCGTGCCGAACCCCGATCTCAAGAAGGCGCTCGGGCGTGACCGCTACCCTGTGTACAGCGCCTACCGCGGCGAGTCCCACGCAGTCGTCCTCCCGGAGTCGGTCCTGGAAGGAAAACCGTACCCGATCCGCGCCCTCACCATTCTCGGGGGGTCCATCATCACCGCCTGGCCAAATCCGGGGATCTGGCGCCGCACCTTCGAGGCGCTGGAGTTCATGGTCTCCATAAACCGCTACCATACCGCGGACTCGGCCTACGCCGACATCGTCCTTCCCGCCACCACCTACTACGAAAACACCTCCTACATGCGCTACGGCCCTCTTTTCAAGATCAGGGAACGACTGGTGGAGCCGCAGGGGGAGTCGCGCAATGACTTCCTGATCCTGGCCGAACTCGCAAGACGCCTAGGCTACGGCGAGCTCTACCCCCAAAGCGAAGAGGAGCTCCTGCGCTTCGCCCTCCAGGGGACCGGCTTCACCCTGGAGGAAGTGCGCGCCGCAGGTGGGGAGGCGCGCCTGCCGACCGTCATGATGCAGTACAAGAAGTGGGAAAAAGGGGGGCTGCGCGAGGACGGGAAGCCCGGCTTCAACACCCCGACCGGGAAATTCGAGATCGCCTCCTCCGTCCTTGCCGAACACGGTTACGCCTCGCTCCCCGTGTACACGGAACCTGCGGAGGGGCCGCTCGCCAACCCTGATCTGGCGCGGGAATTCCCCCTCGTCTTCAATTCCGGCTCCCGCACGGTTCATGACTTCCGCAGCCAGCACCACGGAGTGCGCGGCCTGGTGGACCAGCACCAGGAACCGCCGGTGACGGTGAATGCGACGGACGCACGGGAACTGGGGATCGCTGAGGGGGACAGGGTATGGGTAGAGACGCCTCGGGGGCGCGCCCCTTTCACCGCGCGGGTCACGGACGACATCGTGCGCGGCTCCGTCGATGCGGCCATGGGGGGCGGCGGCCCGCTCGGCCCCGGAAGGTGGCAGGAGTGCAACGTTAACGAGGTCACCAACCTCGCCCACTGCGACACCATCTCCGGTTTTCCCGTGTACAAGGCGCTCCTGTGCCGCCTTGTGAAAGATGCGGACGCAGCGAGCGCGAGCTCCGCAGGTGGCGGTCTCGCAGAGGGGGGCGTCTCGTGCAGCGTGCCTGTCGGGCTCTACCAGGAGAAAGGGGGCGCGGCGCCGTCACGCAAGGTCTATCTCGACAACAATGCGACGACGCAGGTCGCCCCGGAAGTGCGGGAGGCGATGATGCCGTATCTCGCGGAGGACTGCGGCAACCCCTCCAGCATCCACACCCTCGGCACCCGTGCCCGCAATGCCGTCGAGGGGGCGCGCCGCATCGTGGCCCAGGCGCTGAACTGCACCGCGCGCCGCATCGTCTTTACCGGAGGGGGTTCCGAGGCGAACTCCCTGGCTCTGCGCGGCGTCGCAGGCGCGTACGGAGACTCGAGGCGGCACCTCGTGGTGAGCAGCATCGAGCACCCCGCGGTGCTGGAGCCTGCCCGGGCTCTCGCTGCGTCAGGTTTCGAGCTCACCGTCCTCCCGGTGAACCGGAAGGGAGTCGTGGAGCCGAGGCACCTCGCGGAGGTCTTGCGCCCGGACACGCTCCTCGTATCGATCATGCTCGCCAACAACGAAACCGGTGCGGTCCAGCCGGTGGCTGAACTCGCCCGTCTCGCCCACGCAAAGGGAGCGCTCTTTCACTGCGACGCCGTGCAGGCCTTTGGGAAGATAGCGGTGGACGTCGCCGATCTGGGAGTCGATCTTCTGACGGTCTCCGCGCACAAGCTGCACGGTCCGAAAGGAGTGGGCGCCCTCTATGTGGCAAAGGACCTCGCGCTGGACGCACTTATCAAGGGGGGCGGGCAGGAGCGCGGGCTGCGTGCGGGGACGGAGAACGTGCCGGGGATTGTGGGATTCGGGAGAGCGGTGGAGCTTGCCGTGCAGCGACTTTTTGGCAACGAGCACGAAAGGGTCGCGCAGTTGAGGGACCGCCTCGAGAAGGAGCTGATGGAGCTTGTGCCGCGAGCGCGGCGCAACGGACCCGCGGTGGAGCGGCTGCCGAACACCCTCAGCATGACGCTCGGGGACATTCGGGGAGAATCGCTGGTGCTTTTGCTCGACCGGCGCGGGGTAGCATTCTCATCCGGCTCGGCCTGCAAGTCGGGGAATCCCGATCCCTCACACGTGCTCCTCGCCATGGGGCTCACCCCGGAGGAGGCGCACTGCTCCGTCCGCTTCTCTCTCGGAGCGGGGACGACAGAAGAGGAGATCGACTACGTGGTCGAGTCGTTGAGGGAAGTGCTGAGGGAAACGCGCAGCGCAGTGCGCTTCGTCCCCTGCCGATAGCGGATCTTGCAGAGGAGCGGCAGGCAGCGGGAGAAGAAGAGGAGGCGCCATGCGGAGAGGCGGCTGTGCACGATAAGGAGGAAGACGGCGCCGGAGCCCGCAGTATTGCCGGCGCTGATGAAGGTGAAGAGGGGATCGCGGACAAAGTACCAGGCGTAGAGGGCGGTGATGAAAGACCCGACCGTCCAGCCGCCGAAGGTGACGACAGAGAGGGAACCCGCCTGCTCCTTGTCTTTCCAGGCGCGGATGATCTGCGGCAGGTAGAGGAGAACAGCGAGAAACCCGTTGGCGGCGTACAGAGATTTGAGGGTAAAGAGGAATTGCTGCGACACGATGACATCCGGAAAAGGGATTCCCCGGGCGCTCCCGAGGTACCCCCACAGTACCCGATCCGGCAGAGGAAGTCAGTGCAGCAGGTCACACTGTCGCCACTGTGGGTGGACCGCCGGGAACGCCTCACGAATATCACGCCAGGGTGCAACAAGCGGCATTGTTGCCCTGAAAAGGCCCCCGGCATCAACCGGGGCCTTTTCACTCCGCGAACATGTCGGACAACACTGCCAGCACATCCTGCTGAGTTTGTGGTTTCACCTTTCCAAGCTTTTGCACGAGCCGGATCTTGTCCACCGTTCTCAGTTGATCAAGCACTACGTGCCCGTCCTTTCCTTTGAACGAGCAAGGTACCCGCGTTGGGTAATCCCTTCCCTTAGTGGTCATCGGCGCAACAATTACAGTTGCAAGAAAACGGTTCATCTCGTCCGGAGAGATTATGAGACACGGTCGGGCCTTCCGAATCTCACTTCCGACAGTCGGATCAAGATTCACCAGATAGACCTCGAAGCGCTTTGTCACCATTCCCATTCATCCTTATCCCACTCCGTCTCTTCCCCAGCGCCCGGGTCCAGCAGCCGGTCGTCACCCTGCTCTGCCATGAGTTTAAACTTTTCAAGCCAGCCCTGTCGTGGTCGGGATACCGGCCGAATCACTATCTTGTCGTCTTCGACTTCGAGTTCAACCTCACTTCCGAGTCTCGTTTGCTCAAGAAGGAGCTTTGGGATCCTTATCCCCTGAGAATTCCCGATACGGATGATACTTGCCCTCATGCCCTACCTCCGGACGCTCCATAGCGTAAGCACATTGTAATTACTTCGCCCAAAGCCGTCAACTCATATTCCGCTCCTCCCCTATCCTCAACCCCTTCGGCACCACCACGCGCTCCGCGAGCTCGAAGAGCGCCTGCACCAGGAGGGCGAGGAGAGCGGCGGGGACAGCACCCTCCAGGATCAGCGCGGTGTCGTCCAGGCGAATCCCGGTGAGGATCGGCTGACCGTACCCTCCTGCTCCGATAAGGGCACCAAGCGTCGCGGTCCCCACGTTGATGACGGCGGAGGTCTTCACTCCCGCGAGGATCTCGCGAGACGCCAGAGGAAGATCGATGAGCCAAAGCCGCGCCCGTAACGGCAGCCCCAGAGCCTCCGCCGACTCCCGGCACTCCGGCGCGATCCCGCGCAAACCCTCACAGGTGTTGCGCACAATGGGGAGGAGACTGTACAGAAAGAGCGCCACGACGACCGGGAGGCTCCCGATCCCGAGCAGAGGGATCATGAAAACGAGAAGGGCAAGCGATGGGATCGTCTGGATGACCCCCGCCGCGCCGAGAATGGGCTGCCTTACCCGCGGCTTGATGGCGGCAACTATCCCGAGGGGAATGGCTACCACCACGGCCGCGCACAGCGAAAGGGCCACCAGGTACAGGTGCTCCGCGGTGTGCCTCCGGATGCGCGCGCCCCTCCCCTCCTCCGCCACCCCGCCCTCCAGCGCCAGGTGCTGCGCCAGGAAGTCGGCAGCGACCTTCGCCTCGGGGACCTTCCCGATCTTTACTCGCTCATTCATGGCGATCATCGAGGACTGTGAGATCCGCCCGGCGAGCTTCGCCAACGCGGCGCGCACCGCCCCTCGCTTCTCCAGATCCGCCCGGTACAGGAGGACCGCGGTGTAGCGCGGGAAGTAGTGCAGGTCGTCCTCCAGGACCCGCAGGTGGTAGTAGCCGATCTCCGCATCGGTGGAATAGAGGTCGGTTGCGGCAATGGCGCCGCTGTGCAGACCGCGGTAGGCGAGGTCGTGATCCATCCCGAAGACCCGCTTCTGGGGGAGCCGGTAGCGCGCGCGAAGTCCGGGCCAGCCGTCGCCGCGATCCATGAATTCGTTACTGAAGCCAAGCGCCAGGTCTGGGTGATGCTGCAGGTCGGAGAGCTTGGCGATCCCGAGCCTTCTGCAGAGGGCGTCCTTCATCCCGATGGCATAACTGTCCTCGAAGCCGAGAGACTCCGTCATCCTGATCCCGTGGCGCGCGAGCGCATCCCTCATCTCGGCGATGCTGCCTACCCCTTTTCCCGCCAGGATCTCTTCGCTGATCGTGCCGGTGTACTCCGGATAAATGTCGATCTCCCCCTTCAGCAAGGCGCCCCACAAAACCCGCGTCCCCCCGAGCTGCCGCCTGTGCAGCGCGCTCACCCCCTCGTGTGACAGGAGTTGCGTCGTCACCTCTCCGAGTACCACGGATTCGGTGAAGACCTTCGATCCGACGCGCACAGGCGGAGAGGCCGCCAGAGCATGAACGGGAAGGAGAAGGAGCAGGAAAAGGAGGATCTCTTGTCGCCGCACCGTCGTCACAGGCTCCCCCCCACTTCTTGGGCGAGTGTCCGTTGCGCATTGATGAAGCGGGTAACGAACGGATCCGCAGGGGAGCGGAAGAGATCTTCCGGCGACCCCTGCTGAATGATGCGCCCTTCATGCAGCAGGACTACATGGTCGCCGAAGAACATCGCCTCCCCCATATCATGGGTAACGAGGACCACCGTCTTTTCCAGCGCTCTAAAGATGCGTTGCAGGTCCCACTGAAGCTCGGCGCGGATCATCGGGTCGAGTGCGCCGAGAGGCTCGTCGAGGAGAAGGAGGTCGGGATCCAGCATCAGGGCCCGCATCAGGCTCACCCGTTGGCGCTGTCCGCCCGATAGCTGGGACGGGTATCGATCGAGCCCCTCCAGCGGGAATCGGGTAAGGTGCGCGAGCTCCGCGATGCGCTTCTCGATCTTTTCCTCCTCCCAGCCGAGAAAGTGCGCCATCAGCGCCACGTTCCCCCGCGCTGTGAGGTGCGGGAAGAGGCCGCCCTCCTGGATCACGTAGCCGATCTTTCTTCGCACCGTCTCGAGCTCTTCGGGGCGCAGCTCTTTGCCGCGGAAAAAAACCTGCCCCTGCTCCGGCCAATCGAGCCCGATCATCAGTCGCAGCACGGTCGATTTCCCGGAGCCGCTCGGGCCGATGAGGACGGTGGTAGCGCCGGGAGTGATGGAGAGGCTGAAGGAGTGGAGGGCGTGAACAGCAGCAAAGGACTTGGAGACGTTGCGTAACTCGATCATGGCGGCCTCCGATATATATGCGCACTGTGCATTGAAACAGAGATAGAGCCGGGTTCAATGACCCTTGCATAAATTCTCCCAGGAAGAGGAGGGAACAAGAGGAAACAGCATACGCCTGGATATTTTGCAAAAATGCAAGAGTAGTTCTCAGTACCGCGGCACATTGTGCTTGACCAAGAAAGGGCGACAGACTATTCTTCGCTGAACTATCGCCTGGAGAATGCAGATGAACGTGACGATCATCAGTAGCAAAGACAAGCAGGAATATGCCGTCATCCGTTATGACGAATGGATAAAACTAAGATCATTGCTTGAGGAGCTTGAGGAAAGATTTGATTCTCAAATACTGTCGGCAGAGATAACAACCTATCATGACGAGACCTTCGGCGAGGACGACTTGGAGACAGCTCTGACGGATGAGCAACCGTCGCAAATACTTGCTGATTTCGGCAGACCACCTGTAAAAACTACAACTTCATCGCCGGTGGCGAGGGAAAAGAGGCAACGGGAGAAAGATTTGTCGCTGCTGAACCCCCTTGCAAAAGCGCTGAAGTGCGAAGTCGAGGACCTTATCCTCTTCAGGTAACCCTGCTCCCTCTTCACCCGCTACGCCGTCACGTCCCGGCAGTGACATCGACGTCAGAGTGGTGCACCGCGGCGCCGTGGCTGCTGCAGCGACGGCGCCTCTTCCCTTCACCTCAAGCCACTTCACGACCCCGAGGTTCCCGCCTCGCCGTCCGCAGCCCCGCTCCGCAAAATTAAAAAAAGTACATTCACGCCAACCAGCTTCTCTCATAGTTGCTATACTGTGTGAGCTTTCTTCGAGGGATCCGTGAATTTCATGGCATTCGGCCCTCCAAGCCGAACAGCCTCTGAGTTATCTAGTCGCCGCGTCTCTTCTCCACTGTGCCACTCACAGTCCCCTCATTTCATCAGGCTTCTGAATCTGACTAACCTCCACTGTTCAAAAGATTAGATCTGTGCACAGACTGAAACTTACCTAAGCTCCCGTTTTATCACTGAGAAGCTTGCAGGTCTGTGAGTCAGGCGCGCCGACGAAACAGAGACATTTTGAAAGAAAGAATCAGCTGACTCAGAAACAGCAGATGATTCTCCTTAAAAATCGCGTCGGTACCACCTCCAGTGCAGCGAAATGTTACATGGCATCTTCATTGAAAATCTTCTGCTACCGCTAACGGCAAGGGGGAGACTGAAATGGCATGGACGATTTCTGGCAGCAACCGTAGAGGCAAGCGACAATGGAAGGCCCTCCTGGCAGCGGCAGCTCTGACGCTCGTGACGGGATGCGGCGGAGGTGGATCCTCGACTCCTGCCGCAATCACCATGTCTCCGACAGGTTCCACCGCGGCGGACCAGCCGTTCCGAGAGCTGGTCGTCGGCGTCGGAACTCATATCGGGGGACAGGACATCGACAAAAACATCGCAGCACTGACAAGGCTCGGGGTCTCCTCAGTGCGGGACGACTTCTTTTGGAGCGGCTTGGAAAAGGTACCGGGCGAGTTGCAGATCCCCGACAAACTGCAAAGGTACAACGCAATGCTCGAACAGTCCGGGATCTCGCAACTGGTAATCCTCGACTACGGCAACAGGTTTTATGACGATGGCGGCAAACCTGTCACAGACGAGGGGATCAGAGCGTTTGCCAGGTACGCTGGATATGTCGCCTCGCAGGTTGCCACCACCAGCAATATCGAGATATGGAACGAGTGGGACAACGGCAAGGAGCCGAAATCAGCCGAGTCTTACCTCAAGCTCGTAAAGGCGGTTTCGCCGGCGATCAAGGCTGCCAGGAAAGATGCCGTCATCCTGGGAGGCAGTGTCACCACGGCTGGAATAAGGAACGGGTGGGCTGTCGAACTGGTACGGGGGGGTATCCTCGACTACGTGGACGGCGTCTCCATTCACCCGTACGTGCACTGCGATCGGGACAGCAGACCGGAGGCGTGGATACGGCTCATCGATGAAACTGCGGGAGAGTTGCAGAGAGCGAACGCAGAAAAGGAAGTGCCGCTGTACATAACGGAGATGTCCTGGCCTAGCCACTCGGGCGCGTGCGGCAACAGCGCGGAGACGGTAGCGAAATACTCGGCCCGTGCCCTTCTCCTTGTGCGTACCATCCCTTCAGTCCGGGGGATCTGGTGGTATGACCTGACCAATGACGGAATGGACCCCCAGGAAAGGGAACAGAACTTCGGCCTGCTCCAGAACGACTACACCCCGAAACCCGCCTTTCCGGCATTTGCCGATGCAGTTTCAGCCATAAAAGGAGCGAAAAGGGTGACGCGCCTCCTCTCCCCTTCCGGGGTGGTATGTGTTGAGATAGAGGATCAGGGGGGGGAAAAGGTGTTTGCCCTGTGGGCAGACAACGGAAGGGCGGCAGAAATAGCAGCGTCCATCGAGTCGAAGGAGGGAGCAGCGTTAGCAACCCTGGTGGTGGGAACGGGGGCGCGGCAACCGCTCCCGGCACCGGCAGGGCGCGCAGTGATAACCATTGACGACACGCCCCGGCTGCTGTTCGGCGTCCAGAAGCTCGCGCTGGCCGAGGTAATCTGGAAGTGACAGGGATCGACCAGCCACCGCGGTTTATTACCGCGGTGGCTCCCGCCACAGATTGTCTCTCCTGCAAAAAAGCACCTGCCTCATGTCATCATCACTCGCCTGAAGGTGCAGCCTCTGCTGCGTATCCCCCACGTGTGCCCAGGTACGGTTCGGCAAGAACGAGGCTGGAATAGAGCCGAAGGAGCTCGGTGTTCAGGCGGTCAGCAAGGTATCGCGACTCGAAGAGGAGTCGAGCCCTTTCCCCTAACCCCCCGAGATCGGCTTCCGCACCCATACACTCCCGCATCCTTTCGGCCAAAGCCGCCACGGAGCCCGGTTCGAACAGAAAACCGGTCGATCCGTCGGCCACGAGCTCGCTAAGCCCACCGACACGCGCTGCTATTACGGGCCTGCCGGCACGCATCGCTTCCAGGGCGATAAGCCCGAACCCCTCCCAGCGGGAAGGAACGACGACGACATCAGCGCTGGCGATATAGTGCTGCACGACCGGGCGCGGGACCCAGTCCACGACCTGCACATTGGCCGGCAATGAAAAGGAAACCTCGTTTACAACAGGACTCCCCACCAGGTAGGCAAAAGCCCCGTCTCCCGTGCGCTCCATCGCCTCGACAAATAGATCGACCCCTTTCTGCCTGTCGAATCGCCCCACAAAGAGAAAGCGGCGCTTCCCCTCAGGCCACTTCACCTCGCTCGTCTCATCCTTGCGCTGCGATATGCCATTGCGTATCAGCACCAGGCGATCCGCTGGGATGCCGGCAGATAAAGCCGACTCATAGTCGTGTGCCGAGATGCACACGATACTGTCGGTCCAGCGGGAGAGGAGAAGCTCCATCCTGTTGACCAGGAAGTTTTTCCACCGGGCGCAATCACGGTCGAAAGCCCAGCCGTGAGCGCAGTACACGACCTTCACGCGCTTGCGCAAAAGCCGCAGGCACAGTCTTCCGGCGACTCCGGCAAAGGTGCTATGGAGGTGGACGACATCGACGTCGCGCTCTTTCATCACGCGATAGATCGCACAGATGAGTCTAAAGACGTTGCCGCCGCGCCAACGCGATTCGACGAAGGTGTCGATATTGTCGTTGAGACAGGAAGGTAACTCTTCAAGCTGTGCAGCAGGTGCCAAGACGTGCAGCCGCCCGGCTCCGATCCGGGAAAGCTGCTCCGGTAATATCTCCTCCAAGTATGAGGCGATTCCGCCCCGCAGGGTTTCTGCGACGTGCAGAACTGTGATCTGATTCAAAAGCCCCCCAACCATTGCATAGTGCAAGAAGCAGCGCCACAGGCGCTGCCAAATCAAAGAGAAAAAATGTTGCGCTGGAGCGCCGTTGTGAAGGAACGCACTCCGGGGGAGGTACACGCTATGAAAGTCGCGCTACTGAGGACGCAAGGCGGGCCGCACTTTCGTCCCACCTGAAGTGGTCAGCCTTCTCCTTCCCCTTGAGGGTCATCTCCTCTCGGAGCGCTTCGGACTCAAGGACGCGGGACATCTGCCGGGTGAATTCCGCAGCAGAGTGCGGCGAAGCATAGAGCGCGGCATCACCGCATACCTCGGGAAGACTTGCAGCGGAGGAGGCCAGCACCGGACAGCCACAGCGCATCGCCTCCAGGGGCGGTATGCCAAACCCTTCGTACAGCGAAGGGAAGAGAAAGCAGGTCGCGGCACTGTACAAGGCCTTCAGCTCGGAGTCAGTGACATACCCGAGAAAGCGGACGTGATCGCTGGCATGACCGGACTGCGCAAAGACCTGGGAGTTTCCACCGCCAGCCACCACGAACGCCACCCCTTTCCCGGCAAATGCCTCTGCTACCTCCATGAATATCTTGAAGTTCTTGTTCGGGTGCAGGCTGCCGACCCCAAGGACGAAGGGGCGTCCGCACAGACGGAACTTTTCCAGGGCACCCGGATCGCTCACGATCCGGTCGATGTGGTCCGTGCCGTTCGGAACTACCTCGATCTTGCGAGGATCCGCGCCACAGTATCTCACCAGTTCCCCCTTGGAGAACTCCGAGACGGTCAGAACCAAACGCGCACGGCGGCACAGCCGTGGAAGCAGGTAGCGGTACCAGGCGAGAAAAGGTCCGGAAAACCCTGCCGCAGCGGCAAACACAGCCGCATCGTGCACTGCGGGCACCTGGTTTGAGTGGTACAGGGGCCCCGTATTGCACAAGCTCAGAAGAAGCTCCTTCCTTGAAAAGCGGGGAAGTTCAAGCTGCTCCCATAGATGCCCGTTCAGGATGCCTACCTGCCGCGTCTCAAGCGACGGGACCAAGGGGTGTGCATTGGCAGGAGTCAGGACATGAAAGGAGTCGGCTCCGTTGCGGCGCGAGAGGGCCGATACCAGCTCTGTGGCATACCGCTGCACGCCGGTCACACCTTGAGAAAGAAAACGGCCGTTAACAACGAGTGAAGACATGTGTGAACCTGTAGACCCCGGGAGGGCCGAAGAAGGAAAAGGAAAACGCCATCCGCAGGCTCGGCTAAAGCCCACCGGCACAGGGAGGACGGCTGCTGTTCCACATGGCGAGGGCTATCCCAAGGAGGAGTGCGAAGATCTGGGACGAAATGACGTCAGTCGTTAGAGACGCAGCCAGCAATGCCACCAGGACAGGAGCAAGTGACCTCTGTAAAGGGCCGGGAGAGGCATAGAGTCCGAGGGCAATCTGTGCGATGAAGAGATATATCGCAACAGCGGCAATGCCGAAACATCCGTACAGATAGAGCGCGAAGTTGTCGGCGAAAGCAAAGACTGCTTGGTTTCCCTCAGCGAAATACTTCGCCCCCGGCCCCACCGCACCGAACCCGACCCCGGTAACGGGGTTCCCGTAGTGGGATACCGCTGACAAGAAACCGGGCCAGGTGTTGACGAGCCTGTCCTCAAAGGAGGAGAGAACCAGCATGCTCGCTGCGTCATCGAGGTCAAGCGCATAGGTATGAAAGAGCACTGAAACGGGAAGTACTACCCCCACCCCCCCCAGCAGCAGGACCAGGATCTTGCGGAGCTGACAGAGCCACGCGGGCACCATGGAGACGAGCAAGCCGCAGACAAAGCCAAGGATGCTGGCCTTGTTGGTCGTCGCCAGCAAAGCAGGAAAGGCGAGGGACACGATGAGGCACCTGAGCGCCACCGACCTGCAGTAGCTGAACAAGAACAGCGCAGTGCAGACAAGATAGCAACCGGCGGAGGCGGAGAGCCGGGTAAACCCCGCGACGCGCTCGAGCCCCATGGTCGTCCACTCGCGGGAGCCCTCTATCTCGGCATTGTTGAGACTATAGACAAACCCCTTCCAGGGGAAGTCGATGGCGTAATCGATGAAAACTCCGGCAGCAGTGACAGCGAAGACGACGGCCACCAGACCGACGAAGTACTTCTCGTGCACGAGCAGGTAGTGCGGAGAGATCAGGCCGAACAAGAATGGCAGGAGCGCGAAAAAGGCGAAGGCGACAGCTTGCAACCCGGTTCCGTTGATGACTCCCAGCACAGAGGAGGCGCCGAGCCACAAGAGGACGACGCAGAGGAACCTGCTGCAACGTCCCGAGAGGAACTCGAAAAAGAGGACAAGAAGGCACATTACCTTCGGGAGGTAGACAAGCGACTCCAGCCCGAGAAGGGACGAGTAGTACCTGAAAGGGCCGGCGAGCATGTCCAGGGAAAGCAACAACGTCATCGCCGCCAGGGAGAGCGTGCCCTGATTTATGAAGGCGAAGAGCCTCCGGCTTTTCAAGGTGTACACCAGCGCTCCTCCTAACGCGGCCGCATCGCCTGGCGGTACGTCTCCAGCCATTGATCGTTCCACAGCTCCCTGTTCCTGAAAGCGGCAGCCTTGCCGATGATTTCCCCTCGTGACGCACGGAAAAAGTCGATGCTGTCCTCTAGCTGTCCCATTGCACCCACCAGTGATGCCGTCTCCTCGGGGTTGAAAAGAATCCCCGTCTCGCCGGGGGTTATCATCTCCGGTATCCCGCCTCTGTCGGAGCCGATCACAGGGACCCCGAAAAGCATCGACTCGAAGACGACGCCCGGGAAGGTATCTTCCCACATGGAAGGGGTTATGGTCGCATCTATAGCTGGAAAGAAGCTGGCAGGCTCGCAGTGGCCGAGATAGGAGATGCGCGCGTCGCTGTAACGGCTCTTCAGATGCCGCTCATACTCTTCCTTTCCCGCGCCGGCAACCAGCAGGCGCCAGCTGTCCCGCGCTTCGCGACAAAAGGTCTGCAGCAAGACATCTATCCCCTTGTTCGGGGCGAGTGACCCGATGAAACCGAAGACGATCTGGTCATCCGGCTTTCTCGGCTGAAGGGCCGCGGGATCGAAAGGGAACTGACGCGTGTTGTGGATATGGCGCTTGAAGGGGGTTCTCGCGAAGTACCCGTTCCGCAACAGCTTCTGGAGGATGAAGTCGCTGACCCCCACGACAGATGTCACCGCGCTGGACTTCTCCCTGTGGGGGAAGCGCATCATGGCGCACACAGTACACTGCGACTGACAACAGGAGTTGTCCGCAAACATGGTGGTTTTCGGACAGAGGAGGTACTGGTCGTGGAGGACCTGCACGATGGGAACCTTCTGTGCGACGAGCTCATCCCACACCGCGATGGACCAGCCGGAGATGTTGTGGCACGAAGCGACGTCCGGCCTTTCAGCTTGGACGACCCGCGAGACGTACTTTTTCACCAGCGGGTTGTAGATATCCAGGGCATGCCACAAGGTGCGCTGCCAGGCCGCGGGGTGGCGTTTGCCGTGCGGGAAATAGAGGTTGCGAATCCCCGCACGCCACACCGTGACGCCATCGACCATCTCCCGCCTGAGGCCGGGGTCGGGACCGAGGCACAGAACCGCCACCTCCACCCCTGCCCGCTGCAGGGCCCCGGCGTGTTCCTGCACTATAATCTCGGCGCCTCCACCGATATGAGGCGCATACATCGTGTTAAGCAACAGAATCTTCATGTCGTTGTGGAGAGGCGCAAGAGGCGCTACTCGAATACCCCCCGAGCCGATAGCTGGTCAAAGATGTTCCTGCAAAAGGGGACGGGAACCTCGCCGTTGTAGAGGCTGAAGCTCGGGGCGGCGCCGCGCCCTTCGCTACTGCTGTGGGCGACGGTATCGATAAAGGTGAAGAAGTCGCTCTTGCTGGAAATGTCAAAAGAGTTGAACTCGCTGAAGTCGAGGGAAAACGCGAGACCGCGCAGCGACTTTTCCGCGATGGAGCGGTCTATCCCTATTCTTTTCCCGGTGAGCATGTAGTCGAAAATCACCGACGACACGTCGGAGATGAGCGCCTCGGAATTCCCCAGCGCGCTGTAGAGCCCGCTCCCGAGAATCCGTTCGTCGTTCCACTTGATGACGACGATGTTTTCATAGCTCGGCCACTCGAGATCGTTGCGCACGTCGTAAGGGTGAAGTTTCAGCAAAAGCTTCATCCCGCGGCTGCCGAGATGCGAGTCGAGGACGGGAAAGTCGCTCAAGTTGAGGACGCCGAAGCTGTCGGTCGAGACGTCGAAATCCTTTCCCTTGTACCCCTTCCCCACTTCCGGAGATCCCCTGCTGATGGTGTAGGTCGGCATCCACATTATGTACGGCGAGAATCCGGCCGCCCTGTTCCCGGCAGGAGTCCCGCCGAGCATCCAGTCGTTGCGGGGCTGCCCGGTGCAGACGATCCTGTCGGAGGAGACTCCCAGTCCGCTCGAGAGAATCGGAACGAACAGACCGGCAGACGCTACCACAAGATCGCTGTCGGTCTGGAACGCGGAGCCCTCGTGGGTGTCCTGTCCGATCCGCTTCAGGGGGCTGCCGTGCCAAAGGGACATGTGAAACCCCTTCCCTATGCCGCACCGTGGCAGGGTGAACGACCCGTGGGAATCGACGCAAAGCCTTGCCGCGCAGCTCCAGAAGTGGGCGGCGACGGAACCGGCCTTCAGTAACCTCACCCTCCCGTCCACACGGATTCCTTCCGCCTCCAGCTGCCCCCTCGCGCCCTCCAGATCCTGAACCAGCCAGACGAAGGACCATTCGCTGCCGAGGGTCCTGTGGAGATAGAGGAAAAAAGCCAGGGGATTGTCGGAAAGCTGCGGGTCGGAGCGGAAAACGGCTGTCCTGTGCTCGCCGGCAAGGCATCGGGCAAGGAGGTTGAAGGAGAATCCGACGAGGTATCTGAGAATTTTCTTCAAGATGCGCATCTGCCTATTCCAGATCTCTCTTCAGCTGTTCCAGTATGTCGAGGGCTCTGATGATCTCCTCTTTCGGCACTGAGAAGAACGACTTCAGGGACGACTTCAGCTCGGTGCTGGAGATATCCTGCGTCCGATCCACGTAGAGAACCTCGCAGTGCTCCTTGAGAAAGTCGAATTTCCCTTCCCAGTCATTTCCAATGACGAAAAGATCCACATCGTACTTCTTTATGTCTTCGACCTTCTGCTCCCAGGTGCATTCGGGTATTACTTGATCGACGTAGCGGATGCTTTCCACGATCTTTGCCCGCTGCTCGTACGGTATCAGGGTTCTCTTCCCCTTGAGGGAGTTGAAGTCGTCGGTGGATACGGCGACGATCAGCCTGTCGCCCATTGCCTTCAGCCTCTGCAAAAGATTCAGATGCCCGACGTGAAAGAGGTCGAAAGTTCCGTAGGTAATGACAGTTTTTGAGCTCATGTTAGCAATTCCACAATTTTGATTTCTGCACACCGTAGCTTCTGATGGAAAGAACTATCAACTCCGTGATCAGGACCATGGCCGCCACGCTGGTGACCGTCATCTTCCCCAGCACGGCGAGTATGGAGAGGACGATGATATGCAGCAGCGCCCCGAGGATGACACTATAGTTCGCAATGCGCTTGTGCCCGAGCGCGGCAAGAAAGGGGTAACCCAGCATGATGGACGGCACGACAAAAAGGGATGCGGCAAGAAGAATCTGCAGCACCAGGGTACTTTCCACAATGGAGTGCCCCGAGACGATCCGGATCACCCGGGCTGCCGAGAGAAAGAGAAGGCCGACGAGGAGGAAGTTGAAGAAGTTGGCGTAGGCGAAGAGCTTCTTGAAGAGCCGGATATTGCGCTGCTTGGCGATGTAGGGGTACAGAGACTGTACGATCGGCTGATACCCCTGCTGCAAAGCGTTGTAGATCTTTTCGGCGATGGCGTAGTAGCCGACCATCGTATGACTGGTGATCAGCCCCAGGAAGAAGACATTGCTCGAGGTGTAGGCCGAGACGGAAATGCGGGAAAAGAAATACTCGGAGCTCTCCCTCAAGTGGGATTTCAGCACCGCGGGCGCGCAGAAGGTGAAGCGCTGCCCCATCTTCTTCATTACCAGCCACAGGGAGCCGAGACCAGAAATGATGAACCCGAGCCCATTGAGGAGCGGGACGATCAGGTAGTCCCCTTCCCTCCTGACACAGACAAAGATCATCACCGTGAAAAAGACCTTTGCGAAGATGTTCAGCAAGGTCATGAACTTCATCTTCTCCATCCCCTGGAAGTACCAGACGGGGAACAGAGCCTGCCCCACCACAAGGGTGAAGGAGAGAAAATACACCTCCCACTCATGCCGGAAGCGCTCAAAGCCGAAGACCGTGGCACAGAGGATGACAAAGGAGAGCACCAAGAGACACATCTTGATCGTCATCACGGCGGAGAAGATCTCCGTCACCTTCGCCCTGTTCTCCCTGTTGATGGAAATTTCCCGGGTGGCGGAGAGGTTGAATCCGTAGTCGACGAGGATTCCCAGGTACGTCACGAACGACTGGGAAAACATCAGCAGCCCGAACTTTTCAGCGCCGAGCACTCGAACGAGATACGGGAGAGTAACCAGCGGAAGGGCATAACTTACGAGTTGCAACGTGGAAAGAGAGAAGAGATTCGAGGCAAGCCGTGCATACTCCTCCTTGCCGAAAACCGCCTTTATGCTGGAGACCATTACATTCCTTCGAAAAATCTACTATAGCCGATGAACAGCGGCGCAGAAGCACCACCTGGGCTCGCCTGATCCTGTTCAATTGTCTTCACTAACGCACCGGCGCGTGCCGTCAGGCGCGCCACTGCAGGAGAGCGGCAGCGCCCTCTTTCCCTACTGCTTCCTCCACCGTCGCGATCCCGCGGCGCAGAACCGCCTCCAGCCGGTCGACGCGGTGGGCATCGCTGCCGAGGCAGGAATAGATGCCATTTTCCAGGAAGAGAATGGCCCGCTGCCGGATGTCCTCGCCGTACACTCCGGCAAAGCTTCCGAGATTCCCCTGATACCTGCAGCCGCGCTCCTTCAGCTTTGCCAGGAGCGTCCCCTCTACCACAGGGCCTTTCCGCTTCCCCAAAATACCGGAGAGGAATCCTCCGCCGGAGGAGGCTGGCGCAAAGGCCGCGCACCGCTCTGGGTGCGCAAAGAGGGGGACGAATCCTCGCTGCAGCAGGTGATCGGCATGTGCGGCAACGACATCTGCTGACGCTCTGAAGGGCGCTTCCACGAGCAGACAGCGGGATTCACCCACCGTCACCGCTTCATCAAGAAAATCCCCCAGGTACTCGTCGAGATAGTGCTCGGTCCCCGGCACGAGCTTTAGCGCGATCCCTGCCTCGTCATAATGCTTCTGCAGGATCGCGGTCAGCTCCCTCACCCGCCCCGGCGCGGTCTCGTACGCGCCCTTTATCAGGTGCGGCGTGCAGTGCGCGACGGTGAACCCGACAGCCACCAGGGCCCGCGCCATGGCGAGCGATTCCTCCAGCGCATAGGCGCCGTCGTCAATTCCGGGCAAAAGGTGGCTGTGATAGTCGACCATTGAGATCCTTGCCGCCCCTAGAGGATGCGCCACCACGGCTTCTTCTTCTCTGCGCCTGCGCCGTAGCCATACCCGTAACCGTACCCGTATCCGTACCCGACGGAGCTCTTCCGCAGGTCGGCGAGGACGAGACCGGCCACCGGCGCGGCGGAGGTGGCGAGCACTTCCTTCGCCCGGTGCGCTGCCTTCGCAGGCACCTTGCCGGCCTGCAGCACCATCAGGACGAGGTCGGACACCTGGGTGAGCACCGGCGCGTCGGTTACCGCGAGGGCGGGAGGCGCGTCGATGATCACATGATCATACCTGCCGCGCATCTGCTCCACAAAGGCCTTCATCGACTCAGATCCCAGGAGCTCCGCCGGATTGGGGGGCACCACACCTGCAGTCAGCAGGTCGAGCCCCGGCACTGAGGTACCCTTTATGGCGGCGTCCGGGGTCGTATCGCCGGCAAGAACACCGGTGAGCCCGTATCCGTTTTCGCAGCCGAACTTTTCGTGCAGCGTGGAACGGCGCAGGTCGCAGTCCACCAGCAATACCTTCGATCCCGCCTGCACCAGCGTTATGGCGAGATTGGAGGCAACGGTGGACTTCCCCTCTGCCGGGAAGGTACTGGTAACGAGCAGCACCTTCTTCTCCTTGTTGACGGCGCAGAAATGAAGCCCGGTGCGCAAGGAGCGGAAGGCCTCCGAGGCTGGGGACTTCGGGGAGAGGTGCGTCACCAGCGCTTCTGCCCCCTCTTTCCTGGAGATGAAGGGAACCACCGCCAGAAGCGGCAGGGAGAGGAGGCGCTGCGCCTCGTCCGCTTCCTTCACCGTGTCGTCCAGGTACTCCTTGAAAAAGCAGAGGCCGACGCCGCACATGAGCCCCACGATAAGGCCGAGCGCCAGGTTCTTCCCTTTTTTCGGGGAGACCGGGAGATCCGCGGCGATGGCGGGATCGACCACACTTATGTTGTTTATGGTAGACGCCTTCGCGATCCGCGCCTCTTCGTGCTTTTGCAACAGAAAGGTGTAGATGTCGGCATTCACCTTGGCCAGGCGGGTCAGGCGCGCGAGATCCCTCTCTGCAGCGGGCAGCTTCTTCAACTGGGCGTCGTGGCGGGAGATCTCCCCGCTTATGTCCTTTTCCTGCTTCTGGACGTTTTTGAGCGTCGTCTCGTACGTCGCCTGGATCTTCTGCTCCAACTCCTCTATCTGCGCCTGCACGCTCTTCACCCCCGGGTGGGAGGCGGTGCTTTCCGAGAGCTGCCCCTTTTTCAGAACCTGCAGCTCGGCGAGCTTCGAGGCCATCCCCGCAAGAACCGGATCCTCCCGCATGACGGAAGGAGAGTAGTCCCCTCCCCTGCGCTTCGTTTCCTTCAGGGAGGTAAGGGCGAATTCCGCCTGCTTTCTCTGCAGGGTGGCGAGCGCCTTCTGCTTCTCCGCCTCGGAGAGGGTGGTGATCAGGTTCTGTGCTTCCGCATCGAGCTGGATGACGCCGGAGGTGCTTTTGTACGCCTCGAGGTTCTGCTCGGCCCCCTCGAGCTCCTTCTTGATCCCCTGGAGCTGCTCTTCGACGAATCCGACGGTGCGGGTCGCCTCTTCGGCACGCAGCACCAGCCCCTGGTCGAGATAGGCCTGCACGAGGGTGTTCACCACGTCGCGGGCGAGTTGCCGGTCGTTGTCCCGGTAGGTAACAGCCATTATATTGGTCTTTTTCCCCACCTCTTGTGCCTTCACGTCCTTGCGCAGAAGGGATACGGTCTCGTTGAACGGCAGGAGCGAAAGCCGGAACGAATCCCCCTTCTCCCCCTTGAGATCCGTGATGAGGAGGGAAACCCCTTTCGCGCGCAGGAGCGACCCCGCGGTGCCGGACCCGATGAGGTTCCCGTCGCCGTCCTTTACCGTATAGGCGCCGGGGGCGGTGATCTCGATCCGGTACACCGGCTCCTTCGCGGTGGAGCTGAACTCGAGGAGCTTGCAGTCGACGTCGGAGGAGGAGCGCTTGTCGATCTTCCAGTCGAGGTGCAGCCGCGCCACCACCTTTTCCATGTTGGAGCGGGATTTCAGGATCTCGAGCTCGGAGTCGACCGGGGTGGCGTTGTTGAGGAGGAGATCCCCCATCTGCCCGACCTTTCCCTTGTTGTCCTTGACAAAGAGGGTCGCGGTAGATTCGTATTGCGGAGGTGAGAGGAAGGTGAAGAGGGCAACCCCTGCAAAGACAGCAATGAAGGAGGTGACGAAGGTGCCTTTGCGCCGCACGATTACGTTGACGTAATCCTGGAGGTGGATTTCCTCTGCGACTGGCATCGGTAGCTGCTGGTTCATGAAGAGCCCTCTAAAACAACCGGAGGCAGGTGGATCCCCTGTCGCTCCGGCAAAAATGCATTGAAATCTATCTTTCCGCGGCGCGGGTGCGGCGCGACGGAGTTTCCGCCCTACCCTACTCCTTCAGGAACTTGATGGAGACAAACGGCTGCAGGACTGCACTGACCGTCTGCAGGGAGGGGAGAATGTCGGCGATGACGTCGTTCCAGGTGCCAAAGCCGCTTTTGGGAACGTAGATGATATCCCCCTGCTCCAGCGGGATCGGCAGCGCCTGGCCGCGCAGCACCCTGTCGAAGTCGACGACCTGAAGCTCGCCGCGGGTGGCGGAGATGGAGCGGATGATGCGCACGTGATGGAAGTCGTATCCGGTCTCGCGCAGCTCCGCGCTGGCGATCGCCTGTGCGAGGTTCAGCCCCCCCGGAGTGATGGGGACCGGCCCGGGCTTTTTCACGGCGCCGAAGATGAAGACCTGCTGGTTCCTGTTGTCAGGGATGTAGATCGTGTCCCCCCCCTTCAGCCAGGCGTTCTGCGTCGTGTCCCCCCCCTGGAGGAGGTTGTAGATGTCCACCGGGAGAGTCTTGCCGTTGCGGATCAGGCGCGCCCCGGAGAGGCTCGCGGTGCTGTCGAAGCCGTTTCCGAGCGCTATCCCCTGGAGGAGGGTCAAAGGACGGTCCATGTAGTAGGTGCCCGAGGCGCGGAACTGCCCCAAGAGGTAAACCGGCTGGCTCTTGTACTCGAGGACTTCGGCGACCACCCAGGGGTTCTGGAGATACTTCCTGAATATGGCGGAGAGTTTCCCCTCGATCTCGGAGAGGGTGAGGCCGCCGACCTGCACCGCCCCCGCCATCGGGAGATGGATGTTCCCGGCGCCGTCTACCCGGCTCCCCTGCGCCTTCCCGTTGTTGCCGGGAGTCGCGACGATGAACTCCGGCCTCCCGTTCACGTCGATGAGGAGGATATCGCCGGGGCCGACGCGGTAATCGCGCGCGGGCGCGGCCTCGGGGGGGAGAGTCTCCACGGTGACCTTCTCCGTCGAGACCACCGCCGAAGAGTAGATCGGGGTGCGGGTGCCGGGCGCTATATCTTTGTAGGTGGCACAGCCGGTGAGAGAGAGTATGGACAGGATAAAAAAGAAATGAAAACGGGACAGTCGCATTGTGGTCGTCATTACATTACATCCAAGACTGTAGAAAACGGCAGTGATGTATACAGTGTGCAGCGGGTAATTGAACAGACGCGAGCCAATGAAGGGAGGAATTCCGCGCGAGACAATCAATCGGACTGCTTGAGAGAGTGGCAACTACCGCTATAAAAGCGGTTAATCATTTACCACCTCGGGCCACCCCAAGTCAAAGAAATAATGCCGAAACCGGCTTAAAATACGCCAATTAATGCCACGAATTCGGGTAGTTGCAGACGCCGCGAAACGGGTGGAACCGCGACCGCAGATGGGAAAAAAAGCAGTCGGCAGCGCGTTCCTCCCCTTTCAAGGGGGAGGAGAGGAGGGGGATGGGGTCGCCCCACCTGACCACCGCTACCCCATCCCCACCCTGTCCCTCCCCTTGAAAGGGAGGGGACGTCTGGGCTCCTCCTCTGCTAAAGGAACGGACGTCGCGTTCATTCCCGCTCTGGACGAGGCGCTTGCCCGGATTATGAGGTGAACAACGGGGGGACGTAGTTACCCGCTTACTCCTCTGAGAGCACACAATCGTGGTTCCCGTAATTCGAAGTACCCGGGGGCGGATGTGGACTGCCGGGAACGCTTCGCTTATCCCGGCCTACATTTCCCACTACCACATGTACGTACCGCCCCCCTACCCCCTCGTCTTTTCGGGATTTCAAGAAAGAAAATGTCGCAGTTCCGGCCACTTTACCTGCCATTTTTACACTAGGACCTTAAATTCCAACTTTGCTATGATGGTTCTGGTTCCCGCTTTCCGGCGATTGCGGCGAGTCCGCATCGCCCTTCTCTGAACGTGCGACTGAAGCGCCACCACAGGCCGACGGTCGGTCTTTCAAAATAGAGGACATGCGGATGAATAGCGATCATGAAAATGATGCAACGACTGCACGACCTGCACAGGGGAATGCAGCGTCGGACGCTCTCCTTGCTTCCCTGGTCTCTTCCTCCGAAGACGCCATTATCAGCACCACTCCCGAAGGATTCATCCTTACCTTCAACAGTGCGGCGGAGAGGCTGTACGGCTACAGCGCCGAGGAGATTGTCGGACAGCCGATATCGATCCTCATCCCCGAGTCGGACCGGGAGGAGCACAACGACAGGCTCGCCAGGGTGCGCCACGGAGAGCGGGTCGAGCACTTCGAGACGGTGCGCCGCAAAAAGGACGGCGAGATCATCGACATCTCCCTCAGTATCTCCCCCATCTACTCACCGTCCGGCGAGATAGCCGGCGCCGCCTCCATAGCACGGGACATAACGCGCAAGAAACGGGAAGAGGAGCAGCAGCTCACTACCTTCAAGTACGCGCGAAGCCTCATCGAAGCGTCCCTCGACCCCCTCGTCACCATCTCTCCGGAAGGGAAGATCATGGACGTGAACGAGGCGGCGACGAAGGCGACCGGGGTACCAAAGGAGGAGCTTATCGGCACCGATTTCTCCGACTACTTCACGGAACCGGAGAAGGCACGCCTCGGATACCAGCAGGTTTTCGCCAAGGGGTTCGTCACCGACTACCCCCTCACCATGCGGCGCAGGGACGGCAACGTAACCGACGTCCTCTACAACGCAAGCGTCTACCACGACAGTCGCGGCAACGTCCTTGGCGTCTTCGCCGCGGCGCGCGACATCACCGCTCAGCGCCACGCAGCGCAGTACGCCAGAAGCCTTATCGAGGCATCCCTCGACCCCCTCGTCACCATCTCGCCGGAAGGAAAGATCACCGACGTCAACGAGGCGACCATGAAGGTTACCGGGGTCGCCCGTGACGAGCTCATCGGCACCGACTTCTCCGACTACTTCACCGAATCGGACAAGGCGCGCGAGGGGTACCTGCGGGTATTCGCGGAGGGGTTCGTCACCGACTACCCCCTCACCATACGCCACAGAAACGGCCAGCTCACCGACGTCCTCTACAACGCGAGCCTGTACCGCGACGTGCAGGGGAACGTCCTCGGCGTCTTCGCGGCGGCACGCGACGTGACCGCACAGCGCCACGCGGCACAATACGCCCGAAGCCTCATCGAGGCCTCCCTCGACCCCCTCGTCACCATCAGCCCGGAAGGGAAGATCACCGACGTAAACGCCGCCACCGTGAAGGTCACCGGGGTCGCCCGCGACGAGCTCATCGGCACCGACTTCTCCGACTACTTCACCGAGTCGGACAAGGCTCGCGAGGGGTACCAGCAGGTCTTCGCAAAGGGATTTGTCACCGACTACCCACTCACCATCAGGCATAAGGACGGCTACCTGGTGCACGTCCTGTACAACGCCTCCGTCTACCGCGACGTCACCGGCAACGTGCTCGGTGTGTTCGCGGCCGCCCGCGACGTCACCGCCCAGCGCCATGCCGCGCAGTACGCCAGAAGCCTCATAGAGGCATCCCTCGACCCCCTCGTCACCATCAGCTCCGAAGGGAAGATCACCGACGTCAACGAGGCGACCATGAAGGTCACCGGCGCGGCACGGGACGAACTTATCGGCACCGACTTCTCCGACTACTTCACCGAGCCGGAGAAGGCGCGCGAGGGGTACCAGCAGGTCTTCGCGGAGGGTTTCGTCACCGACTATCCCCTCACCATCAGGCACAGGAACGGGCAGCTCATGGACGTCCTGTACAACGCGAGCGTCTACCGCGACGTGCAGGGGAACGTCCTCGGCGTCTTCGCAGCCGCACGCGACGTCACCGCGCAGCGCCAGGCCGCGCAGTACGCCCGAAGCCTCATCGAGGCCTCCCTCGACCCGCTCGTCACCATCTCCCCGGAAGGAAAGATCACCGACGTGAACGCCGCGACCGTGAAGGTCACCGGAGTGGCGAGCGACGAGCTCGTGGGGACCGACTTCTCCGACTATTTCACCGAGCCGGAGAAGGCGCGCGAAGGGTACCAACAGGTCTTCGCAAAGGGATTTGTCACCGACTACCCGCTCACCATCAGGCACCGCGACGGGCAGCTCGTGGACGTCCTGTACAATGCGAGCGTCTACCGCGACGTGCACGGCAATGTCCTCGGCGTCTTCGCCGCAGCCCGCGACGTCACCGCTCAGCGGCAGGCCGCCCAGTACGCCCGAAGCCTCATCGAGGCCTCCCTCGACCCGCTCGTTACCATCTCCCCGGAAGGAAAGATCACCGACGTGAACGCGGCGACGGTGAAGGTTACCGGCGTCGAACGTGACGAACTCGTCGGCACCGACTTCTCCGACTACTTCACCGAGCCGGAGAAGGCGCGCGAGGGGTACCAGCAGGTATTTGCGAAAGGTTTCGTCACCGACTACCCCCTCACCATCAGGCACAAAGAGGGGCAGCTGGTGCACGTCCTGTACAATGCCTCCGTCTACCGCGACGTCACCGGCAACGTGCTGGGGGTCTTCGCGGCAGCCCGCGACGTCACCGCCCAGCGCCATGCCGCGCAGTACGCCAGAAGCCTCATCGAGGCCTCCCTCGACCCCCTCGTCACCATCTCCCCGGAAGGGAAGATCATGGACGTGAACGAGGCGACGGTGAAGGTGACCGGGCTCGAGCGGGACCAGCTCGTCGGGACCGACTTCTCCGACTACTTCACCGAGCCGGAAAAGGCGCGCGAGGGGTACCGCCGGGTCTTCGCCGAGGGGTTCGTCACGGACTACCCCCTCACCATCAGACACCGCGACGGCCACTTCACCGATGTCCTCTACAACGCAAGCGTCTACCGAGATGTGGAGGGGAACGTCCTCGGCGTCTTCGCGGCTGCGCGCGACGTGACCGAGACGAAGCGGGTCATGAGGGAGTTCGCGGAGACGAAGAACTTCCTCGACAACATCCTGCAGAGTTCCACCAAGTACTCCATCATCGGCAAGGACCTGAACTACCGGATCCTCTCCTGGAACGAGGGGGCCCGGCGCAACTACGGCTACAACGAGGAGGAGATCATCGGGAAGGAGTCGACTGTCCTGCACTCCCCCGAGGACATCGAGGCAGGGGTGGTGGAAAGGATGCTGAAGACCGCCTACGACAAGGGGCTTGCCGAAGGTGAATTCCAGAGGGTGCGCAAGAACGGCTCCCGCTTCGTGGCGAGCGTCGTGGTCACCCGCAGGAACGACTCCGCGGGGAACCCGATCGGGTACCTTCTCATGAGCACGGACATCACCGAGAAGAAGCAGGCGGAGGAGAAGCTGCGCTACGCCTCGCAGTATGCCCGTTCCCTCATCGAGGCGAGCCTCGACCCGCTGGTGACGATCAGCCTGGAAGGGAAGATAACGGACGTGAACGAGGCGACGGCGAAGGTCACCGGGGTGCCGCGGGAGGAACTGATCGGCACCGACTTCTCCGACTACTTCACGGAGCCGGAGAAGGCGCGCGAAGGGTACGAGCAGGTCTTCTCCAAGGGGTACGTCACCGACTACCCGCTGACCATCCGGCACCGGGACGGGCGCTTCACCAGCGTCCTTTACAACGCCTCCGTGTACCGCGACGCCGCAGGAAACGTCCTCGGTGTCTTTGCCGCGGCCCGCGACGTCACCGCCCAGAGGGAGGCGGAGGCGAAGGTCACCGAGCAGAGGTCGCGTGAAGAGCAGCGCGCCCGCGAACTGGAGCGCCTCGCCGAACTGGAGCGCTTCCAGAAGCTCACCGTGGGGCGCGAGCTGAAGATGGTGGAGCTCAAGAAAGAGATCGAGGAGCTCCGGAAAGAGAGGGAGATATGCCGGACCCAACACCAACAGCAGCTTATGAGGGGCTGAAAAAGGATCCCGCGGCGAAAAAGGAGATCTCCCTGGAGCAGAGGAGCGCCGAGGACTTCAGCCGCGCGATGCTCAACATCCTGGAGGATGCCGAGGAGGAAAAGGGTTTCCTGGAGGAGACCCAGCACGCCATCCTGAACATCCTCGACGATGCGGCCCAGGAGAAGGCGCAGCTGGAAGAGATGCAGCGCGCGGTCATGAACATCCTGGACGACGCCACCGCCGAGAGGGAGATGGCCAACGAAACGCAGCGGGCGCTCACCAACATCCTGGAGGACTCCACCAGGGAGCGCGAGGGGCTGGAGGAAAACCAGCGGGCCATGCTGAACATCCTGGAGGATTTCGACACCGAGCGGCTGAAGAGCGAGGCGGCAAACCGGGAGATAAACGAGGGGCTGCAGTCGCTCAAAAAGGCGAAGGAGGCGACCGACACGGCAAACCGCGAGCTGGAGGCGTTCAGCTACTCCGTCTCCCACGACCTGCGCACTCCCCTGCAGTCGATCGACGGCTTCAGCCTCGCGCTCCTGGAGGACTACGGCGACTCGCTCGACGACCGCGGAAAGGACTATCTCCGGCGGGTGCGGGTGGCGACGCAGAAGATGGCGCAGCTCATAGACGACCTCCTGAAGCTCTCCCGCCTCACCCGCAGCGAACTCACCGCCACGGGGGTGAACCTCTCCGCCCTCGCCTCCCGCGTCGTCTCGGAGCTGCAGAGCAGAGAGCCGGAGCGGGTCGTCGAGATCCGCATCCAGGAGGAGGTCGAGGCAACCGGCGACCCCGACCTGCTGAAGGTCCTCTTCGACAACCTCCTGGGGAACGCCTGGAAGTTCACCGGCAAGACCCGCGACGCGGTCGTCGAGTTCGGAAGCACCGAAATCGACGGAAAGGTCGTCTACTTCGTGCGCGACAACGGGACCGGCTTTGACATGGCCTATGCCGACAAGCTCTTTTCCCCCTTTCAGCGCCTGCACCTGGAGAAGGACTTCCCCGGCACCGGAATCGGGCTCTCCATCGTGCAGCGCATCGTGCACCGGCACAACGGCACGATCTGGGCGGAAGCGGCGGTCGGCAAGGGTGCGGCATTTTTTTTCACGCTCGAAATCTGAAAGTACCGGGGGCGTCATGAACTACAACAGCACCATACTCCTTGTGGACGACAACCCGGACTTCGTGGAGCTCGCCAGGCGCGCCTTCATGAAGGGGAATATCGTCAACAACCTGGTAATCGCCGAAGACGGCGTCGAGGCGCTCGACTACCTCTTCGGTACCGGCCAATGGCAGGACCGCGACACCGCAGAGGTGCCGGTGGTGGTCCTTCTCGACCTGAAGCTTCCGAAGGTAAACGGGCTCGACGTCCTGCGACGGATGCGCAACGACCCGCGCACGAGCCTTATCCCGGTCGTCGTACTGACCACCTCCTCCGAGGACCGGGACATCACCGAGGCCTACGCCCTCGGGTGCAACAGCTACATTCGGAAGCCTGTCGATTTCACGAAGCTCTCCGAGGCGTTGCAACAAACCGGGCTGTACTGGCTCGTCCTTAACGAGCCGCCGGTACTGGAGCGGAAGTAATGGGTAAAGCGATCCGCCTCCTCATCGTCGAGGATGTAGAGGACCACGCGCTCCTCATCGTGCGTGAGCTGGAAAAAGGTGGCTTCGCCCCGCAATTCGAGCGGGTGGAGACGAAGGAGGAGCTGGAGAGGGCGCTGGAAGCGGGGGGGTGGGACGCAGTGATCTCCGACTACAACCTCCCCGGCTTCAACGGCGCAGATGCGCTGCAGATGGTGCAGGCGAAGGGGGACATCCCTTTTCTCCTCGTCTCCGGGGCGATCGGGGAGGAACTCGCCGCCGAGCTCATAAAGGGCGGCGCCCACGGCTATATCCGGAAGGGAAACTACGCGCGGCTCGCCCCGACCCTGGAGCGGGAGTTGAGCGATGCCTCAGTGCGCCGGGAGCGCAGGCAGACCGCCGAGGAACTCGCGAAGTACCGGGAGCACCTGGAGGATCTGGTGCACGAGCGCACAGAGCTCCTGGAGCGCGCCAACGAGGCGCTGCGGCACAACGAGGTCCGCCTGAAAGAGGCGAACGAGGCGCTGCGCCTGCACGACGACCGGCTGAGAGTCGCCCTGAAGGCGGCGGCGATGTGCACCTGGCGCTACCTCCCCGATTCCCTCGAGCGGATCTGGGATAGCCACTGCTACACCTTTTTCCACCTCCCCGAGGACCAGCCCCTCACCCACGAGCGTTACCTCTCCATCATCCACCCCGATGACCGCGAGATGCTGGCGGCGAACCTCCACGAGGCGCTGGCGGGGCGGCGGCCGTACAACTTCGAATACCGCATCGTCCTGCCGGACGGCTCGCTGCGCTGGGTGATGACCCGCGGCGAGTTCACCGGCGAGCCGAAGGTGATGACCGGAGTCCTTCTGGACATCACCAACAAGAAGATGGTGGAGGCGGAACTGGTGGAGGCCAAAAAGGCGGCGGAGGAGGCCGCGGTGGCCAAAAGCTCCTTTCTGGCGAACATGAGCCACGAGATCCGCACGCCACTGAACGGGGTGCTGGGGATCACCGACCTCGTGCTGGAGACGGAGCTTAACCAGCTCCAGCAGCAGTACCTGCAGATGATCAGGAATTCCGCCGAGGTCCTCCTCTCCGTGGTGAACGACGTGCTCGACTTCTCCAAGATCGAGGCGGGGATGATGCAGCTCGAGGAGGTGGAGTTCGACCTGCGCGACGCCCTGGAAAAGGTGGTGGAGATGCTCGCCCTGCACGCGCACAGAAAGGGGCTGGAGCTCTCGCTGGACATAGACAGTGAGCTCCCCCCCTTCTTTTTCGGCGACCCTTTGCGGCTGCGGCAGATCCTCACCAATCTCACGGTGAATGCGGTGAAATTCACCGACGAGGGGGAGATCGTGGTTCGCCTGCGGGGCGCGCCTGCCGAGGGGAACCGCTGGCGCATCACCTTTTCCGTCACGGACACCGGGATCGGCATCCCGCAGGGGAAGCTCTCCCTCCTCTTCAACAGCTTCACCCAGGTCGACCCCTCCATGGCGCGCTCGCAGGGGGGGACGGGGCTCGGGCTCGCCATCACGAAGCGGCTGGTGGAGCAGATGGGGGGGCGCATCTGGGTGGAAAGCACCGAAGGAACGGGGAGCTCCTTCATCTTCGAGATCGAGCTGAAAAGGAGCGGGCGGGAGAGGGAACGGGAGCTCGTCGCCACGGAGATGGAGGGGTTGCGCACCCTCGTTCTCGACGACAACGAGACGAACCGGCAGCTCCTGGTGCACTGGCTCTCGCAGCGCGGCGCCCTCGTGGAGACCGCCGCCGCCGGCAGGGAAGCGGTGAGGATGATGACGGAGGCGGCCGCGGCCGGCACCCCGTTCGAGCTCGCCCTCCTGGACATGAACCTCCCGGACATCGACGGCTTCCAGGTCGCCGAGGAGCTGCGGGCGCACTTCCCGATCTCAGAGCTCGGCATCATGATGCTCACCTCGGAAGACATCGGCGAGGGGGCCCGGCGGGCGCGGGACATGGGGATGGTGGCGTACATCATAAAGCCGGTGCGCCCCGCCGCCCTCATGGAGGCGGTGTACAAGGTCCGCTCCTTCCGCTCCGGCGAGACGACCGTCGTGCGGGACCAGCCGCAGCCCGAGCCGGTCCGCCAGCTCCCCTTCTGCACCCGCGTTCTGCTTGCCGAGGACAACACGGTGAACCTGACCGTGGCCGAGGCGATGCTCCGCAGGTCGGGGGCGAAGGTCACCCCCGTCATGAACGGCGCCGAGGCTCTGGAGGCGATCGAGGAGGGGATCTTCGACGTCGTCCTCATGGACGTGCAGATGCCGGGGGTGGACGGCCTGCAGGCCTCCAGGCGGATCAGGGAGTGCGGGTGCGACGTCCCGATCATCGGCCTCACTGCGCTCGCCATGCCGGGGGACCGGGAGCGCTGCCTGGAGGCGGGAATGGACGACTACCTGTCGAAGCCCTTCTCCGCCGACGACCTGATCATGAAGGTGGCGCTCTGGATGCAGCGGCGCCCGCGGGCCGCCGCAGACACGGAGGTCATTCTGCGGCAGGTCGGGGGGAGTAGCGAGATATTGGAGTGCGTGGTGGCGACCTTCAGGGAGAACGCGGCGCTGCAGCTGGCGGACGTCCGGAAGGCGGTGGAGGAGATGGACCACGATGCGCTGGAGAAGGCAGCCCACCGGCTGAAGGGGGCTGTCATGGTAGTCGGGGCGGAAACGGCGAGGTGCCTCGCGGAACAGCTGGAGCTGGCGGGGAAGGAACAGGAGCTGCAAAAGGCGAGGCCGCTCCAGGAGCAGCTTGCAGCGGAGATAGGGAGGGTGCTGGAGAGTCTGGGGGTGCCCCCCTGCTGCGGCGCCAAGGAGCGCGACTGAGGCCTTCAGCCGGCCTCGTCGTCACCGGGGGACCCGGACCGGCATCCGCCACAGACGCCCTCCCCCGCTGGTCCCAATTCGATGCGGAACTCGGCGCCTTCTCCGCAGTTCTGTACGCAGAGTTTCCCTCCCATCTTTTTCTCGATGATCGTCTTTGCCATGTACAGCCCGAGCCCGGTACCCTCGTCCGGCTTCTTCGTGGTGAAGTACGGTTCGAAGATCGAGCCGATGATCTCAGGAGCGATCCCCCCGGCGTTGTCCGAAAGGGCCACGACCTGCTTCTCCCCTTCCGCAAATACCCGGACCGTGATACGCGGCTTCGGCGTCTGGCGCGCCACGAAGGCATCCCTCGCGTTCATCAGTATGTTGATGAGGACCTGGGAAAACTCGTTGGCAAATCCCTCCGCGACCGGATCATCCTCGACCGCGACTTCGATTTCGATGCCGTGCTGGCCGAGGGAGCTCTTCACCATCGCAAGGGTCTGCTCAAGCGCGTCCTTCAGAAGGAAACGATCTTTCTCCTTGTCGGTACGGAAAAAGCTCCTGAAGTCCTCTATGGTGCGGGACATGTGGCCGATGAGCTCCAGCCCCCGCTTCGTGCTCTCCTCGAGAAGTTCCGCGGAGAAGGTGCCGCTCCTGTATGCAACGGTGAAATCCTGCAGGATCAGCCCGAGGATATTCAGGGGCTGGCGCCACTGGTGGGCGATGAACCCGATCATCTCCCCCATCGCCGCCATGCGGCTTTGCTGAATCAGCATCTGCTCCTTCCCCTGCAACTCCTCCAGGGCGCGCACCCGCTTCTCCGTCTCTGCCTGCAGCTGGGTGACCGTGGCGCTGAGTTCCGCCTCCCGCTCGGAGACGGTTTCATGCAGCATCTGCCTGGAACGCTGCAACTCCTCCTCGGTCTCCCAATGCTTGGTGTTGTCGAAAACCACCGCGACCCACCCGTCGAGGACTCCGGCCGTGTCATAGACCGGCATGCAGCGCCCCGAAACCCAGCGGTACCCGATCCCGCGAAACTGCACTCCCGCCTCGTACACGACGGGCTGTCCGGTGAGAACCTGGTCGAGGTGGGGGGCAAGGACCTCATACGCCTCGTCGCCTACGATCTCCCGTATGTCGTGACCGGCGATCTCCTCGGGTGAGAGTCCGTGCCACCGGGCATATTCGGGGCTCACCCAGACGTATCGGCGGTCGCGGCTGCAAAGGGCGACGCCGACCGGCATCGTCTCCGTAACGACCTGCAGCTGCGCCTGCGTCGCCCTCAGGGCGCGCTCTATGTGGGTTTTCTCGGTGATGTCGCGCAAGGTCATGACGCCGAGCACGACCTCCCCCCTCTCCCCCAGCACCGGGGTGCCGCTGAAACTGCGAAACCAGGTCTGCCCCGAATCCTTCCGCCTTACCTCCACGTCCTGCCCCTTGAAGCGCTCTCCGCGCAGGGCACGCACCATCGGCCACATCTCGTACGGGACCGGTCTCCCCTCGAGGTCGTAGAGCTCGAAGACCTGCTGCAGCTCCGCAAGGGGCCTGCGCGCCTCCGCGTAATTGCACTGGTAGAAGCTCAGCGCCTCCCTGTTCATGTGCAGGATCATCCCTCCGGCGTCAGCGATGACCACACCCTCCGCGATATTTTCCAGGACCGACTGCAGCTGCAGCAACAACTCTTCACAGGTCCGCTGCGCCATCTGCTGCGCAAGGGCGTCCTTCTTCCTTTGAACGGCGTATCGGATCGACCGGGTCAGGAGGCTCCCGGTCAGCTCTTCCTTCACGAGGTAATCCTGGATATCGAGCTGCAGCGATTGCAGGGCCTGGTCATCGTCCTGAAAAGTGAGGACAAGGAGGGCGGCGGTCCTGTTCACCGAGCGAAGGGCGAGGGCCGTTTCGATGCCGAGGCTGTCCGGGAGGGTCAAGTCGACGATCATCGCATCAAAGGTGCGGCCGCTGTGCAGCGCCCTCAACGCTTCAGAGAGGTTGTTGGCCACATCGAGCACAAAAGGGGTGGCGGCAAGCATCTCCCTCAGCCGTTCAACCTCCGCGACGTCGCCGTCCACAAGCAATACCGACAATACGGGCAGAACCATGCATGCGCTCCGTCCCCTCCGGTAGCAGATGCCACAGGGAACCATCCCTGCACCCCGTCATTTCAGTCACTTCCACTTCCTAGTTTAACCCTTCTCGAGCGCCCGTGGGGGAAGTGCATTCGAGAAGGTAACGGCTTTACGGAGCGGAGGGAGTTGGGGGGGACGCGGGTTTGTCGGCTCTTGTTGCTTTCCCGTAAGGGTTGAAACTATCATAGCATTAAGGGATGGCACCCCCGCCCCCGCACTGAAACGCCCCTGGAAGCTGCACCCGTACCGCAACCTCAATGAGCATCGCAGGGTGAAAGATGGCAAAAGAGAGCAGAGCAGTCCGAAAGCCACACGTCCTGGCGGCGGAAGACGATCCGGTGTCCCGGCAGTATCTAAAGAGCGTCCTCGACCACTACAAGTTCGAGACGGACGTGGCGACGAACGGCCGGGAGGCGGTCGAGATGTGGGAAAACGGCAGGTATGACGCCATTGTCATGGACGTCCAGATGCCGCAGGTGGACGGCCTGGCGGCCACGAGGGAAATCAGGGAAAAGGAGCGCACGCGCGGCGGGCATATCCCGATCGTCGCCATGACAGGGCACACCTCTGCCGAAGACGAAAAGGCGTGTCTGGAGGCCGGGATGGATATCTGCCTCTCGAAGCCGGTCGACCTGAAGGCGGCAGCCCGGTTGCTACACGACCTCATGGAGGAGCGTGACGGGGAAGCCGGGTAGTACCGGTAACCCCTTCCCCGTTGGCGCCGGACCCGCTAAAGCTGCCATGCCGCACACCATGCGGCGCCGGAGGTGAAAAGGAGCGGAGGGCCCGCAGCTGGGGTATACTTTTGACGGTATTACCAATACTTACGGAGGCGCAGTGATGGACGCTACCCTCGATTACCTCGAGCTCGCCAACGAGCTGAAGAAATATCAGTCGGATATCCTCCGGCTGTGGATCACCCAGCTCTTTCAGAATTCCAGAACGCTCGTTTCCATGGCCGGAGAGGAAAACGTGAAAAGGATGGCTTCCCAGCTTCTTGACGACACGGTGAAGGCTCTCCCGGGAGGTTCCGACGTCAAGTCGGCCACTTACGCCGATGTAAGGAAGACGGTGGAGGCGATCAGCGGAGAGCTGGCGGCACGGGACATCACCCCTTCGGAGACGGCGATGCTCATCTTCTCCATGAAGGACGCGTACCTGGCGACGCTGCAGAACTACTACACCGACAGGGAGCGCCTCACCGAGGTGACCATAGCGGTAAACCGCATTCTGGACGGTATCGCAGTTATTACTTTCGAATCGTTCGGCCACAAGAGGGAGCACGTCATAAAAGAGCAGCAAAACGCCCTCCTGGAGCTTTCCACTCCGATCGTGAAGATCTGGGACCGCATCCTCATGATTCCCCTTATCGGAGTCCTCGACAGCGCGCGCACCCAGACCGTCATGGAGAGCCTCCTCACCGCGATCGAGTCCACCCAGTCGAAGGTCGCCATCCTCGACATCTCCGGCATACCGATAGTCGACTCCCTGGTGGCGAAGCACCTGATCCGCACGGTATCTGCTGCAAAACTGATGGGCGCCCAGTGCATCATCACCGGTATCCGCGCCCGCATTTCCCAGACCATGATCCAGCTGGGGGTTGACCTGAGCGATGTCATCACGCGCGCCACTCTGGCAGACGGGCTGAAGGTCGCCCTCGATATCACCGGGCTCAAAATCGTGCAGAGGTAGCCATGTCGGAGATAACGATCCTCAAGATGGGGGACGACATCATCGTCCCGGTGCAAGAAGAGCTGCATGACAAGGCGGCGATGCGCCTTCAGGAGATGATCCTGCAAAGGATCGAGGAGACGGAGGCGAAGGGGCTCCTCATCGACATTTCCTCAGTCAGCATCGTCGACAGCTTCCTGGCGCGCCTCATGGGGGACACATCAAGAATGGCCAGGCTGATGGGTGTGGAGACGGTCCTGGTGGGGATGAAGAAGGAGGTCGTGGTCACCCTCATCGAGCTCGGCATGGTCCTCACCGGCATCCACACCGCCCTGAACATCGAGGAGGGTCTCGAGTATCTGAAGCAAAAACGGCAGGAGTCGGAGTACCTCGAGGAGGGTCATGAGCTCCAGGTCTGAGATCGCCCGCATAGAGATGACCACCGACGAGTCGGTCGTGGTGGGGAGGCACCAGGTACGGACCGTGGCTCAGCAGATGGGACTAAGCCTTCTGGACCAGACACGCCTGGTGACCGCCGTCTCCGAGCTCGGGCGCAACGTCATCGTGCACGGGCGCGGCGGCACGATGACGGTGAACCGGCTGCAGGAGGAGGACAAGGAGGGGATCGAGGTGATATTTTCCGACAACGGCCCGGGAATCCCCGACGTGAAGCTCGCCATGACCGACGGCTACAGCACGGCAGGCTCCATGGGGATCGGGCTGCACGGAGCGGCGCGCCTGGTGGACGACTTCAAGATCGACAGCGAGGTGGGGGTGGGCACCACAGTGACCATCAGGAAGTGGATCTGATGGAAGAGCGCGTCATGGTGATACTGGACTCGGACGTGCTGAAGTCCCAGCGCCTGGCCCGGAGCATGGCGGCGAACCTCGGGTTTGCGGAATCCGAAGCCGAGGAGGCGGCAATCATCGCCACGGAGCTCGCCCGCAACCTCATCAAGCACCGCACCCTGAACGGCGAGATCATCCTGCGCAGCATCAGAGACGGGGTGAAGGAGGGGATGGAGATCGTCTCCCGCGATACCGGCCCCGGCATCGAGGACCTTGATCGTGCGATGCACCGCTCCTCCGTGGGGACTCTTGGTATAGGGCTCTCGGGGGTAAAGAGACTCTCCGACGACTTCGACATAGCCTCCGGGCGAGGCGGCGGAACGGTGGTCACCGCGGTGAAGTGGCTGAAAGACCCGGTCCTCAGGAGCTTGCACTTCTCGGTCATGTCGCGCCCCATGCCGGGGGAGGACGTAAATGGCGACTCCTGGTTCATAAAACACATGTCCCATTCAGTCACCTTCGGCGTCATCGACGCGCTCGGGCACGGACATGACGCCTACCTGACCTCGCTCGCCGCGCTCGAGGCGGTCGAGGAGAACTACCGCGAGCCGCTGGAGCTGCTGATCAAGCGCTGCCACGACAGGCTCAGGGGGACGCGGGGGGCAGCGATGTCGGTGTGCCATGTCGACTACCTCCAGAAACGGATGAGGCACGTCGGGATCGGCAATGTGGAGACCCGCATCTTCTGCAGCGACCGCAACATCCGCCCCTTCTGCTTCAACGGGACGCTGGGGATGAGGATGGAGTCTTTTCGAGTCATCGACTATCCGTACCACGAAGGGGAGCTGATCGTCATGTACAGCGACGGGATCACCGGGCGCTTCGAAAACGATACGGGAAGGATCTGCCTCCTCTCCCCCCAGGAGATAGCCAACTGGATCTTCCAGAACTTCATTCGGGAACACGACGATGCCACCATCCTTGTCGGGCAGTAAGGCTACCTCCATCGACCTCGACATCGCCGCCAGGAAGTACATGGAGGCGCTGGAGGACTTCTTCAACCGCCGCGAGGAGAAGGCGCTGTACAGCGTCTCCAATCTGGGGAAGGAGCTCGTCATGGCGCGGCACGGTCCGGACATCCTGCTGGAGATCCACGCGGCCTCACTGAAAAAGCTGGTGCAGAAGCTCGAGCCGGAGGCGATCAGCAGGCTCGTGATCAACGCCAACGAAGTCCTTTTCTCCGGCATTATGGCGTACGCCTTGAACTACTACAGCTATATCGACCTCCTGGATATGGAGCACAGGAAACTCGAGGGGGTAAAGCTGCAGCTGGAGGAGCAGGCCCGATCGCTGGAGGAGGCGAACCGGAAGCTCCAGGAGGTGGACCGGGACCGCGAACAGACCCTCATGCAGCAAAGCCGGCTCGCGGCGATGGGTGAGATGCTGGTGAATATCTCGCACCAATGGCGCCAGCCCCTCAACGTGCTCGGCATGATCCTGCAGACTCTGCAGATCTCCTTCGAGTCGGAAGCGATGACGCATGAGTCCGTGGAGCAGGGGGTGACCCGGGCGAGGCAGCTTATCGCCCACATGTCGGAGACGATCGACGACTTCAGGAACTACCTGAGCCCGGAGAAGGCTATGACCGATTTTGATGTCACGCAGGTCGTGGAGAAGGCGGTCTCGTTGGTCGGGGAGACGCTCCAGGATGTACAGCTCGAGATGGTGCGCCCCGCGGAGCCGGTCGTTGCCACCGGGTACCGCAACGAATACGTCCAGACCCTCATCAACATCTTCGTCAACGCGCGCGATGCCTTCCGGGAGCGAACCGTCGCGGAGCCGAGGATAACGGTGTCCATCGGGAAGAAGGGCAACAGGAGCGTGGTGACGATAGCGGACAATGCCGGAGGCATCCCCGACGACGTCATCGGAAGGGTCTTCGACCCGTACTTCAGCACCAAGCCTCCGGACAAGGGGACCGGCATCGGGCTTTTCATGTGCAAGACGATAATAGAGAAGAACATGAACGGGTCGCTGAGCGTCCGAAACACCGCAGAGGGTGCGGAGTTTCGCATTGAGATATAGAGGACGGCACATGCGACGCCACACCCTTTCTCAGCAGCCTCCCCGTTATCACCCCTCTCCCCACCTGCACTTCTTTACCCCTCCCTCCCCCGTGACGCGGGACTCCTTCCGCGCGAGGGAGGTGTGACGATGGGACCATCAGGCGCCATAAAGCTTCTCTATGTGGAGGACGATGCCGAAACGAGAGGGCTTGTCACGAACGAGCTGGCCGCGACGTACCCGGAGCTGCCGCTGTATACCGCGGCGGACGGGGCGCAGGGGCTCGAGCTCTTTCGCGAGCACCACCCGGAAATCGTCATCACCGACGTGAGGATGCCGGTGATGGACGGAGTAGCCATGGCCGGTGAGATGGTGGCGCTCGACCCGGACACGCAGATCATCGCCCTCACAGCCTACAGCGACACATCATCTCTCCTCGGTGCCATTGAGGCCGGAATACATCACTACGTGCTGAAACCGGTCGACTTCGCAAAGCTCGCAGCCGCCGTGGAAAGGAGCATTGCCAGCGTTGAGCTAAGGCGGCGGGTGGAGAGGCAGCATGAGGAGATCCGGCAGGGGGCCGCGGGGCTTGAGAGGCTCCTCGTATCGGAGCGGCGCAGTGCCGAGTCGCTCAGGCAAAGCGAGGAGAAGTTTCGGGCAATCTTTGACAATGCCGGGGTGGGGATTGCGGAGGCCTCCGGCGGCGACCGCTTCGTCGCGGTGAATGGACGTTTCTCGGAGATGCTGGGCTTCAGCCGGGAGGAGCTCCTTGCTCACTCCGTGCACGACCTGACCGCCCCGGAGGACCGCCCGCTGAGCGACGAGATGGACCGCCAGGTACACGACGGGGTGCTGGAGCGGGCGGCCTACGACAAGAGATTTATCAGGCGGGAGGGGAGCCACCTCTGGGTGCGCGTCAACGTCTCCGGCATCAGGGACGAAGAAGGCAGGTGGCTGCGCTCCGTCTTCACCATCGAGGACATAAGCGACCGGAAGGGTGCGGAACAGAGGCTAGTCGAGAGCAAGGAAAAGCTGGAGGAACTCACGACGCTCCTCGATCACGCCCCGGTGCTGGTGCGGAGCGTTGCGGGGGAGATTTCGGTGTGGAACCGGGGCATGCAGTCACTGTACGGTTTCCCCCCTGAGGAGGCGCTCGGAAAGGTCTCCCACCAACTCCTCAATACCGTCTTCCCCGCCCCCCTGGAGAAGATCGAGGCGACCCTTCTTGCAGAGGGGAAGTGGCAGGGGGAGTTGCACCACACGGCACGGGACGGTCGGGAGATCGTCGTGGCGAGTCTGTGGGTCGTGCACCGGACGGCGGAGGGGAAGGTTTCGGTAGTAGAGGTCAACAACGACACAACGGACCTCTGGAGGGCGCAGGCAGAGATACGGACCGGCGAGGAGAGGCTGCGCTTCGCGGCAGATGCCGCGCAGATCGGGACATGGCACTGGGACCTGAGGACCGGACTCTGGATCTGGAGCGACTGGTGCGAACGCTTCTTCGGCGCCGGGCACCCCTGCCGTGGCAGCTACCAGGAGGCCTTCCTGCAATTCATCCACAAGGAGGACAAGGAACGGGTCAAGAAGACGATAGCGAAAGCGCTGCAGGAAAAGAGCGACTTCACCGTAGAGATGCGAGTAAAGCTTCCTGGCGGTGATACGCGGTGGACGCTCTCCAAGGGGCGGGGGTATTACGACGCGGAGGGGCTCGCGCTGCACGTGCACGGCGTCTCCATGGACGTAACACGGCTGAAGCAGGCGGAAATGGTACGGCTGCGCCTCGCGGCGATCGTGGAATCTGCCAGCGGGGCGATCATCGGCTTCACGAAGGATCTGGACGGCACCATCCAGACCTGGAACAGGGGGGCGGAGAGGATATACGGCTACACCCCTGAAGAGGCGATCGGCGAAAACATCTCCATGCTCGTCCCGCCCGGGCATCCGAACGACACCATCACGATCCTGGAGCGGGTGGGGAACGGAGAGCTCATCGAGGACTACGAAACGGTGAGGATGAAAAAAAACGGGGAGCTCGTGCACATTTCCCTCACCGTCTCCCCCATCAGGGACACGGAAGGAAAGGTCATAGGCGCGGCCGCCATCGCCATCGACATCTCCCGCAGGAAGGCGGCCGAGGACGAACTGCGCCGCTCGGAGCGGCAGTTCCGGCAGCTTGCGGAGGCGCTGCCGCAGCTGATCTGGATGGCGGGTCCCGACGGCTCGGTGACCTATGTGAACCAGAGGTGGAGCGACTACACCGGGGGGACGCTCGCTGAGACGGAGTCAGGAAAGTGGGTGGAATTCCTGCACCCGGAGGACCGGGCAGCCACGGCGCAGGAGTGGTATCACAGCGCCCGGACCGGCGCGCCGTACGAGGTGGAATACCGCCTGCGGCGCTTCGACGGCGAGTACCACTGGTTTCTGGCCCGCGGGCTCCCACTCGTCGGCGAAGACGGAAAAATCGTCATGTGGTTCGGGAGCTGCACCGACATCGAGGACCAGAAGCGGGCCCGCGACGCGGCAGAGGGCGCCGTCCGCGCAAAGTCGGAGTTCATGGCGAACATGAGCCACGAGATCCGCACCCCCATGAACGGGATCGTGGGCGTTACCGAGCTCCTCCTCGGCACCGACCTCGACGCGCTGCAGCGTCAATACCTCCATATGGTGAAGTCCTCCGGTGAGGCGCTTCTGGCCGTGGTGAACGACGTGCTCGATTTTTCCAAGCTGGAGGCGGGGGCCGTCGCCCTGGAGAAGATCGATTTCGACCTGCGCGAGACGGTGGAGAAGGCGGCGGAGAACCTGGCCATCAACGCATTCCAGAAGGGGGTCGAGTTGACGGTGGCGGTGGAGCCTCCCCTCCCCCCCTTTTTCCTCGGAGACCCGGCGAAGCTTCGGCAGGTCATCCTGAACCTGGTCTCCAATGCTGTGAAATTCACCGCAGAGGGGGAGGTGACGGTGCAGGTATCGGGAAGGCCGACGGAGGCGGACTGGTGGGAGATCACCTTCTCCGTGCGCGACACCGGGATCGGGATTGCGCCGGAGAAGGTACACTCCATCTTCGACAGTTTCACCCAGGCCGACAGCACCATATCGCGCACCTACGGGGGGACCGGCCTGGGGCTCGCCATCTCCAGGAGGATTGTCGAGCAGATGGGGGGGCGGATCTGGGCGGAGAGCCGCGAGGGGGCGGGCAGCACCTTCTCCTTCAGGATCGAGCTGCAGAAGGCGGAGCATCCAGGGAAGCAGGAGCATGAGCCGGAGGGTCTGGCAGGGGTGCGGGCCCTGGTTGTCGACGACAGCGGGGCGCAGCTGCAAAAGTCCCGCTCGGGGGTCGGGGAATGGCAGGACGAGGTTCCGGAGCGGCCGGGGAAGCTGGTGATCCCAAGATGCAGCCGCGTCCTTCTTGCGGAGGACAACCCGGTGAACCTGACGGTGACGGAGACGATGCTGAGGCACGCCGGAATACGGGTGACGACTGCCAGAAATGGAGCGGAAGCGGTGCAGGCGTTTGAAAAGGGGACCTTCCACGCCGTCTTCATGGACGTGCAAATGCCGCAGATGGACGGCCTGGAGGCTACCCGCCAGATCCGCAGCAAAGGGGGGACCGTGCCGATCATCGGGCTTACCGCCCATGCACTCGAAGGGGATCGTGACCGGTGCCTTGCAGCGGGGATGGACGACTATCTCCCGAAGCCGGTGACGAGCCAGGCCCTCGTTGAGAAGGTGGCCTACTGGATCAGGGAGCGCCCCCTCCCCGCCGCCCGCCCCGAAAGGACCTTGGAGCAGATTGGTGGAGACATAGGCACGCTGGACATCGTGATCGAGACCTTTCTGGAGAGTGCGCCGATGCAACTGGAGGAGGTCAGGTCGGCCGTGGCGGCGCGCGATCCGGAAATGCTACAGAAGGCGGCGCATCTCATAAAGGGTGCCCTCTCTGTCGTTGCCGCGGACGGCGCGCGCTGCCTTGCGGAGGAACTGGAAGAAGCGGGCAAGGTGGGTGATCTCGCCCGCGCAGCGGAGCTTCTACCCCAGTTGGAGGCGGAGCTCGAGCGAGTCTTGAGGGAGCTTGAGGAAACCCGCTCCCGCTGGTGAGCCCTGGTGACGGGCTTGTGAATGTGGTGCAATGTAGGCCGGAATAAGCGCAGCGTTTCCGGCATTGACGGTTGCCACCACCGAAAAGGCCGGCTGCCTGCCGCGAACACCTGCTGGCGGGGACAGGCCCCCATAAGCATGCGGCCTGTCCCCTTCCATGCGCCACCACAGAAAAGGGCGGCGGTCTGCCGGGAACGCCTGCGGCTTATCCCGGCCTACACTGCCTACATTGCCTACGTTACCTCTTCCTGCTACCTCTTCGCCGCAGAGAAGATCTGATCAAAGAGGCCGCCATCGGCAAAATGGATCTTCTGCGCGTTCTTCCACCCACCGAAGACACCATCGATGGTCACCAGGTTGATTTTCGGAAAACGCGACGCATACTTCGCGGCGATCTTCTTGTCCGTCGGACGGTAGTAATTCTGCGCCGCGATCTCCTGACCTTGCGGCGTGTACAGGTACTTCAGATACTCCTCGGCGACCTTGCGGGTTCCCTTACGGTCGACGACCTTGTCCACCACTGCGACCGGCGGCTCGGCAACGATGCTGATCGAGGGGACCACGATCTCGAACTTGTCCTTGCCGAGTTCATTCACCGCCAGAAATGCCTCGTTTTCCCAGGCAAGGAGCACATCACCCTGCCCGCGCTGCACGAAAGTGGTGGTGGAGCCGCGCGCGCCGGAGTCGAGGACCGGGACGTTTTTGTAAAGCGCAGTCACAAACTGCTTCGCTTTGGCATCAGAGCCCCCCTTCTGCTTCAGCGCGTAAGCCCAGGCAGCAAGGTAGTTCCACCGCGCGCCTCCGGAGGTTTTGGGATTCGGCGTGATAACAGAGACCCCCGGTTTCACCAGATCGTTCCAGTCCTTGATCTGCTTCGGGTTCCCCTTTCGCACCAGGAAGACGATGGTAGAGGTATAGGGGGAGCTGTTGTGCGGGAGCCTCTTTTGCCAGTTCTCCGGGATCAGCTTCGCCTTGTTGTGTATCTCGTCGATGTCATAGGCGAGCGCCAAGGTGACCACGTCCGCGTCGAGGCCGTCGATTACCGCCCTCGCCTGCTTCCCGGAGCCGCCGTGCGACTGCTTAACGGTGACATCCTGCCCCCCCTTCTGCTTCCAGTACTTCGCGAAGGCGATGTTGAAGTCCTGATAAAGCTCGCGGGTGGGGTCGTAGGAGACGTTCAGCAGTTCCGTCGCCGCGAGAGCGGCGAGCGGTGTTACCGTCAACGACAGAGCCATGATCACTGCTGCGATTATGCTGTTCCGCTTCATTTACTCCTCCAGTCTATCAACTTAGTAGTCTTTACAGCCAAAAAAATAAGCCTCTGGCGTGAGGCTCCCATAGCGGATGACGCCCCAGTGGCCCCACCAGCTTCACTATTAAGTCTACCGATTTAATAGTGTGATACTTTTATACCTCCCATCCCGCTCATAGTCAAGCAGTTTTATCGCGTCCTCTCTCACCGATGTGCGGATCGGCCTGAGGAGTCGGAAAAAGAAATGCCCCGCCCGACCTTCATGTCGAGCGGGGCATTGTCAGCAAAATACAGTGTGCGACTGCAGCCTACCTGCCGGCGCTCACAGTTACCGTGGCACCGGCGGAGCTTGAAGAACCTGTGACAACTCGCGCTGGAGCGCAGGGATCCGCGGCCTGCGTTGGCCGGGCGCAGCCGATATCCTACGCGGCTATCGCGGCGGGACAGAGCTGAAAGCCTATCCTCCACCTGGCACCGGTGCTAGGGTCAGAAAGGGGGGTGCAGAAGCTGATGAAGCTCACACCATAGGTTATGATTGACGGTAGAAAAGCCTGCCGCAACCATGCACAATTCGGGCGGGCGAGAACTGGAGGCCACCATGTTCAGGAAGATCCTTGTCTGCTCTGACCTCTCTCCAGCGTCCGACGCTCTCGTCCGGTGTGTTGAGGAGTTAAAGACCGTCGGCATGAAGGAGATCGTCCTTGCGCACGCCATACCTTACCCCGAATTTCCCCTCAGGCAGGAGGCGCATCAGGCCCTTGATCGCCAGGTGAAGATGCTCGGGGAACACGGAGTGAGGGTGCTGGTCAATATACCCTCCGGCCCCGCCGGACAGATCCTCGCTGAGACGGCGGAAAGCCAGGAAGTCTCCGTGATTTTCATCGGCTCCCACGGCAAAGGGATCCTCCGGGCCGCAGCCCTTGGGAGCGTCTCGAACGACCTGCTCCATCACGCCCGGCGACCCGTCCTCCTGGCGCGGATAGCGCTGCTCGAGGGGGACGAGTCCCTCGCTGTGTGCCGAAAGATCTTCAGCAATATCCTTTTCGCCACCGACTTCTCCGACACGGCGGAAAACGCGCTGAAGTACGTGGGGGTAATCGCCCGGGAGACCGGCGCACAGGTCACCCTCCTCCATGTGCTTGAACCAGGTGGGAAGGACCCGGCAGAGGAGCGCCAGGCAGAAGAGATGGCACAATATCTCCTCGAGGCGAAGAGGGAGCGTGTACGGGGTGCCGGCGCGGCCGACGTGACGACCGCACTCGTGAAGGGAAACGCTGAAAAAGAGGTGGCCGCTGTCGCGCGAAAAGGGAGATACTCCCTTATCGTCATGGGGTTCAGGGGGAAAGGTGTAGTGAAGGAAATGATGGGAAGCGTTGCAAGTGAAGCGGCTCGTCATGCGGGAGTGCCGGTCCTCTTCATCCCCGCCCCTGACTAGGATCAACAGCAGATACGTCAGATACGTGGGGATCAGCAGGAAGACTCACCGTCCCAGTCAGCGAGGGACGCATGGAGCTGCCATGGCTGCGAGGGGTGTAGCAGGGGTGTAGCAGGGGTGAGACAAAAAAAGAGGGACTTACGAAATGCCGTAAGTCCCTGTAATAATGGTCGGTGCGAAAGGATTCGAACCTTCGACCCCTAGACCCCCAGTCTAGTGCGCTACCAGGCTGCGCTACGCACCGATTATGCCTGATTAACCAGAATATCCCGCATTTCGCGGAGTTCCTCTTTCACTTCCCTGAGCAACTCAGCCAGCCCGTTGGGGACGGGTGCGGCTTCCTGGGCTTTCAACTTCCCTCCCAGACGTTTCCTCGCCCCCTCTATGGTGAGCTTCTCGACGTACAGGAGTTGTTTTATCCGGACTATCAGCTCCAGATCTTTCTTCGTGTAGAGCCTTTGACCGGTACTGCTCTTCTTCGGCGTCAGAGACGGGAACTCCGACTCCCAATACCTGAGCACCGACGATGGAAGCCCCGTTAGCTCGGAGATCTCGCCGATTCTCATGTACAGCTTGTCTGGTATCCCCGCGTCCACCGTCTTACTGGGTGTTGATGGCTGCTTTCAGAACCTGGCTCGGCTTGAAGGTCAGGATCCTGCGAGCAGCGATGGTGATCTCTTCGCCGGTCTGCGGATTCCTGCCACGACGGTCTGCCTTCTCCTTCACCACGAAGTTGCCAAAGCCGGCGATCTTTATCTTGTCCCCTTCTTCCAGGGTGGTCTTAATGAGATCGAAGACGGTTTCTACAAGTTCTGCAGACTCTTTCTTGGAGAACCCTACCTTCTCATAAATTCTTTCTACGATGTCCGCTTTGGTCATAACCCCCTCAACAGATTCAGCATTTCAGATTTTCCTTGAATCGACAGCGGCTTAAGTATTTACCACAGGGTTTTTGATTTAGCAACCCTTTTTATCTAATGGTTACATTTAATTTTTTCTGCAACGCGGCGATGACGCTCTGGTGCAGACGGGTCACTTCGTCGTCGGTGAGGGTGCGCTCGCGCGACCCGTACCGTACCCGGATGGCGATACTCTTCTGCCCCGCGGGGATGTTGCCACCCTTGTACAGGTCGAAGATTTCCACCCCCTGGAGCTCGGCCGCCTTCACCCCCAGGACGCAGGAGGTGATGTCCGCGGCGGCGACCTCGTCCGGGATGAGGAGCGCGATGTCGCGGAAGGTGTCGGGGAAGCGGGAGGGCGCCTGCACGGAGGAGCGCTTCGCGCGGTTGGCCAGCAGCTTCTCGAAGTTCAGCTCCAGGTAGAAGAGGGGCGTGTCGATGCCGTAGTTCTCCTGCACGCTCGGGTGAAGCTCGCCAAAGGAGCCGAGGGTCTGGTTGCCGCGGGTGATCCGGCAGGACTTCCCCGGGTGGAAGTAGGCGTCGACGCCGTCAGCAAGGTAGTTGACACCCTTCACGTTCGCCACCTCGAGAAGGTTTTCAACCATCCCCTTCACGTCGAAGAAGTCGATCCCCCCCTTCGCCTGGTTCCATCCTTCCGGATCGCGTCTCCCGGTGAAGAGCGCCGCGAGGTACAGCGGCTCGATGGGGAGCTCGCTCCCCTCCTCCGGGAGATACACCCTGCGCATCTCGAAGATCTTCAGATCGAGCGTGCGGAAGCTGATGTTTTTCAGCGCGGTCTCCAGGAGCCCCGGAAGGAGCGTCGTGCGCATCACGGAGAGTTCGTCGGAGAGCGGGTTCAGAAGGGCCACACCCTGGCGGCGGAAGTCGTCTCCGGCAAGGAGGATGCGGTCGCAACTGGTCGGGGAGACGAAGCTGTAGTTGATAACCTCGGAGAGCCCCTGGGATACCAGGAGGTCGCGGATCTTGCCTCCGAGGCGCTGCCCCTCGGAGGGGAGGTCGGAGAAGACCGACGCGCTCGGCAGAGTCAGGGGCACCTTCTCGAAGCCGTTCAGGCGCACGACCTCTTCCACGAGGTCGATCTCGCGCTCCAGATCGACGCGGAAGAGCGGGACCTGCACCTCGAACACCCCTGCCGACGTCTCGCAGACGCAGAACTCGAGGCGCTCGAAGATCTCCTTCACTTCGGCGGCGCTCAAGGAGAGACCGGAGATGGCGTTGATCTTCTCCAGGCGTGCGTTGATGGTGCGCGGCTGCATCTGGGTCGGGTAGACGTCGATGATCCCCTTGGCGATCGTGCCGCCTGCGAGCTCGTGGATGAGCTCGGCGGCGCGGTCGAGGGCGCGCACAAGGCCATCGACATCGGTGCCGCGCTCGAAGCGGTGCGACGACTCGGTGTGCAGCCCCAGTCTCTTGGAGGTCCGCCTGATGGCGGAAGGATCGAAGTAGGCGCTCTCCAGGAGGATGTCGACAGTGGAGTCGCTGATCTCGGAGTTGCCGCCACCCATGATGCCGGCAAGAGCCACGCCTTTCTCCGCGTCGCGGATGGTGAGGTCGTTGGAATTGAGGATCCGCTCCTGACCGTCGAGGGTGCCGAAGCGTTCCCCCTCGGCTGCGCGGCGCACGACTATCTTCCCGCCGGCCAGCAGGCGGAAGTCGAAGGCGTGCAGCGGGTGGCCGTACTCCAGGAGGACGTAGTTCGTTATATCCACCACGTTGTTGATGGAGCGGATCCCTGCGTTGCGAAGCCTCTCGGCGAGCCACGCAGGGGACGGCGCGATGGTGCAGCCGGAGATGTAGCGCGCGGTGTAGCGCGGGCAGAGGTCGGCGTCCTCGATCGTCACGGAGGCGGTCTCAGCGATAGGTGCCCCCTCCTCGACCGGAGCGATACCGGGGTAGTGCACCTTCGTCCCGAGCTTTGCCGCGACCTCCCGGGCGATACCGACGACGCTCAGGCAGTCGGCGCGGTTCGGGGTGAGACCGATCTCGAAGATCGTGTCCTTCAGCCCCAGCGCCTCGAAAAGGGGTACGCCGAGCGGCGTCTCTTCCGGCAGTATCATGATGCCGGCGGACTCGTCGGAGAGGGCGAGCTCCCTCTCGGAGCAGAGCATCCCGAAGGACTCCTCACCCCTGATCTTGGAGCGCTTGATCTTGAAGTCTCCCGGCAGCACCGCGCCGATCTGGGCGAGCGCCACCTTGTCGCCGGACTTGAAGTTCTGCGCGCCGCAGACGATGGCGAAGGTCTCCTTGCCGTTGCTCACCTTGCAAAGGGAGAGCTTGTCGGCGTTCGGGTGCTGGGCCCTCTCGAGCACCTGCGCGGTGACGACGTCGTCCATCCCGGCGCCGAGCGACTCCATGCGCTCCACTTCGAGTCCGAGCATGGTGAGAAGATCTGCCAACTCCTGGGGAGGCAGGTCGCAGTCAACGAATTCCTTGAGCCAGTTGTAGGTAACTATCATAGAGATTCCACTTTTCTTGAAGAGATCGGACCGGTCGCTGGGATCGGTCGAATGATTGTCAGAACTGTTTCAAGAACCTGAGATCGTTCTCGAAGAGAAGCCGCATGTCGGCGATGCCGTACTTCAGCATGGCGATCCTCTCGATCCCCATACCGAAGGCGAAGCCGGAGTAGGTCTCCGCGTCGTAGCCGACGTGGCGGTACACCTCAGGGTCGACCATGCCTGCGCCGAGGATTTCCAGCCACCCGGTATTCTTGCAGACGCGGCACCCCTTCCCCTTGCAGATGACGCAGGCGATGTCCACTTCGGCGGAAGGCTCCGTGAAGGGGAAGAAGGAAGGACGCAGCCGCACCCCTACCCCCTCGCCGAAGAGCTGGCTGATGAAGAGGGTGAGAATCCCCTTCAGGTCGCCGAAGGAGATCCCCTTGTCCACCATGAGCCCCTCGACCTGGTGGAACATCGGGGAGTGGGTGGCGTCGGAGTCGCAGCGGTACACGGTGCCCGGCGCGATGATGCGGACCGGCGGCGGCTGCTTCAGCATGGTGCGGACCTGCACCGGAGAGGTGTGGGTGCGCAAAAGCACGTTCTCCCCCACGAAGAAGGTGTCCTGCATGTCGCGCGCGGGGTGGTCCTTCGGGAAGTTCAGCGCCTCGAAGTTGTAGAAGTCGTGCTCCACCTCGGGACCTTCGGCGACGCCGAAGCCAAGCCCCGCGAAGATGGAGACGATCTCCTCGGTAACGAGGGTGATCGGGTGCTTCGAGCCGACGGCGCGGCGGCGTCCCGGGAGGGTGACGTCCACGCGCTCGGAGGCGAGCCTCTCCGCCTTGGCGGCCTCGCGCACCTCGACGGAACGCTTCTCCAGCGCCTCCTCGAGCTGTGCCTTCACCGTGTTCACGACCTGCCCTACCAGGGGGCGTTCCTCTGGCGAAAGGGAACCGAGCCCCTTCATGACGGAGGTGATCTCCCCCTTCTTGCCGAGATATTTGACCCGCAGTTCCTGGAGCGCGTCTTCCGACTTCACGGCTGCGAGTTCGGCGACGGCTGCACTCAAAAGCGCTTCAAGTTTTTCCTTCATGAGCGATGACCTTATCCGTATCGAAGTAGTTGTATATCTATGGCTGGAGGCAGCGCCCCCTCCCCTCACCGTCGGGGACTGGACGGGGACTGGCTCCGCAGGTGCCTGTCCCCCTGCTCCCGATCCCCTGACGGCAGAAGGGGTTGAGTATCTCCGTCTCCAGCCTGAATCTTCCGCATAAAAAAAGAAATGAGACATCGCTATCCCATTTCTTTTTTTACTGCCTCGGAATGTGTTAGAGACTTGCTTTAGCTACGGCAGCGATCTCTGCGAACCCTTTCGGGTCGGAGACGGCGAGGTCCGCCATCACCTTTCTGTCGATCTCCACCTTGGCTACCTTCAAGCCGTGGATCAGTTTGCTGTAGGAAATCCCGTTGATGCGGGCTGCAGCGTTGATCCTGGCGATCCAGAGGGCACGGAAGTCCCGCTTCTTCACCCGGCGATCGCGGAACGCGTAGTTTAACGCGCGATCGACCGCCTCGGTGGCGCTCCGGAAGAGTTTGGACCTCGCACCCCGGTACCCCTTGGCAAGCTTCAACACCTTGTTCCTTCTTTGTCTCGCTTTAAAACCGCGCTTTACTCTTGGCATACATACTCCTTGTGGGTTTTATTTTGCCGGATCCGCAAGGGGAGACGTTTCCTCACGGTTCTCGGACTTTGCTAGGCGACGCGCCCTGTGCCCAGGGGGACGCCGGATACCGTCAGCCCTTACTTGTACGGGATGAGCATCGAGATGTTCTTGTGATCCGATGCGGCCACGATGGCGCCCTTACGCAGGTTGCGCTTGTTCTTGCGCGTCTTGGAGGTAAGAATGTGGCTGGTGAAGGCGTGGCTCATCTTGATCTTGCCCGTGCCGGTCTTGCTGAAACGCTTGGCGGCGCCCCTATGGGTCTTCAATTTAGGCATTTTAGGTTACTCCTTGTCGTGATGTGTAAATGAAAATAGGACCGACGGGCTCTATAGGCCCCACCGGTCCTATTGCACTTCCAAACGGTTACTTCTTTACCTTCGGCGCCATGATCATGAACATGGAGCGCCCTTCCATCTTCTGCCGCACCTCGACGATGGCTACATCGGCGAGCTCGTTGGTGAACTTTTCCAGCGCGGCGAGGCCGATCTCCTGGTGCGTGATCTCGCGTCCGCGGAAGACGACGGTGACCTTCGCCTTGTTCCCCTCTTCGATGAAGCGGCGCACGTGCTTGATCTTGAACTCCAGGTCGTGCTCGTCCGTCTTCGGACGGAGCTTCACTTCCTTGAGCTGGACCTGCACCTGCTTTTTCTTCGCTTCCTGCTGCTTCTTGGCCTGCTGATATTTGAACTTGCCGTAATCCATGATACGGCAGACGGGCGGTACGGCGGTAGGCGAAACCTCCACCAGGTCGAGCTGCTGGCTCTCGGCCAGCGCCAGCGCTTCGCGCAGCGGAAGGATTCCCAGCTGCTCGCTGTCTGCTCCGACGACCCTCACCTCTTTGGCCCTGATGGTAGTATTGATGTTTACTGTCGGTTTAGCTATGACGCCACCTCCTAACGATAACTTTTGACTTCATCCTGAATGAAGGCGATGAACTGCTCCGGCGTCATCGACTCCAGGTTCTTGCCGTCGCGGAAGCGCGGAGCCACGAGGCCCGCCTCGACCTCCTTGTCCCCCACCACCAGCATGTACGGTATCTTCTGCAGCTGGGCTTCCCTGATCTTGAAGCCGAGCTTTTCGTTTCTGAAATCCTTCTGCACACGCACCCCTGCGGCCCGGAGAGTGTTGAACGCGGTCTCCGCGTAGGGGATCTGGTTATCCGTCACCGTAACGATGGTCGCCTGCACGGGAGCCAGCCAGGTGGGGAAGTTTCCAGCGAAGTGCTCAATGAGGACCCCTATGAACCTCTCGATGGCGCCGAGAATCACCCGGTGAACCATGACGGGACGCTTCTTTTCGCCGTCGGCATCCACGTAGGTGAGCTCAAAACGCTCGGGGAGGGTAAAATCGCACTGGATTGTAGCACATTGCCATCTTCTGTCAAGAGCATCGCGCAGCTTGATGTCTATTTTCGGGCCGTAGAATGCGCCGTCACCCTCGTTGATCTCGAACTCGCGGCCGGAATCCTTCAGCGCCGAAAGAAGTGCGCTGGTGGCGCGCTCCCAGTCCTCGTCCGAGCCGATCGACTTCTCCGGACGGGTGGAGAGCTCCATCTCGTAGTCGAAGCCGAAGATCCCCATGACGTCGCGCACAAAGGAGAGAACACCCTTGATCTCCGCGTCGAGCTGGTCCGGGGTGCACAGGATGTGGGCGTCGTCCTGGGTGAAGCCGCGCACGCGAAGAAGGCCGTGCAGGACGCCTGCGCGCTCGTGGCGGTGCACCGTGCCGAGCTCGAAAAAGCGCAGCGGCAGGTCGCGGTAGCTTCTTAACTGAGACTTGTAGATCATCATGTGCGACAGGCAGTTCATCGGCTTGATGCCGTACCCCTGCTCGTCGATGGTGGTGAAGTACATGTTCTCGCGGTAGTTCTCGTAGTGGCCGGAGCGCTGCCACAGCTCCGTCTTCAGGATCTGCGGACCGAGAACGATATCGTAGCCGCGCTTCAGGTGCTCGCGACGCTCGAAGTCCTCGAGGATCGTGCGCAGCATCGCCCCTTTCGGGTGCCAGATCACCAGACCTGCGCCGACTTCGTCGTTGAAGGAGAAGAGATCGAGCTCACGCCCGAGCTTTCTATGGTCACGCTTCTTCGCCTCCTCGATGCGGGCGAGGTAGGCCTCGAGCTCCTTCTTGTCGGCAAAGGCGGTACCGTAGACACGCTGCAGCATGGCGCGCTTCTCGTCGCCGCGCCAGTAGGCGCCTGCAAGAGAGGTAAGTTTGAAGGCCTTGCACAGGGAGGTTCTCGGCAGGTGCGGGCCGCGGCAGAGATCGACGAAGTCACCCTGGCGGTAGAGGGAAACGCTTTCCGCGCCGAGGTCCTGGATCAGCTCGACCTTGTAGTCTTCCCCCATCGTCCTGAAGAGTTCGATGGCGTCGGCGCTGGAGAGCACCTCGCGCTCGATCTTCAGATCCGCCTTGGCAAGCTCGCGCATCTTCGCCTCGATCTTCTCCAGGTCTTCCGGAGAGAAGCTCTTTTCCAGATCGAAGTCGTAGTAGAAGCCGGTCTCGATGGCGGGACCGATGGTGACCTTTGCCTGCGGGAAGAGCTGCTTCACCGCCTGGGCCATGAGATGGGAGGTGGAATGCCTGATGATGTGGAGGGCGTCGGGGCTCTTTTCGGTCACGATTTCGACCGTGGCGCCGTCGGCGAGAGGTGTCTGGAGATCTACCAGGTTGCCGTCGACCTTCCCGGCGATGGCCGCCTTGGCGAGGCCGGTGCCGATGGAGGCAGCGAGGTCGAGGATGGTAGCACCCGCGGCAAGCGATCTTTTCGATCCGTCCGGCAACGAAACCGTAATCTCATTCATGCTGGCCCCCTTAAAGAAAAAAGGCATCAAACCTTCGATGCCTTCTTCGATCCGTTTGGTTAACGGTTGGTTTAAATGGTAGGCGCGGGCGGTCTCGAACCGCCGACCTCTACCGTGTCAAGGTAGCGCTCTCCCCCTGAGCTACGCGCCTGCTGTTGAACAGATGACGTTATACCAATTGGACTCGGCAAAGTCAAGGCTTTTATTAAAACGCAAAATCTTTCTTTTAACCCAAGCCTCCCCCCGGAGCGCACCGTACCGCGCAAGACATAAGTGTACCGCATTTCATGCAACGGGGGTGGCCGGCTCGTGCAAGGGCGTACGCGCTCCCTCCGCGCCCTTCTCGGCGCAGACGCGATAAAGCCCCAGCAGATGAAGCGCCGTAAAGCCGAGCGCAAAGAGGGCGTTCCTGTATTCCTCATCGGGGAAAAGGTACGAAGGAAGCAGAGGGAATAGCCGTGGCTGCCCGTTGAAGCCGATTGGGAGATGGCATGACAGGATCAGGAATCCGGCGATGATGAAATAGTAGTACATCTCTCTGTAATGATCTTTATGGCACAGGACCACCAGGCAGAAGAGTATCCCCATATTCATCCTGTCGAGACTTCCTGCCAGGAGCATGACATTAGTAAAGAGGAGCACTACCGCGGCAAAAGCATCTTCCACGTGAGATCGCCTACACCTGAGAATGACCCCGGCGGCAACGAGATAGACGACTATGGTCGCGCTGCGCAGGTACCCCCAGTGATGCGGCAGGAGATCGACGAAGACGCGCCATATCGAGGCGTGGATGACACATTTCGTGTCCATGTTTCCGGAGAGCCTGCCAGACATCATCTGCGTCAGGCCGGCGAGAAAGGGCAGGCAGGTCAACATCAGAACGGAGAGAACCGAAGCAGCAAAGGTTATGGCATCCCTGCATCGCGTGCGGCTCCAGATACCGCCACTGCCGCCCTCCCCTCCGTTCAGGACGGCATACCAGAAAACCAGCGGCACGATGAAGACCCCGATCCCCTTGTATGCTATCGACGCTCCGGTGAAAACTCCGGCGAGGATGAGCCTCGCGACCTTCCCCTCGGAACGGGCAAAGTACAGGGCAAGGAGCATGAAAGCCACCTGCAGCCCCTTCTCTTCCGGGAGTATGGACCCCTGATAGAGCAGGATCGGGTTAAGGACAGCGGTAAATAAGATCGCCGCCAGCTTGAACAACAGCGACCTCTTCTCCCAGAACCTCAGGATGTACATGGCGATCACCACGCACAGGATGCTGTCAAAGACGGCAAAGCAGTACCGGTAGAAGGTTGCGGACGCGTATCCCGACCCGTCGAACCCGGCAACGATCCAGAGATCTTCGATACCGCCCAGAATCAGCACCGTCAGAGGCAGGTTGCTCCCTGCGTAATGGTTCCACCTCTCCTGGGTCTCGCTCACCCACGAGTTGTACGCGTCATTGTTCGTTCTTAGCTTCTGCCTTATCTCGTAACCGTCGGAGGAGTCATACGGGTTGATGTGGTTTACTACGAGCTGTCCGCTGTTGCGATAAATTCCCAGGTCGATGTGATTGTCCTGCCCAGGAGTTACTGCTGTGGCATACAGTCTTACGTCCAGTGACAACAAGAACACGCCGCAAAGGATCAGGAAAAAGTATCTACGGGAAAGGATTGACACGCTACGGCTCCGAAAGCAGACGGGAAAAATGGAGAAAGGGAGAAATCCGGGAGGGATGGAACGGCGCCGCCATATCAGGGAGTCTTCCTCATGTAATCGCCGCGGGAGAGGTATTTTTCCAGCCAGATATACAGGCAGATGAAGAGGTACCGGCTCCCCATCTCCTTGATCTTCAGCTTTGCTTCTCCCGTTCTTCGATTGCGCCAGGTAATTGGGATGATCTTCCAGGAATAGCCACGCACGATGGCTTTTAGAGGGATTTCCACCGTGAGGTTAAAGTGCGGAGAGATGAGAGGGCGGCACCCCTCGATGACTTCTCGACGGTACGCCTTGAAAGCGTTGGTGGTGTCGTTCAGTCTTATCCCGAAGACGACCTGCAGGAATTTGTTGGCCATCCGGTTAATGGCCAATTTGAAGCGCGGGTAGTCGATGGTCCCCCCGCCCTTTATGAAGCGGCTGCCGAATACGCAGTCGCAGCCATTGTTCAGTTCCTCCCAATAGCGCACCACGTCACGGCAATCGTCGGACTCGTCGGCCATCATGATCACCACCGCGTCGCCGGTCATGGAGTCGAGCCCGCGGATGATGGCCCTGCCAAAGCCGTGGGGGGCGCAGTTTTGAACCGGTCTCACCCCCGGTATCCGCTCCTTGAGCTGTTGCAGCAGTTGCCAGGTGTTGTCGCTGCTGCCGTCGTCGACAACGATGATTTCGTGGGGCACTTCGTTCAGGCGCAGTTCCAGGTGCAGGTGCTCGACGGTGGAGCAGATGCACCCCGCCTCGTCCCGGGCAGGGATGACTACGGAGAGAAGAGCGAGCTTTTTCGGGTGAGCAGCGGATGTGGTCATAGCGATCCTGAAATCTCCAGCCATGCGGGGTGGGCCTCGGCGTGCGTGGCGATCTCGTCGAGGATCGCCTCGATCGTGGTCGCAGGTTGCCACCCCCAGAGGTCATGGGCCAGGGAGGAGTCCATGACGAGCCAGGGGATATCGTTGCGCCGGATCTCGGGAACAGCAGATACCAAGTGCTCGCCATACCGGTCCCTGCACCAGGCACTCAGGTTTGCCAGGGACATAGCGTTTGCCACCCCGCCGCCACAGTTGATGACTCTGGGGGCGCCAGCTCCTGCGCCCATCTGCTTCATGAGAAGCGGAACCAGGTCCCTGGGGTGCAGGCAGTCGCGCACCTGGTACCCCTTGCCGCCGAAGCCGATGTAGGCGAGTGGCGCGCGACGCAACCAGGCGTTGATCCAGTAGGCAAAGATCCCCTGGTCGGGGCGGCCGAACTGCCCTGCTCCAGCGAGAACACCGCAGCGGTTGATCCAGACGGGAAAACCGAAGGTGTCGCCGTATTCAAGCGCCAGCATTTCCGATGCACGCTTGGTGCTCCCATAAAGAGAGACCGGAGGGTCGGTGCTGAAGGACTCGGCGACTCCGGCTGCTGTCAGCCCTGAGGGGAAGGTGGCGCCGGGCTTCAGGGAAAAGGCGTCTGCGACGACTGCGACCTCGGCCTGGGCCAGCGGCGCAATGGAATAGACCCTGCTGGTGCTGATCAGAATGAAACCGGCACCGTAGCGCTTGCAGTACTCCAAGAGGTTCACCGTCCCCCAGAGGTTGTGCTCGACAAGCTGCCTGCTGCTCGTCTGTCCGTCCGTGCCGGCAAGAACGCTCGGATTGGCGGCAGCATCGATGACGTAGTCCACCGGGGGGAGAGCTTCGAGATCGGAGGCGTGGCGGATATCGCCGTGCTGCACGGCGACCCCCATCTCCAGAAGGCGTCGCCGGTTCTCCTCGCTCCCTGGCCGGATAAAATTGTCCAACCCGTAGAGTTCCGCATCGGGCATGGACTCCAACAAGGAGGAGGCCAAAGAGCTGCCAACGAATCCGCAGATTCCGGTGATGAGGATCCTCATGCAGGCACCACGTCGATGGAGGCGTCCGCTACCTGCCATGTCCTGGCACAGTCGGCCACCGTGGCGCCTGCTGGCACATAGCGGGAAAAGAAGGCGCTCAGTTCCTTCCATACCGAGGCCCTGTACGCCTCGGAGCCGGCAAAACGGGCCTGGTACTGCCTCTGGAGGGCCAGAGGCGCACTCTCATCTGGCATGGAGACGCTCCTGCCACGACTCCACAATTTCCCGCACCGTTTGATGCAAAGGCTTGGAGATATCCCAACTGGGGTAGTGAGCCTTCATCTTCGAAAGGTCGCTGTAGTAGCAGATATGATCGCCGATGCGGTTCTCCTCCACATAGCTGTAGACCTGCTTTTTCCCGCTGTACTTTTCCGCGAGCGCGAAGGCCTCCAGGATGGAGCAGGAATTTTCCTTTCCTCCGCCCAGGTTGTACACCTCCGCGCTGCGTGGCGACTGGTAGAAGGCATGGATGAAGCGGGCGACATCGTGGGAGTGGATGTTGTCACGGACCTGCTTCCCTCCGTACCCGAAGATGCGGTATTCCCGCCCCTCGAGATTGCACTTCACGAGGTAACTCAGGAAGCCGTGCAGTTCCACCCCGGTGTGGTTGGGCCCGGTGAGGCACCCCCCGCGCAGGCAGCAGGTCGGCATGCCGAAGTACCGGCCGTATTCCTGCACCATCACATCGCCGGCGACCTTCGAAGCGCCGAAGAGGGAATGTTTGGACTGGTCGATGGAAAAAGTTTCCGGGATTCCCTTTTCGTAGGCCGGATCGTCATAATCCCATCTCTGCTCGAGCTCCTTCAGCGCAATGGTGTTCGGGAGATCGCCGTAGACCTTGTTGGTGGACATGTGAATGAAGGGGGATTCGGGACAAACCTGGCGGGCGGCTTCCAAGAGATTCAGGGTGGCGACGGCGTTCGTCTCGAAGTCGTCGAAGGGAATGTCGGCTGCCCGGTCGTGAGAGGGCTGTGCCGCAGCATGGACGATGCAGTGAGGCTTCAGCTCCTTCAGGAGCGCGAGGACACCGCCCCGGTCACGGATGTCGATTTCGTGATGCCGGAAGTTCGGGAGCGTCTCCTCCATCCGTTTCTGGCTCCAGCGGGTGTCCCCCTGGGGGCCGAAGAAGACTGCCCTCTGGTTGTTGTCTGCTCCAAAAACCTGGAAACCTTCTTCATGAAAAAACCGGACAACTTCCGAACCGATAAGACCTGAGGAACCGGTGACAAAAATCTTCTTCATCTGAAAGCGAATACTCCTTTCGGGAAACCATCTGGGGAGACGTCTCTCCGGCGGGTAAAGCTACCACAAAGAGCTCTCCTTAAAAAGCGGAAACTGGTCAGTGATGAACCGGCGGCCGTTCCGCTGCGGGAGGAGACTCTCCGGGGAAACGCCCGCCCCTGAACTTTAAGGCCAGGGCACCGGCATCGCGTGAAACGACAATTGGCGTATCACATTGACAGATATGCCGAATGACTGTAATAACTGGGCTCCTTGTCTTCCCGCTCTTCCTGAGAGGGAGAATCTGCCGGTTGAACAGAGGGGAATCTAAAAAAATGCTACCTACAGCCTCCACACTCCCGTCCAGGGCAAAGCTGCACCTGATGGTGGTCGTGCTTTTGCTGGCGATCTCCCCGTTCCTGGTCAACTTTTACTTCGTCCATCCCCAGACGGACGATTTCGCCTACTCCGCCATATCGATGGAAAAGGGGTTTCTGGAGGCGCAGCATCACTGGTACACGACATGGACCGGACGCTTCACATCGAGCGCGCTCCTTAGCCTGAACCCTCTGGTATTCAACTCCATCACCGGCTACAAGCTCTCCCTGGCGATCGTTGCCGCAGCACAGATCGCCGCCCTGTACCTTCTGGTTGCCGAAGTGACCGCGAGGGCCCTCTCCCGGCAGCAACGGCTCATCTTCACGCTCGCCCTGGCCTTTGCCTTTCTCGACCAGATGGACGACATCAGGTCGGGCCTCTATTGGATGGCAGGAGTGGTGACATACCAGGTAGCGGAGTCGCTCCTCATCCTTTACCTTGCGGCTCTTGTCCACATCGTCCAGGGTCGCAGGGACGACAATCTCCTCCTCAAATTCCTGACGCCGATCCTCGGCCTCCTCCTTTGCGGAACGAACGAGATCGTCGCCGTAGTGACGCTGCTGGCGACGGCGCTCGCACTTTACCATGCTCATGCCGCCACCAAGGCTATCGACCGCTTTCAGGTTGTCACCGTCGCCGTTGTGGCCGGCGGGAACTATCTGGCGCTAATGGCCCCCGGCAACTTCGTCAGACTCGGTCAATATACGCAGCACAAACCGGTACTGGTCACCGCTGTGGAAACGTTGCGCTACGCCTTGCCACTGCTCCAGACCTGGGCGACCGCACCTGTCACCCTGATCCTCATGTACATGGTCTTCAGCGCAGTCACCGGGCACCCGGCGCTGCGGCAGACCTTCCGCTCCTTCAGGATCGCCGGATCGGCACTTTCCCTCTCTGTGCTCCTCTTCGCAGCCTTTTTCATCCCGTATCACAGTACCGGGGCGCCGCCGCAGAACAGGGTCATCAACATGATTTACCTCTTCTTCCTCATCGGCTGGCTGCTGAACGTGGCACTATTTTCCGCGCATTTCGGCGAGAAGGTCGTAGCCCTCATGAGGCGGGTTACGTTCAAGGGATCGGGCCTTGTTGCCTCAGCGCTTATTATCCCCCTGATCCCCCTGCAAACCTCCAACTTCGCCCTGGTAGCGAACGACGTGCTGAGCGGCAACTCCTCCCGGTACCACGAAGAGCTGCAGCGCAGAGAACTCCAGGTGATGACGTCGCACGAAGAGACCATCATCGTGGAGCCGCTCACAGCCACCCCCGGGAGCCTCTATTTCTACTTCGTTAGCCTTGACGGCAAATACTGGGTCAACAAGTACTATGCCGCCTGCTTTGGAAAAAAGAGCGTCGTCCTCAAGTCCCGGCACACGGTGCGCGCCTCCCTGTGATGGAAAGCCGCAGCTAGCGGTCCGTTCGGAGCGTCATTCTTCGCCGCTGTCACGTCTTGTGCCGAGCGCCGCACCCCACAGAGGATGCCCCGCCATCCGTTCCAGGAAATCCCCCACCGAGATCTGCTCCATGCATTTTTCCTTCGCCGTGCAGCGTGGGATCGTGCCGAAGGAGGAGCAGGGGGCGCACTGAAGATCCTTCGCCACCACGATGTGCGACTCGCCGCGCGGCGCCCACTTGCGCGGATCGCTCGGGCCGAAGAGGGCAGCGGTCGGCTTGCCGAGTCCTGCCGCGATGTGCAGGAGCCCGGAGTCGCCGCTGATCAGCCCCTCCCCTCCTTCTATGACCGCGGCACTGACGGCGAGAGAGGTCGCTCCCGCCAGGTTGAGCGCCCCGGTTCCCCGCGCGACCGCCTCCGCTGCCGCCACGGTGTCCTTCCCGCCGAGCAGCACCACCGCGACCCCCCTCCGGTTCAGCAGCGAGACCACCTCCCGGAACCGTTCACCATTCCAGAGCTTCTCGGGGGCGCTGGCACCGGGGAAGAGCGTGATGTAGCGCCTGTCTCCCAGTTGCGCCAGGAGGCGCGCCCCCTCCTGCCGGTCGGAGTCGGAAAGCTCCACGAAGGGGGTCTCGATCAGGGGCGGCGCCGTGATGCCGAGCGGCTCAAGCAGCCTGAAGAAGGCGTCGGCTTCGTAGAATTCCCGCGGATACGGCACCGAATGAGTAAAGAGCCGCCGCCTCTCGTTGGTGCCAAAGCCGATGAGGACCGGCGCGCGGGTCAGCCTCGCCACCACGGCGGAGAGGTGATACCACTGCTCGGTATCGATCACCACGTCGTAGCGACAGCGCAGCACCTCGCCGAGCCCCCGCGCCGAATCGTAGCAGCGAACCGAGCCGAGGCCGGAGATGAAACGGAAAGCACCGGCATTGCGTCTCTCGGCAAGGACATCTATGCGACAGGCAGGAAAAGCGCGCTGCAGCGCCCTCAGTGCGGGGAGGAGGAGCACAGCGTCCCCGATCCCGCCGGGGCGGATGACCAGGATGGAGCGTGGAGAAGGTACCGGCCGCTGTGCCGGAGGAGGGAGGCACATGGTAGCCCCCTTCCCTGCCACTCTGTCCACCAGCTTGATAAGCTTGATCTTCATCCCCGCCAGTACCCCTCCCCCGCCACCGCTACGCACCCTTGTCGTGCTTCAAGACGCCCCTGCATCGCATCAGCCGACCGCAGCATCCTTTGATCATTCGCCTCGTGCCACGAAAACCTCGCCGCCATTTGGCAATCTCAGTCGGCGCTCGTACCGTTTGTCATACTCTGAGCCCTCCGCGAGGGTGGGCGCAGACCCGGGGGAGCCATTCGGAACCACGCTGCAAGGTGCGTTGTCTTTGGCGACCACAACGACGTCCACCCCCTCCCCCCAGTGAGGCCCCTCCCCCCAGAACTCCGTAATCTTGTATTTCGGGCAGCTTACAGGAATGAACAGGGACGGGTCAAAGGAAACGGACACCGCCCCCTTTTTCCCGTCCGCGTAACCAGCCAAAAAATCTGTGAGCTTCAGATACGACAGGTAATCGTCCCGGTACTGGGGAGCGGCGGTCCGTCTGGCCAGCTGCCGGTACTTCTGGATGCTGAGCGGAAACCACCAGCAGACGGTGATGACGGCAACCAGTGCCAGTGCGGAAAGAGAAAGATATCTCCCTGCGCTGCGGTCCTCCCTCCCGGGACAGCATCCCTTTTCCGGGAGGTGTATCTCCACCAGGCCGAAGAGGCCGACGAGCGCCAATATGGTGCCGGGAAAAAGGTAAAACCCCCAAAGCCGGTGCACCCCGCTGAAAATAGCGAGCACCAGCGCGAGACCGCTCAGCAAAACGAGGGCGGGAACCGCGTCAGCCGCCCCTTCCGGCACCCCACTCTTTTGCACCTGCCTTATACCGAAGCAAGCAAGGAGCGCCAGGACGATCGCCAGGAGAAGCGCGGTGAGCGCAGCCGGCGCGACCATCCAGTCGTGGACGAAGAAGTCGACCCAGCTCCCAAAGCCGATGCTGCGGAGGTCACTGCCATGACCGGTGTTCAGGAAGGTGTTCCCTACCCAAACCGCCAGGCCCGACCCCTCCCCCAGGTAGATGGACCACCATGCGGCGAGACCGTTGCCGGCGATGAGGAGGGCGGCCATGGTGACGTTGGCAGCAGATTGGGGGATGCGGAGCTTCCTGGTAACAAGCGTGTCAAAGAGGCAGAAAAGGAGCAGGGAGATCGCCACCGGTTTTAGCAAAATGGGGACAGCGAGGGCAAGCCCGGCAAGGAAAAAGCCCGCCGCACGCAGGAGCTCACAGACAGATTGATCCAGACCGCGCCGGGAGAAGCCCTTGATGATGGCGGCCGCCCCGAAGACCCCGACCAACGGCAGGGCGGAGATCTTCGTGCCGAAAGCGAGGCCGAGAAATATCCAGTAGCTCCCCCTGAAGCTCATCTCCTCCTTCCTGAAGAAGTACAGGAAGATGGCGATGAAAAGCATCTGGAGTGGCTCCGGTTTCGGCATGCTCATGTAGTAATCGGCATACGGCATCGCCAGAAGGGATGCCATGAGCAGAAAACGCAGATACCACCGCTTCACAAAGGTGAAGGTGAGGACGAGGAAGGCGGAAAGAAGGATGACGACGCCGCTCATTCTCCCTGCGAAGATCTGCCCCGGCTCCCCGAAGAAGTACTCCGGCAACGCGCAGAAGAGCGCCATGGAGTTCCACAGCGACCGCCCGTAACGATGGTCGCCGCCGTCGGCGATGCTCCAGAGGAAATGGGACCAGCCGGCGGGATGCAGGATATTCTTGACGCCGTCGAAGGTGATCCGCTCGTCCATGAAGAGCGCGAAGCGCCCCACCGTCAGATCGGCATTGGCCGCCCCCGCCACGACGAGGTAGAAGAGGACCAGCGTCGCCACAAGAAGGAGCCAGACGGTATCTTTTCTGGAGAGGGACAGGTTTGTCATGGCAGAATCTCCCTTCCTCACACCGTGCCCCCTTCCCCCCTGGCAAGCTGCTGCCTGTAACGCTCTGCATCCCACGCGAGCAGCTCCGCAACCTGGTAGCAGTCGAGCGTGTGCAGAGGGGAATCGGGTGACTGGCGCGCCAGCACATCGTAAAAGCACTGGAGCTGAACCCGCTGCGCCGCGCTCAGAGTGGGCGCCGAGTAGACCCCCTCCCCTTTCACAAAGAAGAGTTCGGAGTCATTTCCCCTCTCGATGTCTTCAAGGACGTCATCGAGCGACGGGTAGCAGGCGGGACGCCCTCCAAGAAAAACCACATGGTCGGGGCAGAGCGCCCAGTCGCGCTCCAGCCGGTCAAAGAAAAGGGGATGTGACAGGTTCTGGATCCCGGCGCCGTCGACAGGAAGGTAGCACCTGCCGTCCGGCGCCAGCAGCGGCTCCGGCATTTTACCTTCCGTATCTCCGTGTGCCGCACCGGCAAGAGCGGCGCAGGTACCGGTCACCGTGGAGATAATCACCTCCAGGAGAGCATCGACCTCTTCCACATCCTTTCCACCGACCACCAGACCGTGATTCCTCAGAAATACCACCGCTGCCCCCGGGACTTCGACAAGCGCAGCGCGTACCGCCGCAGCCAGCGCGGCTCCCGGTTTGTGGTACCCCACGAGTGTCCAGGGAAGGGAAGAGCCGAAAAGGTCCTCGAGTTCAGCGCCGCAGGTGCTGCGCACAAGACGGGCCACGACTTCCACAGGGTGCAGATGCACGACCACGCGCTGCGGCATCAGGGCGTGCAGTAGCGTCTCGATCGATGGCCTCAGGGAGGATTCCCCGCGCACCCTGGGGCGCACCGAGAAATCGCCGAGGCTCAATGCTCCCCGCAGATGCACGAGGTCTACCGGCACGAAGATCTCTTCCTGCCCGGCATGCGCCAGCCAGGTACCGGAAGCCTTCACCCACAGGGTGTCGCCTTCCTTCCAGGAGACGTTCCCCCCGGCGCCCTGCACGAGCAGAGGATCCCCCCCGAGTCGCGAGCAGTAGCGGACGATCGATTCCCTCACGGCATCCCCCTTCACCGTGCGTCCTGCAGACGGGCGACGAGACGCCTCAGCGCGGCAAACTCCTCGAAAGCGGCATCAGGCGCGTCTTCACCTCTCCCCAGTTCAGCTCCGGGATGGAGTTTTTGCAGGGTCACCGCATTGATGTGCTCACGGCCGCCGCGGATGTCGTTCACCGGGTTGTCGCCGATCATCCAGATGCACTCCCCCTTCGGGCGGATCTTCTGCAGGGCCAGCCGGAAAGGCGCCTCGTGCGGCTTGTCGTATCCCGCCTCCTCACTGGTGACGATGTAGTCGAAATGATGATCGAGGCCAAAGTAGACCACCTTGCGGAACTGAATCTGGGCGGTGAGATCGGTGACGATGGCGGTGGGGATCCCCAGCAGCCGGATGTCGTCGAGTAACTCCCGCACCTCAGGAAAAAGGACGGCGTGGTTCAGAAAGCTCCGCCAGTACGTCTGCTCGAAGTCGAGGGCATGGAGCACCTGCGAGCCGAGCCCCATGATCTCCAGCATGCGCTGCACGTAGAGGAGGCGGCTGTGCGAGGATGCAGTGTTCTTCAGTCCCGCCTTCACCTGCTGGCGCGCCTCGCTGAATGCCCGGTCGAACTGCGCCTCCCCGATGGAGAAGGTGCGCACCACCTTTTCCTTCAGCGCCTGCTGCGCCGCCGCATGAGCGGGGTCGTACGGGTAGAGCGTGTTGTCCGTGTCGAAGATGATGGCGTCGGGGAGACGGGTGAGGCGGCCGGGATTGAGGATTTTCACTAGACGAACCTCCTGGTCAGTGCCTGGTTTATGTGGGTGAGGGTGACCAGCTGCATGAGACCGAGTGCGCCCCCCTCCCATCCCGGCTCTATGTCCAGGAACTCGAGGATCGAGGGGCAAAGCAGGCGGGCAGCCAGGGCGATATCCTCCGAGGAGGCGTCATCCTGGACGGAAAGGACAGCTACGCCCCCCTCCCCCTCCGCGATTTCCACGTGGAGCCCGCAGACCCCAACCAGCACCCTTCTCAGAAGCAGATCGTCCATCCCCAGACGCGAGCGCGCCACGAGCTTGAAAGTGAGGGGCTTTTCGCCGGGGTGCTCCAGGAGCCCCTCATGGGCCGGCTGGAGAGAGAGTATCAGGTCGGCGTGCTCCGCCTGGGGGCGGATGAAGCGCGCCGCATCCGGCTCCCTGCGCTCGAACGACTGGAGGACAGCGGCGGTGCTGTGCCCCCTTTGCTCGACGTCGCGCACCACCTTGAAGTGACGGCGCAGTCCCTCGTCGATGTCGAGAAAGATGCTCAGGTCGTAGCGGTCGCGCAGCATCGGCAGGTAGAGGGCGTGCAGGCCGCTGGCGATGATGAAGTCGTTGCTTTTTACCGTGAAGGGCCTGCTCATCTTGCCGGAGCCGTGGTCGTAGTGCCGGGACTGAATGCTCCTGCCGTCGGTGAGGGCCACCACCGCATTCACAAACCCCTCCAGGTCGTTCGCCTTCGGATTCAGATGGGTCATGACCTGCCACATCGGCTTCTGCCTGTCCCACAGGTGATAATCGTCCCCGGAGACGGTGGCGACGGAGTGACTGCCGAAAAGGGCGGCGAGCGCGTCGCAAAAGGTATCCTTCCCGGCCCCTGAGTCGCCGGCCACCCCGACGACAAACGGCTTGCGGCTCAGCCTGAAGTAGTCGTTGCGGGTGACCCCTTCACGCCAGATGCGCAGGGTCAGGATGACGCCGCTCGCCACCATGACGGTGTGCAGAAGGGAGGCGGCATGACTCCCCTCCCCCGCGCTCAGTCGGAAAGCGCCCAGCAGGTCGAGCGTCCCCCACCCCATGAGATGCAAGGGGGTGGTAAGGAGGGTGCTCAGCAGATAGAGCCCGGAAAAGACTCCCGCCAGGGCTATCCCCGTCGTCCCGCTCATCGCCTGGTACGATACGAGCCACGGCAGCGCCCAGATGAACCACCCCGGTGCCGCCGGGGTCATGAGGACCACCAGGAGAAATACCATGCCGAGGGTGGCGTGAAAAAGCTCGTAGTTGAGGCGTCGTACCCGCCAGACAAGGTACAGCATCACCAGGTAGATCAGGGGAACGAGGTAGATGCGGGTGTCCGCGCCGACATCGAGGGCCAGGCTGTAGACCCTGCCGATCTCCCGGTTGCCAAAGACCATCCGCCACCCGCTGTCGGAAAAGAGAAAAGGGAGGACGAGCACCGCCGCGGCGAGGAGCGCCCCCCTGACAAAGCGCGGCAACAGCTGCCTCAGCGCCCGGTTGTTGTACAGATAGATGACGAAGAAAGGGACCGCCAGCGCCATGCTCAGCTTTGCGGAAACGGCGGCGATGCAGGCGGCCCCCGCGCTTTGCAGGCGGAGCTCTCGGGTGAAGTACAGCGCGAGGACCAGAAGGAGCGCCGGGAGCACGTCGTTGAATCCGAGCCCGTAGCTTGCGAGGATCACGATGGGGGAGAGCCAGTAGGCCCCGAGGAGCAGCCGGTCCCGCCCGGGGAGCAGGCGGCGCAGCACGGACAGGAGGGCGCAGTCGCCGGCAAGGAGCGTGAAGCCGTAGGCGTACTGCAGGGGGATCCCGAGGACCTTTGCCGCAACGGTCAGCGGCAGGAAAAGAAACCACATGGCGTAGCCGTAGGGGAAGGCGAGCCCCGTCCCCCCGCCGTGCATCCAGAGGGACCACGGGTCCAGCGTGAAGCGCTCCGTCGTGGCGTCGAGAAAGGGGACGAACCAGTCTGTTACGGCCGAGGAGACGCTGGTAAAGATGAGGGCGAGGCGGATCGCCAGACCGAGCAGAAAAAGGAGATGCAGCGGCAGCTTCTTCACGTCACTGCGCCACCCTTTCCCAGAGATCGGGGCGCTTCGTGCACACCGCGTCCGCTTCGATCCCCCGCCTCCCCAGGAGCCGGACCAGCTCGGGTACCTCGGTGTCGGGGTCGCGCCCCTGGAGCTCGGGGGAGACGAGACAGAGCCGGAACCCTGCATCCTTCAGCCGGCAGGCATCCGCACCGGAGAGGGGAAAAGTGCTGAAGCAGTCGACCCAGACCCAGCGTGCCTTGCCGGCCAGGGCGAGCGCGGTTTCCACCGATTCGAACTCCGACACCCGTACCGCGCAGCGCCCCTTCAGCGCCGGGGCCCATTTCAGGAGGAAGGGGAAGGACTGATCGAGAAGGAAGTAGTCCTCCATGCCGCGCGACTCGAGGAGCTCGAGGAGGCGCCCTTCCAGTCCTTCCTCCTTCACGTTGAGGATGAGGGTCCCGTGCCTGTAGGCGCCGAGCCACTCCTCGAAAGGCTCCCCGGAGGCGAAGGGGTCGTGGTGGATGATGAGCTCGTCCCCGCGGCTGCGGATGTCCACCTCCACGCCGTAGCAGGCGGGGGTCGCCTTCAGCTCTGCCATGGTGTTCAGACGGTGCCGGATAATTTTCATCGTTTGAGCCTCTTTTTTAGCTGCAGGCTGAAAGAGACTGTCCTGCGGATGAATTTGCGCCTGGCGCTCCAGCTCACGTTCCAGTGGGAGACGCCGTGGGCCCGCTCCCCGAAGCGTACCGGAAAACGGCGCACCGCCATTTGCTGGCAAAGCGCCTGGTGGTAGGCGTAGAGATCGAGGGAGAAGTCGTGCGGCGGCTCCTGCCAAGTGAGGAAGAAGGCGCGCGGGAACATGGTGGGCTGGGCATTGATGTCCCACATCCTCTTCCCCAGAAGGGCGGTCTCGAAGAGGCTCATCCCGACGGTGAAGAAGGTATCCCCCAAGGGGCGGCCGTGGCGGCGTCCCTTTACCAGAAGGTTCGGGGCCTCGCCGTCGAAAAGCTCCAGTCCGCGCAGCGCGTCCAGAGGATCGGTCTGCAGGTCGGCATGGGTCCAGGCGAGGATCTCCCCTCTGGCATCCTCGAGCCCGGCGAGTATCCCCTTGCCGTACCCCTGATTCACCTCCACCGTGACGCTGCGGCAGCCGGGGTAACGGGGGAGCAGGTCCCGAAGGATGGCAGCGCTTTCGTCGGTGGAGCCGTTGTCCACCACGATGACCTCCACCCCGGGGACGCGGCTCACCTCGCCGCAGCGCTCAAGGAGGAGAGGGAGGTTCGCGGCCTCGTTATAACAGGGGATGATCAGGGATAGCCGCACGGTGTCACATCCGCGGGAGCGGCACTTCGGGGACGAGGGCCTGATAGCGCAGCGTAAGGGAGGAAAGCGCCTCCGGAGGGATGCGTCCGTCGAGCTCCATCAGGTAGCTGTGGCCGGACCACTTGTGGAAACAGGACTGCCAGTACTCGAAGCTTTTCAGGTCGTTCGGAGTCCCCCACGACAGATAGCCGTCCACCTCGAAGAGACGGCAGGTCAACCCGAGCTGGAGGGCGTCGTTGATGCACGAGTCGAGGTAGAACTCGCCGTTCACCCGGCCCTCCCGGCTCATCAGGCGCTGCACCACCCGGCGGAAATCCGCGGCGCTGCGGAAGGTGAAGGTGCCGATAACGATGGGGTCCGTTGCGGGGTCACCGAGCGGCTTTTTCACGGAGATCCCGCGAATCGCTCCTCTTTCGGCGTCGATCCAGCCGAACATCTCGGGGCGGCGCACGGCGTTTGCGTGGCCACGCGCGCCCCAGACGACGACGTCCGTTTCGGGGTCGTCGAGGAGGCGCCTCAAACGCTCCGGGTCGTAGAGGACGCCGTTGTCGCAGGCGCCGAAGGTGACGGGACCGGGCACCTCCCCCAGCGCGCGCTCCAGCGCCTCGAGCCCGGCCAGAGCTGTGCACGCCTGCCCTTCAGTTACGCCGGGGAGGGTCTCTATGACGGCGCCCGGATAGGTGTCGGCGAGCGTGCGGGAGATCTCACGGTGCCCCGGCATGTCGCTTCGCACGACGAAGACGTGGTTTGCAGCGACGGGGAGGTCACGGGTGGCCTGCACCACCATCGGCTCACCGGAAACGGGGATGAGCGGCTTAGGAACGGGGTACCCTTCCTGCGCAAAGCGCTCCCCCAGCCCCGCCATCGGAACCACCAGCGTCCCTGCCGGCAGGGACGGCACCTTTTCCGCCGCCAAATCCCGGAAAGCCGCGGACCACCCCCGGTATTCGGCGACATCCTCCGGGGTCCCCCACTGCATGAAGTGCTGCAGGGGGTACACCGCCACCGGAAGATCGTGCGCGAAGAGATGCCTGTAGGCGAGGCTCACGTAGTACTCCCCCCCTACCTGCCACCCCTGCTCCACGGCGGCGCGCAGCGCGTCGCTCATGAGCCTTCCCGAGGCAAAGTAGTAGGTACCGCTGGAGGCGAACTCCTGCATGCGGTCGCAGGTAAAGGGCTCCTTTTCGCGGATGTCGGAAACCCACCCCCCCTCTTCGCGCAGGTAGGCGTAGTTGGTACTCCCGAGGGAATGAGGGTGAAAGCCCCGGTAGGCGGGTATCGCCCCGGCACAGGCGGTCCGGGCGACGAAGGAGCGGAAGTGATCCCAGTCCCAGTAGCAGGTAAAGTCGCAGTAGTTTATCAGCACGGGGCGATCGGGATCGATCAGGTGCTCGACCTGCCGTACTGCGTGGACCGGACCGAGCTTGTGGGGGGGGATGCCGGCAATGCGTCCGGAGGGGGCATGGAGACGGAGCGTCTCCTCCATCCGGTAGTCGGGGTGCCGGAGATGATCCTCGTTGCAGATGAAGAGGAAGTCGGATTCGCCGGGGAACATCTCCACGACGTGCGCGATGATCGGTTTCCCGTCGATTTCTATAAGCGGTTTCGGCTCGGTGTACCCCGCGCGGCGAAAACGCTCGCCGAAGCCTGACATTGGAATGACGATCTGCACAAGGACCCTCTAGCTTTGCTGATTTTGCTGCGACACATTAACACCAGCCACGGGCAAGCGTCAACAATTCAGGGGAATGGAGCTAGGAAAGACGCCAAGGTTCTTGCTCGGGTAGAAGCTGAAGGCTCCGTAATCGCCGATGGTGCCGCAGCTTTTGCCGTTCCAGCGGGAACCGGTGGCCTGGGCCACGTCCTCGACCACGGCCAGCCCTCCATCACCAGTACTCGTGCCGGTTCTTGCGGTAGTAATCGAGGGTGCATTGCAGGCCGTCCACGAGGGGGACCCGGGGGTGCCATCCGGTGCAGCGGGAAAACTTGTCGTGGGAGGCGATGTAGTCGCCGATCTCGATCGGCTTCAGATCCTGGGGATATGCCACCAGCTCGTAGGCGCCGGAGCCGTTCAGGGTGATCAGCTGTTCCACGAAGTTCACCAGGGAGAGCGGCTCCCCCCCCAGGTTGTACACCTGGCCGTCGGTCTCGGGGGTGATCATGGCGAGGAGGAGCGCCTCCACCACGTCTTCTATGTAGTTCGTGTCGCGGATCTGGGAGCCGTCGCCGTAGATGCGGATCTTCTCTCCCTCGATCACCTGGCGCACGAACCAGTTCAGCACCCCCTGCCGCGCGTGCCTCATCTGGTGCCTGGGGCCGTAGGTGTTGGTGAGCCTCAGGGAACAGGCCCTGATGCCGTACACCTCGCTGTACAGGAGATGGTACTGCTCCCCCGCAATGTTGTTGATGCCGTTCACGTCGGTGGGGCGCAGGGGGTGCTCCTCGTCCACCGGGAGGTAGGTGGCGCGGCCGAATTGACCGCGGGTGCCGGCGAAGACGATCTTTACCCCCGGATTGTTCTCCCGGCACGCCTCCAGTATCCTCAACTGGCTCACGCAGTTGATCTCCAGGTCGGTGAACGGGTCGCGCATGGAGTCGATATGACTCAGCGTCCCCGCCAGGTTGAAGAGGAAGTCCTGTCCCTGCACGAGGTAATTGATGCTGCTGCGATCCCGGACGTCGGAGATATTGACCCTCAGGAGATCCTTCACCGGCTCCACGTTGAAGAGGTTCCCGCCGTACTGGGGAATAAGGGAGTCGATGACCGTCACCCGCGCCCCCAGTCCTACCAGGCGCAGCGCGAGAGAGCTCCCGATAAAACCGAGACCGCCGGTGATCAGCACCTTCTTTCCCTTATACGACTCGAACGACATGGTAATTCCCCTTTGCTTTCCTGTACAGGTAGCTGATGGCGCGTGCCAGCGGATGGCGGTCCGGCATGAGAGCCGTGGCGAAACCGGGGCACAGGAGCGCGACTTCCCGTTCCACGGTCGCCAGCCGTCTCAAGTACGGGAGATACAGGATCTCCACCGCCTCGCGTGGCAGCGGCAGGTACCCAAGGTCGATCCTGCCGCTCACGAATAACTTCACCATGTGGAAGTGGAAAAAGAGGACCGGAACCCCGTCCACCGTGGGCGCCTCGCTGCTGCCGGCAACCCGGTACTGCCGCACGTTCCAGTTCGCCACCCCCGCTCCGATATGCGAGCTTACCCGCACCCCCTCAAAGCGCTCCAGCCAGTCGTCCAGGTACTTCTGGTCGCCGAAGCGCCCGTCCTCCAGCCTGTCGTGGCACCACTCGAGGGTGCGCTCACACCACCAGTCGAGCGCCTCCCTCCCCCTGCGGTCGTTTCTGAAGGTGACGAACTGCACGCAGTAGCGCCCGTACTCCAGGTGGCTTTCAAAGAGCGGGGCGAAGCGGTGCTCGGTCAACAGTACCGATCCCTCCGTTGCGTCGTATTCAGCCAGCACCGAGGAGGGGGGGCGGTAGAAGAAGAGATCGGCGTCGAGATAGGTCACCTCCTCCAGCCGGAAGCGCTCCAGCACATAGCGGATCACGTGGCTCGCGCAGGTCCAGCAGTACTCTGCCCTGGAGCGGCTCTTCTTCACCTCCCGCAAAGGGGGGGATTCGAACTCCTCCAGCGCAATCGGCACCAGATGCGGCAGGGCGAGGCGCTGCAGCACTTGCAGGGAGAGGGGGTCGAAACAGACCACGTAGAGGGTGAACGGCTCGCCGGCCTCCATGAGGGAGCGGTGCATCAGCACCCCCCGGGTGAGATAGTTCGCGTCGAAAAGGGTGCAGAAATTACGCATCGGTACCGTTGCCGCACCCTGCTCCGGGGCGCACTCCCTGGCCTGCCATCGATCACCCATCGGTTCCTCGTCCTCCACTCCAACGCCGCGCATTCTCACCCCCTGGAGCTCCCCCGCTTCGCGAAGAGAAAGCCCTTGAAGCGCGCCACCTCGTCTCCCAGGTCGATCTCCCCCCCCAGGGCGTCAAAGCGCGCAATCACCTCGTACGCTTCGCTGAAAAGCTCCAGGAAAGGGTCCTCCCCGAGCATCCACGCGGGATAGCTCCCCCCGTAAATCTCCTGCGGCACGACCTGCACGGTGAGACGGTCCCCCCTCCCCTCGATGAAGGGGGTCCTGTCCACTACGACGTAGGAAGGGGCGCGGCTCAGGATGTCGCTGACGGTGCGATGCGGGCTTTCGAGGTACGGCAGCACGCTGGAAAGGAGGACCACGTCGGGATTGCGGTCGCAGATGCATTCATCCAGCGAGTAGTAGAATCTGAGCACCTCGTCCTCGAAGAGCTCCCTACCGCGCCTGACAAACGCTTCCTGTTCGACGATGCTCCACCTGAGCTGCGGGAGATGCTGCAGAAAGGCGCGGCACTGATAGTAGCTGCTCCCGAGAGAACCGCCGAAGTCCAGCAGGTTCAGCCGGTGATCCTCCCGGGAGGCGATCCACAGCAGTCCCGCCAGCAGGGGCCAGGCGTGCTGCACCTCGTCGAAAAGGACCGAGTCCCTCTCATAGACCGCCACCCCCTGCTTCACCTTGAGCAGTGACGCGCACACCTTTTCCAGGATGTGGCCGGAGTCGTAGCCGCCAGAGGCCCGTCTGGCGTCCTCCCAGCAGGAGTAGTCGCCGAAGTAGCCATACACCCTTTTCCTGCGGGCGAGGCAGTCGACGAGGGCGGGGGGGAGCCACCTGGAAAGCCGGTTCCTGACACGGTGCATCATCGGAACACTCCCGCCAGACGGGCGAGGAGCCTTTGGCAACGCGACGGCCGGATTTTCCTGAAGTAGCACTCGAAGGCATGCAGAGCGAAGCGGTCCTCCTCCGGCGGCAGGGGCGCCAGAGAGATGGGGCGGCTGGACATCTCCGTATCGTAGCAACGGACGTTGTCGCAGTGGGTGCCGCTCAGGTCGTTGCCGATATTGTGCACCAGCGACCTCCCGGGGTAGAGGGTCAGCCTGTCGTGCAGGAGGGCGCTGGCGTACCACCTGATGGCCCAGGAATCGTTCCGCCCCGCGATCTGATCCTCCAGGAGGCGGCAGTACGGATAGGTGCCGTTGAATTCGAAGCGCCGCTCCAGCTTGCGGGCGGCGAGAGCGGCCTGCAGCTTTCTCCCGTCCGGCTCGAAGAGGTCCCACCCCCGCTTCCAGGTCGCCCACCCCCAGCAGTCCGCGCCTTTGAGGAAAAAGGACTCCGGCAGCGTCTGCGCCACCGGGTAGAGATAGCCGTGAATGCTCACGACCTCCTCCACGTCGCGGTACAGCCGGAGGGCGTCGTTCATGTACCCCAGAAAGTGGGGGGAAGTCACCAGGTCGTCCTCGACGACGATGGCCTCGCCGAATTTCCCGATGGCATCGGACACCCCCGCAATGACCGAGCGCGCCACCCCGAGGTTCTCCTCCCGTTCCGTTACCTGCACCGATCTGAAGCCGCGGATCGTTTTCAGGTAGGCGCGCACCTCCCCCACCGCCTCGGCGGCAGCCGCTGTCCTTGCGGCATCGGAATAGACAAGGAGATCGGATTCCGGAGCCAGGGGGTTCCTTGCGAGGGCCTCCACCGTCTGGCGGGTGTGCCAGGGGCGGTTGTACACAAAGAGCACGATCGGTGCGGTGGTCATAGGTTCGTCCCCGGGGTCTTCCAGAAAAATGAGTGCGACATGGCTCGCCCCACTTTCCTGAGGGCAGTCCCCCACAGCCACACGATATTGCGCAGCATCCAGCGCGAGGGGCACGCCAGCACGATGAAACTGGTCCAGCACAGGAGGTTATCCGCCGACTTCATGGAGCAGAACTTGACGAGGCACTCTCTCAAGGAGTCGGCGCCGAGCGCGTGGTGGCCGGTCGTCTCCACGTTCAGGAAGAGCCGCACCTCCGGGGTGGTGGCCAGGCGCACCCCGCGGCGCCTGGCGCGCAGGGTGAACTCGTAGTCGGAAAGGTAATGGGGGAGCAGTCTCGGGAAGAACCCGCCCGTCTCCCTCACGTCCCCCATGCGCATGAAGAGCCCCCGCGTGGAGAAGCAGCCGATATCGTCATCGCTGAAAACCTTCTCGATACGCAACCGCGGCCAGTCGATCCGCACCCCCCGGTCGCACAGCACCCCGGTCGCCGCATCGAAGGCGTGCGCCAGAAGGAGGGTGCGCGGCCGTGCCGCAAGAAATGCCACGGCGCGCTCCAGAAAGTCCGGGTCGAAAGCCGTGTCGTCGTTGGCGAAAAGCACCACATCGGAGTCGGGGACCCCCTGCCGCTCAAGGAATCTGCACCCCTGCTGCAGGCACCCGGCCCACCACCACGACCCGCTCCCGGTGATCACGGTGACCTCCGGGATCTCCTCCCGCACCATGGCGGCGGTGCCGTCCCCCGAGCCGTCATCGACGAGCACCAGGCGGAAATTCCGATAACTCTGCGCCTTGAGGCAGGCCACGAAGCGCCGGGTCAGCTCGCGACGGTTGTGTACCGGGAGCAGGATGTGGATCATCACGGTCACGGCTTCCTCAGGAAAAAGAGAGAGTTGTCCCCCGCACCGCAAAGGTCGGCGACCCTCGTGAGCAGGTGGTTCACCTTCGTGCGATGCACGAGACGAAGGAGCGCGAGCACCGGACGCGCCCCCTTTCCGGTAACTCCCCCGGGGGACCAGAATGGCGACGCCACCCCCTGCCTCGGGCAGGTGACAAGATGCACCCACTGGTAGTAGAGCCATTCCGAAGAGGTGAGGGTGCGAGCCTCCACCAGCTCCAGTCCCGCCATCCCTGCGGCGAGCTCCATGGAGCGCCGCGAGAAGTGCTGCAGATGGTACGGCGCGTGCCAGTTGATCCAGCGACGGCCGAAGATGCGGGCACCCCAGCCGCCGGAGTTGGGGGTGCTGGCTACTACCACCCCTCCCGGCTTCAGCACCCGGGCGATACCGCGCAGGGTGGCGACGGGATCGGGGAAGTGCTCCACCACCTGATCGAGGGTGACGTAATCGAAGCTCTCCGGCGCGTACAGTTCGGGGTCGAAGAGACCGATCTGCACCTCGAGCTTCAGCGCCTGCGCGATGTGGCGCACGTTTTCATCCGCTTCCACGCCGTGCGCCTCGCACCCGCGCGCGCTGTGGTAGGCAAGGGTGGCACCGACCCCGCAGCCGATGTCCAGGACCCGCACCCCGGCCGGGACCCAGAGGTACGCGGCACAGCGCATACCGCCGAGCCACCCCCTGAAGCCCCGCGCCTCGGGGGCGGGGGAGAAATCGGCGAGATCGAAGGAGCCGCGCGGGTAATAGCGGGTGTACAGCTCGCAAAGCGCCGTCGCGTCCATATCCCGGAGGGCGAGCGCCTTGTGGCCGCAGGCGGGGCAGCGCGCCAGGGGAAAAAGTCCCGGATAGCCGTAACGGTCGTCGTACACCCGCCGCACCACAGCCATCGCTTCTGCGCAAATCGGGCATTGCATCCCGTCTCTCCCGGCGGTCGCCCCCAGCCCCCCCCTCTTCCGATGCGCCACGAGCTACCCCTTGACCCTTCTTACCGCCGCCGCCAGCCGCGCCACCGAAGCGGCGAGCACCCTGCGCGCCAGGCCGTCGCGGCCGGTAAAGCCGTGGGCGAAGGAAGGGTCGTATAGTGCCACCTGCGACATCGCCCGCTTCAGGGCATCCTGATACGGCTTGTAGACGAGCGCGAGCTCGTTTCCGGTGAAGGTGTAGCCGACGGCAGGCTCGAAAGCGCGCCGCGAGTAGATCCGCAGGGCGTGAAAGTGGTAGAAGACCAGGGGGTCGGCGTCCACCAGCACCCGGGCGCCGCATTTCTGCAGGCGGTAGTTCTTGATGTTCCAGGGGGCGAGCCCTCCCCCCTTGTGCTGCAGAATGTGGATCCCGGGAAATTCGCGGGGCCAGGCGTCGAGGTACATCTGGTCGCCGAAGCGCCCCTCCTCCTCCCGGTAGTAGCACCACTCGTTGCACTGGGAGCGCCACTTCGTGAGGACGCTCATGCCGATCTCGTCCCTCTTGAAGACCAGAAACTGCACGTTGAAGCGTCCGCTGGTCTTTTCCCACGCCTTGCGCTCCTCGCTGTAGCGATGCTCGATGACGAGCACCGAGGCGTCTCCCATCTCGCGGTACAGCGGCTCGGGATCGGAAAAGAAGAAGCAGTCGGCATCTATGTAGGTGACCGCGTCGATCCCGGCATCTTCCTTCAGGACGTACAGAGGGAGGGAGGGGCTGAGCGTCCAGTAGTACTCCACCGCGGAGCGATTCCTCTTCGCCCGGCGCAGTTCCTCGTCCTCCAGATCCTCCAGGCGGACCAGCCTGACGTTTTCCAGGGACATGCGCTCCAGAAGCTCATACGCCTCATCGCTGAGCGCCAGCACCCAAAGAGTGAAGGTCGGGGTGAAGGCCCGGAGCGAATGGTACAGGGCGAGCCCTTTGTAGAGGTAATTGTGGTCGAATAAGGTACAAAAGGTGCGATGCACGTAAGCTTCCTTAAGCCATCTTTTTTTCTGGGTTGAAGCCGCTCGCCGGCTCCTTCTTCAGGCTCACAAGCCGAGGCAGTTCTCCTGGCGGTAAAAAAAAGTGGTACACGAGGTGGAGGAGCAGCCGGGATTGATGCCCCAGAAGTCGATGTGCCTGAACCCCTTTTCCGAGACGAGCTTCCTGCCGGGGAGGTAGCTTTCACGCTGCGAGTCGTCGAGAATCAATACCCCAGCCGGCTTCAGTGCCTGCACTGCGTGCGCAAGGCAGTTGACCCGGTCTCTGCCGTCCACCACGATCAGGTCGTACCTTTTGCCGTCCGCGAGGCAGGTGCGGCAGTACCCCCCACCATACTCCAGCTCCGAAAAGATGAGCCGGACATTGGGCGCCATCCCCTCTTGCACCCTCTCAAACCAGACACGGTCGTGTTCAACGGCACTCACCGATTGGACCCTGTCGGCATAGAAAAGGGTGGAGTTCCCGCAGCCGTACTCGAAGAGATCGAAGTCGCGATGCAGGCGCTCCTTCAGAAAGCTCACGGCAGGATAGGTGAGCCAGGGAACCGGCTCGTTCTCCGCCCCCACCGGCATCCCTTTCTCGTAGGCGTTGAACCAGCCGATGTCATCCAGGTATCCCGGCTGCGCGAGAGTCCGGGCCGCGGCCTCCCTCGGTTCGAGGACGACCCGAAGGACCCGCTCCCTCATCAGGGGGTTCGCCAGAAGGGCCCTCGCCGCATGGTGGCAGATATTCCTGATCCTTTCTTTCATGGTTGATCCTGCTCTTTCAGGTCGAAGTCGTAATTGGCGTAGAAAGAACCCTGGCTGTGCGGCGGCAACCTCCCGGTCCTGTAGTAGTCCCCCCCCTCTACGAAGAAGGCGCCGGCGTTCTGGATCCAGTCGACCACTTCTCCGCCTGCGGAGGCGAAGATGGTAAAGAAGTACCTCCCCGGGGAGAGTTGCAAACGCGGCAGCGTTATCTCCACCGCAAGCGCGGAGGGCCCCACCTCACGGAAGACCTTGCCGAGGGTGTCGTTACTCATCCAGAAGATGCGCTCCCCGGCACTGTTGTCTATCCCCAGGTCGACTCGCAGCTCCTTCACGGTGGGGGCACCCCTTTGAAAGCTCAAGATGAGTTTGGCGCACTCACCGCTGGCGAAGGAGGCCACCTGGTCCCCCCTCTCGTTTACCAGGGTGACCTCGGTGAAGCGAATGGCGCCGTTCCCGGTGCGGTCTGTGCGATCACGAAGCGAAATGGCGGCCTGCTCGTTCACCCCGGCAAGGTAGCGCTCAATCACCACGGAGGTGTCGCCGTCGGCGCACACGGACCCCTTTTCCAGCAGGATGGTGCGGTTGCAAAGACTGCTGATGGTGGCCATGTTGTGACTGACGAAGACGACCGTGCGCCCCCCCCTGGCAGATACCTCCTCCATCTTTCCCAGACATTTCTTCTGGAACTGGGCATCCCCCACCGCCAGCACCTCGTCCACCAGGAGTATCTCCGGTTCCAGGTGGGCGGCCACCGCAAAAGCGAGCCGGACGTACATCCCGGAAGAGTAGCGCTTCACCGGAGTATCGAGAAACCTCTCTATTTCGGCAAAGTCCACTATCTCGTCAAACTTTTTTCTGATCTCCTGGCGCCCCATGCCGAGGATGGCGCCGTTCAGAAAGATGTTCTCGCGCCCGGTGAGCTCCGGGTGAAACCCTGTCCCCACTTCCAGCAGCGAGGCTACTCTCCCCCTTATGGAGACCGATCCGCTGCTCGGGTCCGTGATGCGGCTGAGGATCTTCAGGAGGGTGGACTTGCCGGCACCATTGCGGCCGATGATGCCGATACGGTCCCCCTGCCGGATCTGGAAGGAGACGTCCCTGAGCGCCCAGAATTCCTCGCACGGCGCATGGCTCCCGCCACCTGCGCCGATGATGCGGCGCCCCACGCGTTTCGCCCCCTCGCTCAGCATCTCCCGGAAGGACCCCGACGCTGCCCCCTGCCCCGCGTGCCGCAGCAGGTACTTCTTCCCCAGATTTTCCACGTTGATGACAGTCGACATCAAAGGCCCGTCCACCGGATTCTGCAAGGGAGTGTAATGCGCCGCCGTGCGGCCATGCGCTCTCTCATATCACGTCCGCAAAGCTGCGTTCCATGCGGCGGAAGTAGAGGATCCCGCCAGCGAAGATGAAAAGGACGAGGGCGCAGGAGAGGAAAAAGCCGGACCAGTTCACCGGGAAGGCATCCCCAAGGAGCGCCCAGCGGAAACCGTCGATGACGCCGACCATGGGGTTCAGGAAGTAGAAGAAGCGCCACTCCTCGGACACGATCGCGCTGGAGAATCCCACAGGAGAGACGTAGAGGCCGAATTGCACCAGAAAGGGGACCACGTGGCGGAAATCGCGGTACTTCACGTTGAGCGCAGAGAGCCAGAAGCCCGCTCCCGAGGCGGCGAGACAGGCCAGCAGGAAAAAGACCGGCAAAAGCAGAATCTTCAGGTCGGGAACGAAACGGTACCACGCCATGATCCCGCAGAGGATCAGGCTGGAGATGAGAAAATCGACCACGCTGACGATGACGGCGCTGGCAGGGACGATCACCCTCGGGAAATAGACCTTCGTCAGGAGGTTTGCGTTGTCCAGCAACGAATTGCTGCTCTCGGAGAGGGAGTTCGCGAAGAGCTGCCAGGGGAGCATCCCCGCGTACACCATGACCGGGTAGGGAACGCCGTTGGAGGGGAGCTGCGCCACCCTTCCGAAAATCAGGGTGAAGACCACCATGGTGAGGAAGGGGCGCAGCACGCTCCAGGCCACGCCGATCGAGGTCTGCTTGTAGCGCACCAGGATGTCGCGCCAAGCCAGAAAGCAGAAAAGCTCCCGGTAGCGCCACAGATCACGCCAGTAGTTCGCCGACGCAGAGGTTGGTGTAAGGATCAGATCGTAAGCCTCTGCCATGTCATTGCTCGTTTCAGCACTTCCGTGAAGGTTCTTCAGCCGGATCAAGAGAGCACCCCCTTGAGGGTGCGCGAAAGGAACCGGGCGCTCCTCGCCAGCAGGCGGCCGCAGTTCTTCAGGTAAAGGGGATGGTGACGCACGATCAGGAGCCCCATGGTGGCGATCTTGTGGCGAAGGCACATGGAGCGGTCCCGGGAGCCGGCGCGAATCCGGTAATAGTATAGTATTTCGGGGAGCTTGATAACCTTTTTGTTGAGCCGCGACAGCGAGATCCAGAAGTCCCAGTCTTCCCAGCCGTAGACGAAGCGGGGAGAGTATCCCCCTACCCTCTCCCAGTCCCCCTTGCGGTACATGGCGCAGGAGAGGATCAGGTTGTCGAAGAGGAGATCGGTGGCATCGTAGGGGGGGAGAGGCGGCACCCCCTCCCGTGCGCCGAACATCTCCTGCTCGCAATACACCACCCCCGCTGCGGGATCCGCATCGAGAATCGCCACCGCCTTTTCCAGGTACCTCTCCCCGATGAAATCGTCCGCGTCGAGCGGCAGGATGTATGCGCCACGGGCGCTGCTGATCCCGGCATTCCTGGCGCGGGAGACGCCGCAGTTTGCCGTGTGGATGACTCTCGTCTTCGGCCTTTGGTACTTCCGGAGGAGCTCCACCGTCTCCGGGTCGCTTGAGCCGTCGTTCACCACCACGATCTCGAAATCCTGATAGCTCTGGGCGAGCACCGACCCCACCGCCTGGTCCAGGTAGGCGCCGTGGTTGTAGCAGGGGATGATCACCGAGACCTTTGGGGCGGCACTCACGCGTCACCACCGGTGGCGCCGTCGGCTGAGGCGGCGAGCCGATTCATGAAAAGGCGGTTCAGATGCCGCTTGACGAGGTACTCGATCCGGTACGGAAGCCGCCACAGGCCGCGCTCCTCCAGAAAAGCGCAGCGTACCCGGAATTCCTCGGCATAGGCCGCTGCAGCCTGGGCGGTAGAGCGGCTCCCCCCGTGCACCCTGAAGGAGGCGAGCGCCTGCGGCACGAGGATCGGGTTGCCAAGCGCACCGAGCCTGAGCCAGAGGTGGTAGTCCATGCAGAAGCTCAAGGAGGTGTCGAATCCCCCGCAGGCGAGAAAGGAGGTGCGCCGCACGAAAGTCGCCGGGTGCAGGAGTATGTTTGAGTGGATCAGCCTGCGGCAGGAGTAGCGCCTGACCTTCACCTCCCTCAGGAATCGCCCCTCCCGGTCCACGAGATGGACCCCACCGGTGAGCCAGTGGGGGTCACCATGCTCCACCCACGCCGAGGCCACCGCCTCCAGTACTCTCTCGTGCGGATAGAAATCATCGGAGTGCAGGTGGGCCACTATCTCGCCGCTCGCCATGCGCACCCCCTTGTTCATGGCATCGGAGATCCCGCCGTCCGGCTCGGAGACCCAGCGAACCCTCGGGTCACGGGCGGCGTGGGCCTTGATGATCTGCACCGTCGCGTCGCAGGATCCGCCGTCCACGATGATGTACTCCAGGTCGCGGTACGACTGCCCGAGAACGCTCGTGATGGTCTGCTCAAGATATGAGGCGCTGTTGTGGCAGACGGTGATCACCGAAATCCGCATCGATCAGTTCCTCACCATCCAGAAGGAGCCGGGCTCGCACCCGCTCTCGGTCGCCATCACCGGGCAGCTCGCTGCCAGCTCCTCGAAGTGGTGGTGCTTCAAATAGTTGAGGGCTCCGATGATTCTGAAATGGTTGTTGAGAGTCAGAAAAGCTTCCAGCAGGTACTGTTCGTTCCAGAACTTCACCTCGTGCACCACCCACCTCTCGAAATAGTCTTTCGGTGACAGGACGTCGTGGACGTGCACGAGCACTCCCGATCTGAGGAGGGGGAGGATTTCGAGGTAGATGGCGAGCACGTCCCCCTGCGGTTTTATGATGTGGGAGGAGTCCACAAAGAGGATGTCCCCTGCTCCGAGCTCCGCGAAGAGGGCGCGATCCACCGTCTCCACCCGCTCGCGAATCACCTCGACCCCGGCCTGCTCAAGCCAGGGCATTTCGTACGGCTCGATGCAGACGTGCCTGCAGCGGTACCCCTCCCGCTCCTGCGCGTTCTTTTTCAGTGCGTTTCTGACCATGAGAGTCGAGTTGCCGCTGCCGATCTCGATGACGGTGCGCGGGGTGAACCGTCGTACCATGGAGTAGAGGAATTCCGAGTCCCCTGCTCTGAAGAAGGGGTTGTCGTAGCAGTATTCCAGAGGTGAGCCGCTGCGGGTGGGGAATTGCAGGAGCTCGGCGCCGTAGTGCAGTTCCCGCAGCAAAGCGAGCTGTTCCTCCACATTGAGATCCACCCCCGGGAGGGTCCTGTCCTCCCCGAGCGGGCGGGTCAACTGCCGGTGGTCGAACTGCGGCTCGTAGTAATGACGCACGACGGGAAAGACGCCGACCTTCAGAAGGATCTTCCTGGTGAGAGGCATCCTGTCGATCTCCCCCCTCCTGATGAAGGAGAGGAGGAGCGCGCTGAAGAGGGTAAACGGAGCCAGGAAGAGCTCGAGCACAGGGGAGATCCTGTGCAGCGCAGAGAAAAGAAGCGACAACGCTTTGTTCACAACGGGTCCTCGAAAAAGAGATCGCAATAGAAGGTGTCTATGCAGGGCGCCTCAGCCGGGGCGGACGACGGGGCGCGCGTCCTCCCCGCCGCAGAGAAGCCTGAGGAGCATCGCCGCCCTGTCCCATTTGCCGAGGAGGAGCCGCACCGCCAGGGTCCCCAGGAGTCCCAGGTAGACGGTGGGGAGCGCCTCCGGAAACCATCGCCGGGTAAAGAAAATCCTGTTCCTCGCGTTCCAGTAGTCGCAGGCTGCGCTCTTTGCGGCGGGATTGCTGCTTGTCCCTACGCTGGCACCGACCTTGTGGTACACCACGCTCTCGGGAGCATAGACGACGCCGTAGCGCCCGGCGGCGCGCAGCACCCAGTCGAGCTCCTCGAAATAGAGGAAGTACTCCTCGCACAAAAGCCCGACCTCCTCGAGGAACCCCTTCGACACCATCATGGAGGCGCCGACGGGGTAATGCAGGAGGCGCTCGATACGGTCCCGGTCGGGGCGCGCCGGCCACCTACTGAGCCGCCCGAGGTGCCAGGCAAGCCCCAGCCACTTGCAATACCACCCGCCCCCCAGCGCCTGCACCCGGGAGGGGTCGTGGTAGTGCAAAAGGGTGGCGGCACAGAGCCCCCCCTCTGCGCTCTCCGCGAGGCGCGCGGCCATGGCTCTCATGGCATCCGGCTCCACCACGGTGTCATTGTTCAAAAGCCAGGCATGGTCGAAATCGCCGCGGGCAAGGGCGTAGCGCAGCGCCACGTTGTTCCCGCCGGCAAAGCCCAGGTTTTCCCCGCAGTCGATGAGGACGAGGGGCGCTTCCTCCCCCACCTCCCCTCCCGACTCCGCAGCGCGGCGGTCGTAGCGCGCGAAGGGGAGCGCCCTCACCCTCGGGGGGTGATGCAGCCTTGCGAGGGTGCCGCGCCGAGCCGGAGGGAGCGAGCGCCCCCCCTCAGCCCACTGCGCGATTTTGTCCAGAGATCCGTCACCGGAACCGTTGTCGCAGACGAGCACCCGAAAGCGAGGGTAGTCGGAACGGAAGAGGGAGTCGAGGCAGGCTACAGTATCTTCCCAGCCGTTGTAGTTGACGAGCACCACGTACACGCTCATCGGTAGATACCGAAGGCGGTCAGCACCACCCACAAAAGCCCGGTGACGCAAAGGGGGAGGTCCTTCAGGAGCGCGTCCGTCGGGTCCCCTCCCCCCCCCGCCTTCACCCGCAAGGTGTAGCGCAGCAGACCGAAGGTGCACAGCGGCACCGTGTAGATGAGCGCATGGCGGGAGAGGGTGTACATGGCGTAGGTGACGAGGACCGCGGCTCCGGTGATCCCCATGGCGAGCTCCAGAAACCCCTCCGGGTACCCCTCCAGGCTCTTGCGGTGGTTTGCCGCATTGTCGGCGAGCCCCCCCTTTTCGCACAGTCTCTTACCGGTGCTGAGAAAGACGGCAAGGAGAAAGACCGACAGGAAGAGCCACTCCGAAATGATCACTCCGAAGGCGGCCCCTCCCCCCTGCAGGCGCAGCACGAATCCGGCGGCGATACAGAAGATGTCGACGACGGGGAGGGCCTTCAGCCCCAGCGTGTAGCAGGCGTTGATGAGGAGGTACGCCGCGAGGAAGGGGAAAAACCCTCCGGGAACACGGCTGCCGCAAAAAAGGGCCCCAACGAGAAGGCAGACCCCGAAGAAGGTGGCGCGCCCCCGGGAGATTTCCCCGCAGGCGACCGGCCTCCCCTTTTTAACCGGGTGATGGCGGTCCCTCTCGGCATCGTGCACGTCGTTGAAGACATAGGTCGCGCTGGAGGCGAGACAGAAGGAGAGTATCGGCAGCACCCCCCTTTGCAGCAGCGCAGGTTGCAAAAGCGCGCCGGAGAGGAAGGGGGGGAAAAGGAGCATCAGGTTTTTCAGCCACTGGTGGGCGCGCAGAAGGCGCAGGTACGGGGTCATTGCTTCCCCCCCAGTCTGGCGGCGAGCTTCGCGGCAGCCTCCTTGTAGAAGGCCTCCTCCGGAGCGGCGGCACAGCGGGCGAAGCAGGAGAGAGCCCGCGCCTCGTCTCCACGCCCAAGATGGAGCTGGCCGTTGTTGTACAGAAAGAGCGTGTCGCCGGTTTCAGCGTAGAGCCGGTCGCCAACCTCGATCAGTTCGCTTGCCAGGGAGTCCCGCTCCCCCCCCGAAGCATGGCGCAGCATGGCGTAGTCTTCGTCCCGCAGGATTCTGAGGAGATCCGGGTCCGTGCGGACCCTGTCCCATCCGTACCCCAGGAGGAGGGTGCGCCGCTCCTGCGGGGTCTTCGCCATCTTCACCCGGATGAGGATCCGGTTGCGCCGGATCAGTCCCTGCACCAGCTCGCTCGGGCGAAGGGTGGAGGCCACCTCGAGTTCCTTCTCGGCCTCGGCCAGCCGGCCGGAGGTCGCCAGGGCGGCGGCGAGCTCGTTGTGCAGCATGCCGAAGTCCGGGGTCTTCGACACGGTGTCGGTGAAGAGGGAGAGATTGGAGTGCCACACGGTCGTGCGCTGCACCGTGGAAAGGGCGGCAGCGGCGAAGAGAAGCCAAAGAGCAGGAGCGGCCATCGGGCGCAGACGCAGGCGCTGCGCCACCTCGTGAAGGTAGCCGACAACAGCAATGGAGAAGAAGGCGCAGGGAAGGTACAGATAGCGCTCCGCCACCACGGTCCAGGTCATGTCCAGCACCCCCACGAGGATGGCGGGGAGGAGAAAAAAGGCCCCGGTGCAGAACAGGAGGAACCACGGGCTTCTTTTACGGGCGCAGCCAAGAAGAAGGAGAGCAGCCGCCCCGGGAACCGCGTACCACGGCGATACGGAGGTGATGGCGAAGCAAAGGGGCCAGGGAAAAACCATCTTCTTGAGGTAGAAACCCCACACCGACAGGAACAGCACGAGGGAGTCCAGGCCGTGCAGCATGGCGCCGCCGGTGACACCGGCAGCAAGCTTCGCCGCACTGTTATGCCCCCCCAGGCGCGAGGCGAGGACGACGGCGGCCCCGGCGCAGAGGCAAAGATAGAGTCCGGCAAGTACCGTCACCTGCTGCCGGAACCGGTCGCAACGCTCGGGGTGCAGTGTGCGCCAGCAGAAAAGGAGAACGAAGGAGGCGGGGACAAAGAGTATCGCCGTCTCCTTGGCCATCACCCCCACGAGGAGGAGGAGTACGGAGAGTACTGTGTACCTTGCCCTCCCCGTCTCGGCGCCGCGGCACAGGGAGAGGGCAGACCCGAGCACGAAGACAGCGGCCAGCGGATCGGTGCGGCCGGCGATCCAGCTCACCGCTTCGGAGTTGACGGGGTGCACTGCAAAAACGAGGGCTGCCAGGAAGGGAAGACGGGGAACGGCAGTCCCGAGAAGGCGGCAGGCCAGCAGGTACAGAAGGACTACGTTCGCGCCGTGGATCAGGACGTTTTCCAGGTGCATCAGGAAGGGGGAGTGGCCGAAGATGCGGGCATCGAGGAAATAGCTCAGGGCGATCAGGGGGCGATAGTAGTACCCCTCCCCCGCCCTGAGCACGTCGAGAAGGGACAGCCGGCTGCTGCCGTAGAATCTCATGATCGCGGCGTCGTCTATGGAGACGATCGTCCCCCACAGGGCACCGCAGTACACAACAGCGACGGCCGCAACAAGAAGAGCGATTTCCTTACTTTTTGACGGCAACGTCGTCTGCGAGAACGTCAAGTAGATACGCCTCCATATCCTTGCGCTGCGGCTCGATCCGCTCGATGACGGCGCCGCTAGCGCAGAGCTCCCCGAGAACCTGCTGCAGACGGGACTTCTCCACCGCCAGCTCCTCGAAGGTGCCGGTCCGGTTCACCTGCAGGAGGTAACCTTCGACGCCACTTTGCAGGATATTGGCGACGCTGTCAACGGCCCGCAGGCGCCCCCCGCCAACGATCCCCACCCTGTCGCACACAACCTCGATGTCCGCCGTGATGTGGGTGCTGAAAAAGACCGTTTTCCCGCTCGTTTTCAGCTCCTTGATGATCTCCTTCACGAGCGCCCTGCCGATGGGATCGAGCCCGCTCATCGGCTCGTCCAGGATGTACAGGTCCGGGTCGTGCAGCATCGCCTGGGCGAGCCCCAGCCTCTGCACCATCCCCTTGCTGTATCCCCTCACCGGGCGGTCCGCGGCGGAGGCGAGATCGAGGAGCTCCAGCACCTCATGGCTGCGGGTCCTGATGGCGTCCTCGCTCATGCCGAAGATGCGCCCCACGAAGAGGAGATATTCGCGGGCAGAGAGAAAGTCGTAGAAGGAGGGATTCTCCGGGAGATACCCCACCCTCAGGCGGGAGCGGGGGGAACGGGCCGGCTCACCGAAGATGGTGATGCTCCCCGACTCCGGGCGCACGAGCCCGATGATCGACTTTATGGTGGTGCTCTTTCCGGCGCCGTTCGGCCCCAGGAAGCCGAAGACCTCGCCGGGACGCACCTCCAGCGAGAGGTCCTTCAGGGCGGTGACCTTCGCGAGCTTCTTGCCGCGGTAGGTCTTGGAAAGGCCGGAGATCTCGAGTGCATTCATCAATCCATTCTCCTGCTGGGAACTCCCCCCTTCTGCTGCGGGGGGGTGGAGGGGCGGGCGAACTTGCTGGTGCTGCGCACCACACCCTTTTCGTCCAGGTAATACTCGCCGCCGTACGGGTCGCGGGGGATGCTCTTCAGGACCCCCTTCGCGACGAGATCGGAGACGCGGGCGGGGGGGGTGCCGAACCTGCGCCGGTATTCCTCGGCCCCCTTTTGTACCGTCAGCGCCCCGATCAGCGCCTGCTTCCGTATCTCGTACAGGGCGATCATCTTCCGGTCCGTGGTGCGCCTCTGCATGAACTCGATGAAGCGCAGCGCCATCTCGTTTTGTCCCGACTCGGAGAAATAGCGGGCGGAGAGGTTCACCATGAGAGGGTCGTGCGAGAGCTTCGCGGCCTTCTCGAAGTACGGCGCGGCGGCCGCGTAGTCCTTCCTGAAATAGGCGTTGTTGAAGCCCAGGAAGAAAGGGAGCTGGTAGTCCCAGGTGCGGTAGCGCATGCCGAACTCAAGGAGTCGGTTCACCTCGTCGATCCTGCGCAGCTCCCAGGTGAAGGCGGCCTGGGTGAAGTAGTACACGTCGCTGTTCCAGGGGTCGAGCTTCGCCGCCGTCTGAAGGGTGTCGAACATGTTCTCGTACTCCGGCTTCAGGTAGATCTTTTCCCTGAATTTCTCCACCAGTGTCCCGTAGTAGAAGAGGACCTTCACCACCGCGTACTGCGCGATGAACTGCCTGTTTCCCCCGGAGAGGGGACGCAGCACCTCGGGGCTCGGCATGGTCCCCAGCTTCACCGCCAGCGGCCGGTGTGCTACCGCGGTGGTGAAGGGAACGATGACGGCGAGATAGCCGCAGAGAAAAAGGGCGCAGACGATCCTGCCGATCATGCCAGCTCTCTTCTGGAGAAGCTCCACACAGCCACCGAGAGAGCGAGTCCCGTGTAGCAGACGAAGTAGATGCAGGTAAGAACGAGTGTGCCGGGGGAAAGGGGGAGCGCGTAGATCGCCTGGGTCTTCAGGTCGAAGGCGGAGAAGTTCGGCAACAGGTAGTAGATCCCCTTGATCAGGGCCCGGGACGAGGGGAGGAGCGCCTGCCCGTAGGAGCCGCTGAGCATCTCGAAGACGTCCTGGCTGGCGCTTCCTGCGAGATAGATGGCAAAGGAGGCGAGAAAAGGGAAGTAAAAGGAGGTGCTCACCGCTGAAAAGAGAAAAGCCAGGGAAAGAAGCATCACGTTCTTCAGATACTCGAAGCACACCGCCGCGGCGAAGACATCCCAGCGCACCGGGATGTCCGCGGGGTACGACGCCGCCGCCACCTTGATGGCGAGCACGGAGCCGAGTCCGAAAAGGGCGGCGATAGCGGCCAGCAGCGTAGCGATCGCCAGGAACTTCCCCACCACAAGGGCGCCTCTGGAGACCGGAAGACCGAGAACGGAGGCGGTGTAGCGTTTTTCCACGTCGCGCCAGAGAGAGGAGGCGCCGGTGAGGACCGCCACCACCAGGAGGAGGAGCGAGAGCGCCGACAGGGAAAGGGTCACCGAAAGCTCCTGGACCTGGCGCAGGGAAAACATGCTGAAAAGCGGAATCAGCAGGAGCACCAGGAAGGCCAGGGAAAGGAGGAGATAGAGCAGCCGGTCACGCAAAAGGGAGGTGATGCTCAACCGGAAGAAATTCTCGAATGTCGACATGTGCAGCCCCTTCAGGCACTCGAAAAAAACGGGGTGCACGTGGTGCACCCCGCAATTGAAAAAGTAACGCTTCTTTCTGTCTTACTTGCTGGCGGTCCACCCTGCGCCGAACGCGGTGGATGCGGTTGCGCTCGTCGGCTTGGTGGGGGCTGCGGGGGTGGAGAGTGCCACGTTGATGCCAGGTGCAGTGATGTCGGTGTAGTACACGTTGGTATCGACAGAGCTCGTAGCGTACGCCTTGTTCCCCTGTGCATGGTAGGCGCCCACGGTATAGACGGTGCCGCCGGAATCGGTGTCGTAGGACATGCCCACGTTTGCAGAGGGTTTGAATGCGAGCTGGGTAGCGGCGGTGGCGCCGAAGGTGTATGTTCCTGCGGTACCATAGCCCCAGCCGTTGGTGACGGCGTAGGAGGTGCCTGCGGCGCACGCGAGGAGAGCGGCTACAGCTAAAATCTTTTTCATATCGAACTCCTTTATATTCTTTTTGTAAGTAATAATCAGGCTGATTATGCGGAACTAAACCTTATTCCGGATAGTGCTGGTTGTCGGCGTAGTAGGACTCGAGGGCGGTCTTCGAGTTCTTCAGGTCGCTCAGTGCGGCGGAGTTGTACGCCTTCTGGCGGTACGCGGAGAACTGCGGGATGGCGATTGCCGCCAGGATGCCGATGATCGCCACGACGATCAACAGCTCGATGAGCGTGAAGCCTTTGCTGCTTTTGAGTTTTCTTAACATGCGCTTCTCCTTTTGGTGATGTGATGGCGAGCCTGACGTGACTGCGACCACCTATTGAACATTAAAGTCTGAAATATCACCTAGCAATATGCACGCCAAACCGGAAAGGAGTAAAATCCGCCTCAAAAGGGGGAAAATAGGGGGTAAAGGGGCCACCAGAGGGGAGACGCGGGGGAGAGGTTGACAATTTACGTCGTCGAGGGGTGACGTTTTTCGTCACCTCAGTCGTCGTCCATGCCGAATTTTGCCAGACGGTAGCGGAAGGAGCGGAAGGTGAGCCCCAGCAGGGAAGCGGCGCGCTTTTTTACCCCGCCGCTGCGCTCCAGTGCCTGCACCAGCATGCGGTACTCCAGGGTGTCCAGGTACCCCTGCAGGTCCATCCCACCCTCCGGTATCTCGAAGGCCTCCGCGGCCGGGGGGGCAGCCTGGTAGTCGCGCACCTTGGCGGGAAGACACTCGGCCGTGATGACGCGGCTGCCGAGTACGACGCAGCGCTCCACCAGGTTCTCCAGTTCCCTCACGTTCCCTGGAAAGGGGTAGCTCATCAGGAGCTGCAGCGCCTGCGGGGTGATGATCTCCCCCGCTCCGGACCAGTGGGAGTACTTCCGGTAGAAATGCTCCAC